>NZ_CP044065.1:3027500-3655000 GCF_008693385.1 Cupriavidus pauculus
CGTCAATCGGGATCAGACCGCGCAAACCCGATAGACCGCGAGGCTGCCGCGCCAGTTGAAGCCCCAGTTGACGGTCACGCCTTCGTGCATGACCACGCGATCGACCACGCGCAGGCCCACCTTGGGCGCCAGCGCCTCGAAGTCGCTGATCGTCAGCACGCGCACGTTCGGCGTGTTGTACCACTGGTAAGGCAGCGACTCGGACACCGGCATGCGCCCGCGGAACACCGACAGCCGATGCGGCCAGTATCCGAAGTTCGGGAACGAGACGATGCACTCGCGCCCCACGCGCAGCGTGTCGCGCAGCACCTGCGCGGTGTTGTGGATCGTCTGCAGCGTCTGCGACAGGATCACGGTGTCGAAGCTCTTGTCCTCGAACAGCGCGAGCCCGCCCTCGAGGTTCTGCTGAATCACGTGCACGCCCTTCTGCGCGCACGCCAGCACGCCCTCGTCGCGAATCTCGATGCCGTACGCCTGCACGCCGAGCTCGCGCTGCAGCACGTTCAGCAGGCTGCCGTCGCCGCAGCCCGCGTCGAGCACCGTGGAATTCGGCTCGACCCAGCGCGCGATCGCGCGGAAATCCGGGCGCAGGGCCAGCACGTCGGGATGGGATGCGGCATTCATACGCCAATCTCCTCGGCAATGCGGTCGTAATACGCGCGCATCAGGTTGTGATAACGCGGATCGTCGAGCAGGAAGGCGTCGTGTCCGTGCGGCGCCTCGATCTCGGCGTACGACACCGGGCGCTTGTTGTCGAGCAGCGCCTTGACGAGCTCGCGGCTGCGGCTCGGGGCAAAGCGCCAGTCGGTCGTGAAGCTTGCCACCAGGAAGCTCGCCTGCGTTCCGGCCATGGCGCGCGTGAGGTCGCCGCCGAAGGCCAGCGCCGGATCGAAGTAGTCGAGCGCGCGCGTGATCAGCAGATACGTGTTCGCGTCGAAGTACTCGGCGAACTTGTCGCCCTGATAGCGCAGATAGCTCTCCACCTGGAACTCGACGTCGAACGAGAAGCGGATGTCCTCGGCCTTCAGCGAGCGGCCGAATTTCTCGGCCATGTCCTCGTCCGACAGATACGTGATGTGCCCGATCATGCGGGCCACGCGCAGGCCGCGCTTGGGCTTGACGTTGTGCGCGTAGTAGTTGCCGCCATGGAAGTCCGGGTCCGACAGGATCGCGCTGCGCGCGACCTCGTTGAACGCGATGTTCTGCGCCGACAGCTTCGGCGTGGACGCCACGACGATGCAATGGCGCAGCCGCTCGGGATACTTGAGGCTCCAGGCCAGCGCCTGCATGCCGCCGAGGCTGCCGCCCATCACCGCCGCGAACTGCGTGATGCCGAACGCGTCGGCCACGCGCGCCTGCGCATCGACCCAGTCCTCGACGGTCACCACGGGAAACAGCGCGCCGTAGGGCGTGCCCGTGTCCGGATTGACGCTCATCGGGCCGGTCGAACCGAAGCACGAGCCGAGGTTGTTCACCCCGATCACGAAGAACCGGTCCGTATCGAGCGGCTTGCCCGGGCCGACCATGTTGTCCCACCAGCCGACATCGCGCGGGTCGTGAGCGTATACGCCCGCCACGTGGTGCGAGGCGTTGAGGGCATGGCACACCAGCACGGCGTTCGTCCGCCCGGCGTTGAGCGTGCCGTAGGTTTCCACCATCAGGTCGTAGCCGGACAGCTGGCTGCCGTTGCGCAGCTTCAGCGGTTCGGCGAAATGCATGCGTTGCGGCGTGACGATGCCGACGGAGTCGTTCGGCGCATCGGCGACGCTCAATACTGCGGCAGGAGGAGCAACATCGGTCATGGAGCAGGCCCGTTGGCGACAGGCATAAAAAAACCCGACTGGCGATGCGTCATTGCAACGCGGCCAAATCGGGCTTTTCGCGGAGACTCCGCGCGGTGGATGCCGGGCATCGACCAACCTCTTTAGCCGCATTTATATTGGCGGCAAGGCTGGTTCCGGCTCGAATTTCCCGGAATCTTCCCTGCTACCGCGCGCCCGCAAGCCAGTCATCAAATCGGCGCGACACGGCGATTATAGTGCAAGTCGGCCCGGCGGGTCACCGGCGGCGATTCACCCCAGCAGTACGCGCAGCTGGCCGTCGATGTACTCGCCGGGCAGCTTGCGGAAGCCGCTCTTCGCGTAGCGGTGCCAGTGTCCCTGCACGCTGGCCATGATCAGCGCGGCACGCACGGGGATATCGGCATCGGACGGAAACGCGCCCTGCGTGACGGCCACCTTCAGGCACTGGCGCAGCGAGGCCTCGATGCGATCGACCATCTGGTTGATCCGCTCCTGCAGCCGCTCGTGTTCGCCGACCAGCGCCTCGCCGGTCAGCACGCGCGTCATGCCCGGATTCTTCTCCGCGAACGACAGCAGCATGCGCACGATCGCCTGCGCCTGGCGCAGGCCGTGTTCTTCCTGCAGCGTGATCTGGTTCACGAGGCCGAAGACGGTCTGCTCGATAAACGCAATCAGGCCCTCGAACATCTGCGCCTTGCTCGCGAAGTGGCGGTACAGCGCGGCCTCCGAGACCGAGAGGCGCGCGGCCAGCGCCGCGGTCGTGATCTTTTCCCCGCGCGGATGCTCGAGCATGCCGGCCAGCGTCTGCAGGATCTGGATGCGGCGTTCCCCCGGACGCGGCCGCTTGCGCGCCGACGTGCCCTCCGCCCCGGCTTCCGTCTCGGCCAGTTCGGCGGCGACCTGCGCGCCAGCCTGGTTTCCCGATTCGCTCCCCATGTGTCGTGCGATGGTTTGATTCATGACCCAGTACCTTTTTATTGTTTGATGAGGTGATCCAGCGATTGTACTTTTATGTTCACATAACGTGGCCGGTTGACCACACGGGCACGCACCCGAGGCGCCGAATCGGGCTGCGACTGTGGCGCGCGGACATCGCTCGTACCCACTTCGCCTGCCTGCCGTCCCCCATTCGGGGGTACCTGGCTTTCCGCCGCCACCAGCGTCACCGACCGCTCCTGCGTGACGTGCGCGGCATGCCGCGCGTCCTCTTCGGCGATCGTCGCGCGCATGGCCGCGTCGTCGTTCGTGGCGGTCGCGGGCACCGCATGCGGCCGCGACGGCGCCAGCGTGCGCAGATGCCCGGTGATCCAGGCGGTCCGGATGCCCGTGCCCGCATAGTGCTTCAGGTGGGACAGCGTGTCCTCGACCAGAATGGCGCGGTGCGCGGGCACGCGCGCGCGCGCCAGCCACCGGCGCAGCATGCGCCGATCGGGCTTGGGCCGCAAATGGCCGTGCACCCACATGTCCTCCACGGCAATCACCCGCTCGAAAAAACGGTCGATGCCGGCAATCGCCATGACCGCGCGCGCGTAGTCGCGCGGCGCGTTCGTGATCAGGATCTTGCGGCCCGGCAACCGGCGCAGATGCGCGGCAAGCCCACGCTGCACCCGCACCATGTCGCCGAGTTCGGGAAACGCGTGGGCCGCGCGCAGGAAGTCGTCGGGATCCACGCCATGATGTCGGATCATACCCAGCAATGTCGCGCCGTACCGTTGCCAATAATCAACACGGACCTGGCTGGCGGTGGCGGCATCGGTGTCGAGCACGCGCGCGACATATTCGGTCATCAGCCGGTTGATGGCCGGGAAGATCGCGTGGGAGGCGTCGTGCAGCGTGTTGTCGAGGTCGAACAGCCACACGTCGGGGCCGGACAGGTTGCCGGCCGGGCGTCGTACGACGCGGGCGGCAAGGCGCTTGCCCGCGAGCGGCGTCCGCGTGAGGGCGCGGCGCGAGATCGGTTGTCTGGAGTTCACGCCGGGAGAGGAAAAAGGGGGGGAAGGGGGAGGACGTCCGATAGCGCCCGGCCGCCCCCGAGGGTGCTCAGTGCGAGCGGATCAGCGTACCGAACGCCTGTTCGGTCAGGATTTCGAGCAGCAGCGAATGCTCGATGCGGCCGTCGATGATGTGCACCGAGTTCACGCCGCTCTTGGCGGCGTCGAGCGCCGACGAGATCTTCGGCAGCATGCCGCCCGAGATCGTGCCGTCCGCGAACAGCTCCTCGATCTCGCGCGCGGACAGGTCGGTCAGCAGGTTGCCCTTCTTGTCCATCACGCCCGGGATATTGGTCATCATGACCAGCTTCTCGGCCTTCAGGATCTCGGCCATCTTGCCCGCGACCACGTCCGCGTTGATGTTGTACGCCTGGCCATCGTCGGAGAAGCCGATCGGCGAGATCACGGGGATGAACGCGTCGTCCTGCAGCGCGCGCACCACGGCCGGGTTGATCGCCTCGATATCGCCCACGTAGCCGATGTCGAGGAAGGCGCCCGGGTTCTCGCGGTCCGGCATCTGCAGGCGCTTGGCGCGGATCAGGCCGCCGTCCTTGCCCGTGAGGCCCACGGCCTGGCCGCCGTACTGGTTGATCAGCATCACGATGTCCTGCTGGACTTCGCCGCCGAGCACCCATTCCACGACTTCCATGGTTTCCTCGTCGGTCACGCGCATACCCTGCACGAACGTGCCGACCTTGCCGATCTTTTTCAGCGCGTCATCGATCTGCGGACCGCCGCCGTGCACGACCACCGGGTTCATGCCGACGAGCTTCAGCAGGATCACGTCGCGCGCGAACCCGTGCTTGAGCTTCTCCTCGGTCATGGCGTTGCCACCGTACTTGACCACGATGGTCTTGCCGTGGAACTTGCGGATATAGGGCAGCGCCTCGGCCAGAATCTCGGCCTTGAGCGCAGGCGCAATAGCGGCAATCGAGGTGGTGGCAGGCCCGGGTTGGTCGTCGGTCATGGCTGGAAGACTTGAATGTTTCAACAGGTAAGATGGCAATGGCTGGCGCGCGTGGCATTTCCGCCGCTTTGCAGCCGCGCACCGAGACAGGCGCCGATTTTAAAACAAGTTCGCGCGGGCTCGACAACAATCGAGAACGATCGCGCCTGTAAAAGATGTCACCACCTATGACCGACCCCACCCACACCGCCACGGTTCCCGAGGCACTGGCCAGCCGCTGCAGCCAGTGCGGCGCGGCGTTCGTGTGCGGCTACGTCGCCGGGCTCTCCACCTGCTGGTGCGCGCACGAGCCGTTCCTGCCCGCCAGCGGACTCGTGCCGGACCAGCTGTGCCTGTGCCCCGATTGCCTGCGGAAAAGGAAAGCCACGCTGGCAAATCGTCCGGACGAATGTCACAATCGCACTAAATTGACCTGACATTCGTCCGACGAATAAATATGAACAGCCTGCGCGGAATCGATCTCAACCTGCTCGTCGTGCTCGAGGCACTGCTCGCGGAACGCCATATCTCGCGCGCGGCGCTGCGGCTGCAGCTGAGCCAGCCCGCGGTCAGCCATTCGCTGGGCCGGCTGCGCCAGTTGCTCGACGATCCCCTGCTCGTGCGTGGCCAGGGCGGCCTCGTGCTGACGCCGCGCGCGCATGAACTGGCGGCACCGCTTGCCGAGGCCCTCGCGCAGGTGCGCATCCTGCTCGGCCCCACGAGCTTCCAGCCATCCACCGCGCGCCGCACGTTCCGGCTCGCGATGTCCGACTACGGGGCACTCGTGGTGCTCCCGCATCTGCTGCGCACGCTGCGCAAGGCCGCGCCGAACGTCGATCTGACGGTGTCGCAGGCCAGCCGCGAAGCGATGACCGCGCAGGTGGCGGACGGCGAGGCGGACCTGGCCATCGGCGTGTTCGCCTACCGGCCCGAAGGCGTGCGGGAGACACCGCTGTTCGAGGATGGGTATGCCTGTGTGGTGGATGCCGCGACAGTGCGCGACAACGGCCGGCTCGATCAGGTGGCCTACCTCGCGCGTTCGCACGTGCTGGTGGCGAATGCCAGCGAGCCCATGGACGCGATCGATACCGCCGTGGCGAAGCTCGGCGGCCGCCGCAAGATCGCCTGCACGGTTCCGCACTGGAGCGTCGCACCCGCGCTGATCGCGGGGACCAACCTCGTGCTGACCACCGCGCGCCGCACGCTGGCGGCCATCGAGGACGACGCGCGTTACGCGGTGTTCGCGCCGCCGTTCAAGTCCGATGCATTGTCGGACTTTACCTGCAGCATGCTGTGGCACGCGCGCGCCGAGGCGGATCCCGGCCACACATGGCTGCGCGAGCGTGTGGCGCAGGCGGCCGCGCTCGTCGCGCAGGCCGGCCAGTCGCCGGCCGAGGCGCCGATCAGCCTCCGGGGCTGACCGGTGCCGGGCTGATCAATGCTTATGGTCGCCGTGGGCCATGCCGCCCGCGGGCGCACCCGGCTGCGCCGCCTGCGCGGTCAGGTCGCGCACCTCGGCGGTCACACGCTGTTCGACGACCTTGCCGCCCTGCTCGATCTTCAGCGTCAGCGGCACCTTGTCGCCGGCTTTCAACTGCGTCTTCAGGTCCATCAGCATCACGTGATACCCGCCGGGCTTGAGCTCGACGTTCTGCATCTTCGGCAGATCGAGCGAACCGACCGGACGCATGCGCATCACGTTGTTCTCCATCTTCATCTCGTGCAGCTCGGCGGTGCCGACCGGCGACGACACGCCCACGAGCTTCGCGGCGTCGTGCGCGTGAATGGTCATGAACGCGCCCGAGGCGGTCTGCGCGGGCACCGTGCCACGCACCCAGGCGTTGGTGACATCGACCTGGGCGAAGGCCGCGCCGCTGGCGAAGAGCGCGGCGGCAGACATCACGGCCAACGCCGCGCGGGGAAAGGCTTGCATCTTGTACGTCTCCATGGAAAGCAGACATTAGACCATGAGACCACGGCCTCCCGCCCGGCGTCAGGGCATGGGGACCATCGTCGAACCGCATAGTCTGGCAGCGCGCGGGATACGTCAGAATGCGGCACGGTGTCGCATCCGCCGAAGCGGTGCGATGGCATTGTTACACTCGCGTCATGGGCCGAGCGTGCCCCGCGCTCGTTCCTCCATTCCAGTGATCACGAACTTGTTCCCGCCCTCCCTCGCCACGTGGCTCTCCATGCCCGGCGTCGTTCCCGAGCGTCACAGCCTGGTCAGCCTGAGGCGTCTGTCGCGGCTGCGGTGGGCCCTGCTCGCGGGGCAGGCGCTGCTGCTCGTCTCGTGCGAGTCCGTGGCGGGCATCATCCTGCCGTACAAGCCGCTGCTGCTGCTGTTCGGCCTGCAGACGCTGTTCAATCTGCTCACCACGCTGCGGCTGCGCGGACTGGCCGCGCGCAGCGGCGCGCCGGCCGATGCCGAGCTGATGGCGCAGATGATGGTGGACCTGACCGCGCTCTCGGCCATCCTGTTCTTCACGGGCGGCGCGACCAATCCATTCGTCTCGTTCTATCTGCCGGGCCTGGCGATCGCCGCGGCCATCCTGCCCTGGCGCCTCGTCGCGGCGCTCGCGCTCTATGCGCTCGCGTGCTATTCGCTGCTGCTGCTCGAATACGTGCCGCTGAACCTGCACAACCCCGACAACGCGGTGAACTATCACCTCGCGGGCATGTGGCTCAACTTCGTGGCCAGCGCGGTGATGATCGCGTTCTTCGTCGCGCGGCTCTCGGGCGTGCTGCGCCAGCGCGACGCCGAGCTGAATCTCGCGCGCGAACAGCTGCTGCGCGAAGCGCGCGTGGAGGCACTGAACAACCAGGCCGCCGCGGTCGCGCACGAGATCGGCACCCCGCTGGCCACGCTCGCGGTGATCGCGGGCGAGTTGCGCGCGGACGCGGACGATGCCGGCCGCGGCAACACCGCGATCGCCGGCTATCTGCCGGACCTGCGCACGATGGAACAGCAGCTCGACCTGTGCCGCTCGATTCTCGCGCGCCTTCGCGAAGACCACGCCACGCTGGCGCCGCAGCGCATCGGCACGTGGCTGGCCGCGTTCGCGGAACGCTGGCAGCTGCGGCATCCGCAGGCCACGCTGCGCGCGGTCGCCAGCGCCGAGGCCGCGCGGCACGCGGTGGACGTCGCGCGCGTGGGGCAGATCCTGACGATCCTGCTCGACAACGCCGCGCGCAGCCAGCAGGCGGCGGGCCGCGCGATGCATGCGGCGCCCGCGCTGCGGCTCGACCTGTCGCTCGTGCAGGACCATCGCGGCGCGCACGAGGGTGCGGGCCTGCCGGTGCTCTCGTGCTGCGTCACCGACCGCGGCACGGGCATTCCCCCGGCCATCCGCGCCCGCCTCGGCGAAGCCCCCGTCGCGAGCACGCATGGCGGCCAGGGCATCGGCCTGTACCTGGCACAGAGCGCCGCGCGCCAGCTTGGCGGACAACTGGCGTGGCACGACAACCCCGGCGGCGGTACCGTCGCCGAACTGCGCCTGCCCCTCGCCGTCACGACCCCCGACCTCGACGCCTCGCCGTCCGAACTCCAAACGTAAAGCCGCAATGACCGACGCTCCCGCAATCGTTCCCGTGGATCCCCTGGCCGGCACGCCCTTCCTGGTCGTCGATGACGACGAGGTGTTCGCGGGCACGCTGTCGCGCGCGCTCACGCGCCGCGGCTATGCGGTACAGGTCGCGCACAACGGCGCGACCGCGCTCGCGCTGGCCGCGCGCACCGCGTTCGCGTACGTCACGCTGGACCTGCATCTGGGGCCGCCCGCGGAAGCGGCCGGCACCGCGCCGGCGGAATCGGGACTGCATCTGGTGGCGCCGCTGCGCACGGCGTTGCCCGACGCGCGCATCCTCGTGCTGACGGGATATGCGAGCATCGCCACGGCCGTGGCGGCCGTGAAGCAGGGGGCGGACGAGTATCTGGCCAAGCCGGCCAACGTGGATTCGATCCTGACCGCGCTGATGGCGGGGATCTCGGAAGATGCGGCCGAGGCCGCGCTCGAGGAACCGGTGCCGCTATCGGTGGCCCGGCTCGAGTGGGAGCATATCCAGCGCGTGCTCACCGAGCACAACGGCAATATTTCCGCGACGGCGCGCGCGCTGAACATGCATCGGCGCACGCTCCAGCGCAAGCTCGGGAAGCGTCCCGTGCAGCGCTGACCGGTGGCCGCGCCCGACGGGTTCGGCTTACAGGCGCAGCTGCACGTAGTCCCAGCCCAGATCGTCGTGCGCGCCGTTGGCCTCCGAGGCGATGCGCAGCGCATCGCTCGCATGGCGGTCGGCCAGCGTGACGAGCTTGCCCGCATCCATCGCCATCGTGGCCATCGCGGCTGACGACCCCGCGTCGGCGGACTTGCCCGCGCGCGGATCCACGACCGCCGGCGCCGAGGCGGGCAGATCGGTGGGAATCGTGGAAGGGATCGTCGAAGGCAGCGGCAGCGTGATCGTCGTGGCGCCGGCCGAGGCCTCGGGCGCTGCCGTGCTGGCATTGGCGGGCGTCACCATCGGACGCACGCACAGGAACACGGTGGCGGCTGTCAGCGCGGCCAGCAGCATGGCCGAGGCCAGCGCGACGCGGCGCGTTCGAACCTGATTGCGTTTGTAGAACAGATTGCGCGACATGAATGCTCCCCGGAGTCGTCTCGATGAGATGCGGGTCGCTCCCATCGACGCTCGTTACCATTGAAGGTGCGCAAGCGTCTCATCCGTGGGCCATGTGCGCCAGTGGACTTACCAAGTTTTACGAAGCTTACCGGACGCGGTGGTTCCCGTGCATTCGTGTACCTTCGCGTACGATGCCGCCGCGTTCCCGCTTCCGTGCGAAGCGGGAACGCACCGTGGCTTACAGCACGTAGCGCGACAGGTCCTCGTTGCCGGCGAGGTCGCCCAGGCGCTCTTCGACATACGCGGCATCGATCGTCACGGTCTGGCCCGACGACTTGCCCGCGTTGAACGACAGGTCCTCGAGCAGGCGCTCCATGACCGTGTACAGGCGGCGCGCGCCGATGTTCTCGACCTTCTCGTTGACCGAGAACGCGATCTCGGCCAGGCGGCGGATACCGTCCGGCGCGAACTTCAGATCGACCTCTTCGGTGGCGAGCAGGGCCTGGTACTGCTTGGTCAGGCTCGCGTCGGTCTGCGTGAGAATGGCCTCGAAGTCCTGCACCGACAGCGATTCCAGTTCCACGCGGATCGGGAAGCGGCCTTGCAGTTCGGGAATCAGGTCGCTCGGCTTCGACAGATGGAATGCGCCCGATGCGATGAACAGGATATGGTCGGTCCGGATCATGCCGTACTTCGTGTTCACGGTCGTGCCTTCCACCAGCGGCAGCAGATCGCGCTGCACGCCCTGGCGCGACACCTCGCCGCCGCCCACGTCGCTGCGGCTCGCGATCTTGTCGATCTCGTCGAGGAACACGATGCCGTTCTGCTCGACGTTGGCGATGGCCTTGAGCTTGAGCTCCTCTTCATTGACGAGCTTCGCGGCCTCTTCGTCGATCAGCAGCTTGAACGCTTCCTTGACCTTCATCTTGCGGCGATGCTTCTTGCCCTGGCCCAGCCCGGCGAACATCGTGCGGATCTGCTCGGTCATGTCCTCCATGCCCGGCGGCCCCATGATGTCCATGCTCGGCGCGCCCGCGGCCACCTCGAGCTCGATGTCCTTGTCGTCGAGCGAGCCCTCGCGCAGCTTCTTGCGGAAAGCCTGGCGCGTGTTCGAGTCCTTGTCCTCGCCCTGCGCGAAGCCGATATCGCGCGGCGGGGGCAGCAGCACGTCGAGCAGGCGGTCCTCGGCGGCGTCTTCCGCCTTGGTGCGGACCTTCTTGGTCTCCGACTCGCGCGTCTGCTTCACGGCCATCTCGGCCAGATCGCGCACGATCGTATCGACGTCGCGGCCGACGTAGCCCACTTCCGTGAACTTGGTCGCCTCGATCTTGATGAACGGCGCGTCGGCCAGCTTGGCCAGGCGGCGCGCGATCTCGGTCTTGCCGACGCCGGTCGGTCCGATCATCAGGATGTTCTTCGGCGTGATTTCCTGGCGCAGCGGGTCCTGAACCTGCTGGCGGCGCCAGCGGTTGCGCAGCGCCACGGCCACGGCCTTCTTGGCCTTGTTCTGGCCGATGATGTGCTTGTCGAGTTCGGAAACGATTTCCGACGGGGTCATGGTATGCGACATGGGAATCCGTTCAGAGCGACGCTTACTCGAGCGTCTCGATGACGAAATTGGTATTCGTGTAGATGCAGAGTTCGCCGGCGATGGTCAGCGACTTCTCGACCACGTCCTTCGCGGACAGGTCGGTGTTCTCCATCAGCGCCTTGGCGGCGGACTGCGCGTACACGCCGCCCGAGCCGATGGCCGCGATGCCGCCTTCGGGGTCGAGCACGTCACCGTTGCCGGTAATGACGAGCGTGGTGTCCTTGTCCGCGGTAATAAGCATGGCCTCGAGCCGGCGCAGCGCGCGGTCCGAGCGCCAGTCCTTGGCGAGGTCCACCGCCGCGCGGGTCAGGTTGCCCTGGTACTTTTCGAGCTTGGCCTCGAAGCGGTCCAGCAGCGAGAACGCATCGGCCGTGCTGCCGGCAAACCCGACCAGCACCTTGCCGTTGTAGATACGGCGCACCTTGCGCGCCGAACCCTTCATGACGATATTGCCCAGAGTGACCTGGCCATCACCGCCCAGCGCGACCTGGTTGCCGCGGCGGACGCTGACGATGGTAGTGCCGTGATACTGTTCCATGGTGCCTCGTTGATGTCTGTCAGGTCGGTAGGTGGCGCCACCGGCGCGGCTTTCAAGGGGGACGCGAAATTCCCAATATAGGCACAAAAAAAAGGCCATGCCTCGCGGCATGGCCTTTGGTGTTGCAGCGTCGGCGCTCAGTCCGCGTAGACGCCCGCCTTCTTGATGACCGGCGTCCACTTGTCGATTTCCGACGCGAGGAACACGCGCAGCGAGTCCGGCGTGGCGCGCTGGGCCGGCACGGCCTCGGCGCCGAGTTCCGCCATCTTGGCGCGGAACGTCGGATCGGTTACCGACTTCTGCAGCGCGGCCGACAGCTTGTCGATCACGGCCTTCGGCGTGCCCTTCGGCGCGTACATCGCGTGCCAGATCTTGACTTCCACGCCCGGCAGGCCCTGTTCGGCCGCGGTCGGAATGTCCTTGAACGCTTCCACGCGACGCTGCTGCATGGCCGCGTACGGCTTCAGCGAACCCGCCTTCAGCTGGCCGGCGATGTTGGTCGTCTGGTCGCACATCAGGTTGACCTGGCCGCCCAGCACATCGGTCAGCGCCGGCGCGGTGCCCTTGTAGGGCACGGTGGTCAGTTCGGTCTGGATCGCGCTCTGGAACAGCAGGCCGCACAGGTGCGAGGCCGAGCCGATACCGGCGTTGGCCAGCGACAGCTTGCTGGCGTTGGCCTTCACGTACGGCAGCAGCTCCTTGAACGTGGCCGGCGGCAGGTTCTTGTTGCCGACCATCACCATCGGCACGTCGGCGATCTCGCCGACCATCTCGAAGTCCTTGAGCGGGTCGAAGCCCAGGTTCCGGTACAGCGCCGGTGCCGTGGACATGCCGATATGGTGGATCAGGATGGTGTAGCCGTCGTTCTTGGCCTGCACGACCTTCTTGGCGCCGATGGTGCCGCCGGCGCCACCGAGGTTCTCGATCACGATCGTGGTGCCCAGATGCTTGGACATGATCGCCGTGAGTTCACGGGAGACCTTGTCGGTCGGGCCACCGGCCGCGAACGGCACCACGGCCTGCACGGGCTTGCTGCCCGGGAAATCCTGCGCGAACGTACCCGTCGATGCCACCACGCCGGCAACTGCCAGCGCGGCCGCGAAATGTACTGCAACTCGTTTCATCATGCTCTCCTGTATTCCCTGCTCCAGTGCCTCGAGACCGCCGTTTGCCGTCGGACGCCCGCGTGTTGCGGATCTTTCCGGTCGTGCGATCCATATCGGAAGCGCACGAGTGACCATCGGCAAAATGTATGGGTGGAAGGCGGCCACCAGCCCCGCGTACAGGCGGAGCCGGAGGTGGATGTTAGCCGCCGCGAACAACGCGCAGGTAGCGGGGTTAACCCGCGAGAAACGCACATCTGGACGGCGCATTCGGAGCACGCCGTTGCGGACGCGCTTCCGCAACTGAATTGCATCGAAGGGGGCCCTATGGTTAAATGGCCCGCATGACCCGCCCCACTTTGCATTCCGCGCCTCAGGCCGCTCCGCACGACGTCGCGCAGGAGCGTCTGCGCCTGCTCGGCGCCCGCGTGACGCAGCCGCGCGTGGCCATCCTGGCGTGCCTGATCGGCAGCGACGACGCCATGACGCACCAGGCCGTGATCGACACCCTGCCCGCCGAGGCCGGCGTGGACCGCGTCACCGTCTACCGCGTGCTCGACTGGCTGGTCGAGCAGGGCATCGCGCAGAAGCGCGCGGGCAACGACCGCGTCTTCCGCTTCAGCCTCGTCGAGCACGAGGCCGCGCGCGCGCAGGTGCACCGCCAGCACAGCCACTTCCATTGCACGCGGTGCGACCGCACCTATTGCCTCGAAGCCGCGGGCGCGCCGCCGCGCGTGGCCACGCCGAAGGTGCCGAGCGGTTTTGCCGTGGAGCACGTGGAGCTGACCGTCAACGGCGTCTGCGCCGAATGCGGCAAACGCATCGAGGCCGGCGCGCACGCGCACTGAAGGCGGAATCGATTTATCTATCGGACTCGGAGAACAACATGTCCAAAATGATCCCGGTCACGATCCTGACCGGCTTCCTCGGCAGCGGCAAGACGACGCTGCTCAAGCGAATTCTCAACGAACAGCACGGCATGAAGATCGCCGTGATCGAGAACGAATTCGGCGAGGAGAACATCGACAACGAAATCCTCGTGCAGGATGGCCGCGAACAGATCGTGCAGATGAGCAACGGCTGCATCTGCTGCACGATCCGCGGGGACCTCGTGCAGGCCTTGTCCGATCTGCTCACGCGCCGCGACGCGGGCGAGTTCGACTTCGACCGCGTCGTCATCGAGACGACGGGCGTGGCCAATCCGGGCCCGGTCGCACAGACGTTCTTCATGGACGAGGAAATCGCCGCGCGCTATCTGCTGGATGCGGTGATCACGCTCGTCGACGCGAAGCACGCCAACATGCAGCTCGACAAGCAGGAAGAGGTGCAGCGCCAGGTCGGCTTTGCCGATGCGATCTTCATCACCAAATCGGACCTCGTCGACGAAAAGGAGGTGGCCGACCTGCGCCACCGCCTGCTCCACATGAATCCGCGCGCGCCGATCCGCACCGCGCATTTCGGTGAAGCGCCGATCGACACGATCTTCGACCTGCGTGGCTTCAACCTCAACGAGAAGCTCGAGATCGACCCCGACTTCCTGCGCGCCGACGATCACGACCACGACCATGACCACGATCATGGCCACGTGCATGACGAGCACTGCGGCCACGACCATCACGACCATGGCCACGGTCACGCGCACGACCACCACCATCATCACCACCACACCGACCGCATCGCGTCGTTCGTGTTCCGCAGCGACAAGCCGTTCCACTACGGCAAGCTCGAGGAATTCCTGTCGGGCATCCTGTCGGTCTATGGCGAGAAGCTGCTGCGCTACAAGGGCGTGCTCTATATGGATGGGGTGGACCGCAAGGTCGTGTTCCAGGGCGTGCACCAGCTGATGGGCAGCGATATCGGCGCCAAGTGGGCCGACGAGACGCCGGTCACCAAGATGGTGTTCATCGGTGTGGATCTGCCGCGCGAGGCGATCCTGAAGGGGCTCGAAAGCTGCCTGGCCTGACCTGACGGCATCCGGCACCATCCGACCGGGGGGCTTCGCCAGTGGCGATGCCCCCTTTTGTCCTTTTCTGCCTGTCCCGTCACATGGGGGCCCGGCGGTCATCGTGAAAAATCCTGTGCGCTTGTCCGGCTTTCTCCCATATCTCCGAAAAATTTGTTCAAGTACAATAAGCCGGATTTGATACGGGCGGCGCACCTTTGAGCCGTTACCCGTATTGGCAGGGCGGCGGGTCGTCGTCTACACGAGGCGGGCCGCCTGCAGGTGCGGTCGCAGTGCTTCGTGCGGAGACCGCCAATCCGCCGTGAGGCACCTCCGGTTCGCGCCGCGTTACGTTTTGCGTGTTTGCTTTGCGTGATGTAACGTCACTAAACGTCACTTACCCGACGCGAGAGAGAGAGGTGTCCCCATGACAGCCGCAACAAAAACCAAGGAAAGCCGCAGCAAGACTGTTACTGCCGCGGCAGCGACACCAAAGGCGCAGCCTGCGAAGGCAACGCCGACTCCACGTGGCAGTACGGCGCAGGCCGAGGCGGGGGAGGCCAAGGGAGGCACGCGAAGCAGCAAGACTGCAGCCAGCCAGAGTGAAACGACCGCACCGCGCAAGCGGGCGGCCACCGCACCCGAGCGGACGGAGACGCCGCCGGTCGCATCAACAAGAGAATCAGCAGCAACCATGAGCAGCAACAAACTTCTGACTGAAGCTGAAATCCTGAAGATGAGCGACAAGGATTACATGAACGAGGCGCAGTTGGCCTTCTTCAAGAATCGCCTTGAGCAGCTTCGCGACGAAATTCTCAAGAACGCCGACCAGACCACCGAACACCTGCGCGAAACGGTCATCGTGCCGGATCCGGCGGATCGCGCGACGATCGAGGAAGAGCATGCGCTCGAACTGCGCACGCGCGATCGCGAGCGCAAGCTGCTGAAGAAGGTCGAACAGTCGCTCCAGCGCATCGAGTCCGGCGACTACGGCTGGTGCGAGGAAACCGGCGAGCCGATCGGCGTGCCGCGCCTGCTGGCCCGTCCGACCGCGACGCTCTCGCTGGAAGCGCAGCAGCGCCGCGAGCTGCGCCAGAAGCTGTTCGGGGACTGAGCCCTCCCGGATCGCACTGACCTACGGCCCGGATCATCCGGGCCGTTTGTGTATACGCGATGTCCTACCATGGGGAAGCGCCGTGCGTGACTGTCCTCACGGCGGCGTTTCTGATACAGTCGCAACCTTGTTGCAATTACATCCCGCATCATGGCCGATCGCCTGCCCGTCACCGTATTGTCCGGATTCTCCGGTGCCGGGAAGACCGCCCTGCTCGACCACGTTCGCGCCCATGCCGATGGCCTGCGCGTGGCGGCGCTCGCCGATGGGCCGGACCTGCTGACCGAGGTGGAACGCCTGGCGCAAGCGGGCGGCCACGATGCCGTGATCGTCGAAACCGACGCCAGTTCGGAGCCGCTCGCGATCGCCGAGCTCTTCGCCTTCGAGGATGCGCACGGCCATGACGATGCCGGGGCCGGCTACCGGCTCGATACGCTGGTCACCGTCGTGGATGCCGCGACGCTGCTGCGCGACTGGCACGACGCGGATTTTCTCGCCGATCGCGGCCTGGCCGAGGCCGGCGACGACCGCACAGTGGTCGATGTGCTCGTGGAGCAGATCGAAGGCTGCGACGTGCTCGTGCTGAACCATACGGACGAGGCCGATGCGGATACGCTCGCCCGCGCCCGTGCGCTGTTGCGCGCGCTCAACCCGCGCGCCGATCTCGTCGAGACGATCCGCGGCGCCGTGCCGGCCGCGCATGTGCTGGACACCGGCCGCTTCGATGTCGACACGACGTTCGCGAACACGGGCTGGCAGCTGGCCCTGCGCGGCGAAGCCCTGCCCGCCGAAGACGGCATCGGTGCCGTCGTCTATCGGCGCCGGCGCCCATTTCATCCGCAACGATTCGCCGATCTGATCCACACCGAATGGATGCGCGAGCACGGCGACGTGCTGCGTTCCAAGGGCCTGTTCTGGCTGGCGTCGCGCATGGACATGGCCGGCGACTGGGCGCAGGCCGGTGGCGTCTGCCGACCCGGCGGTGCCGGCGCATGGTGGGCCTCGCTCGACGACACCGACTGGCCGCAGGACGCCGATGCGCGCGCGGAGATCGAGGCCGAGATGGAAGATCCGTTCGGCGACCGCCGTCAGGAACTCGTGCTGATCGGGCGCGATCTCGATGCGGCCGCGCTGTCGGCATTGCTCGACGCGTGCCTGCTGACCGATGCGGAAGTGGCCGAGGGTCCCGAGGCGTGGGCAGCCTATGCCGATCCGTTCCCGGCCTGGGACGACGGTCACGACCATGACGACCATGACGATCATGGCGATGGCCATGGCGATCACGACCACGATCATGATCACGACGATCAGTGCGGCTGTGGCCATGCGCACTGACGCGGGCCAACTTCTCGCGCGCTGGCGCCACCGCGGCCTCGGTCTCTGGACCGCGCTGGGGCTGGTGCTGTGCCTGCTGCTCGCGCAGCAGGCAGGCCTCGTGCACCGCGTGGTGCACGGCGGGCTGCTCAACACCCCGCTGACCCTCTCCGCCGTCGTGGCGGGACAGGGGCAGGACGCCCATGTGCATCCGCTTGCGCTGAAAATCGCCGGCCATTCCTGCGTGCTGTTCGATGGCGCGACCGTGGCCGACACGCACTTCGGTACCGTCACGCTGCCCATGCTGCGTTTCGGCAAACCGGTCAAGCCCGCCGCGCTTGCGTGGCGCTGGCCCGATCTTCCCGCCCGTCACCCCTTCCATTCGCGCGCCCCACCGGCGCCGCTCGCGTTCGTCTGACCCGCCACGGTCCGCGGCCCTGATTTGCCGGCCGCCGCGCCGGGGCTCCAGCCATATTCCACGTGCCATGCCACGTGTGCCCTGCCGGGGCGCACCGCCGTCGTGTCGACGCCCGTCGTCCGCCGTCGTGCGCGTGCAGTGCCATCCGTCGTGCCACGGTCGTGACAAAAACCGAATCGCGAGCCATGTCTCACAAGAACAAACTCCCGCGCGCGCGCCGCCTCTCCGCGCGCAAGTCTCCCCTCAAGCCCGCCGCCGCCGTCGCGGCGCTGGTCGTCTCCGCGCACGCGTTCGCGCAGGATGCCGCGCCCGCCGCCCCCACGGCGCCGGCCAGCACGCCCGCGCCGGCACCGCAGGTGCTCAAGCCCGTCGTCGTCACCGCCAATCCGCTCGGCAGCGACCTCAACGACCTCGTGGCGCCCGTCTCCACGCTTGGCGGCGATGCGCTGACCGTGCGCGCCGACAGCACGCTCGGCGAAACGCTGAACACCCTGCCCGGCGTCTCGTCGAGCTATTTCGGCCCGAACGCGAGCCGCCCGATCATTCGCGGCCTCGACGCGGACCGCATCAAGGTGCTGCAGAACGGCGGGTCCACGATCGACGCTTCCACGCTGTCCTATGACCACGCGGTGCCCATCGATCCGCTCGTGGCGGAGAGCATCGAGGTCGTGCGTGGCCCGGCCGCGCTGATGTACGGCGGCAACGCGCTCGGCGGCGTGGTCAACGTGATCGACAACCGTATTCCGAAGGACCCGATCACGGGCGTGTCCGGCGCGGTCGATTCGAGCGCGACCATCGGCGGCGACAAGGGCCGCAATGCGAGCGGCCTGATCGAGGCCGGCAACGGCAGGTTCGCCGTGCATGCCGACGCGTTCGTGCGGCAGACCAGCGACCTCAAGATTCCGGGCTTCGCGCGCAGCGGCAACGCGCGCGCCACGCAGCCGCTCCCCGAAGGGGAAACGGAGAGCTACGGCCATATCCCCAACACCAACGCGCATCAGGAAGGCGGCGCGCTCGGCGGTTCGTACACGTGGGCCGACGGCTTTATCGGGGCCGACTACTCGACGTATCGCAACGACTACGGCACGCCGGCCGAAGCCGACGCGCGCATCAAGATGCGGCAGGACCGCTTTGGCGTCGCGGGCGAGGCGCGCAATCTGTCCAATGCCACGGGCGGCATCATCGAGTCGGTCAAGGGCAACTTCAGCTACACCGACTACGAGCATCGCGAGATCGAGGACGGCGAGACGGGCACCACGTTCAAGAGCCATGGCTGGGATGCGCGGCTGGAGGCCAAGCACGGCAAGATCGGGAACATGACGGGCGTGATCGGCACGCAGTTCGGGCACACCGACTTCTCCGCGCTCGGCGAGGAAGCGTTCGTGCCGAGCACGCGTACCGACAATGCCGCAGTGTTCGTGTTCGAGGAACTGCCGCTGACGGCATCCGGCGACCTCAAACTGAACCTCGGCGGTCGCCTCGACCACACGACGGTGAAGGCCAGCGCGAATGGCAGCGATCGTTTCGCCGATGCCGAGCGGACCTTCAACGCGGGCAGCGCGTCGGCGGGTCTGCTGTACAAGGTCAACCCGGTCTGGTCCGTGACCAGCAACCTGTCGTACACGGAGCGCGCGCCGACGTTCTACGAGCTCTATGCCAACGGGCCGCACCTGGCCACGGGCACGTTCGAGGTGGGCGATCCCAATGCGAACAAGGAACGCGCCACGTCGATCGACCTCGGGCTGCGCTTCAACCAGGGGCCGCATAGCGGTAGCGTCACGGGCTACTACAGCCGCTTCCAGAACTACCTCGCGCTCGTGAACTCCGGGCAGTTCCGCGACGAAGAAGGCAATGCCGCGCCGGCGGGCAACGGTGCGTTGCCCGTGTTCCAGTACCTCGGCGTGCCGGCCACGTTGTGGGGCTTCGAGGCCGAGGGCAAGACGCGCCTGCTCCAGAAGATGCTCACCACGAGCGATACGCTGGACTTTGCCGCGCGCGCGGACTACGTGCATGGCGAGAATCGCGACACCGGCGAGGCACTGCCGCGCCTGTCGCCGCTGCGTCTCGGCGGGTCGCTGATCTACGGGGCGGGCCCCTGGGGAGCGCGCGTGAACGTCGATTGGTACGCGCGCCAGAGCCGTGTACCGACGGACGATACGCCCAGCGATGCCTATACGATGCTCGGCGTGGCGCTGACCTACAAGTTCAAGGTCTCGCGCACGCAGACGCTCGTGTATCTGCGAGGCGATAACCTGACCAACACCGAGGCGCGCAGCGCGACGTCGATCTTGCGGGATATCGCGCCGCTGGCGGGGCGGAGCGTGCGGGTGGGGTTCAAGACGACGTTCTGACCGGGAAGGCCTCAACCCGGGATCATCGAATACACGGCCGCCGCGATCGGGCGGCCGTTCAGGATCAGCCGGTTGCGCGCGATGCATTCGAATTGCGCGCCGATCTTCTCCGCCACGGCGCGGCTGGCGAGGTTACCCTCCGCGGCCACGACCTCGATGCGTGTCAGCCCGAGCCCGTGAAAACCATGGCACGCCATCATCGACGCGGCACCCGCCGCGATGCCGCGCCGCTGCCGCGATTGCCGGATCCAGTAACCGAGGTTGCCCAGGTTGTCCTCGCGCCGGATCTGGTTGATCGCGACGCCGCCGTACAGCACGCGCCCATCGGGCGAGAACACGCCGACGTCGAACGCGACGCCGTCCTCCATATTGGTTTCGCAGCGGGCAAACCACTCGTGCGCGTCGTAGAGGCCATAGTCGGGATACGCCCAGGGCATCCACACGCCCACCGTCGCCATCGATTCGCGTACCGCGCCGACCATCTGCGATGCATCGCTCGCACGAAATGGCCGCAGCAGGAAGTCGCGAGCCTTGAGCGGCGGCATCAGCATGGCGTCAGTCCCGGTTCAGTATCTGATCGCCATCGACCGCAAGCGCTCCGACGCGGACAAGTCCCCGCAGCGCATCCTCGCAGATCGCCGCGAGCGATTCGCCCGGCATGTAGCGCGCCTGGATGCGCGACATCAGCGGCGTCGCGCCGAACCAGTCGAGCAACGCCGCGCGCGTCATCCGCTGCGCGGCCAGCATCCGGAACTTCACGAGCACCTTGATCGCGTTCGTCGCATTGCGCAGCGGATCGTCGCGCAGGTAGGCGAGCCGGCCGCGCGCGCGTTCGAGCGCGCCCGCGACGTCCGTGAACACGGCACCATGGCCGGGAATCACCACCCGCACATCGAGCGACGCGATCCGCGCGAGCACCGCCTGCTGCTCGGCAAACCCGCTCTCGCCATCGAGCTCGGGAAAGATCACGCCGAAGCCGTTCTCCCACAGCGCATCGCCAGAGATCAGGATGCCGTGGGCGGGCGCGAACAGCATGACCGCATGCGGATCGTGCCCGGGCGCCCCCACCACGTTCCAGTCGATGCCGCCGAGCCGCAGCGCATCGCCATCGGCGAGCACGTCGTCGAACGTAAAACGCGCGCATTGCTGCCCCGTGGCGCGATACGACAGCGCCTCCTCGTCCCACGCGGCCACCGCGTCCGCTTCCGCCGCCGGAATGCGCGTGTGCGGCTGCCAGCGTGCCTGCAGGCTCGCGTTGCCGCCGCAGTGGTCGGAATGCAGATGGGTGTTGACGAGCCGGCGCAATGGCCGGCCGTCGAGCGCGGCTTCCACGAGCGCCACCGTCTGCGAGGCGTGCGTGACGTAGCCGCTGTCGATCAGCGTGGCGCCATCCCCGTCGAACGTGAGGACATTGTTGGCCGAGAGCCAGCCGCGCTCCAGCACACGTAACGACGGCGGGAGCGGCGGCGTGCTCATGGCGCGGTTTCCCGCAGCCAGCGCAGGCGATCGGGCAGTTGCGCCCAGATCGCGCGGCGTGCGGCGTCGTCCGCGCCGGACCATGACGCAATCTCGTCGATCGTGCGCAGGCAGCCTTCGCAGTAGCCGGAGGCCGCATCCATGCGGCAGACGTTGATGCACGGCGACGGCACGGGCGAGCCCGTCAGCGCGGCGTCGGCAGCGTGTTCCAGTTCGGCCAGCGATCGCGTGCACACGGTCATGGCGTCAGCCCGTCATGCGCGCGGCTTTTGCCGCGATCTTGTCGTTGAAACGCGCAGCATCGATCAGATGCCGTTCGTGCACGCCCTCGGAGATCTTGTCCTCGCCGTCCCATGCGGTCAGCGCGAACCGCAGCTTGCGGCCTTCGACGGCAACCAGCTCGCCCTTGACCGTCACCGCCATGCCCGGCGGCGTCGCGGCCAGATGCGAGAAGTTCACGAGCGTGCCGAGCGACTGCTCGCGCGGCCAGTCGAGGTAGTCGCGCAGCATCTGCAGGCACGCGCATTCCATGATGCCGACCATATACCCCGTGGCCAGCACGTCGGGCATGTCGGCACACCCGGGAATATCGTCGTACAGGTTCGGCACGGTGGCCTTCGGCGGCACCACGTACTGCCACTCGAACGCAATGCCGGGCCGCAGCCCGCTGGCCGCGCTCAAGCCGCCGGCGCCGCCGGCGCTCACGACGCCACCTCGCCGTTCACCGGCTGCACGAGCTGCGCGACGTCGGCCACCTCGGCACCCGTCATCGTCTGCAGCTGCGCCGGCGTCAGGTTGAACACCGCATGCGGATGGCCGGCGGCGGCCCAGACGCTCTCGTACTGGAACAGGTCCCGGTCGAGCAGCATCACCGGTGCCACCGCGTGGCCGATCGGGCAGACGCCACCGATCGCATATCCGGTCTTGTCGCGCACGAAACGCGCATCGGCCTTGCCCAGCGCCCCCACGCGCGCGGCCACCTTGGCCTCATCGACGCGATTGCTGCCACTCGCGATCACGAGCACGGGCACGTCGTCCGCCACGCGGCGGAAGATGATCGACTTGGCAATCTCCGCCACGGAGCAGCCCAGGCCGGCCGCGGCCTCCGCCGAGGTCCTGCCCGTCGCGGGCAACATCACCACGGGCCGGTCGTGGCCGATGCCGGCCAGCAGATCGGCCACGCGTTGCGCGGATTCCGGGAGGGGTCCCTGCGACGTTCCGGAGGTTTCGCTCATGTCACTGCTCTCCTGAAGAGGAATGGGTTCACACGCACGTGGCTTCCGCCGCCGACGCCCACTTGGTCAGCAGGGCCTTGCCCACGCGCGAGCTGTTCGCGCGGCCGATGGCCTGCGAGATGAAGTCGCCGGTGCGCACCACGGCTTCGAGATCGATGCCGGTGTGCAGGCCGAGCCCGTGCAGCATGTACAGCACGTCCTCGGTGGCCACGTTGCCCGTGGCGCCCTTTGCGTACGGGCAGCCGCCGAGGCCCGCCACCGACGCGTGGAAGATCGCGATCCCCACTTCGAGGCTCGCGAGGATGTTCGACAGCGCCTGGCCGTACGTATCGTGGAAATGGCCCGACAGGCGGTCGATCGGAAACTCCGCCGCCGCGGCGCGCATCACGTCCTGCACCTTGCCCGGCGTGCCCACGCCGATCGTGTCGGCGATATCGATCTCGTCGCAGCCGAGTTCGCGCATGCGGCGTACCACATCGACCACCGCGCTCACGGACACCTCGCCCTGATAGGGGCAGCCGAGCGCGCACGAAATGCTGCCGCGCAGCCGGACGCCCGCTTCCTTCGCGGCGGCGGCCACGGGTTCGAAGCGCGCGATCGATTCGGCGATCGAGCAGTTGATGTTCTTCTGCGAGAACGCCTCGCTCGCGGCGCCGAAGATCACCACCTCGTCGGCGCTCGCGGCCACCGCGCCCTCGAAGCCCTTCATGTTCGGGGTCAGCACCGAATAGAGCGTGCCCGGACGGCGCTGGATGCGCGCCATCACATCGGCGCCGTCGGCCATCTGCGGTACCCATTTCGGCGAGACGAACGAGGCGGCCTCGATATTCACGAAGCCCGCGTCCGACAGCTGGTTGATCAGCGCGACCTTCACATCGGTCGGCACCATCGCCTTCTCGTTCTGCAGGCCGTCCCGCGGGCCCACTTCGACGATCTTCACGTATTGTGGCAAGTTCATCTCCAACTCCTGTTCGGTGGCGTCGCGTTCAGTACCCGCGGTCGATATCGACGATGCCCGCGATGGGGCGTCCTTCGCCGAGCGCGCGGATCTTGCCGGCGATCTGCGCGATGCTGTCCTCGCGCAGCGTGAGCGCCGAGATATGCGGCGTGATCGTGATGCGCGGCTCCTTCCAGAACGGATGCTCGGCCGGCAGCGGCTCTTCGCGGAACACGTCGAGCGTCGCGCCGCCGATCTGGCCCGACTGCACTGCGGCGAGGAGGTCGGCCTCGACCAGATGCTGGCCGCGCGCGACGTTGACGAGGTGGGCGCCCGGTGCCAGACGCTTCAGCAGATCGGCGTCGATGATGTTCTCGGTGTCCGGCGTCAGCGGCAGCACGTTGACGAGCACGCGCAGGCCGTCGAGGAACGCGGCGCGGCCGTCTTCGCCGTGGAACGCCTGCACGCCCTCCACCTGCCTCGGCGAACGGCTCCAGCCGCGCACGGGAAAGCCGAACTGGGCCAGCGTGCGGGCGATATGGCTGCCCAGCGTGCCGATGCCCATCACGCCGATCGTGAAGTCCGCGCGGCGATGGGGCTTGATGAACTTCCACGTGCCGGCGGCGGCCTGCGCGGCGTAGGCGTCGAGCTTGCGGAAATCGCGCAGCACGGCGGCGCTCACGTATTCGGCCATCTGCGCGGCCATGCCGGCGTCGTCGAGGCGGACGATCGGCACGCCCGCGGGCAACGCATTCGCGTCGTTGTCACGCAGCCGCAGGATGCCGTCCACACCGGCGCCGAGATTGAAGATGGCGCGCAGATCGGTGCGGCCGCGCAGCATCTCGACCGGGGGACGCCAGACGACCGCGAAGTCCACCTGCTTGTCGCTGGAGATATCGCGGGATTCCTCCCAGGTCAGGCACTGCGCCTCGGGCAACGCCTCGGCGAAACCTTCAATCCAGGGGGCATAGCGGCCGTCCGGCACGTACAACTGCAACTTCATCTCGACTCCGTGTGATTGTTGTAAGGGGATGCCTGCGATTTTGGCATGGATTCGGATTGGACCGAGCCCACCGCTACGCTGTTTCGGGTACGGCAAACGCCAGCAACTGCGCGCCTTCCGTCACCTGTTCCCCCACGCCGTACAGCACCTCGGCCACCACGCCGTCCACGGGCGCGCTGATCGTATGCTCCATCTTCATCGCTTCCATGACGAGCAGCGGCGTGCCGCGCGTGACCTGCGCGCCCGGCTCGACCATCACCGCGATGACCTTGCCCGGCATGGGCGCGGTCAGCTTGCCGCCCTCGCCTTCCGCGGCGTCCGACACCGCGAGCGGGTCGAGCCATTCGAGCACCGCGTGGCGCCCGCCGTGGAACACGTGGAACGTGTCGCCCTCCAGATGCACCTGCCCATGCGTGCGGCGCGTGCCCATGTCCACGCGGATATCGTCCGCGCGGAACGTGTAGGCGAACGGCGTCGCCTGATCCATGAAGATCAGCGTCTTGCGCCGCGACTCGATGCGCAGCACCACCTCCAGCACATCGTTGCCGGATTTGAACCGCAGCGTGCGGTCATCGCGGCCATTGAGCCGCCATGCGCCCGCATGGGTCCACGGCGAATGCGGATCGCTCGCGTCGATGCGCCGCGTGGCGTCTTCGCGCGCGAGCAGCGCCGCCGCCGCGAGCGCGGCCGCTTCCATCCCTACGGGGCGCGGGGGCGGAAACAACGCGTCGTGGTTGCGCTCGATCAGTCCGGTGTCGAGGTCCGCCGTGCGGAATGCCTGCGAGGTCACCAGCCGCTGCAGGAACGCGACGTTCGTCGACAACCCCACCACGTGGTAACCGGCCAGCGCCTGCGACAGGCGTGCCAGCGCCGCCTCGCGCGTCGGCCCCCAGACGATCAGCTTCGCGATCATCGGGTCGTAGAAGGGGCTGATCGCATCGCCCTCGCGCACGCCCGCGTCGATGCGCACACCCGCGGGACCATGCGCATCGCCACCGCGCATGAACTGCACGGCCGGCGGCGTGCGCAGGAAGCGCAGCGTGCCGGTCGATGGCAAAAAGCCCTTCTCGGGATTCTCGGCGTAGATGCGCGCCTCGATCGCATGCCCGTCGATGCGCAACTGCTCCTGCGTCAACGGCAGCGGCTCGCCCGCGGCGACACGGAGCTGCCACTCGACGAGGTCTTGCCCGGTGATCATTTCGGTCACCGGATGCTCGACCTGCAGCCGCGTGTTCATCTCCATGAAGTAGAACGACCCGTCCTGGTTCGCGATGAACTCGACCGTGCCCGCGCCGACGTACCCCACCGCGCGCGCGGCAGCCACCGCGGCTTCGCCCATCGCGCGGCGGCGATCTTCGGTCATGCCCGGCGCCGGCGCTTCCTCGAGCACCTTCTGATGACGGCGCTGCACCGAGCAGTCGCGCTCGAACAGGTACACGCAATTGCCATGCGTGTCGGCGAACACCTGGATCTCGATATGGCGCGGCCGCGTGAGGTACTTCTCGACGAGCACCTTGTCGTCGCCGAAGCTCGCCGACGCCTCGCGCCGCACGGACGCGAGCGCAGCCTCGAACGCATCGCCGGACTCGACGACGCGCATGCCCTTGCCGCCACCGCCGGCGCTGGCCTTGATGAGCACCGGATAGCCGATGCGATCGGCCTCCGCGCGCAGCAGCGCGGGATCCTGGTCCTCGCCGTGATAGCCGGGCACCAGCGGCACACCGGCCCGCTCCATCAGCTGCTTGGCCGCGCTCTTGCTGCCCATCGCGCGAATCGCGGACGCGGGCGGCCCGATGAACACCATGCCCGCCTCGGCGCAGGCCTCGGCAAACGCGTCGTTCTCGGACAGGAACCCATAGCCCGGGTGAATCGCGTGCACGCCCGCGTCGCGGGCCATCTCGATGATGTGGTCCGCGCGCAGATAACTGTCACGCGCGGCCGCGCCGCCGATATGAATCGCCTCGTCGCAATACGCGACATGCCGCGCTTCCGCGTCGGCGTCGGAATAGACCGCCACCGTGCGAATGCCCAGGCGGCGGCACGTGGCGGCCACGCGGCAGGCAATCTCGCCGCGGTTGGCGATCAGGACCTTCTGAAACATGGCTCTCCTCCTTCTTGTGGTCGGGGGCGGCCAGTCTGCGTTGCACCGTCGGGTATTACCCCGCGTAGCCTTCCGCGCGAATGTCGAGGCGCGCGAGCAGCGCGCGGTCGCGGTCGGCCTGCGGGTTGCCGGTGGTCAGCAGCTTTTCGCCATAGAAAATCGAATTGGCGCCGGCCATGAAGCACAGCGCCTGCAACGCTTCGTCCATCGCCTCGCGGCCGGCGGACAGACGCACCATCGCGCGCGGCATCGTGATGCGCGCCACCGCGATCGTGCGGACGAACTCGAACGGGTCCAGCGCCTCGGTGCCGGCCAGCGGCGTGCCCTCCACCTGCACGAGGTTGTTGATGGGCACCGACTCCGGGTACGGGTCCATGTTCGCGAGCTGCGCGATCAGGCCCGCGCGCGCGGCGCGCGACTCGCCCATGCCGACGATGCCGCCGCAGCACACGTTGATACCCGCCTCGCGCACGTGGCCGATCGTGTCGAGACGATCCTGGTACGTGCGCGTGGTGATGATCTTGCCGTAGAACTCGGGCGACGTGTCGAGGTTGTGGTTGTAGTAATCGAGACCGGCATCCTTGAGGCGCTGCGCCTGCTCGGCCTTCAGCATGCCGAGCGTGACGCAGGTCTCGAGGCCCATGGCCTTGACCTCGCGCACCATGTCGATCACGGGCTCGAGGTGACGCTCCTTCGGGCTGCGCCAGGCGGCGCCCATGCAGAAGCGCGTGGCGCCATTGGCCTTGGCCGCGCGCGCGGCTTCCAGCACCTCGTCCAGCGCCATCAGCTTCTCGGCCTTCACGCCGGCGTCATGGTGCGCGCTCTGCGGGCAGTAGCCGCAATCCTCTTCGCAGCCGCCCGTCTTGATGGACAGCAGCGTGGACAGCTGCACGGTGTTCGCGTCGAAGTGCTCGCGATGCACCTGTTGCGCGCGGAACAGCAGGTCGTTGAACGGCAGCGCGAACAGCGCGGCCACGTCGTCGACGCGCCAGGCATCGGTGTCCTTGGGCGCACCGGCGGCAATGTTGCGGGCGGTCTGGCGCAGGCTATCGGGCGAGATGGTGGCGGAGACGGTGGCGGAGATGGTCGTTTGAGTCATGATCGTTTCGGTTTTCTGTATTCGGTGGGGGGGACGGTCAGTCCCTGCGTTCCATATCCCGGATGGTCGCATAGAGCGGCCCGAGGTCAAGCTGGCTGGCGGCGATGGCCGGCGCCACCTGCCACGGCAGCTGGCCGAGAAGGGGCACGTCGAGCGCGTCGAGCATATCGACCAGCGTGACGATGTTCTCGTCGGGCAGCAGCATGTCCGGATCGATGCGATTGGCGATCCAGCCCGCGAGCCGGAGCCCGCGCGCGCGAATCGACTCGGCGGTCAGCATCGCGTGGCTCAGGCAGCCGAGGCGGACGCCGACCACCATCACGACGGGCAGGTCCAGCATGACCGCGAGGTCGGCCGTGTTCCAGCGCGTGGCGCCCACGTCGAGCGGCACCTGGAACCCGCCGACACCTTCGACGACGACGGCATCGGCACGGCGTTGCAGCGCGTGGAACGCATCGCGGATCGGTTCGCGCGTAATGCGCACGCCTTCCATGGCGGCGGCCAGATGCGGCGACACGGGCATGCGCATCAGGAACGGGCACATCTCTTCCTGCGGCGCGATGATCGAGCCGGCCGCGCGCAGCTGTTCGACGTCGTCGTTCTGCCAGCGCTCGTCCAGCCATTCGCCACCGCTCGCCACGGGCTTCATGCCCGTGGTGCTGTAGCCGCCGAGATGGAGCGCATGCAGCAGCGTCGCGCTCGCATGCGTCTTGCCGACGCCGGTGTCGGTACCGGTCACGAAGCACGCCACGCGCTCGGGACGCAATGCGGCATTGCGTGCGAGCGTGCGGTCGCCGGTGTGCTCGCTCATGCGGCCTCCTTGCAGTCGATCGGCGCCGCGCCCTCACCGGCTGCAACCTGTGCGGCGGCGCGCGCGAGTGCGTCGAGCAGACGGCGCACATCGGCCTCCGTATGCGAGGCCGACAGCGTGATGCGCAGGCGCGCGGTACCGGCCGCGACGGTCGGCGGACGAATGGCGCCCACGCGAATGCCTTCGGCCTCGAGCGCCACGGACAACGCCAGCGACAGCGCGTTGTCGCGCACGATCAGCGGCTGGATCGCGGTATCGCTGTCGCCGAGTTCCCAGCCCGCCTGCGCGGCCAGCGCGCCGAGCCCGTCGCGCAGTTGCGCGATCAGCCGCGCCAGATGCGCGCGGCGGGCGTGGCCTTCGTCGCCTTCGATCAGATCGAGGCTCGTCAGCAGCGCGTGCGCCACGGCCGGCGGCGCGGCCGTCGTATAGATATACGGACGCGCGGTATTGATCAGATGCTCGACGATCAGTTCGTGCGCGGCGACGAATGCGCCCGCCACGCCCGCGGCCTTGCCCAGCGTGCCGAGGTAGATCAGCCGCTCCGACACGAGGCCAAGATGCTCGAGCACGCCGCGGCCCTGCTCGCCGAGCACACCAAAGCCGTGCGCGTCGTCGAGGATCAGCCACGCGTCGTGCGCCTCGGCCAGCGCAAGCAGCGCGGACAGCGGCGCGATGTCGCCATCCATGCTGAACACGCTGTCGGTGACGATCAGCTTGAGCGCGCTCCGGCTCTCGGCCAGCTGCGTCGCGAGCGTGGCCACGTCGCCATGCGGGTAGCGCACGACGTCGGCCTTCGCGAGGCGCGCGCCGTCGATCAGCGACGCATGGTTCAGCGATTCGCAGAACAGCGTCGCGCCGGCGGCGCCGAGCGCGGTCAGCACCGCGAGGTTGGCCATGTAGCCCGTGCAGAAGTACAGCGCGCGCGCATTGGGAATGGACGGCGCCAGCCATTCGGCCAGCCGCGCTTCAAGCTGCGCATGCGCGATCGAATGTCCGCTCACGAGATGCGAGGCACCGCTGCCCGCGCCATAGCGGCGCGCGCCATCGGCCAGCGCATCGGCGAGCGCGGGGTGATCGGCCAGGCCCAGGTAGTCGTTGCTGCAGAACGTCAGCAGCGAGGCAGGAGGCTGGTCCAGCGGGCCCACCGACTGGTGCGGCGCGCACGCGGTATGGGCAATACGGCGGCGGCGCGTCAGGGCCTGCGCCTCGCGTTCGGCGGCCGCGCGTTTCAGATGATCAAGCAACACGGCGTACCTCCGGTTCTGGTTCGGTGACCTGCGCGGTCACCTCGTCGAGCGTCGCGAACAGTTGCTCGCCGAGCCAGCGCGCCTGCGCGGCATCGAAGACGTACGGCGGCATCACGTACAGCGTATGGCCGATCGGGCGGACCAGCACGCCACGCGCGAGCGCCGCGCGATGGAAGCGCACCGCGAAGTCGCTGCCCGCCGCGCCCGCGTCGATATCGGCGGCCCAGATCATGCCCTGCTGGCGCACGTTGCGCACGCGCGCGTCGGCGGCCATCGGCGCAAACGCTTCGGCCAGCCATTGCGCGCGCTCGCGGTTGCGGGCCAGCACGTCGTCCTGCTCGAACAGGTCGAGCGTGGCCAGCGCCGCGCGGCACGCGAGCGGGTTGCCCGTGTACGAATGCGAATGGAGAAAGCTGCGCGCGAGGTCGTCCGAAACGAACGCGCGCTGGATCTCGGGGCGCGACAGCACGAGCGACAGCGGCAGGTAGCCGCCGCTGATGCCCTTGGACAGGCACAGGAAATCGGGCCACGCACGCGCGGGCAGCCGCTCCTCGGTGGCGGCGTCGTTCGCCTGCGCGCCGCTCCGCGACTGCTCCCACGCGAAGAACGTACCGGTGCGGCCGCAACCGACCGCAATCTCGTCCGCGATCAGATGCACGCGATAGCGGTCGCACAGCGCGCGCGCGCCCTCGAGGTACGACGGGTCGTACATCGCCATGCCGGCCGCGCACTGCACGAGCGGCTCGACGATCAGCGCCGCGATCTGGCCGCCGCGCTCGCGCAGCAGCGCCTCGAGCTCGGCCAGCGCGCGGGCGGCCACGTCGGCGGCCGTCTCGCCGCGACGGGCCTGCCGGGCATCGGGCGACATCACCACGTGCGCGCGCCGCGTCAGCGCTTCGTACGCGTCGCGGAACACCTCGAGGTCCGTCACCGCGAGCGCGCCCACGGTCTCGCCGTGATAGCCGTCACGCAGGCACACGAACTCGCGCTTGGCCGAAAGGCCCGTATTGCGCCAGTAGTGGAAGCTCATCTTGAGCGCGATCTCCACCGCCGATGCGCCGTCGGATGCGTAGAACGCATGGCCGAGCGCGCCGCCGGTCAGCGCGGACAACCGCTCCGCAAGCGCCACGGCGGGCTCGTGCGTGCAGCCGGCCAGCATCACGTGTTCGAGCGTCTGCAGCTGATCGACGATCGCGGCGTTGATGGCCGGGTTGGCATGGCCGAACAGGTTGACCCACCACGAGCTGATGGCGTCGAAATAACGCTGGCCGTTGGCATCGATGAGCCACGGCCCTTCGCCGCGCGCGATGGCGAGCGGCGGGATATTGGCGTCGGGCCGCAGACGCGTGCACGGATGCCACACGGCACGCGCGCTACGGGCGGCAAGTCCGGCCGAATCCGGGGGGGACAGGTGTTCCAAGAGGACCCTCCTACTACGTTTGCCACCCGCAAACGCACCGGGCCAGACAGGGCTGGCCGGGGTCGAATGGGCGGGTGGATTGGGGAGCCTCATGGTAGGGATGTCAGCAGGGTCTTGGCAAACCGGATTCGGACGACGCGTTGCCGGCATGTTGCCGGACGTTGCGCGATGTTGCGGGCGGCGCAGGCATTCCGCCACCGCAACGGCGCGCTCCTGTCGGCATTACGTGCGGATATCGCCGCAAATCTTCATGCCGCACCTCAGGCGGGACGCCACGACGGCGTGCGTTTTTCGAGAAATGACCGCACCCCCTCGCGCCCTTCGTCCGACGCACGGATCTGCGCGATGCGGTCGGCCGTAAGCGCCAGCAGGCCGTCGTCGATCGGCGCGCCGGCAACGTCCTGCACCAGCCGCTTGCTCTCGCGCACGGCGTTGGGGCTGTTGGCCACCAGCGCCGCCGCGATCTCCGCGACCTTCGCGTCGAGCGCATCCGGCGCCGTCATGGCATGCACGAAGCCGAGCCGCAGCGCCTCGGCCGCGTCGAAGCGCTCGGCCGTGATGAAGTAGCGGCGCGAGGCCTGCTCGCCCATCGCGCGGATGACGTACGGGCTGATCGTCGCGGGCATGAGCCCCAGGCGCGCCTCCGACAGGCAGAACTGCACCGGCTGCGCGGCCACGACGATGTCGCAGGCCGCCACGAGCCCGACGCCGCCCGCGTAGGTATCGCCATGCACGCGCGCGATCACGGGCTTCGGGCAGGCCCAGATCGTGTGCAGCATCTGTGCGAGCGTCAGCGCGTCGGCGCGGTTCTCGTCGTCCGAGTAGCCGGCCATCTTCTTCATCCAGTTCAGATCCGCGCCCGCGCAGAAGGCCGGGCCATTACCGGCCAGCACGATGGCGCGCACGTCGGGCGTGTCGCCGAGCGCGCGGAAGGCCCCGGTGAGTTCCGCGATCACGGTCTCGTTGAAGGCATTGCGCACATCGGGCCGGTTCAGCGTGACCGTGGCCACGTGCGAGGCGACGGTGACGGCAAGCGTGGTGAAGTTCATGCTGGCTCCAGATGAAAGTAGGACGTCATTCGGCGGGCATGCCCACGCGGCGCAGAAACGCCTCCACGGGCGGCAGCCACACGCGAATGCCATTGCGGCTGCTGAACAGCCGGTGCGAATCGAATTCGAACTCGCCGACGTCGACGAACGTGGCGTCCGCGGCCGAGCCGCTCACGGTCGCCTTGTAGCTGTTGAACATCTTCTCCGGCAACGGCCACGGCCAGTAGCTGTCGTTGCTGCCGTAGATCCAGAGCGACGGATAGCGCGCGGTGCGGCCATAGTCGGCAAACGCATCGACGAGGTTGTCTTCCCAGCCGGCGCAGCTCTCGTTGCGCAGGCCGCCCGCGAAGTTGATCACGCCGCGCACGCCCGGATAGCCGATCGCATTGAACGCCATCGTCGAGAGGCCGCCGTGCGACTGGCCGATCATCACGATGCGCTCGGCGTCGACGTACGACTGCCGCGTCATGTAGTCGAGCGCGGCGACGAGGTCCTCCGCCTGCATCAGGCCGTTCGCCTGCACATTGCAGCCGCCGCCGATATACATGCCGCCCGAGCGCGAGAAGCCCTGCCGCATCGGCAGCGCGACCACGTAGCCCCGCTTGAGGAACTCGGCGCTCTGGGCGGTGAAACGCGCGCGGCCCTGGAAGGCGGGCTTGCCGGGTGCCTTGCCATGGCTGATCACGACGAGCGGAAACGGACCGTCGCCGGGGGGGCGGAAGATCGTGGTCTCCAGCTCCACGGTGAACAGCGTGCCGACCTTCGGCACCATCACCACCTGCTCGGTCACGCGCGGCGGCAATACGGCCGGCGAGGATTGTGCGTGCGCGGACGCAGCCATCCCCGGCACCATCATCGCCCACATCGTCAGCCACGCCAGCCCATGCCGCACAAAAGACATCGAATCCTTACATCCGGAAAACGCCAAACTTCATGTCGTCGATCGGCGCGTTGAGGCTTGCCGACAGGCCGAGGCCGAGCACCGTGCGCGTCTGCGCGGGATCGATCACGCCGTCGTCCCACAGCCGCGCGCTCGCATAGTACGGATGGCCCTGCACCTCGTACTGGTCGCGAATCGGCTGCTTGAACGCCTCTTCGTCGGCCGCGCTCCACTGGCCGCCGCGGCCCTCGATGCCGTCGCGCCGCACGGTGGCAAGCACGCTCGCGGCCTGCTCGCCGCCCATGACCGAGATGCGCGCGTTCGGCCACATCCACAGGAAGCGCGGCGAATACGCGCGCCCGCACATGCCGTAGTTGCCAGCCCCGAACGAGCCGCCGATGATCACCGTGAACTTCGGCACCTGCGCCGTGGCCACGGCGGTCACCATCTTCGCGCCGTTGCGCGCGATGCCTTCGTTCTCGTACTTGCGGCCGACCATGAAGCCCGTGATGTTCTGCAGGAACACGAGCGGAATCTTGCGCTGGCAGCACAGCTCGATGAAATGCGCGCCCTTGAGCGCGGACTCCGAGAACAGGATGCCGTTGTTCGCGATGATGCCTACGGGGTAGCCCCAGATGCGCGCGAATCCGCAGACCAGCGTGGTGCCGTAGCGCGCCTTGAACTCGTCGAACTCGGAATCGTCGACGATGCGCGCGATGACTTCGCGCACGTCGTACGGCTTGCGCGTGTCGGTCGGGATCACGCCATACAGCTCGTCCACCGGATAGCGCGGCGGCACGGGCTCGTGCAGGCGGATCTGGTCCGGCTTGCGGCGGTTCAGATGCTGCACGATATTGCGCGCGAGCGAGAGCGCATGGGCATCGTTCTGCGCGAAGTAGTCGGCCACGCCCGAGAGCCGCGTATGCACGTCCGCGCCGCCGAGGTCCTCCGCGCTGACCTCTTCGCCGGTGGCCGCCTTCACGAGCGGCGGACCACCGAGGAAGATCGTGCCCTGGTTCTTCACGATGATGGACTCGTCGCTCATCGCGGGCACGTAGGCGCCCCCCGCCGTGCAGGAGCCCATCACCACGGCGATCTGCGGAATGCCCTGCTTCGACAGGTTCGCCTGGTTGTAGAAGATGCGGCCGAAGTGGTCGCGGTCCGGAAACACGTCGTCCTGGTTCGGCAGATTCGCGCCGCCCGAATCGACGAGGTAGATGCACGGCAGATGGTTCTGCTCGGCGATCTCCTGCGCGCGCACGTGCTTCTTGACGGTCATCGGGTAATAAGTGCCGCCCTTCACCGTCGCATCGTTGCAGACGATCACGCACTCCTGGCCGGCCACGCGGCCGATGCCCGTGATGATGCCGGCGCCCGGCGCCGCATCGTCGTACATGCCGTACGCCGCCAGCTGCGAGAACTCGAGGAACGGCGTGCCCGGATCGAGCAGTTGCTGCACGCGATCGCGCGGCAGCAGCTTGCCGCGCGACAGGTGCTTCGCGCGCGCTTCCTCGCCGCCGCCCTGCGCGAGCCCGGCGATTTTCGTCTTCAGGTCGGCCACGAGCGCCTGCATGGCATCGGCGTTCGCCTTGAACGCTTCCGAACGCGCGTTGAGTTTGGTTTCCAGCGTGGGCATGCGTCGTCTTCCTGTCGTCTCTCGTTGCGTCTTGTCGATATGGTCTTCAGGCGGCCTCGCCCAGCATGTCGCCGTCGACGTACAGCCACCGCGCGGCCTCGCCCGGTTCGCGCGGCTCGAACACGAACCGGCTGCGCTCGTGCAGGCGCCACGCGCGCCCGCCGATCTTGTAGCGCGCGACGAACTCCACCGTCGCGTGCGTGTCGTCCTGCTGCGCGTGCGCCTTGACCGTGAGGCCGAGCCAGCGCGTGTCCGCGTCGGGCGACACATCGCGCGGGCATGTGCTCGCGTGCCAGGTCTGGCGCAGCCAGTCGGCCAGCCCCAGCACGTAGGCGCTATATCGCGAGCGCATCAGCGCCTCGGCCGTCGGCGGCGATGCCTCGCCGCGGTGAAAGCGGCCACAGCACCCGGCATAGCTCGCATGCCCGCAGGGGCACGGGTTCGCTCCGGATGCCTTCTGGCGCGTGGTCATGCGACCAGCTCCGGCAGCGCGCGCATGTCCGTGAACGTGGTCGAGGCGCCGGCTTCGCGCAGCATGCCCGCGTCGTTGCGCGCGGCATAGCCGAACACGGTCATGCCGGCGGCCACGCCGGCGGTGATGCCCGCCGGGCTGTCCTCGACGACCGCGCAGCGCGACGGATCGACGCCCATCGTGCGCGCCGCCAGCAGGTAGACGTCGGGCGCGGGCTTGCTGCGCTCGACTTCGGTCGATGAAAAGATATGCTCGCGGTCGTCCTGCTGGAACAGCTCCACGAGACCCGTGCGCGTCAGCTGCAGCTTGACCTTGACGCGGTCCGCGCCCGAGGCCACGCAGATCGGCATGCCCGTGGCGGCAATCGCGGTGATGGCATCGCGCACGTGCGGAATCGCCTCCACCTCGGCCTCGAGCATCGCGTTGCGGCGCGCGAGCCAGGTCGACAGCCAGTTATCGGGCAGCGGCGCGCCGCGCCGGCGTTCGATCTCGGGCAGTTCCTCGCGCACGGTGCGGCCGAGGAACCAGCGCACCGATTCCTCGAGCGTGATCGCGATGCCGAGCTCGTTGAGCATCTGGTTCAGCAGCCGATGCACGAGCGGCTCGCTATCGACGAGCACGCCGTCGCAATCGAAGATCACGCAGTCGAAGCGGGAGGCTTTCCGGTTGTCGTTGATACCTTCGGTCATGCGGGTTTCTTTTCCTTGTTGATGTCGGGAACGGCGCGCAGCTCGGTCTGGCGGCGGCTCTTGAGATGTTCCTCGATCTGGTCGAAGCGGTCGAAGCCCCAGAACGGCTCGCCATCGACGATCACGAACGGCGAACCGAACACGCCCTTGGCCATGGCCACATCGACCTCCGCCTTGAGCTGGTCCTTGATCTGGTAGCCGGTGGCGCCTTCGTTCACGGCCTGCCCGTCGAGGCCGAGCGACTCGGCGATGCGCGCGATCTCGGCCGGCTCGGCGATGTTCACGTCCTCGGCGAACAGCGCGCGATAGACGGCCTTGCCGAACGCCGTCGCGATATCGGCGCCATGATGATTCTGCAGCCACAGCATCGCGCGCGCGGGATGCTGCGTCGGCAGCGGAAAGTGCGAGGGGCGCTTGTAGTCGATGCCGTGGTACTGCGCCGTGCGCTCGAAATCGCGCCAGCAGTATTCGCCCTTGATCGGCACGCTCGTCAACGGCGCCGAGCCCGTGGTCTTGAACACCGCGCCCAGCAGGATCGGATGCCACGCGACATAGCGCCCGTACTTCTGCGCGATCTCGTCGATGCAGGTGCTCGCGAAATAGCCGTAAGGCGAGGAGAAGTCGAAGTAGAAATCGATCGGTGCGGTCATGGCTGGGGGGCTCCGTGGGTCAGGTGCATCGATGAGAGAGAAACCACCGCGCGACGCTCACGCGAGCGCGCGCGCAATCAAAATCTTCTGGATATCGCTGGTGCCCTCGTAGATCTGGCACACGCGCACATCCCGGTAGATCCGTTCCACCGGGAAATCGTTCACGTAGCCATAGCCGCCGAACACCTGGATGGCATCCGAGCATACCCCCTCGGCCATCTCGCTGGCGAACAATTTGGCCATCGCGGCTTCCTTGAGGCAGGGCCTGCCGGCATCGCGCAGCGCGGCCGCGTGCCAGACCATCTGCCGCGCCACGTCGATGCGCGTGGCCATATCCGCCAGGCGGAACTGCACGGCCTGATGCGCGAACAGCGGCTGGCCGAAGCTCTCGCGCTCCTTCGCGTAGGCCAGCGCGGCCTCGAACGCCGCGCGCGCCATGCCGACGCTCTGCGACGCGATGCCGATACGCCCGCCCTCGAGGCCGGAGAGCGCCATGCGGTAGCCTTCGCCCTCCTCGCCCAGCAGGTTCGCCGCCGGCACGCGGCAATCCTCGAACACGATCTGCGCGGTATCCGACGAATGCTGGCCCAGCTTGTCCTCGAGCCGCGCGACCACGTATCCGGGCGTCGAGGTCGGCACCACGAACGCGCTGATGCCGCGCTTGCCCGCCGCCTTGTCGGTGACCGCGAGCACGATCGCCACGTCCGCGTGCTTGCCGCTCGTGATGAACTGCTTGACGCCATTGATCACGTAATGGTCGCCATCGCGCGTTGCCGTCGTGCGCAGCGCCGACGCATCGGAACCGACATGCGGCTCCGTCAGGCAGAACGCGCCGAGCATCTCGCCGCGCGCGAGCGGGACCAGCCACTGCTGTTTCTGCGCCTCGTTCGCGAACGCCATCAGCATGCTGCACACGGGGCAGTTGTTCACGCTGATGACCGTCGAGGTGCCGCCGTCGCCGGCCGCGATCTCCTCGAGGATCAGCGCCAGCGACAGATAGTCGAGTCCCGCGCCGCCATAGCTTTCGGGCACGGCCACGCCGTACGCGCCGAGCGCGGCCAGTTCCTTGTGCACCGCGTGCGGGAACGTCTTGTCGCGATCCCACTGCGCGGCTTGCGGCGCGATGACCTCCTGCGCGAACTGCCGCACGGCGTCGCGGATCATTTCCTGTTCGGTGCTCAGCAGCATGTCGTGTCCCCTACCCCTGCCATGCGCCCGCGGGCGTCACCATGGCAATGCGGTGCCGTCATAGTTATGGAAGCTGCCGTGATGCTTGCGCGTGGCCGATGCGATCATCCGGCGCATGCCCGCGACGCTGTCGTGCGGCGTCACGTCGGCGTTGCCGCCGCCCATGTCGGTCTGTACCCAGCCCGGATGAAAGGCGAGGCAGGTCGCATGCCTGGCGTCGATCGACAACGCGCGCAGCACGGCATTGAGCGCGGCCTTGCTCACGCGATAGAGCCACGCGCTATTCGCCTCCATGCCGCCGATGCTGCCCATGCGCGACGACAGCACGGCGAGCACGCCGCCCTTGCCGCCGTGCCCGGTCTCCACGCTCGGCAGCACCATCGGCAGTGCCATCATCGCGCCGAGCACGTTGACATGCATCACGGCATCGAAGTCCTCCGGCGTGACCGGCTGCGCGCCCTGGGTGCGCGGGCTCATCACGCCGGCGTTGTAGATCGCCACGTCGAGCGATTCGCCATCGAGCTTCCAGCCGAGGCCCGCCACCGCGCCGGGATCGGTCACGTCGAGCTTGTGCGCTTCGGCGCCGAGTTCCTTCAGCGCGGCCACGTCTTCGTCGCGCCTGGCGGTGGCGATCACGCGCCAGCCGTCGCCGCGGTACTGCCGCACGAATTCGAGGCCGATGCCGCGCGAGGCGCCCACAACGAGTACGGTCGGCATGGCGTCAGACCATCTCGATGCCGACCGCGGTGGCTTCGCCGCCGCCGATGCACAGCGAGGCCACGCCGCGCTTGCCGCCGGTCTTGCGCAGCGCGCCGATCAGCGTCGTGAGAATGCGCGCGCCCGAGGCGCCGATCGGATGGCCCAGCGCGCACGCGCCGCCATGGATATTGACCTTCTCGCGCGGAATGCGGTGATCGTGCATCGCGGCCATCGGTACCACCGCGAATGCCTCGTTGATCTCGAACAGGTCCACGCTGTCGGTGGTCCAGTCGAGCTTGCGGTACAGCTTGGCGATCGCTTCCACCGGCGCGGTCGTAAACCAGCCCGGCGCCTGCGCGTGCGACGTATGGCCGAGCATGCGCGCGAGCGGCTGCAGCCCCAGCGCCCTGGCGGTGGACTCGCGCATCATCACGAGCGCGGCCGCGCCGTCGTTGATCGAGGACGACGACGCCGCGGTGATGGTGCCGTCCTTCGCGAACGCGGGCTTCAGCGACGGGATCTTCTCGGTCTTGATGCGGCGCGGACCTTCATCGCTGTCGATCGTGACGTCGCCGCCTTTCGCGGCCACGGTCACGGGCGCGATCTCCCACTTGAAGTCGCCGTTGGCGGCAGCCTGCTGGGCGCGCGTCACGGACTCGATCGCGAACTGGTCCTGCTGCGCGCGCGTGAATTCGTACTTGGCCGCGCAGTCCTCGCCGAACGTGCCCATCGCGCGGCCCTTGTCGTAGGCATCTTCCAGGCCGTCCAGCATCATGTGGTCGTAGATCATGCCGTGGCCGATGCGATACCCGCCCCGGCCTTTCGGAATCAGGTACGGCGCATTGGTCATGCTCTCCATGCCGCCGGCCACGGCGATGTCGAACGCGCCCGCGAGCAGGCCGTCGAACACCGTCATGGCCGCACGCATGCCGGACCCGCACATCTTGTTCACCGTGGTACAGGCCACGTCGAGCGGCAGTCCCGCGCCGAGCGCGGCCTGGCGCGCGGGCGCCTGGCCCTGGCCCGCCGGCAGCACGCAGCCGAACACCACTTCCTGCACCTGCTCCGGCCTGATGCCCGCGCGCTCCACCGCCGCGCGAATGGCGGCGGCGCCCAGCTGCGGCGCGGTCAGCGCGGACAGTTCGCCCTGAAACGCGCCCATCGGGGTGCGCGCGGCCGATACGATGACGATTGGGTCTTGCATGTCGTGTCTCCTGTTGTCTCAATGCCGCCGGTCAGGGAACGGCTACGTGCGGGGGATCGCCGTACTGGCGATAGACCGCCGAGATCTGTTCGTTCAGCTCGTCGTTGTTGCTGGCCGCCACGCCGAGGTCGCGCAGCAGGCCATCGGATACGCCGTAGACCCAGCCATGCACGGTCACGGCCTGGCCGCGGGCCCAGGCATCCTGCAGCACGGTGGTCTGGCACAGGTTGTTGACCTGTTCGATCACGTTGAGCTCGCAGAGGCGCGTATGCGCGTCTTCCTCGCGCAGCAGCGTGCCGAGGTAGGCATCGTGCTTGTCGGCCACGTCGCGCACATGGCGCAGCCAGTTGTCGGCCAGCCCGATCCGCTCGCGCTTGAGCGCGACCTTCACGCCGCCGCAGCCGTAGTGGCCGACCACGGTGATGTGGCGCACCTTCAGCACTTCTACCGCGAACTGGATCACCGACAGCGCGTTCAGGTCGCTATGCGAGATGACGTTGGCGATATTGCGGTGGACGAACACCTCGCCCGGGGCCAGCCCGAGAATCTGGTTGGCCGGTACGCGCGAATCGGAGCAGCCGATCCACAGGTACTCGGGCGCCTGCTGGTTGGCCAGACGCGTGAAGAACTGCGGGTCTTCCGCGTTGACGCGGTCCACCCAGTCACGGTTGTTGCGGAACAGCTGGGCAATCGCGTCACTCATGCCACTCTCCTTGGCTGCGGTTGCGAATGGGGCTGAGGCCGAGGCTCGGCTGGGCCAAAGCGCTGGCTGAATCGTTCTTGAGTCTGGTAGGCAAAAAAGTCATAAACGTGTCCGGCCAGAAGCCGGTCCTTGTAACCCTGCCACATGGCAGCGTCGAAAAAATCTGGATGATGCCGCAGAAATGCGTCGCGCACGCGCGTATCGCCAAGCAGGAACGTACGGAACGTCTCGGGAAACACGTCGCGCGGCCCTACGCTATACCACGGCTCGCCCGACATTTCCTCTTCCTCGTTGCGCGGCGCGGGCACGCGGCGGAAATTGCAGTCGGTCAGGTACTCCACTTCGTCGTAGTCGTAGAACACCACGCGCCCGTGGCGCGTGACGCCGAAGTTCTTGTACAGCATGTCGCCCGGAAAGATGTTGGCCGCCATCAGTTCCTTCACGGCATTGCCGTACTCGGCAATGCCGTGGTCCACCTGCGCGTCGTCGCCTTCCTGCAGCCACAGGTTCAGCGGCGTCATGCGGCGCTCGATATAGACGTGCCGCAGCACCACCTCGTCGCCGCCATCGCGCGCCCGCCGGTATTCGATCATCGACGGCACCTCGCGCTCCAGCTCGCGCAGCAGTGCCTCATCGAAGCGCGAGCGCGGAAACGCGACGTCCGAATACTCGAGCGTATCGGCCATGCGGCCCACACGGTCGTGCTGCTTGACCAACTGGTACTTGCTCCGGACGAGCGCGCGCGTGGTGTCCTTCGGCGCCGGGATGGTATCGCGAATCACCTTGAAGACATAGGGATACGAGGGCAGCGTGAACACGAGCATCACGAGCCCGCGAATGCCGGGCGCCACGACGAAGCGATCGGACGAATGCTGCAGATGATGCAGGAAGTCGCGGTAGAACAGGTTCTTGCCCTGCTTGTGCAAACCCAGCGCGGTATAGATCTCGCCGCGCGGCTTGCGCGGCATGAGGTCGCGCAGGAACGTCACATACGCGGACGGTATCTCCATATCGACCATGAAGTACGCGTGCGCGAACGAGAACAGGACCAGGATCTGCGAGGTGCGCAGCAGCACCGTGTCGAGCACGAGCCGGCCCGACGCGCCATGCACGATCGGAATCACGAGCGGATACGTGCGGTCGCCGTTGACCATCCGCCCGACGATAAACGCCGACTTGTTGCGGAAGAACAGCGACGACAGCGTGTGGACCTGGAAATTCGGCGCGATGCGGAACTCGCCATGGTGCGCCTCGATGGCGCGCAGCACGTAGCCGATATCGCGCGGCAGGTCCTCGAACGGCACGTCGAGCTGGAAGTTGTGGACGATGCGTTCGAAGCAGGCCGCCATGCCCGCGCGGGAGCCTGGGTAGTAGGCACGGTAAGTCGGCCGGAATGGGGACAACGCGGGCGATTCCTCGTTCTCGAGGTACTCGGTCGAGATCGCGGGCCGCACGAAGATGAAATCGTTGTTGAAGTACGAACGATGCAGGATGCGCGTGCAGACCGAATTGAAGAACGTCTCCGCGAGCTCGGGCTGATGGTGGCGCGTCAGCAGCCCGATATAGTGCAGCTTGACCTGCTGCCAGATCTCGTCGCCGATCGTCTCCGCATCGTATTCGTCGACCAGCGCGCGAATCGTCTCGCCGACGCGCGCGTGATAGAACGCGATGCGGTCGCGCTGCAGCCGCTGCAGCGCGTGCCAGTCGCCAGCCTCGAAGCGCGACTTCGCATCCTTCGCCACGTCGCGGAACAGCCGGTAATGACGGTCGAAACCGTCCAGCATCGTGCGGGCCACGTCGTAGGCAATCTGCGAGGAGAGCAGCTTGGGAAAATGCGACATGGCGACCGGATCGGGCGTGACGTGGCGTAACGTGGCGTGTGGGTGACAGCAGGCGAAATTGTAGTTCGCCTTTCGTATTTACATCGTTTCCGCGAACAATTCCCGGCCAATCAGCATGCGGCGGATCTCGGACGTGCCCGCGCCAATCTCGTACAGCTTGGCATCGCGCCACAGGCGGCCCGCGGGGTACTCGTTGATGTAACCGTTACCGCCGAGAATCTGCACCGTCTCGCCCGCCATCCACGTCGCCTTCTCGGCCGTGTACAGGATGACGGCCGCGCAGTCCTTGCGGACCTGGCGCACATGGCCGGTCCCCAGCGCGTCGAGGTTCTTGCCCACGGTGTACAGGTAGCTGCGCGCGGCCTGCAGCGTCGTGTACATGTCCGCGACCTTGCCCTGGATCAGCTGGAATTCGCCGATGCTCTGGCCGAACTGCTTGCGGTCGTGGATATACGGCGTAACCACGTCCATGCAGGCCTGCATGATGCCCACCGGGCCGCCCGACAGCACCGCGCGCTCGTAGTCGAGCCCGCTCATCAGCACCTTCGCGCCGCCATTCTCGGCGCCCAGCACGTTCTCCACCGGCACCTCGACGTCCTGGAACACGAGCTCGCCCGTATGGGAGCCGCGCATGCCGAGCTTGTCGAGCTTCTGCGCGACCGAGAAGCCCTTCATGCCCTTCTCGACGATAAAGGCCGTCATCCCGCGCGCGCCGAGGTCGGGCTCGGTCTTCGCGTAGACCACGAGCACGTCGCAGTCCGGTCCGTTGGTGATCCACATCTTGGTGCCGTTGAGCACGTAGCGGTCGCCGCGCAGATCCGCGCGCAGCTTCATGCTGACGACGTCCGACCCCGCGTTGGGCTCGCTCATCGCGAGCGCGCCGATCCACTCGCCGGAGACCAGCTTCGGCAGGTACTTCGCGCGCTGCGCCGGGGTGCCGTTACGATGAATCTGGTTCACGCAGAGATTCGAATGCGCGCCGTAGGAGAGGCCGACCGACGCCGACGCGCGGCTGATCTCTTCCATCGCGATCATATGGGCGAGGTAGCCCATATTGGCGCCGCCGTACTCCTCCGCCACGGTAATGCCGAGTACGCCGAGGTCGCCCATCTTCTTCCACGCGTCCATCGGAAACTGGTCCGTGCGGTCGATCTCGGCCGCGCGCGGCGCCAGCTCGGCCTGCGCCCAGTCGCGCACGGCGTGGCGCAGCATCTCGATATCCTCGCCGAGATCGAATCTCAGGCCTGGCAACTCGGTCATGTCGGTCTCCTGTGTTCTGCGTTCTGTCTTGCCATCGGTGTCAGACGTGGTCCAGCGTGCGGACCACGCACAGCGTCATCAGCATCGTGGCCACCTGCTTGCGGCGCCCCGCCTGCTCTGCAAATACGTCCCCCTGCGCGACCACGAGCGTGCGGCCCGGCTTGAGTACCCGCGCCACCGCCACGAGCCGTTCGCCCTGCGCGGGCGACAGCAGGTTGATCTTGTACTCGGCCGTCAGCCCGGCCTCGCCTTCGCCGACCACCGACAGCGCGGCGTAGCCGCACGCGGTATCGGCCAGCGCGCCAATCGCGCCGCCGTGGAAGAACCCGTGCTGCTGGGTCACCGCGTCGGACCACGGCATCGACAGTTCCACCTCGCCATGCACGACGCGCTCGATGCGTGCGCCGAGCGTCCGCATCATCCCCTGCCGCGCAAAGCTGGCCGCGATGGCGTCGGCGCGGCCCGGCGCGAGCGCCGCGCGCGAGGCACCGTTCAAGGCATCGTTCGGGCCATCGTTCGGGCCATCGATAGCGGGTGAGGCGGACATGGACGCTCCTTGGGGGCCGATCGGACTGGGGATATTCTATTTACGTTTACGTAAACGTCAACTAGTGCAGACGCGTATCGGATGGTTCATGCCGCGCTTTCCCGGCGCCCCGCGAGCAGTGTCCGGCACTGCCGCTCGTGCGCATCGATCTCGGCCAGCTGCGCCTGCAAGTCCTCCATCTGGCGCTCAAGCGTCTCCCGATGCTGCGCAAGGGCATGCAGAAAGCGCTCGAGCTGCGGCGCGGTGTCGCGCGGGGATTCGTAGAGATCGAGGATCTCCTTGATTTCATTGAGCGTGAGCCCCAGCCGCTTGCCGCGCAGCGTGAGCTTGAGCCGCGTGCGCTCGCGCCCGTTGTAGACGCGCTTGCGTCCGCCGGGCCCTTCGCGCTCGGGCGACAGCAGGCCCTGATCCTCGTAGAACCGGATCGCGCGCGGCGTCACGTCGAACTCGCGCGCGAGGTCGGTAATCGTATAAGTGGCGGAAGAGGACTGAGCCGGCATGAGCGATGAGGAAGAATGCTGCGAAAAAGAATGCTGCAAAAAAAGCGAACGATCGTGCGGGAAAGTTCGTTGTATGGTCAAGTTTTCGACTAAGATGGGCACACGGGCGCCCCGATTGACGTTAACGTTAGCGTCAACCGCATCGTCTGACAACGTCCCGCAGAGACTTCCCATGAACGCACTCGAACACCAGCTCCAATATCCCTTTGGCGACACGCTGCCCGAGCCGGGCACGCGGCAGGAAGTGGCCCCCGGCATCTACTGGCTGCGCATGCCGCTGCCGTTCGCGCTCGACCATATCAATCTGTGGCTCGTGCGGGACCGTCTCGATGGCCAGGAAGGCTGGACCATCATCGATTGCGGCATCACCAACGACGCGATCCAGGCGCACTGGGAGACGATCTTCGCGCACCACCTCGACGGCCTGCCGGTGCTCCGCGTGCTGGTCACGCACTGCCATCCAGACCACGTCGGCCTCGCGCACTGGCTGTGCAAGCGCTGGAACGTGCGGCTGTGGATGAGCCTGGGCGACTACATGACGGCGCGCGTCATGAACAGCGGCACCGGCGCGGGCTCCAACGCCGGCGGCGACTTCGCGGCGAGCCACTTCGAGCGCCACGGGCTGACCGATCCGGAAATGCTCGAGAAACTGCGCGCGCGCAAGAGCTACTACCCGTCGCTCGTGCCCGACCTGCCGGGACAATACCGGCGGCTCATGGATGGCGACACCGTAAAGCTGGGGAACGATGCCGCGCGCGCGGAATGGCGCGTGATCACGGGCTTCGGGCACGCACCGGAACATGTGGCGCTCTACAACGCCACAACCAACGTGCTGATCTCGGGCGACATGGTGCTGCCGCGCATTTCGACCAACGTGAGCGTGTTCGACATGGAGCCCGAGGCCAATCCGCTGCAGCTCTACCTCGATTCGCTCCGCAAGTACGAAGGCCTGCCCGAGGATGTGCTGATCCTGCCGTCGCACGGCCGGCCGTTCCGCAATCTGCATACGCGGCTGCGGCAACTGCACGAGCACCACGTCGATCGCCTCGCGGAAACGCTCGCCGCCTGCGCGGAGAAGCCGTGCAATGCGCACGACATCGTCGGCGTCATCTTCCACCGCCAGTTCGATATCCACCAGCTGACGTTCGCGATGGGCGAGGCGCTCGCGCACCTCCACGCGCTGTGGCATCGCGGCCAGCTCGTGCGCGAGGCTGGCGACGACGGCATCTTCCGCTTCCGCGCGGCGTAGGCCGGGCTAGAAGCCTTCGCGCGCGAGGCCGGCCAGATAGCGCATGCCGGCCACCGCGCGGCTGCCGTACCACGACAGCATCTCGCCATCGACGAGCAGCACGGGCAGCCCCAGCTGCCGTTCCAGCGCATCGGCATGCGTCTCGGTAAAGCGGTACGGCTCGGTCGAGAGCAGCACCGCATCGAGATCGCGCACGAGCGCGTCGCTCCACCGGAACGTCGGATAGCGCTCGCCCGCCGCGTTCGGACGGCTGCAATCGCCATCGACACAGACCTCCGGCGTCGCCGCCGGCCAGGTCTGCCAGTTCACGCGCGCGAGCATGCGGCTGATATAGGTGTCGCGCGACACCGTCATCCATGGGTCCTGCCAGATCGCGTAGAGCACGCGCCGCGCGGGCCAGGCCGCCTGCCCGAGCGCATCGAGTTCGGCTTCCAGCGCGGCGACGAGCGCCTCCGCCTGCGCCGCGCGTCCGAAGATCGCGCCGAGCAGCCGATACAACGGCATGTTGTCCTCGGGTGCGCACGGATGGGTCACGATCACATGCGGCACGAATGCGCGAATCGCCTCCACCGTGTCCCGGCGGTTCTCGTCGATATTGACGATGACGTGCGTGGGCGCGAGCGCGCGCAGCTTGTCCAGCTGCACGTCCTTGGTCCCGCCCACTTTCGGCACCGCGCGCACGTCCGGCTCGGGATGGACGCAGAATCCCGTGCGCGCGACGACCTGATTGCCAAGCCCGAGTGCGAACAACAGCTCGGTGATCGACGGCACCAGCGATGCAATGCGCGCCTCCGCGCCGGCCACCGCATGCACGTGGCCGAGTGCGTCGGTCCGATGCGCTCCGTCACTCATCTCCCCCCTCACTTCGGGTTCTCCTGCCTCGGCTTGCGCGGCGCGTTGGCGAACAGCCGGTCATAGAGCCAGCGCGGCATGACGTGCAGCACCGACGCGACCACCCCCATCTGCCACGGCAGCACGCGGTAGCGCTTGCCCGCGGCGATCACGCGCACGGCCTTCCGCGCGAAGCGGTCGGCATCCATCAGGAACGGCATGCGGTAAGGGTTATGCGCGGTCATCGGCGTGCGGATATAGCCGGGCGCGATCGTCACCACGCGGATCGCATGCGGTTTCTGTTCGAGCCGCAGCGACTCGCACAGCTTCACCACGGCCGCCTTGGATGCGCTGTACGCCCCGCCGCCCGCGAGACCGCGCACACCCGCCACGCTCGCAATGCCCACCAGCGTGCCGCGCAGGCCGCCGAGTCCCGGCGCGCGCGCCTGCATCGCGGGCAGAAACGGCTGGAACGTCGCGAGCGTGCCGTACCAGTTCGTGTCCATGACGGCGCGGGCGACCTCGAGGTCTTCGCGCGCCTCCGCGACCGTGCCGATGGAAATCCCCGCGCTGGCGATCACCACGTCGGGGCAGCCGAAGTGCGCCAGAAAGTCTTCGGCCGCGCGCGCCATCGCGCCGGCATCGCGCACATCGGCCGCATAGACGCGCACCGCATTGGGATTCGGCAGCGTCCCCGCGAAGTCGCGCAGCGCCGCCTCGTTGCGGCCGACGAGCCCGAGCACGGCGCCCTGTGCCGCGTACTCGCGCGCCAGCGCCTGCCCGATGCCGCTGGACGCCCCGGTGAGAAAAACTTTCAGAGGTCGCATCGTTTCACTGTAAGCGTTGAAGCTGCCCCAAGACAAGACGGCCCGGGGCACCTCTCGGTGCGCCGGGCCGTCATGGCAGTGCGGCGGGAAGGCCGTCGGATCAGAGCTTCTTGTCGCGCACGCCGGTCACGACGAAGTCCATCGCCTGGATGGCGGCACCCTTCGTGCCCGCGATCGACGGCGACGTCACGTACTTGCCCTGCACGACGATCGTCGGCACGCCGTCGATCTTGTAGGCGTCGGCGATCTTGTTCGCGCGCTGGGCGTTGGTCGTCACCGAGAACGAGTTGAAGGTATCGACCCACTGCTTGCGGTCGATGCCGTTCTTGGCCATGAAATCGGCGATCTCATCGGTGCTCAGCATGCGCTTGCGATCCTTGTGGATCGCGTCGAACACCTTGCCGTGCAGCGCTTCCAGCTTGCCCAGCGCTTCCAGCGTGTAGAAGATCTTGGTGTGGGCCAGCAGGTCCTCGCGGAAGGCCACGGGCACGCGCTTGAACACGACGTCCTTGCCCTGCTTGTGCACCCATGCCTCGAGCTCGGGCTCGAAGTCGTAGCAGTGCGGGCAGCCATACCAGAAGAACTCGGTCACTTCGATCTTGCCGGCCGGCACGGGCTGCGGCGCCTTCAGGACCTGGTAATCCTTGCCTTCGGTCGGCGCGGCCTGGGCGGCGGGCGCGGTCATCAGCAGACCGCTCACGGCGGCGATCGTGGCAAACAAGGCGGCGAATGTCTTCATGGCGGCGGTTCTGCGTGAGTACGCTCGGTAGGTACGTTCGGTTGGTACGGGGTTGGGTAACCTGCTTATGACCAGTCCGGCCGCTTCCGGTTCAACCGGAAGGCCGGTCTTACTGCTTGGTGAAACGAATCACGGACGCCTCGAAGCCGGCCGACTGCAGCCGGTCGCGCGCGCGGTTCATGTCCTCGATGCGGTTGAACGGTCCCAGTCGAACGCGGTACATCTTCACGCCGTTGACATCGCGGTCCGTCACCTTGGCCTCGAACCCCTGCATGGCCAGGTTGGCCTTCTGGCGATCGGCGTCGTCCTGCGAGCGGAACGCGCCCACCTGGAGCAGGTAGCCCACCTTGTTGGCGTCCGCCTGGGCAATCTCGGCGATCGGGTCGGCCACGGGCTTTTCCGCCGGGCGGGCGGCCTGCGGCGGCGTGACCGGGCGCGACGCGGCACCGCTGGTCCCCGCTTCCGGCGGACGCGTGACGGCCACCGGCGGCTGTGCGGGCACGGCCGGCGCGGCCGGATTGGCGGACGGCGCCGCGGGATTGGCCTCGGGCGGCTGGCCCACCGGCTTGGCCGGGGTCTTGCTCCACAGCGGCTTGTTCGGGTCCGACTGGTCGGCGCCCTGGGCGGGCTGCTGCGGCTGGGTCGGCGGCGGCAGCGCGCTCGCGACGTTGCCGGGCTCGCTCGGGCGCGGTGCCGCGGTGCCGCCATTCTTCTGCTGGAACGGCGCCGGCGACTTGGTGATGTACAGGGCGACCACAACGGCGATGGCCAGGCCGACGATCAGGCCGAGCACGAGGCCCAGAAACGTACCGCCATGTTGACTGTCACGACGGCGGGTGCCCTGGGCACGCTTGGCTTTCTGTTGCATGAAGTCCTCTTCGGTGATGCTCGCGATTATAGGGCCTGTTCGCGTTCCATCCGTTGCGGCGCGGAAACGCCGATCACGGCCAGGCCGTTGCGCAGGACCTGCCGGGTGGCGGCCAGCATGGCCAGGCGCGCGCGCTTGACGGCCTCGTCGTCCACGAGCACGCGGTCGGCGTTGTAGAACGCGTGGAAGTCGCCCGCGAGGTCGCGCAGGTAGAACGCCACCGCGTGCGGTGCCAGTTCGCCCGCGGCCGCGGCCAGCATGTCCGGGAACTCGGCCAGGCGGCGGCCCAGCGCGAGCGCCTGCGGGCTGACGTCGGCCGCGGTCACGGCGGTCAGGTCGGCGCCGGCCAGCTCGGGCAGGCGGGCCGCCCAGTCCGCGCCGCCCCATGCCTCGAAGATCGAGCAGATGCGCGCATGGGCGTACTGCACGTAATACACCGGGTTCTCGTCGTTCTGCTTCAGCGCGAGGTCCACGTCGAACACGAACTCGGTATCCGCCTTGCGCGACAGCAGGAAGAAGCGCACCGCGTCGCGGCCGCGCGTGAACAGCGCGGGCCAGTCGGCCACGCCGGCTTCCAGGCAGCCGCGGATGGTGCGGTCGCCGCCGTTGCTCCATTCGATCAGGTCGCGCACGGTCACGTACGAGCCGGCGCGCTTGGAGATCTTCACCTCCTCGCCGTTCTTCATCACGGTGACCATCTTGTGCAGCACGTAGTCGGGATAGCCCTGCGGAATCCCCATGTCCAGCCCCTGCAGGCCGGCGCGCACGCGGGCGATGGTGCCGTGGTGGTCGCTGCCCTGCACGTTGATGACCTTGTGGAAGCCGCGCTCCCACTTGGTCGTGTGATACGCGACGTCGGGCACGAAGTACGTGTACGTGCCGTCCGTCTTCTTCATCACGCGATCCTTGTCATCGCCGTCGTCGGTGGTGCGCAGCCACAGCGCGCCCTCGCTCTCGTAGGTCTTGCCCTTCGCGACGAGCGACTGCACCGCGTCCTCGACGCGGCCATCGCTATAGAGCGACGACTCGAGGTAATAGCGGTCGAACTTGACGCCGAAAGCCTGCAGGTCGATGTCCTGTTCGTTGCGCAGGTACGTGACCGCGAACTTGCGGATCGACTCGATATCCTCGACGTCGCCCGATGCCGTCACCGGCTCGCCGTCGGACGCGCTGACGGTCTTGCCCGCCAGGAAGTCCGCCGCGATATCGGCGATGTAGTCGCCGTTGTACGCGGACTCGGGCCAGTTGGCGTCGCCGGGCTTGAGGCCGCGCGCGCGCGCCTGCACCGAGGTCGCCAGCGTGTGGATCTGCACGCCCGCGTCGTTGTAGTAGAACTCGCGGTGCACGGCCCAGCCCTGCCAGCCCAGCAGGTTGGCCAGCGCGTCGCCGAGCGCGGCCTGGCGGCCATGGCCCACGTGCAGCGGGCCGGTCGGGTTGGCGGAGACGAATTCGACCAGCACCTGGCCGTGGGCACCCTCGGCCTTGGCGCCGAAACGGTCGCCCTCGGCCAGCACGGCGCGCAGCACCTCGGCGCGCGCCGCGGCGTTCAGCCGCAGGTTGATAAAGCCGGGGCCGGCGATCTCGAGCTTCTCCACGAGCGCCTGGGCGCGCGGGTCGGCCTCCACGGCGGCGACGATGCGCTGGGCCAGTTCGCGGGGGTTGCTCTTGAGCGCCCGCGCGACCTGCATGGCCACGTTGCAGGCCAGGTCGCCGTGGGCGGCGACCTTCGGCCGTTCGAACGTGACGGCGGGCAGGGCCGCATCGGCCGGGGCGAGCGACCGCACGGCATCCGTGAACGCGGCGGCAAGAATGGAGGTCTGAACAGGCAGCATGGTGGTCGGGCCCTGGGTCCCGCGGCAGCATCGTCAAGTGAACGGCGCGCCGCGCGACATGTATGAATTCGGATAAACGCCGAATTTTATCAGGTGCTATGCTGACATCATGCGGTTGCTTATGCGTGCATCCTCAAGGACACCATGGGACTCCATGGTTTCCGTGACTCGAAGAAAGGACACATCATGCTGATCACCTTCAAATCCCACGCGGCGCAGGACCTGATCATGATGAAGGACCTCGCCATCACGCTGCTTGGCATCATCGGCAAGCACCTGGGTGAGCGTGGGGTGATCACGACCGAAGAATTGCCGCGCGCCATCCAGAAGCTGGAAGCCGCGGTATCGGACGCGAAGAAGACCCACCCCGCGAACTCGTCCGTTGCCGAGGACGACGAACACGAAGAAGAGCCGCTGCACCTCGGTCAGCGCGCCTATCCGTTCCTCGACATGCTGCGCCTCTCGCAGAAGGAAGGGGCCGACGTGCTCTGGGGCGTGTAAACCCGGCCCGGCATCTCCTCCCACCGCGGCCCGCCGGGCCGCCGCCCCTCGCTCCCGGCCGCGCGCGGCGGCCGCGGGCGCTCGCCTCCGCGCCGAACTGAAAGCCCGCCGTAAGTTTCCCGCCGCCGTTCTTCCAACCCGCAACGCCCCAAAAAAAGCGCCCGGACGCACCGTGGAGGTGGCCGGGCCGCCGGATCAGGGATATATCCGGAAAGGGGGGGTGCTGCAGGGGTAAAACGGAAATCGGGATGGCGGTTACCCGCCCATCGGTTTCGTGTCAGTCGGGTGCGGGTCAGTCGCTACGGCGACCCGCGAGCAGCAGACCGATGAACGCACCGGCCAGCGCCGCGATCCCCACCGCCTTGAGCGGGGATTCCACGACGCGCTGCCGGCCGGTGTCCACGGCCGCATCGACGTGATCGCGCGCCCAGTGCACGCCATCGTAGGTTTGCGCCCGCACGCGGTCGGCAAGCTTGTGCGCGCGTTCGCGCAGACGTTCGCCGGCCTGCATGCTTTCGGCCGAGCCTTCGTGCGCGAGCACCTCGATCGTTTGCTGCAACTGCGAGATCAGCGCGCGCACTTCGTCAGACACCGGTGCCGCGGCATCGCGGGCGGCATCGCGCGTGTCGCGCGCCGAGTGCTTGATCTGGCGGACAGTGTTCTGCGCACTGTCGGCAAGGTGATTCATTTCCTTCCGGACCTTCGGATTCTGCGTAAGCATGTTCAACTCCTTCTTCACGGATTGGGCGCCTTCAAAACACGATGACCGCCCGGGGGCGGCCATCGTGCCGCTGCGCTTCAACTACCGGCGTCGCACCAGGCCCATCACGAAGGTGACGAGCGCCACGACCAGGAAGATGAAGAACAGGATCTTGGCGATTTCCACGGCGCCGGCGGCGATACCGCCGAAGCCGAAGATCGCCGCGATCAGGGCGACAATGAAAAAGACGAGTGCGTAGTGCAGCATGGCCGGTCTCCCGAGGTTAGCGAAGTGCACCGGCTTTCGGCGCCTTCTGCTTGCGCCACGGTGCGCAAGCTCATAGGCTCATCGTAGGGGCCGGTTCCTCCACCAAAAACCGAAACGGCGCCGATTCACATGTCAGCCGAGTCCTACATCGCGCCACGCTGCGCGCTGGATGCGGCCAAATGGGGCGGCCGGTACGATTGACCCCGCGCGCATGATGTGATCCCATGGCCGCGCAAATCTTCTGTCTCCCAGGCCCAACGACATGGTCAAGCACTCCTTACTTCTCAGAAACACGCTGCTGCTGGCCGGCGGCATCGTGCTGACGCTGGCCGTCCTCATCGCCTCGGAAACCGGCAACCTCAGGCTGCGCGAGGGCTATACGCAGGCCGTGCGCTCGCAGCAGCTGCAGAGCGACCTCGGCGCGCTCGTGGGCGAACTGGTCAATGCGGAAGCCGGCCAGCGCGGCTTTCTGCTGACCGGCAAGGAAAGCTACCTCGACCCCTACTACAAGGCGCTACCGCGCATCACGACCCTCATGGGTCAGATCCGCCAGCACTACGCCGACGATCCCGAGGGCCTGCGCCTGTTCGCCGAGACCTCGCAGTTCGTCACGCGCAAGGTCAACGAGATGGCGCTGACGCTCGTCTACGGCAAGCGCGACGTTGACGTGGCGCTCGACCTCATCCGCACCGACTACGGCAAGCAGACCATGGAGAACGCGCGGCGCGGGCTCGAACATCTGCAGGCGCGCGAGTCCGGTACCGTCACGCACAACCTCGAGGCGGCCGAGCACGACCTGCAGCTTTCACGCTATGGCATCGGCCTGCTGACCACGATCAACATCCTCCTGCTCGTCGCGGTGGGACTCGGCCACTCGCGCCGCATGACGATGGCGGAAGCCGCGCGCGTGCAGCTGGAAGAAGAAAGCGCGCGGCTGGACCGAAAGGTACGCGCGCGCACGCGGCAGCTCTCCGCCCTGGCCGCCCACTTGCAGCGCGTGACCGAGGACGAGAAGACGCGCCTGGCGCGCGAGCTGCACGACGAGCTCGGCGCGATTCTCACCGCCATCAAGCTCGATCTGCACTGGGTACGGCTGCGTGTGCAGGAGACCCATCCCGAAGCGCGCGACAAGATCACGCGCGTGATGCTCCACGTGGACCAGAGTATCCAGATCAAGCGCCGGCTCATCGAGGACCTGCGCCCCACGGTGCTGCTCAACCTCGGGCTGCGCGAGGCGATCGTGCAGACCGTCGAGGACGTCGGCACGCGCAACGAGTGGGAGACCACGGTCGATCTTCCGGAAACGGTGCCGCCGCTGCGCGACAGTGCCGCCATCGCGCTCTACCGTATCGTGCAGGAGTCGCTCAACAATGCGAGCAAGTACGCCGAGGCCCATCACGTGTCCGTCAGCCTCGCCTGCACACCGCAGGAACTCACGCTCGTGGTGCGCGACGACGGCGTCGGCCTGCCGCCCGATTTCGATGCGGGCAGCACGGCGGGCCATCATGGACTGCTGGGCATGGAACAGCGCGTGACCGCGCTCGGCGGCACGATGCATATCGACTCCGCGCCAGGCAAGGGCGTGACGGTACGCGTGGTGGTGCCGCTGACGACGACGGTACTCGCGCCGCCGGAAGAGGAAGTCGAAGCCTGAGGTTCAATGCCCCGTCACTGGGGCGAGGTCGCGTAGTCCTCGATGACGCGGAACACCTGTTCCAGCTCGAGCGACTTGTCGAAGAAGTAGTCGGCACCGGCCTCGGTGCACTGGCGCCGGTACATCGAGACCTGCGCGTGGTTCGTATAGACGATGCGGATACCGGACAGCCCGGTCTTCTGCATTTCACGCAGCACGTTGATGCCGTTGCCCTGGCGCAATTGCAGGTCGCAGATCACGACGTGATAGCTGCCTTCGCTCACGAGCCGGATGGCCGTGCTTTCGGTGTCGGCCCAGTCCACGCTTTCCACGAACGGGAACGCATTCAGATACTCGAGCAGCATCCCACGCAGCACCGGCGAGTCCTCGATCAGGAGGACTCGCAGCAATCGGTGCGAGGAGGCCGCGGCTTGCTCCGGCATGGCGCTGTGGGATTCGGTAACTGACTGGGCGATGGGGTGAATGCGATAGAGGTTGGCGCGGCTTACTCGACCAGGCCGTTCTTGATGGCGTAATAGGTCAGGTCGGCATTGGTCTTCATGCCCATCTTCTCCAGGATGCGAGAGCGGTAAGTACTGACGGTCTTCACGCTCAGGAACAGTTCATCGGCAATCACGGATACGGACTGCCCGCGCGAGAGCTTGCAGAAAATCTGGAACTCGCGCTCGGAAAGCGTCTGGTGCACCGGCTGCTCGGTCGGCTTGTCGAGGCCGCCGATCAGCAGGTCGGCGACGGTGGCGCTCACATACCGGCGGCCCTGCGCCACGGTGCGGATCGCCTTGACGAGGTCGTCGGGCGCGCTTTCCTTGGTCAGATAGCCCGAAGCGCCGGCACGGATCAGGTTGATCGCGTACTGGTCTTCCGGATAGGTGGACAGGATCAGGACTGGCAGATTGGGCAGACGCTGTCGGATCAGCTTGAGCACGTCGATGCCGTTGCGGTCCGGCATGGAAATATCGAGCACGAGCACGTCGAACTCGCTGTCGCGCAACTGCGCCATCACTTCATCGCCGCTGGCGGCTTCGCCCGTCACCTTGATGTCGGGTTCTTCGGAAATGAACTGGCGCAAACCCGCGCGCACGATCTCATGATCATCGGCGATCAAGACGCGGATCATCGGTGTCTCCACGGTAAAGGGGCAGCCCGGATGCACGAGGCGGAACGGGCCGGTTTCATGCATTGTAGTGCGGCGCCGTGCGCAAAGATGTCGGTGTCAGGCTGACATGACGTGCAGGATTTACAGCGGCTTGCGGGCGTAAGGGGTTGCCGGACAGGGGCCGGGCCGGCCGGTGGCGGACGCAAAAAAGGCGCCCGAAGGCGCCTTTGCTGGAGGGGTGGCGGGTCCGCCGGTTACTGGATCTTGCTGCCGGCGTCCGTGCTGCCGCCCGTCACCGCGCTCGTGCCGAGGCTGGCCTCGGTGCCCTTCTTCGACTTGGCGCCCTTCGCGTCCTTGCTCGCGTGCCTGCCGTGCTTGGCGCCCGCCTTGCTCTCTGCCTTCGTGTCTGCCTTGGTGTCTGCCTTAACGTCAGCGCCGGTATCGGTCGCGCCCTGGGTGGACGCACTGGCACCGCCCCCGACCTGCGCCCCAGCCGATGCGCCCGGCGCCGTCAGGCCGGCGCCGGCCTGCGTGCCGGTGGAGACGCCAGTACCTTGTGCCATGGCCAGCGAAGAGGCGGCGGCAATCGAGAGAGCGGACAGGGAGATCAGCAGCTTTTTCATGGGAGAGACTCCTTTCAGATGCACCGTGGCGAAACATTCGCCGCGGCATTCACGCGATGTCACGTGAACTGAGGCTCAGTCTATGGAGTCCGTCCCGCACCGTCTGTGAGCACTTGTAATGCCCTGTAAGCAGCCGTGAGCGGCAAACCGGTGCTTGCCCCGGTGTACGCGTGGCCGCGCACACCGGGCGCTGACATGCCGTTACAGGTTCGGCGCGAGCGCGCGTTCCATCGTGGCGCGATCTTCGCCGCGGCGCGCGGCCATGTCCTCGAGCTGATCGGTGCCGATCTTGCCCACGCTGAAGTACGTCGCGTCCGGATGCGAGAGGAAGAAGCCGCTCACCGAGGCGGCCGGCGTCATCGCCAGCGATTCGGTGATGCCCATGCCGATATCGGCGGCATCGAGGTACGCGAACATCGGCCCCTTCACCGTATGCTCGGGGCATGCCGGATAGCCCGGCGCCGGACGGATACCGCGATACGCTTCCTCGATCAGCTGCTCGTTGTTCAGCGATTCGGCCGCGTCGTAGCCCCAGAGGTCCGTGCGCACGCGCTGGTGCAGGCATTCGGCGAACGCCTCGGCCAGACGATCGGCCAGCGCCTTGAGCATGATGGCGCTGTAGTCGTCGTGGTCGGCCTCGAACTGCGCCTCCTTCTTCTCCACGCCAAGACCCGCCGTCACCGCGAACAGCCCGATGTAGTCGGCGATGCCGCTCTCCTTCGGCGCGATGAAGTCCGCGAGCGAACGGTTCGGGCGGCGCACGCCATCGACGACGGGACGCTCGCTCTGCTGGCGCAGGTTGTGCCACGTCAGCGCGACCTTCGTGCGCGACTCGTCGGTGTAGATCTCGATATCGTCGTCGTTGACCGTATTGGCCGGCAGCAGCGCGATCACGCCATTGGCGCTGAGCCAGCGGCCCTGGATCAGGCGCGCGAGCATGCTCTTGCCGTCCGAGAACACGCGCCGCGCGGATTCGCCGACGATCTCGTCGTTGAGGATGTCCGGGTATTTGCCGGCAAGGTCCCACGTCTGGAAGAACGGGCCCCAGTCGATGAACCGGGCCAGCTCGGACAGATCGTAGTTGCGGAACACGCGGCGGCCGATGAACTTCGGCTTCGGCGGCACGTACGTGCTCCAGTCGATCTTCGTCTTGTTCTCGCGCGCCTGCGCCAGCGTGACCATCGGCGTCGCCTTGCGGCCCGCGTGCTGCGTGCGGATACGGTCGTAGTCGCTCTTGAGGTCGTCGAGGTACTTCGCCGCGCCCTCGTCGGACAGCAGGCTCGAGGCCACGCTCACCGAACGCGAGGCGTCCGGCACGTACACGACCGGCCCTTCGTAGTTCGGGGCGATCTTCACCGCCGTGTGCACGCGCGATGTCGTGGCGCCGCCGATCAGCAGCGGAATCTTCTTCACGCGGAAATAGTCGTCGCGCTGCATTTCGGAAGCGACGTAGGCCATTTCCTCGAGCGACGGCGTGATCAGGCCCGACAGCCCGACGATGTCCGCGCCCTCGACCTTGGCGCGCGCCAGGATCTCGTTGCACGGGACCATCACGCCCATGTTGACCACCTCGAAGTTGTTGCACTGGAGCACCACCGACACGATGTTCTTGCCGATGTCGTGCACGTCGCCCTTGACCGTGGCGATCACGATCTTGCCGCGCGCGCGCACGTCGCCGCCGGCCTCGGCCAGCAGACGTTTCTCTTCCTCGATGAACGGCAGCAGATGCGCCACGGCCTGCTTCATCACGCGCGCGCTCTTGACCACCTGCGGCAGGAACATCTTGCCCGCGCCGAACAGGTCGCCGACGACGTTCATGCCGTCCATCAGCGGCCCTTCGATGACCTCGATCGGGCGGCCGCCGCGCGCGGCGATCATCACGCGCGCTTCCTCGGTGTCCTCGACGATGAAGTTCGTGATGCCGTGCACGAGCGCGTGCGCGAGGCGATCGCCCACGGACACCGGCGCCTCGGGCGTACCGCGCCACGCGAGGTTTTCTTCCTTCTTGGCGGCGCCGCCCTTGAAGCGGTCCGCGATCTCGAGCAGGCGGTCGGTCGCGTCCTCGCGGCGGTTCAGCACCACGTCTTCCACGCGCTCGCGCAGTTCGGGGTCCAGCTGGTCGTACACGCCGAGCTGGCCCGCGTTGACGATGCCCATGTCCATGCCCGCCGCAATCGCGTGGTACAGGAACACGGTGTGGATCGCCTCGCGCACCATGTCGTTGCCGCGGAACGAGAACGACACGTTCGACACGCCGCCGCTCACCTTCGCGTACGGCAGGTTCTGCTTGATCCAGCGCGTGGCCTCGATGAAGTCCACCGCGTAGTTGTTGTGTTCCTCGATCCCGGTGGCCACCGCGAAGATGTTCGGATCGAAGATGATGTCTTCGGGCGGGAAGCCGATCTCGTTGACGAGCAGATCGTAGCTGCGCTTGCAGATCTCGGTCTTGCGCGCGAACGTGTCGGCCTGGCCCTTCTCGTCGAACGCCATGATCACGGACGCCGCGCCATAGCGGCGGATCAGGTTCGCGTGATGGCGGAACTGCTCCTCGCCTTCCTTGAGCGAGATCGAGTTCACCACGGGCTTGCCCTGCACGCATTGCAGGCCTGCCTCGATCACTTCCCACTTCGACGAGTCGATCATGATCGGCACGCGCGCGATATCGGGCTCCGACGCGATCAGGTTCAGGAACCTGACCATCGCGGCCTTCGAGTCGAGCATCGCCTCGTCCATGTTGATGTCGATGATCTGCGCGCCGTTCTCCACCTGCTGCCGCGCGACGGCCAGCGCCTCGTCGAACTGGCCCGCGAGGATCATGCGCGCGAACGCCTTGGACCCCGTGACGTTGGTCCGCTCGCCGACGTTGACGAACAGGGTGCCGTCGTCGATCGAGAACGGCTCGAGGCCGGACAGGCGCATCGGGCGCGGGGGCAGGTTTTGCTGGCTCATGGCGAATGCTTTTGTTAGGGGCGCTGCGTTGAAGACGTGTCTGGCGGAATCAGGCGGCGTCGCGATAGTGGCCGGGCCACGCGCGCGGGGCCTTGTCGGCAACGCGCTTCGCGATGGCGGCGATATGCTCGGGCGTGGTGCCGCAGCATCCGCCCACCAGGTTCACGAGGCCCGAGGCCGCGAACTCTTCGACCAGCGACGACGTGACCTCCGGCGTTTCGTCGAAGCCCGTGTCGCTCATCGGGTTGGGGAGGCCCGCGTTCGGGTAGCACGAGATGGGCACGTCGCAGACCTTGGCCAGCTCCGCGACATACGGGCGCATCAGCGTGGCGCCCAGCGCGCAGTTCAGGCCGAACGTCACGGGCCGCGCATGGCGCAGGCTGTTCCAGAACGCTTCCACGGTCTGCCCGGACAGGATGCGGCCCGAGGCATCGGTCACGGTGCCCGAGATCATCACGGGTACCCGTTCGCCGGTATCCTCGAACAGCTGGTCGATCGCGAACAGCGCGGCCTTGGCGTTCAGCGTGTCGAAGATCGTCTCGACCAGGAACACGTCGGCGCCGCCTTCGAGCAGCGCCTTGCCCTGCTCGTAGTACGACGCGCGCAGTTCCTCGAAATCGACGTTGCGCGCGCCCGGGTCGTTGACGTCGGGCGAGATGCTCGCGGTCTTCGGCGTGGGGCCGAACGCGCCCGCGACAAAGCGCGGCTTGTCCGGCGTGGAATACTTGTCGCACGCGGCGCGCGCCAGGCGCGCGGCCTCGACGTTCATCTCGTACGCGAGGTCCGCCATCTTGTAGTCTTCCTGCGCCACGCGCGTCGCGCCGAAGGTGTTGGTCTCGATGATGTCGGCACCGGCGGCGAGATACTGCTCGTGGATCTCGCTGATGACCTGCGGGCGCGAGAGCAGCAGCAGCTCGTTATTGCCCTTGACGTCGATATGGTGGTCGACGAAGCGCGTGCCGCGGTAATCGGCCTCCGACAGCTTGTAGCGCTGGATCATGGTACCCATCGCGCCATCGAGAATCAGGATGCGCTCGCGCAGCAGTTGCGGCAGGCGGGCGCCACGCGTATAGGGGCGGGCGTCCGGGCGCGCGTCGGGACGGATGGCTTGGGTGTCGGCACTCATGATGGGAGTTCGGTTCGGTTCGATGCGGCAAGACCGCGATTTTACCAGTTGCGTCAATGGTTTGCGGTTGCGGACCGCGGGGCGCCGGCACTACACTGGGAGCTCTATCCGCCGCCTGTCGCTTTTCCGCATGCAACCGCTGATTCCCAACGACGCCAGACAACTGCTCGACCGCGAGCCCGACGCGCTGTTCATCGACTGCCGCAGCGAGATGGAATACCTGTTTGTCGGCCATCCCAAGGGCGCCCACAACGTACCGTGGAACGACGGCCCCGACTGGGAGGTCAACCCGCATTTCGTGCAGAACGTGAAGAAGCTCGCGGGCCATGTCTCGGCGCGGCCCGTGCTGCTGATCTGCCGCAGCGGCAACCGCTCCACTGCCGCGGCGCGCGCGCTCGAAGGCGCGGGCTTCGTCACGGTCTACTATGTCCAGCACGGGTTCGAGGGCGACCTCGATACCGATCGCCATCGCAATACGGTCAATGGCTGGCGGCACGACGGGCTGCCGTGGGAGCAGTACTGAATGAAAAACGCCCGCTTGCGCGGGCGTTTTTTTTCCGCTCATCAAGCGTCAGTGCATGACCAGCGGGTTGTTCATCACCGTATCGAACTTGCCGAGAAAATCGTCGACCTCTTCCACGGAAGGCTCACTCTCAATCAGACGTTTCACGTCCGCGCGGAAGGTCTCGGCCATCTGGCCGCCGAGGAAAATCTCGCGTTTCAGGTTCTTGTCCACAATCTCGAAGCCGCCCGAGGCTAGGGGCGCATGCTCGACGTCTGCTCCAAACTCGACAATGCAGTAATTGTCGCTGTTGTAGATCATTTGCATCGCACTACCTCCTGGCATTGGTTGGCGGCTATCGCACCGATAGACGGCGCAAGAACCGCGATTTCACCTCCAAGGTGAGGGTAGTCGCCCGTGAATCAAGTGCCTGGCGTCTGGGCGCGCTTCGAACTCTTCCCAACCCCTCTTCTTTTCCCTCTACGTACATTGGGCATCGGCATCGCGCGCAAGTTTCTTGAGCATTGCGCATCAGTGTGTTTCAACACGCTCAACCGCGTTACGGAATATCACACTGGCCTCCGCATGCCGCATGGCCCAGGAACGCGTCGAACGCCTCGTGGAACCGCTGCGGTTGCTCGATGAAAGCGAGGTGGGCGGCGTCCGGCAACACGACGAGCCGCGCGGCCGGTATCGCCTTCGCGATCGACTCGGCCATCGCCACCGGCGACCCTTCGTCATCGGCGCCCACCACCACAAGAGTGGGAACGTGGATACGTGGCAGTGCGTTGACCAGATCGAATGCCATGATGGCCTGCGCCACGCCGACGAAGCCCTGCTCGGGCGTGCCGAGCAGCATCGCGCGAATGCGTTCGACGACTTCCGGATGCGCGTCCCGGAACGGTTTCGTCAGCCATCGCTCGAGCGTGGCCTCGGCCACACCGGCCATGCCATGCGCTTCCACCTGGCCGATGCGGTTGGACCACATCGGATGCGCGGTCATCGGCGTATGGCTGATGGTATCGACGAGGGTCAGCGACAACAGGCGCTCGGCGTACCGCACGGCGAAGGTCTGCCCGACCATGCCGCCGACCGACACGCCGCAAAAGTGCGCCTGATCGATCTCCAGCGCGTCCATCGCGCCCGCGATGTCGTCCGCGAGGCGCGTCATCGTATAGGCCCCGACCGGCGCATCGCTGCCACCGTGGCCGCGCAGATCGACGCGCAGCACGCGATACCGCCCCGACAGGTGCCGGGCGGTGTCGTCCCAGAGCGTCAGGTTCGCGCCCAGCGCGTGTACGAGCACCACCCAGGGTCCCTCGGTGCCATCCACGCGAACCTGCAGCGCGATATCGCCGACGTGCACGCGGCGCGTGCCGGGTTCGGAGGAAGGTGTCCGGGACACTTCCGCGGAGGGTGTGCCGTTGGGGGTGTCGTTGTTCGAGGCCATACCTTCATGGTTGGCGATGACGAACGTTTGAACAATCACCAATGGCGTATTTTTTTGTCGGTGGAACGCTGACGTTGTAAATCGCCCACCGAAATCAGCGTCCGCTGCCCTCGCCCGATACGCCACGATAGACCAGATCGATCTGCGTCCCGTCGGGTTCCGTCTGTCGCAACCGCGCCGGCATCCACCCGAGCGAGGGCGCCAGCCAGATTTCCACCCGGCGCTTGTCGTCGGCGCGCCGCGGCAGGCGCACGAAATGCTTGGCGCGCGTGATGAACTGACCATTGCCCACGTCGATGTCGTCCTCGCCGACGTACTGCACCTGGATGGCTTCGACGTCGCTCGTATCGGCCAGATGGAATGTCTCCGTCACACCCGGGGTGGCGTAACGCGTCGGGTCGCCACGCACCCAGCCGACGATCTGCAGGAATACGCTGAAGCGGTCCTGGATATCGGGCGGCAGCGGGACCTGGTTGCCGCGCGATTCGAATGCGACCACGCCGGCCGCGCGATCGATGCGCGTCGCGCGCACCTTGCCGCGCCAGTTTTCTTCGTACCGGTCCGGCGCAAGTCCGCGCTCGGTCAACGTGCCCGTGCTCTGGAACGCGAAGCGGAACCACAGCACGCGCGTTTCCACGGCCAGCCGGTAATGCGCGCCGTCCTGCTCCCAGCGGATCAGGCCGTCGGGATTCTGCACGCCGTTGACGTAGCTCGCGTAATGCAGCGTCTCCGATGCCGGGGCCGCGTACGCGGGGGCCGGCGGGCCGGGTGTGGGGCCGGGGGTGGGACCGGTTGTGGCCCCGGATGCGGGGCCGGATGCCTCCGATGGCCCGCCGGCGGCGGCCGCGCCCGGCGCGGCGCCATCGGTGCCCGCGCCAGTCGCCGCGGTGGTGTCGCCGGCCGGTGCCGTGGCCACAGGCGGCGCGGCGGGCTGCGGCGCAGGCGCGGGTTCGGGCTGCGCCGCAGGCGGCGCCGGCGTGGGGACGTGTTCGGGCGCGCGCGGCAGCGGTGCCACGGCAGGTCTGGGAACCGAAGGGGGTGGCGGAGGCGGCAGCAGGATGGCCTGCAGCATCGGCATGTCCGGCATGTCCGGAACGCGCGGCAACGGCAGCCGCACGAGGCCGAGCAGCAGCAGCGCATGGACGCCGAGCACGAGGGCGACGACACCGCCCCAGCGCCAGCGGCGCGCGCGTCGTTCAGCAGGTGCGAGAGGGGCCGGCGGTGTCGGCCGGCGGGGTGCCGCCAAGATAGCCAAGTTCCGAAGAGATGCGTTGGGCGATGTCGCGCACGCGGCGGTCGACCGCACCGCCCCATTCTGCATCGAATACGCTTTCCGCGCCGAGCACGATCAGCGCAAGCGCAAGATGTCCCGTCGCGTCGAACACCGGTACCGAGATCGCATTGATGCCCGGCAGCACGCCACCCAGCGTGCGCGCGGCGCCTTGCGCGCGCACCTCCGCGCAGATCGCATCGTAATCGGTCAGGGACATGTGCCCGGCCGACGCGCCGCGCAGCGCGAGTTCGCGCTCGATCATCGGCAGCGTCTGCCGGCGCGACAGGTACGCGCCGTAGAGACGCCCCGTGGCGGAATTGAGCATCGGCATCACGTCGCCGAGCCGCAGGCTCACGGTGACCGGATGGCTCGACGCTTCCCAATGGACGATGGTGGGGCCCTGATTGCCCCAGACCGCGATGCCCGCCGTGTGATCGAGCTCGTCGCGCAACTGCGACAGCAGGGGGCGCGCCTTGCGCAGCGGGTCCAGCCGGTTGAGGCCGGCAAGCCCCAGCTGCAGCGCGAACGGTCCGAGGTCGTAGCGGCCGCTGACCGGGTCCTGCACCACGGTGCCGAGCCGCTGGAAGCTGACGAGGTAGCGATGCGCCTTGGCCGGCGGCATGTCGGCGGCGGCGGCGAGGTCCCGCAGCATCATCGCGCGCGGGGCGGCGGCAAGTACCTGCAGCAGGCGGAATCCGACCTCGATGGACTGGATGCCGGCGCGCGATTTCGATTCGTCGGTGTCCGGTTCTTCGGTCATGGCGCGGCGATGCGTGAGCGGTGAGGGTTGAAGTCGGCGATTCTAACCGGCGGGCGCCGGGCGCTCCGTTACACTACGGCACATCCCGCAATGCCATCGATAATCGCATGAAACTCGCCACCCTCAAGGACGGCTCCCGCGACGGCCAGCTCGTGGTCGTCTCCCGCGACCTCAAGACCGCGCACTTCGCCACGGCCATCGCCAGCACGCTGCAGACCGCGCTCGACGACTGGACGTTCTACTCGCCGCAGCTGCAGGACCTCTACGAAGCGCTGAACGCGGGCCGCGCGCGGCATCCGTTCCCGTTCGCGCCGAAGGACTGCATGGCACCGCTGCCGCGCGCCTATCAATGGGCCGACGGGTCGGCCTACGTGAACCACGTCGAACTCGTGCGCAAGGCGCGCGGTGCCGAGATGCCGGCCGAGTTCTGGACCGACCCGCTGATGTACCAGGGCGGCTCCGACGACTTTATCGGTCCGCAGGACGATATCGTGTGTCCGAACGAAGCGTGGGGCATCGACTTCGAAGCCGAGGTGGCCGTGATCACCGGCGACGTGCGCATGGGCTCGACGCCGGAAGTGGCCGCCGAGGCGATCCGCCTCGTGATGCTGGCCAACGACGTGTCGCTGCGCAACCTGATTCCCGCCGAGCTCGGCAAGGGCTTCGGTTTCTTCCAGAGCAAGCCGGCCACGGCGTTCTCGCCGGTGGCGGTCACGCCCGACGAACTGGGCGACGCCTGGCGCGAGCGCCGCGTGCACCGGCCGATGATCGTGCACTGGAACAGCAGGAAGGTGGGCGCGCCCGAGTGCGGCACGGACATGGTGTTCGACTTCGGCCAGCTCATCGCGCATATCTGCAAGACGCGCAACGTGCGCGCGGGTTCGATCGTGGGATCGGGCACGATCTCGAACGTCGATCGCAGCAAGGGCTATGCGTGCATCGCCGAGCAGCGCATGATCGAGACGATCGAAGGCGGCAAGCCCGTGACCGAGTTCATGAAGTTTGGCGACGCGGTGCGCATCGAGATGTTCGACGCGCAGGGCCACTCGATCTTTGGCGCAATCGATCAGGCGGTGTCGCAACGCTAGGCACGACACTGTCCATCGCAGAGGGATAACGATACCGGAGACAACGATGGACGCAGCACAACAGGCGCTTTCCCCACGCTTCGAACGCTACCGCGCGCTCACGCTGCGCCGGCACGGACCGATCCTCGAGATCGTGATGGGGGCCGGGCAGTCGGCCAACGGCAAGCTCGCCACGGCCGACGCGACCATGCATCGCGAACTCGCCGAGATCTGGCGCGATGTGTCGGCGGACCCCGATATCCGCGTGGCGCTGATCCGCGGCGAAGGCAAGGGGTTCTCCGCGGGCGGCGACCTCGCCCTCGTCGAGGAGATGGTCAACGACTTCGGCACGCGCACGCGTGTGTGGCAGGAAGCGCGCGACCTCGTCTACAACCTCATCAATTGCGACAAGCCCGTGGTGTCGGCCATGCACGGCCCCGCCGTGGGTGCCGGGCTCGTGGCCGGGCTGCTCGCCGATATCTCCATTGCCGCGCGCGGCGCGCGCATCGTCGATGGCCACACGCGGCTCGGCGTGGCGGCCGGCGACCATGCGGCGATCGTCTGGCCCCTGCTGTGCGGAATGGCCAAGGCCAAGTACTATCTGATGCTGTGCGAGTCGGTCACGGGCGAGGAAGCCGAGCGGATCGGCCTGGTATCGCTGGTGGTGGACGAGGATGCGCTGGTGGCCAAGGCCTTCGAGGTGGCCGAACGCCTCGCGGCGGGCTCGCAGACCGCGATTCGCTGGACCAAGTACGCGCTCAACAACTGGCTGCGCATGGCGGGTCCCGCGTTCGATACCTCGCTGGCGCTCGAGTTCATGGGGTTCTCCGGGCCCGACGTCCACGAGGGTGTGGCGAGCCTGCGGCAGAAGCGTCCACCCGAATTCAGGTAACCCCGACCGTCTTTCATCCCGTCATCAACCTGCCTTGAGGGAGTGCGTGACCATGTTTGGACAGATTCCCGATTTCACGAACGGCTTCGAGTTCCTGCGCAACCTATGGGGCGCGGGCAGCGGCATGCCCAACGGCCTGATGCCGGGCCTGCAGGCGATGACGCCGCCGATGGACCTCGACGAGGTCGACAAGCGCATCCACGACCTCAAGGCCGTCGAGAGCTGGCTGCAGCTCAACGTCAATCTGCTGCGCACCACGATCCAGGGCCTGGAGGTCCAGCGCGCGACGCTGGTCGCGCTGCAGACCTTCGGCAAGGCGCTCTCGCCCGATGCGATGCAGAGCGCGATGGAGAACGTGGCGCGCGCGGCCAACGCGCCGAGCGCGACGCCCCATCATCATCCGTTCACGATGCCCACGCGCGCGCCGGAGCCCGAGAGCGTCGATGATGAGGAAGAGGAAGAGGACGACGACATCGAGTACCCGCCCGACCTCAACGCTGCCGATGCGGAAGACGGGGAGGATGGGGCGGGCGACGACGAAAACACCGAGGCCCTGCCCGACGATGGGCCCGTCGAGGGTGCGACCGATAGCGCAACCGATAGCGCGACCGAAGGTGCGACCGATAGCGCAACGGACAGCGGCACCGAACTGCCGCCGAACGCGGCGCTCTGGTGGAATCTGCTGCAGCAGCAGTTCAACCAGATCGCGAGCAGCGCGGCCGCGGCGAGCATGGTGCCGTTCGGCAATCTCGGCGGCATGAACGCCGCCGCGCCGGCGACGGGTACGGGTACAGCGGCGGCGGGGCCTGGCGCGTGGCCCTCCGCGCAGGCCGCGACGCCGGCGAAGAAGACTGCGGCGAAGCAGCCGACGACAAGGACGGCGTCCGCAAGAAAGCCGGCCACAAAGCAAGCGGCCGCAAAGAAGGCCGCGGCAAAGAAGGCTGCTGCAAAGAAGGTGACTGCAAAGAAGGCGACTGCAAAGAAGCCTGCCGCGAAGGCCAACACGAAGGCCGACATGAAGGCCGACACGAAGGCGACCCCGAACGCGACCCCGAAGAAGCCCACGACTCAAGCCACGGCCACAAGCAGGACCGCGAACAAGGCCGCGGTAAAGCCACCCACGACAAGGCAAGCGACCACAAGGCAGGCCGCTGCCAGACAGGCGCCCGCCAACGCCCCGGAGCCGCCCGACACGGACGATAACGCGTGACCGCTCCGGCAAGCCTTCCCGTCCCGCCCCCGGCGGCATCCGCCACCACGCGGCGCCAGCAGACCGCGCTGATCATGATGGGCGGCGGCGCCCGCGCCGCGTACCAGGCCGGCGTGCTCGCCGGCATCGCGCGCATCGCCGAACGCCATGGCCTGTCCCACGGGCCGTTGCCGTTCGGCATCATCGCGGGCACGTCGGCCGGCGCGGTCAATGGCGCGGGGCTCGCGATCGGTGCCGCCGACTTCCAGGCGGCCACCAACAGCCTGGCCGCGCTCTGGCACAGCATCCACGCCGACGACGTCTACCGGACCGACGTGCTGCGCGTGGGCGCGTCCGGCGCGCGCTGGCTCTCGTCGCTTGCATTCGGCTGGGCCACGCGCCAGGCGCCGCGCGCCCTGCTCGACAACACGCCGCTGGGCGGCATGCTGAGCGAGCTGTTCGATGGCGACCGCGTGCAGGCCAGCCTCGATGCCGGCGTGCTCAACGCGTTCGCGGTCACGGCGCTCTCGTACTCGACCGGGCGCCATGTCACGTTCTACCAGTCGCACCGGCGCATCCACCCCTGGCATCGGAGCCAGCGCGTGGCCGTGGAAGCGCGTATCGGCGTGGACCATCTGCTCGCGTCGTCGTCCATCCCATTTCTGTTCCCGTCGATTCCGCTCGAGATCGAAGGCCATCACGAATGGTTCGGCGACGGCACGATGCGGCAGATGTCGCCGCTGTCGCCGGCCATCCATCTGGGCGCGTCGCGCATCCTCGCCATCGGCGCGGCCTCGCGGCAGCGCGCGGGCTGGTTCGACACGGTGCCCGCGGGCGGCTATCCGTCGCTGGCGCAGGTGGGCGGCCAGGCGCTGGCGAGCATCTTCCTCGATGGCCTGCAGGCGGACCTCGAGCGGCTGCTGCATATCAACCGGCTGCTCGCGCGCATGCCCGAGGTGGCGGGCGACGCGGAGGGCTGGCGCCCCGTGGAGGTCATGACGATCTCGCCGAGCGAACCCATCGAGAACATCGCGGCCCGGCATATCGAACGCCTGCCGCGCACCGTGCGCGCGCTGATCGCGCCGCTGGGCGGCACCGAGGCGCGCGGGGCGGCATTCGCGAGCTATCTGCTGTTCGAACCGGCCTTCACGCAGGCGCTGCTCGCGCTCGGCGAGCGCGATGCGGACGCCCAGGCCGACGAGATCGCGGCGTTCCTCTACGGCGTGGTGCCGGCGGACAAACAGGCGTTTGGGCAGCAGCCGCCGGCCCGACAGCCCGAGGCATCACAGCCGGCATAGCACTTTCGCCACTTTGCACATTGCCTTTGGCATTTCTGTCAAGTCAAACAGGCGAACGCTGGAAATCGCAGTTGCAATCCATAGCTTTACAGCTAAAAAGGAATTAGAGAAAAGATTCGAGAATGATTCCCATCTGGTAGAATCCGCCCGTAATTTCAAAGGCTTACCATGCTCTACCCCGAACTGTTCAAATCGCTGGAATCGGTCCGCTGGCACATGGACAAGGACATCCCATGGGATGACTTCGACGCCAATCTGCTGACCGACGACCAGGCCAAGACCATTCGCATGAACGCCATCACGGAATGGTCGGCACTGCCGGCTACCGAGATGTTCCTGCGTGACAACCGGCACGATTCGGACTTTTCGGCATTCATGAGCATCTGGTTCTTCGAGGAACAGAAGCATTCGCTCGTGCTCATGGAGTACCTGCGCCGCTTCCGCCCGGACCTCGTGCCGACCGAGGAAGAACTCCACGCCGTGCGCTTCGAGTTCGACCCGGCGCCGCCGCTGGAAACGCTGATGCTGCATTTCTGCGGCGAGATCCGCCTGAACCACTGGTACCGCCGGGCCGCCGAATGGCACTCGGAGCCCGTGATCAAGCACATCTACCGCACGCTGTCGCAGGACGAGGCCCGCCATGGCGGCGCCTACCTGCGCTACATGAAGAAGTACCTCGCGCAGTTCGGCGACTCCGCGCGCGCGGCATTCGCGAAGATCGGTGTGCTGATGGCGTCGGCGCGCCGTACCGAAAAGCCGCTGCACCCGACGAACCTGCACGTGAACAAGGCGTTGTTCCCGAACGACACCGTGCAGTCCCGCCTGCCGGACCCGGACTGGCTCGAGCACTGGCTCGACGAACAGATCCGCTTCGACGAAGGCTGGGAAAAGAAGGTCATCGAACGCATCCTGCACAACATGTCGCTGCTGTTCGAACGCACGTTCGACTCGGTGCAGGACCTGAACCGGTACCGCAAGGAACTGAACGCCAGCCTGCAGGGCGCATGACCGCTCCCGCCTTCGAATCCAAGGTCGTCCCCGTGGACGATGTGGCCGCGCTGCAAGCCGCGGTTGCCACGCTGCCGCGGCCGCTCGTCTTCACGAACGGCGTGTTCGACATCCTCCATCGCGGCCACGCGACCTACCTCGCGCAGGCGCGCGGGATGGGCGCCAGCCTCGTGGTGGGGGTGAACAGCGATGCGTCGGTGAAGATGCTCGGCAAGGGCGACGACCGGCCGCTCAATCAGCAGGACGATCGCATGGCGCTGATCGCGGCGCTGGGCTCGGTCGATCTCGTCGCGATGTTTCGCGAGCAGACGCCGGTCGAACTGATCCGGCTCGTGCGCCCCGACATCTACGTCAAGGGCGGCGACTACGATATCGATACGCTCGAAGAAACACGGCTCGTGCGCAGCTGGGGCGGACAGGCGTACGCGATCGACTTCCTCCACGACCGCTCCACCACCAAGCTGCTGACCAAGGTCCGGCAGCAGCGCTGATCAGCTCGCCAGCGCGCAGGCCTGCAGGTCTTCCGCGCCGAGGCGCTGCCTGACTTCCTCGAGCCGCGCGCGCAGCGTGTCATCCACGCGGCGCACACGCAGCCACTGGCGCGACACCGCGCGCGGCGCATCGCTGATCAACGCGGTGCGCACCCCCTGACCCCGCAGCATCTCCAGATACCGCTCGGCCCGTTCGCGCTCGTGGAAGAGCCCGAGCGAGACCGTGAACGACTGCTGCGTGTCCGGCGCGCCAGTGCTGACCACCGCCACATCGGTCACGTTGCGGCGGCGCAGTTCGGCGAGCTTGCGGTCCGCGTTCTCGCGCGTGGGTTGCGCGGGCAGGTGGACCCACCAGCGGACCTGCTGCTCGCGCTCGAACGCCTCCACGGCCACCTCGCCGCCCAGCGCTTCCGTCGCGCGGCGCGCACCCGCGGCGGTGAAGCCGCCCATCTCCAGACAGACGCCCGTTGCGGCCGCGACGAGGCGCGTCGCGGCAACTCCGGCAACACCGAGGCTGCCACGCGTCGTGCCGGCGCCGTTACTCCCCGACTTTGCGGCGGGCTCGCTGGCCGGCACCACCTCCATCCGCTCCCTGCGCACCTGCTGGTCCAGGCGCTGGGGCTCGCGCGGGCTCTCCATCCAGCCGGCCAGCGGTTCGGGGCCGAACGCGCCCGACGCGGCGGCGAGCAGCATCGCGTTGAGGACCAGCAGGATCAGCAGCGAGACGGTCAGGCCCTTGTTCGGCATCGAGGCGGCGAATAATGGTAGAGACGGTGATGGAGACGAAGGCGTCAGGCACGCAGCGCCATCGCGTGCAGCCCAAGCAACACCAGATTATCGTGCAACTCGCACGGCATCGCGAGTGCACCGGCGAGCGCATGGCGCGCGCCGCCCGACAGCACGCAGCGCACGGGGCCGCGGGCCGCGAGCGCACGCCACGTCTGGGCGATGGCGCCGGTCTGGGCGGCCAGGCAGCCTGCCGCGATGGCGTCGTGAGTGTTGTCGGCACCCAACGCCATATGGCCCGCGGCGGCGGCGTCCACGCCGTCGAGCGAGGGCAGCTGGGCCGTGTTGCGCGCGAGCGAGCCAAGCATCAGGGCGAGGCCGGGCAGGATCAGGCCGCCCTCGAACCGCGCGCCGGCGGGCGCTGCGTTGGCGTTGGCGGTGACGATATCGAGCGTGGTCGCGGTGCCCGCGGTGACGAGCAACAGCGTTTCACCGGGATACCGGCGATGGGCGCCGATGGCGCCAACCCAGCGGTCCACGCCAAGCTGCGAGGGCTCGCGGTAACCATTGACGAGGTCGCCATAGGCGGCCGTCGTGCGTACCCATTCCAGCGGGGCCGCGGCGCCGAACGCCTGCGTGACCAGCGCGGTGGCGCGCGCGGCCGCGCCCTCGCCCGCCACGTTGGCAATCCAGACGGCCGGCACCTGCGCGCCCGCCGCGGCCAGCGCGCGCCATGCCTCGACGGTCTGTCCGAAGTCGTTGGCCTCCTGCGCGGCGCCGTGCGCGATGGCGCCGTCGAACTGCCACGGCTGGGCCACCGACGGATCGGCTTCGAGCGCCGTGCACCACGCCCACTTGAGCCGGGTGTTGCCGATATCGATCAGCAGCGCGCTCATGCTTCGGCTCCGCGCAGCGACACCTCGCCGCTCGTCACGCGCTGCAGGCCCGCGTCGGTCTCGAGCAGCAGATGGCCCTCGTCGTCGACGCCGCGCGCGAGGCCTTCGGCAATCAGGTTCCCGTCCTGCAACAGCCGCACGGGCTCGTCGCGAAACGCGTCGCGCGCGGACCAGCGCGCGGTCATCGGTGCCAGGCCCTCGGCCACGAACACCTCTCGCATGGCGGCAAGACGGTTGAGCACGGCCGCGAACACGCGCGTGGCGTCGCGGTGGACATCGAAGCCCCGCACCACCTCGGCCACGCCCGCCAGCGCGCGGCCCAGCGCGGCCTCCGCACCGGCGTCGCGCACGAGGTTGAGGCCAATGCCCACCACGGCCCAGACGCGGCCCGGGCCCGCCGGTACCGTTTCGATCAGGATGCCGCCGAGCTTGCGACCCTCCACCTGCAGGTCGTTCGGCCATTTCAGGCGCACGCCCGGGGAGCCGGCCTCGGCATGGGCCCGCTCGCGGACGTCTTCGATCCCCTCGGCCACGGCCAGCCCGACGGCAAGGCTCAGCCCCGCCAGGCGTGCCGGGGCGAGCGGCAGCGGCAGCGCCACCGAAAAGGTGAGCCCGGCCTGTCCCTGTTTCCATGGCCGCCCCTGCCGGCCGCGGCCGGCGGTCTGGAGGTAGGTATGGCGGACCTGCGCGGCCGCCGCGTCCTCGTCGGCGGGCCAGTCGGCCATGCGGCAGGCATGCACGAGGTCCGCATTGGTGGAGCCCGTTTCCTCGACCGTCTCCACGACCCAGTCGCGCGCGGGGCCGGCGAGCGCCGCGCGCAGCACGGCCGCGTCGATGCGCCATACTTGGGCGCCAGCGGCGGCACGCACGGAGGAACGGGGGGATGCGGACGAATGAAGCAGGTCGGACATGACGGCTGACGTGGGCGATGACGCCTCTATGCTGGAACGAGCCCCCGGGACCGGGGAGCGTGCATTGTAGCCGTGCCCTTTGGGAACCATCGTGTTTCTCCGTGTCAGAGGAAGTCTCATCGCCACATCGTGATCGGTAGCTTAGAATCGGGACTCAACCTTCGGGACTCAACCATCACATCGCCGGTATTTCATTTGGATCGCCCGACGACGCCCGCCATCGACATCCAGCGCCAGGATGGAACCTGCAGGATCGCCCTGCAGGGGGACTGGACCGCGCTCGCGCTCGCGGACTGCGGGGGTGCGCGCGGCCTGCGCGCCCAGCTCAAGTCGCTGGCCAACACCCCCGACAGCGCCGAATGGACGCTCGCGGGGGTAGGCCGGCTCGACCATATCGGCGCGCAGCTGATCTGGCAGGCGTGGCAGGGCAAGATGCCCGAGCGCCTGACCGCCGACGACGGCCAGCGCCGCGTGTTCGGGCGCATCGCGGCCCTGAAGACCGACGGCTGGAAGAAGCGCATGGTCGATCGGTTCAATCCGATCACCCTGTTCGGCGCGGGCATCCTGTCGATGATCATGCAGCTGGCCAACGGCGTCACGATGCTGGGGCAGCTCACGTTCGACCTGCTGCGCTTTGCACGCGCGCCGCAGCGCGGCCCGTGGCGGGAGATCTCCGCGAATATCTACAATATCGGCTACAAGGCGCTGGGCATCACGGCACTGGTCGGCTTTCTGATCGGCATCGTGCTGTCGTACCTGTCGTCGAACCAGCTGCGCACGTTCGGGGCGAGCACGTTCATCGTGAACATTCTCGGCATGGCCGTGATCCGCGAACTCGGACCGGTGCTCGCGGCCATCCTGATCGCGGGCCGTTCGGGCTCCGCGATCACCGCGCAGATCGGCGTGATGCGCGTGACCGAGGAACTCGACGCGATGAGCGTGATGGGCATCTCGCACGGCTTCCGGCTGATCATGCCGCGCGTGATCGCGCTAGCCGTATCGATGCCGCTGCTCGTCGCATGGACCGATCTGCTCGCGCTGTTCGGCGGCATGACGGCCGCCAAGCTCCAGCTCGACATCAGCTATTCGTACTTCCTGCGCCAGTTGCCCGACGCGGTACCGGTGGCCAACCTGTGGCTCGGCCTCGGCAAGGGCGCGGTGTTCGGCATGCTGATCGCGCTGACCGCATGCCATTTCGGCCTGCGTATCAAACCCAATACGCAAAGCCTCGGCGAAGGGACGACGGCATCCGTGGTCACGTCGATCACGATCGTCATCGTCGCGGATGCAATCTTCGCGATCCTGTTCAAGGACGTCGGGATATGAACGCACCGGACAAGGCGCCGCAAACGCACGGCGAGACCATCATCGAGGTCCGCAACCTCGTCAAGCGCTACGGCGATGCCGTGGTCCACGACGGGCTCGACCTCGACGTCTATCGCGGCGAGGTGCTGTCGATCGTCGGCGGCTCCGGCACGGGCAAGACCGTGCTGCTGCGCCAGATCGTCGGGCTCGAACGCCCCACGTCGGGCACGATCAAGGTGTTCGGCGAGACGCCCGCGTCGCTGCGTCCCGCGCAACTGCAGGCGCTGCGCAACCGCTGGGGGCTGCAGTTCCAGCGCGGCGCGCTGTTTTCCGCGCTGTCCGTCATCGACAATATCGCGCTGCCGATGCGCGAGCTGCGCGCGCTGCCCGACAACCTGATCTGCCAGGCCGCGCTGCTCAAGCTGCAGCTGGTCGGGCTGTCCGCGCGCGATGCGGACAAGATGCCCTCGGACCTGTCCGGCGGCATGATCAAGCGCGTGGCGCTCGCGCGCGCGCTGTCGCTGGAGCCCGAGCTCGTGTTCCTCGACGAACCGACGGCCGGTCTCGACCCGATGGCCTCGGACGACTATGTGTCCCTGATTCGCGAGCTCCACACGGAGCTCGGCCTGACCGTGGTGATGATCACGCACGACCTCGACACGCTCGTCGCGCTGTCGGACCGCGTGGCCGTGCTGGCCGACCACAAGGTGCTCGCGGCCGCGCCGATCTCGGAGGTGATCAAGGTCGATCATCCCTTCATCCACGAATACTTCCTGGGCGAACGCGCCCAGCGAGCGATGCAGGCGCTGGCAGTGCCGCCTCACGGAGAAGCCTGATGGAAAACAAATCGAACGCCTTCCTCGCGGGGGTCTTCACGATCGGCCTGGCCGTGCTGGTGCTGTTCTCGGTGTTCTGGTTCAGCAGCGACCATGCGGTGCGGGTGCCCTACGACCTCATCACGCGCTCCACCGTCAACGGCCTGGGCCCGCAGGCCGACGTCAAGTATCGCGGTCTCGACGTGGGCAAGGTGGTGTCGATCCGTTTCGATCCGCAGGTGCCGGGCCAGATCATCGTGCGCATCACCGTGAACCAGGACACGCCGATCACGCGCACCACGTACGCCACGCTCGGGTTCCAGGGCGTGACCGGCATCGCATACGTGCAGCTCGACGATACCGCGCGCGAGGAAGGCGCCGGCCAGGCCTCGCCGCCGCTGCGCACGTCCGCGCGCGAGCCCGCGCGCATCGTGATGCGGCCGGGGTTCTTCGAGGAACTGGAGAAGCGCGGGGACTCGCTGCTGACGCAGACCGAGACGCTGATGTCGTCGCTGAACGAGATGTTCCAGACCACCAATCGCGACGAACTGATGGCGACGATCAAGTCGATGCACGAGACCGCCGAGAACTACTCGAAGCTCGCGAAGACGCTGCAGCCCACGGCGGACAAGCTGCCGAAGGCCGTGGACAACCTCAACGCGACGCTGGCCTCGGCGCGCCGCATGACCGACGAACTGGCGAGCCCCAACGGCACCGTGATGCGCACCGTGAACAAGGTGGGCAACGACCTGCAGGTCGCCGCGGACTCCGTGCAGGCTGCCGCGAGTACCATCAACGAAGAGACGCTGCCGCAGATCAACGGTCTGGCGCGCGATGCGCGCCAGACGGTCCGCAGCATCGACCGCGCGGCCGGCACGTTTGGCGATCAGCCCAACAGCGTGCTGTTCGGCGGTCCGACGCCCACGCCCGGCCCGGGTGAGTCCGGCTTCAAGACGCCATCACCATGAACCGACTTCGAGAGTCCACCGCCATGACCACCGCCGCCCCGCTGACTGCATCGTTCGCCACGGTTGCGCGCCGCCTGCCGCAGGCGGCCGTGGCCCTGCTCGTGCTGCCGCTCCTGCTGACCGGCTGCAGCGTGCTGTCGTCGAATCCGCCCGCCACGACCTACGACCTCGGCCCGCTCGCGGCCGCGCCCGCGCAGCCGCCGGCGCCGCTGCCCAAGATGCGCGTGGCCCAGACCGAGGGGCCGGACTGGATGGACGGCAGCCAGCTTTATTACCGGCTGCAGTATTCGCAGCCGCAGAGGCTGCAGGCCTATTCCACGCAGCGCTGGGTACAGCCCGCGCCACGGCTGTTCGACGACCGGCTTCGCGAAGCGGTGTCGGCGCGCGGCGCGCTCGGCTGGATCCGCGATGCCTCGGCGCCGGGCATGCGCGTGGACCTGCTCGCGTTCGAGCAGGTCTTCGACACGGCCACGTCGAGCCGCGGCGTCGTGCGCGCGCGCGTGACCGTGTACCAGAAGGGCCAGATCGGCCAGAAGACATTCGTGGCGGAGCAACCCGCGCCCACGGCCGATGGCGCGGGCGGCGTACGCGCGCTCGCGGCCAGCAGCGACGCCGTGATTGCCGCGATCCTCGACTGGGTGGCCACGCTGCCGCTGGACCCCGGCGCGCCCGGCACGACCGTCAGCGCGGCGCCGCTGTTCCCCGGCACGACCATGCCGGTGCCCGAGGCGCCCCCGGCACCCGCGCCCGGGCCCGGGGCCGTCCCCACGCGCACGATGCGCTGAGGACACGCGCGCCGCGCCCAGCATCCGGCCATGGCGAAGCACGCACCGGCTCCTCCGCCGAGCCCGCCCCCGAGTCCACCGGCGTATCCACGCCAGCCCGAACTGGAGGGCTGGCTGCCGCGTCATTCGCCGCTCGCGCGCGTCGGCCTCATCTGCTTCACGCTGCTCGTCGTCTACGCGAGCCTCTATCCGTTCTCGGGCTGGGTGAACAACGGCATCTCGCCGTTTGCATACCTCAGCGCGCCCAAGCCGCGCTACATCACGGACTTCGACCTGATCACGAACGTCCTTGGCTATTGCCCGTTCGGCGCGCTGGTGGTGCTGGCGCTGCATCCCCGCATATCGGGCGCGCGCGCGACGCTGCTCGCGTTCGTCTCCGGCGCACTGCTGTCGGCGGCCATGGAAGCGTTGCAGACATGGCTGCCCAATCGCATTCCGTCGAATATCGACCTCATCACGAACGCATTGGGCGCGCTGCTCGGCGCGGCCGTGATCGCGCCCTTCAGCAGCGCGCTGATCGACCGCGGCACGCTGACACGGCTGCGCATGGCGTGGTTCGAGCCGCATGCGAGCTTCGCGATCATCCTGTTGCTGCTGTGGCCGTTCGCGCAGGTGTTTCCGCAGGAGCATCTGTTCGGCATGGGCGGCATCGTGCGCGAATGGCTGACCGATCCGGATTCGTGGCCGATGGAATGGCTGCAGGCGCTGTTCCCGATGCTGCTGACCTGGCAGGATTCGGTGGGACTGCGGCCCGACGACATGCAGAGCCAGCTGTTGCTGGAGACGCTGGTCACGGCCAGCAGCTGGTTGGGCACCGGACTGTTCGCGTCGCTCGCGATGCGGCGCACGGCGCCGATGCTGCGCATTCTCGCGGGACTGCTGGCGTCCGCGTTGCTGATCAAGGCCGCGGTGGCGGAACTGCAGTTTCCCGAGGACAACTCGTTCAACTGGCTGTCGGAGGGAGGACGCTTCGCGCTGCTGACGAGTTCGCTGCTGCTCGTGCTGCTGCTGCGCCTGCCACGCTGGCTGCGCGCCACGCTGGCGATGCTGGCGCTGGCCACGCTGGTCGTGCTGACCAACGTGCTGCCATCGAATCCCTACGCGTGGATTTCGGAGCAAGGCTGGCGCATGGGCCGCTTCGTGCATTTCAACAGCCTCGCGCAGTGGCTCGGCTGGTTCTGGCCGCTGCTCGCGTTCTGCTATGTGATCTGGCGGCTGGAGCAGGTGACGCTGCGGCGCAAGCTGCAACGCCGCGCCCAGCGCCGCGCCACCGCCCGCGCGGTGGCCGCGGCGACCGAACGCCACGACACGGCGGACCACACGGTTGACGGCAAGACGCGCTAGACCCGCTCAGTGAAGCTGGCCGCCCTGCTCGCGAACGTCGGCGGCAGTGTTCAACGTGGTGGCCACCGCGACACGCAGGCCCGCGATCAGCGTCTCGAGCGCAAGACTCGGTGCGCCCGGATGCCGGGCCGCCTGCTCGGGCAGATACGGGATATGAATAAAGCCGCCGCGCGCGTCCAGCTTGCGCCGCGCGAGCGCATGCATAAGCCCGTAGAACACGTGATTGCACACGAACGTGCCTGCCGTCTGCGACACCATCGCCGGCACCCCGGCCGCGCGCAGGTCGCGCGTGATGGCCTTGATTGGCAGCGTGGAGAAGTACGCGGCGGGACCCTCCGTGGCGATCGTCGTATCGATCGGCTGCGCGCCCGCGTTGTCCGCGATGCGCGCGTCATCGACATTGATCGCGATACGCTCGATCGACATCTCGGTCCGGCCGCCCGCCTGGCCGACCGCGATCACCACCTCGGGCTTCAGTTCCTCGAGCAGCGACTCCATGCCGGAGATGGCCGCGCCGAACACGCAGGGCAACTGCCGGGCGACGATGACGGCATCGTCGCCGACGCGCTGCCCTTCGAGCGCGCGCACCGCCTCCCACGATGGATTGACCGGTTCATTCTCGAACGGCTCGAAGCCGGTAAGCAGTACGGTGCGCATGCAAAGGCCCTCGTTACATCAGGAAGTACAGCAGGACGATATTGGCCACCAGGATCGCGAGCGCGGTCGGCACCTGCGCGCGGATCACGGCGTTCTTGTCGTCGAGTTCGAGCAGCGCGGCCGGCACGATGTTGAAGTTGGCCGCCATCGGCGTCATCAGCGTACCGCAGTAGCCGGAGAACATGCCGATCGCCGCCATCACCGCCGGGTTCGCATGGAACATGCCGACCAGAATGGGCACGCCCACGCCGCCGGTCATCACGGGGAATGCCGCGAAGCCGTTGCCCATGATCACGGTGAACAGCGCCATGCCGACGCAGTACACGGCCACGGCCACGAGCTTGTAGTCCATGTTGATGTACGCGGTGGTCAGGTGCGCGACGGCCTTGCCCACGCCCGCATCGGCGAACACGAGGCCGAGCATCGCGAGCATCTGCGGCAGCACGAGCGCCCAGCCGAGCGACTCGATCAGGCGGCGCGATTCCTTCACGCCCTGCGCGACCGTGTCACGCGTGAGCCAGCACACCACGGCCAGCGAGATCAGGCAACCGATACCGAGCGAGACGAACGTGACGTTCTTCGGGTCCAGCAGCGCCAGGCCCGCGATCTTCACGTCCTTGAACAGCACCGTGCCGAGCACCGTGACGAGCGGAATCAGCAGCGCGGGGATGAACAGCTTGTTGCCGAGGCGCTTCGCGCTCGCGCGGCGCTCCTCTTCCGGCAGGCTGCCGTGCTTGCCCTGGCCCACACCGCCAAAGCCCGCGATCAGCGCCATGACGACGGCGGCGATACCGACGATGGCCGGCGGAATCTTGTCGCCGATCAGGAAGATGATTGCGTACAGCAGCCAGAACAGTCCCGTGGACAGGCGACGCGGGTGCGTCTTGTCCGTGAACGTCATCAGTGCCGTGATGGCCAGCACCAGGCCCGCGAGCCAGTAGAGATATTCGATGGATACGATCATGATGTCCGGCTCCCGTTATTCGCTCTTGCCGGCGGCAGCCGGGGTCGCATTGGGGGGCACGGCAGAGCGGCCCGCGAGTTCGCGCGCGAGCCAGCCGTCCAGGCGTTTCAGGCGCACGGCATGGATCAGGAATGCGCAGATGGCGGTGGGGATCCCCCACACGGCGATATGCAGCGGCTCCACGTCGATGTTCGACGACAGCAGGAACGTGTGCATCAGCGCGATGGCGCCGAACGCCACGAAGATGTCCTCGCCGAAGAACAGGCCCACGTTGTCGGTGGCCGCGCAGAATGCGAGCACGCGCTGGCGCACGGGTTCGGGCAGCTGGCCGAAGCGGTTCTCGGCAGCGCCTTCCGCCATCGGGGCCAGCAGAGGACGCACCATCTGTGGATGGCCGCCGAGGCTGGTCAGGCCGATCGCAGCGGTGAGTTCGCGCACCGCGAGGTACACGATCAGCAGGCGGCCCACCGTGGCCGAGGCGATCCGCGAGATCCACGCCTGTGCATGCTCGCGCAGGCCGTGGCGCTCGAGCAGCCCGATGACCGCGAGCGGCAGCAGGATGATCAGCGGCAGGTTGCGTGCCTTGACGAACGCGGTACCGATCGCCGTGAAGATCTGCATCAGCGGCATCGATGCGGCGAGCCCGGTCGCGATGGCCGCGAGCGCGACCACGAGCATCGGATTGAATCGCAGCACGAAGCCGATGATGATGACACCGACCCCCAGCAGGGGCCAAAGATTGACAGCTGATTCCATGAAGGACACCAGATAGAGTGTGATGGATCGACGCCAGCCTGCGGGGGTACCCCTCAGACGCCAGCCCGTACAACAATGCCTTCCGAGCCGAGCCGTTCCCGGATACGGCGCGCGAATGCAAGCGCGTGAGCGCCGTCGCCATGCAGGCACACGGTTTCGGCGCGGATGGGGACCCAGCTGCCGTCGATGGCGCGCACGCGCTGCTCGCGCACCATGCTCAGCGTCTGGTTCAGGGCCACTTCCTCGTCGTCGTGCAGCGCGCCGGGCGTGCCGCGTTTGACGAGCGTGCCGTCCGGGTTGTAGCCCCGGTCGGCGAACACTTCTTCCTTCACGCGCAGGCCGTGGGCGCGCGCGATCGTGATCATCTGGCTGTTGGCCAGCCCGAAGAACACGAGGTTCGGGTTGTAGTCGCGGACCGCGCGGACGATCGCCTCGCACAGTTTCGCGTCGCGTACCGCCATGTTGTAGAGCGCGCCGTGCGCCTTCACGTGCGCGAGCTGGCCGCCCTGCGCGCGGACCATCGCGTCGAGCGCGCCGATCTGGTACAGCACGTCGGCATACACGGCTTGCGGGTCGCGCTGCATTTCCGTGCGGCCGAAGTTCTCGCGGTCCGGAAAGCTCGGATGCGCGCCGATGGCCACGCCGTTGGCGATCGCCCATTTCACGGTCTGCAGCATCGTCGCCGCATCGCCGGCGTGCCAGCCGCACGCAACGTTCGCGGAACTGATCAGCGTGAGCAGCGTTTCGTCATTGCCGCAGCCTTCGCCGAGGTCGGCGTTGAGGTCGATTTCCATGGGGTTCTCCTGCGAGGGGTTCTGATTGTCTGGAAGCGCGCGCGATGCGGGTTACGCCACCGCGCGCGTCTGGGTACGCCGTCGCGCGGCGATCACCATGCCGTCGCCCTGCCACCGCAGGGCCTGATCGATCTGCCGCAGGTAGCGGTCCACTTCCGCCTGCGCGGCCGCGGCCCCATCGAGCGACACCTGCATGAAGCGCACCGTTGCGCCGAGCGGCACCTGCGCCAGACGCCACAGGTCGGCGCCGATGACCACGCCGATCTTCGGATACCCGCCCGTGGTCTGCGCATCGCTCATCAGCGCGATCGGCTGGCCGGCCGGCGGCACCTGCATCACACCGGGCACCACGCCGTGCGAGAGCAGGTCGGCGCTGCGGTCCGCGCGGCGCGCGAGCGACGGCCCCTGCAGACGCAGGCCCATGCGGTTGCTCTGCGGCGTGATCGTCCACTCGGCCTCCCACAGCGCGGCCTGCGATGCGGGTTCGAAATCCTCGTACTCGGGGCCGGCCAGCATGCGCACGACCCATGCATCGCCTTCGCGATTGACGGGCAGCGCCCACGCGGGCGCGGCCACGCCGAGCCAGTCCTGCTCGCTCGCAAGGCCCACGCGGCCGACGGGCAACCGGTCGCCGTCGCGCAGCACGCGGCCCTGGAAGCCGCCGTAGCCGGACTTCAGGTCCGTGCTGCGCGAGTTCATGACCAGGGGCACGTCGATACCGCCCGACACGCAGAGGTAGGTCCGCGTGCCGCCGCGCGCGGCCGGCAGCGTCAGCACCTGCCCCTTGCGCACGTCGAACGCATGCCACGCCCACACGGGCAGGCCATCCAGATTGGCGCCGCACTCGGCGCCCGTCAGTGCCACGCGCATATCGGCGTGGAAGCGCATGGCCGCGCGGCCCAGCGTGAATTCGATACCCGCGTCACCGGGCGCGTTGCCGAGGAGGCGATTGCCGACGTCGAGGGCGAGGCCGTCCGCCGCGCCCGAGCGGCCCACACCGAAGCGGCGAAACCCGATACGGCCGAGGTCCTGGACCGATGCCTGTGCGCCAGGGCGAATGATTTCAATCACGCGACAAATTCCTCGATGACGAAGCGCACCGTGTCACCCGGCGCAAACAGGGACGGCGGATCGCGGTCCGCCACGAACAATTGCGCATCGGTATGGCCGATCAGCTGCCAGCCCCCCGGCAGCACGGCCGGATAGATGCCGGTCTGCTCGCCGCCGATGCCGACGGCGCCCGCCGGCACGGCCAGCCGCGGCTCGCGGCGGCGCGGCGTGGCCAGCGCGGCCTCCATGCCGCCCATATAGGCGAAGCCCGGCTGAAAGCCGAGGAAGTACACGACGTATTCGCCGGCGGCATGGCGCCGCACGACCTCTTCGGCCGACAGTCCGGTATGCGCGGCCACGTCGGCCAGATCCGGGCCGTACTCGCCGCCGTACCGGACCGGGATCTCCACGAGCTTGCCGGTGGCATTGCGGGTCTCGCCGGACGCCCAGGCGACCTTGAGGTTGCGCTCGAGCGCGCTCACGTCGGCGTCGCCGTCGAAGACCACGGTCAGGTTGTTCATGCCCGGCACGACGTCGACCACGCCGCGCCAGTCCGCGGCCCGCTCGGCCATGGCCCAGATCCGGCGCTGTACCTCGAGGGAAGCTGGCGGGGCGACGCTATACAGCAGCGCCTGTTCCGCCAGGCGGTGAACGGTGCATTGGGGCATGGTGGGTGCCGTTGTGATGAGGACCGGACTTGTCAGGTCAGTGTAGGAATCCCAGTGCGAACCGGAAGTCCCGAACGCCGTCGTCTAGAGCAAGTTATGGGCCTGCTTGACGATCCAAACGTGACGTTTAGCTATTTCATCGATGTTTTATCGATAAATTCATCATATCGAAACAAGCGAACGGCGACCACCTCGGGATGTCCCTAGGTCCATCTGCACATAAAGGGTGCCGCCGTGCCCCGAAAAGCAGCCAAAATCCCGTCCCGTGCCCTGTTCTGCGCCGTTGCGCATTCGCACGGAAAACAAAAACGGCCGGGAGGTCCCGGCCGTCTGGCAGTGCTTTCAGGAAGCGATCAGGCGATCAGGCAAACCCGGCCTGATGGGCCTGCTGGTCCGCGTGATACGAGCTGCGGACCATCGCGCCCACCGCGGCGTGGGTGAAGCCCATCTTGTAGGCCTCGTCCTCGAACATCTTGAACGTATCCGGATGGACGTAGCGCAGGACCGGCAGGTGATGGTTCGACGGCGCCAGGTACTGCCCGATCGTCAGCATGTCGATATCGTGCGCGCGCATGTCGCGCATGACCTCGAGGATTTCCTCGTCGGTCTCGCCCAGGCCGACCATCAGGCCGGACTTGGTCGCGACGTTCGGGTTGCGGCGCTTGAATTCCTGCAGCAGCTTGAGCGAGTGCGCATAGTCGGCACCCGGGCGTGCCTGCTTGTACAGGCGCGGTACCGTCTCGAGGTTGTGGTTCATCACATCGGGCGGACCGGCCTGCAGGATGTCCAGCGCCTTGTCGAGGCGGCCGCGGAAATCGGGCACGAGTACCTCGATGCGCGTCACCGGCGACAGCTCGCGCGTCTGCGTGATGCAGTCCACGAAGTGCTGGGCGCCGCCGTCGCGCAGATCGTCACGATCCACGCTGGTGATCACCACGTAGTTGAGCTTCAGCTGCGCGATCGTGCGGGCGAGGTTGCCCGGCTCGTTGACGTCGAGCGGATCGGGGCGGCCATGGCCCACATCGCAGAACGGGCAGCGGCGCGTGCACTTGTCGCCCATGATCATGAACGTGGCGGTGCCCTTGCCGAAGCATTCGCCGATGTTCGGGCAGCTGGCTTCCTCGCACACCGTGACCAGGTTGTTCGCGCGCAGGATGTCCTTGATCTCGTAGAAGCGCGAATTGCCGGTGGCGGCCTTCACGCGAATCCACTCGGGCTTCTTGAGCTTTTCGGCCGGCACGATCTTGATGGGGATGCGCGCGGTCTTGTCGGCGGACTTCTGCTTCCGGGTCGGATCGTAGTCGGCCTGCGGGGCTTCGCTGGAGGTGGCGATCAGGGCGTCGCTCATAATGTTCTTTCCGCTAAAAATTGGGGAGCCGGCTGTCTGAGCCGACCACATTCATATGGCCGCGGCAGTTTCTGCCCCGGCCACGGCAGCGGGCCCGTTGGCCACGGCACGCGCCTCGCGCGCCGCAAGCACCTCGCACAAGGCCGCCGCCAGGCGCCGTGCGATCTCGGGGTGATGAACCGCGGTCACCGGCAGGGGCGCCGCGCCTTCGCGCGCATCGTCCGCCACCACGGTGGCGCCCGCGGTCGCCATGTCGACCGTTTCCAGTCCGGCATAGCCGCAGGGATTGATGCGCAGGAACGGCGAGAGGTCCATCTGCACGTTGAGGCTGACGCCGTGATAGCTGCAGCCGTTGCGGATCTTGAGGCCCAGCGCGGCAATCTTGGCACCCCGGTGCGCTCCATCCGACAGATAGATGCCCGGTGCGCCGGCCTTGCGCTCGGCTGCGAGATTATACGCCGCGAGTGTATCGAGCACGGCCTGCTCGATATCCTGGACCAGTTCCCGCACCATCAGATGGCGCCGACGGAGGTCCAGCAGCAGGTAGGCCACGATCTGGCCCGGTCCGTGATAGGTGATCTGCCCCCCGCGGTCGATCTTGACGACGGGAATCGCCGCATCGGGCACGAGCAGGTGCGCGGGATCGCCGGCCTGGCCGAGCGTGTAGACCGGCGGATGCTCGACCAGCCAGATCTGGTCGGGGGTGTCGGCGTTGCGGGCTTCGGTGTACGCCCGCATCGCGTCGAAACAGGGTGCGTACGGCTCGCGACCCCGATCGATGACTTGTATGGGATGCATGCCCGCCAGTGTAACGAAAAGGGGGCGGGCCTGCCCGCCCCCCTTCATCGCGCGGTCTTCACAGTACCGTGACCTGATCCTTGCCCGGCGTCCATTCCGTGCCGCGCACGAGCCGGCGCGCGGCGCGCCAGGCCATATGGACGACATCGCCAAGCGTCAGCGACGGGCGGCGCGCCTCGGCGATCAGCGCGAGCTGGATGGCCTCCGGCGCCGCCGGGTCCACGCTCAGCACGATCTCGTCGCCACGGCGCAGCAACAGGCTACTGCCGCAACGGAGCCAGTAGTCCTCCGAATCGTTCTCGCGCGTGACCCAGAGGTGCGTGCCGGCGGCTTTCTGTACCGTGAGGCGCTGGGCGGCATGGAGCGAGAGGGCGGTGACTTCGCCGGGATTCAGGGTAAAGACTGTCGTTGTGAGCAGAGTTTTCATGATGGCTTCTCCGATAACCGAACTGCCGTGGCTTGGCCGCCGCACCGGAACTGGCCCGGCGCCTCGACCGGGCCAGTTTTGTTCGCTTCATTGCATTGATTTGCGGCGTCCGGTGCATTGCATTCTAGGGATTGCCCTAGCACGATCAAAACGATATATTTTCCATTCGCTTGTCAATGAAACTCACATAGAAAACGGTAGAGACTGTCATTTATGGCTGGAAAGGGCTCCTGGCACCCCGACGACGCGCGCAGCTGGCGCCGCGAATTTCCGCGCCTGCCGGCGCTGGCCGCGCTCCGCGCTTTCGAGGCCGCCGCCCGGCACGAGAGCTTCTCCCGCGCGGCCACCGAGCTGTTCGTCACGCACGGCGCGGTCAGCCACCAGATTCGCGCGCTCGAGGAGGAACTGGGCCAGCCGCTGTTCGAGCGCCGCGGCAAGCGGGTCGCGCTGACCGCCAACGGCCGCGTCTACGCCGAGCGCGTTCGCGACGCGCTGCTGCAGATCGCCGATGCCACGCGCGTGCTCCAGGCCGGCAACCGCGACAAGCGGCTGACCATCAGCACCATGCCGTCGTTCGCCGCGCGCTGGCTCACACCGCGCATCGGCAGCTTTATCGAGCGGCATCCCGAGCTCGACGTCGAACTACTCTCATCGAACTCGCTCGTCGACTTCGCGAGCGAGGAAGTCGATATCGCGCTGCGCATGGGCAGCGGCGACTATCCGGGTCTCTATGTGGAACAACTGCTGGACGACCGGTTCTTCCCGGTCTGCAGCCCCGATTTCAATGGCGGACGCCTGCCCGAACTGCCACAGCACATGGCCGGCATGCCGCTGCTGCGCGGCGAGGGCGATCCGTGGAAACCGTGGTTCGAGGCCGCTGGCCTCGACTGGCCAGAGCCGCGCAAGGGCCTGCTGCTGCAGGATTCGTCGCTGCTGCTGCAGGCGGCGGCCGAGGGCCAGGGCATTGCGCTGATCCGCTCGTCGCTCGCTTACAACGATCTGCTGTCGGGGCGCGTGGTGCGGCTTTTCGACGTGAGCATCGCGTGTCCGTGGCTGTTGTATTTCGTGTGTTCGCCGGACAGCCTCGAGCTGCCGAAGGTGCAGGCATTCCGGCAATGGCTGCTGCCGGAGATGGAGCGCTTTCGCGGCATCCTGTCGCAGTGGATCGACTAGGGACCTAGCCGGTCTCGTCGTCCGGCTCGGGTCCGGCTCCGGGCTCGGCCTTGGCCGCGCGCCCCGCCCGCGGGTGGGCCTTGTCGTAGACCTTGGCCAGATGCTGGAAGTCCAGCGACGTATAGATCTGCGTGGTCGAAATGCTCGCGTGGCCGAGCATCTCCTGCACCGCGCGCAGGTCGCCCGACGACTGCAGCACGTGCGTCGCGAACGAATGCCGCAGCATGTGCGGATGGACATCGGTCGGCAACCCCGCGGCGATCGCCTGTTTCTTGATGCGCTGCTGGATCGTGCCACCCGACAGGCGCCCCCCGCGCGCGCCCAGAAACAATGCCGTGGCATCCTCGGGCGCCGCGCCCGGACGCGCGAGCTGATCGCGCACCGCAAGCCACGCGCGCAGCGCTTCGAGCGCCTTGCTGCCGACGGGGACCTTGCGCTGGCGCGAGCCCTTGCCGATGACCGTGACCTCGCCCTCCGCGAGATCGAGCCAGCCGGACGAGCGATAGTCGCCATCCTCGGTATAGCGGACGTCGAGCTGCACGAGCTCCGATAGCCGCAATCCGCTCGAATAGAACAGCTCGTAGACGGCCTGATCGCGCCGCGCGGCCGCATCGTCGTTGCCGCGATGGCCCACCAGCGCCACCGCGTGCTCGACCGACAGGGCCTTGGGCAGCCGATGGCCACGGCGCGGCGCGCGCACGCCATCGACGGGATTCGCCGGTACGCCGAGGCCGTGTTGCGCGGCCCACAGATAGAACCCGCGCCACGCCGACAGCGCGCGCGCGATGGTCGCGCCGGACAGGCCGCCGCCATGCATGCGGGCGGCAAATGCGCGGATATGGTGGGTCTGGAGCGCGAGCAGGTCGACGCCCGGCGCATGGCGCGCGGCATGCGCTTCCAGCACGGCGAGGTCGTGCGTGTAGTTGATCAGCGTATGGCGCGCGAGCTTGCGGCCGGTTTCGAGCCACGCGAGGTAGCGTGCCACCCGTGCATCGGTGGCGGGCCGGCGATCGCTATCCCGCTCGGCGTCGGCCCCCTTGACGATAGCGGTGCTGTCGGACGACGGTCGGCGGGACGCCATGGCGGAGGATCGGCAGCGAGAGGGCCGGGCCTCAGTCGCGCAGACGATTGAGGGCGGCCCCCGCCACCTCGCCGATCTGCGCGAGATACGCGGTGCCCATGCCCTCGTGGAACCGGCGCGCATCGGGCGAGCCCAGCACGAGCAGGCCGAACGTCGGGCCCGCGCCCTCCTCGCCCACGCGCGCCGGCGCGCGCAGCGTCACCATGGCCAGCGATGCGATATCGGCGCGCTCCAGCAGGCGGGCCGCCTCGAAGCCGCTGTTCGGGCCGCAGTACGGCGCGCGCAGGCCCTCGGCGAACAGGCGCAGGTCGTCGCTGGCGCCCTGTGCCACTTCCATATGCGAGTAGGCCTGGCCCACGTTCCACAGGCGCAGCGCCACGGCGGGCACGTCGAACACCTGCTGCAGGCCGTCCTGCACCGCATACGGCAGCGCGTGCGAGTCCACTTCCGCCAGCAGGCGCAGCTGCCATGCGTGCATGCGCTGCTGCGTGCGGTCGTTGTCATGCCCGTGCCGCACGAGGTCCGCCAGCTTGAGCTCGAGGCCCTTGTTCTTCTCGCGCAGGATTTCCATCTGGCGTTCCTGCAGCGACACGGCACGGTGGCTGTGCGGGCTCGTCAGCTGGACCGCCGCGAGCAGCTCGGCGTGATCCTCGAAAAACTGCGGATGGCTCTGCAGCCAGCTTGCAACGTCTTGCGAATTCATGGCGTCTCTACCAGGCATGGGTGTTGTGGTCGGCAGTGTAGCAAAGGGCAGCTTGAGTCGCCTTCGATGGGTCAGGTCTGGATCAGCCGCTTCTGACGCGAGATGCTCATCAGGATGCCGATGCCCATGCCCAGCGTGACGAGCGCCGTGCCCCCGTAGCTCAGCAACGGCAGCGGCACGCCCACCACGGGCAGGATGCCGCTCACCATCCCCATGTTCACGAACGCATAGGTGAAGAAGATCAGCGTGATCGCCCCGGCCAGCAGCCGCGAGAACAGCGTCGGCGCATTGGCCGCGATATACAGCCCGCGGAAGATCAGCAGCAGGTACAGCACGAGCAGCACCGCATTGCCGATCAGCCCGAACTCCTCCGAGAACACCGCGAAGATGAAGTCGGTGTGCTTCTCGGGGATGAACTCGAGGTGGGTCTGCGTGCCCTTGAGCCAGCCCTTGCCCGTCACGCCGCCCGACCCGATCGCGATGATCGACTGGATCGTATGGAACCCCTTGCCCAGCGGATCGGTGGTCGGGTCCAGCAGCGTGCAGACGCGGTGTTGCTGGTAATCGTGGAGAATCGGCCAGTTCACCCCGGGCGCGCAGATCTGGGTCTCGTAGGAGACCAGCAGCGTGATCGCCACGACGACGATCGCCAGCAGCGGCAGGATGATGCGCCACGACAGCCCCGCGAAATAGATCACGTAGAGGCCCGCGGCAAGCACCAGCAGGCCCGTGCCGAGGTCTGGCTGTTTCGCGATCAGCCCGACGGGCACGCCGAGCAGCAGCAGCGCCACGACGAAGTCGAACCACTTGATCACGCCCTCGCGCTTCTGGAAGTACCACGCGAGCATCAGCGGCATGGAGATCTTCATGATCTCCGACGGCTGGATGACCATGCCGACGTTGAGCCAGCGCCGCGCCCCCTTTCTGATCAGCCCGAACATCGCCACCGCGATCAGCAGCGCGACGCCGACGGTATAAAGCGGCACCGCCACGCGCATCAGCAGCTGCGTGGGCATGTAGGCGATCACCATCATCACCACGTACGACAGCAGGATGTTGCGCAACTGGTCCTCGACCCGGCCCGGCATGTCGATGGCGGCCGAGTACAGCGCCACGATGCCCGTGGCGAAGAGCAGGAACACGATCAGCGCGAGCGGCTTGTCGAAGCCCGTGAATGCGGTCCGAAGCACGGACAGGACGCGACGTTTTTCCATAAGCGCCTCTCCTTATTCGGTGACGGTTGGGGCGGCGGTCGCCGCGACGGGACGCGCGCGCGGCTTCGCGGGCACGGCGGGCGCGCCCTGCTGCCCGGCCGGCGCTACCGGCTTCTTGACCGGACCCGCGGGTGCCGCCGGCGTGGCCGTGGCCGACGCGGGCGCCAGCCGGCTGTGGCCGAGCGCCTGCAGCATGCGCGCGTCCAGCGTATCGACGGCCGAGGCCGGCGCGATCGCGTCGGGGTCCAGCCGCTGCGCGAGCGCTTCCGAAGCACTGTGCGCCGCGGACTGTCCCGCCGCCGCGCTGGCCGCCGCCATGTTGGCGGCACCGGCGCCGCTCGCTTCGGCCACGGCCGCGCTGACGCCGCTTGCGGCACCGGCCGCGCCACTGGCGGCGGCCGTCGGCGCGGTCATCATCACGGTGGCGCTGGCCACGCTCGCGGTCTGGCCGGTCGTGAACACGCTCGGCGTATCGACGGGCGGCTTGCCGCCCGCGCGCTCGCGCTCGGCCGGCGGCGGCGCGCTGGCCTGCAGTTCCTCGGGCCACTTGCCGGTCAGGTAGTAGTCCATCACCTTGCGCGCGATCGGCGCCGCCACGGCCGCGCCGAACCCCGCGTTCTCGACGATCAGCGCGAGCGCGATCTTCGGATTGTCGGCCGGCGCGAACGCCGTGTAGAGCGAGTGGTCGCGCTTGCGCTCTTCCAGCGCATGGTGGTTGTACTTCTCGTTCTTGCCGAGCGTATAGGTCTGCGCGGTACCGGTCTTGCCGGCCGACTCGTAGGCCGCGCCCGCGAACACGCGCGCGGCGGTACCGGAGTGGGTCACGGCGACCATTGCCTTCTTGATCACGTCGATATCGGCCTGCTTGAGCGGAATCCGGTAGCTCTCTTTCGGCACCGTCAGCGTGCGCTGGCGCGTGACCGAGTCCTCCACGGCCTTGACCAGGTGAGGCTTCATCACCGAGCCGTTGTTGACGATGATCGACACCGCATTGGCCAGCTGCAGGATGGTGAAGCTGTTGTAGCCCTGCCCGATACCGAGCGAGATCGTTTCGCCGTCGTACCAGCGCTGCTGCTCGGGCTTGCGGTACGCCTTGCGCTTCCAGTCGGTGGACGGCAGGATGCCGCGGCTTTCGCCCTCGATATCGATGCCCGTGATCTGGCCGAAGCCGAGCGGCTTCATGAAATCGTGGATGCCGTTGACACCCATGTCGCGGGCCAGCGCGTAGTAATACGTGTCGCACGACTGGACGATGGACGCCTGCATATCGACCCAGCCATGGCCGCCGGGCTTGTCGTCGCGGAACGTGTGGTTGCCGAACGTGAAGAAGCCCGGGTCGTGCATGCCCCATGCGGCCGTGCGCTTGCCCGTGGTCAGCGCGGCCAGTGCCATGAACGGCTTGTAGGTCGAGCCCGGCGGGTACGTGCCGCGCAGCGGCCGGTTCAGCAGCGGCTTGTCCGGCGAGTTGTTGAGCTCGTTCCAGGTGTTCGTGTCGATGCCCTCGACGAACAGGTTCGGATCGTAGGTGGGCTTGGAGACGAACGCGAGAATGTCGCCCGTAGCCGGCTCGATCGCCACCAGCGCGCCCCGGCGGTCGCCGAACAGCTGCTCGGCCAGTTGCTGCAGGCGGATGTCCAGCGACAGGATCAGGTTGTTGCCCGGGGTGGAGGGCGACGTGGACAGCGTGCGGATCGGACGTCCGCCCGCGCTCACTTCCACTTCCTCGAAGCCCGTCAGGCCGTGCAGCTCGCTCTCGTAGCTCTGCTCGAGGCCGATCTTGCCGATGTAGTTGGTGCCCTTGTAGTTGTCCGCGTCCTTGCGCGGATCGTATTTCGCGCCCTCGGCATCGTTGGCCGTGTCCATCTCCTCGATGCGCTCCTGGTCGCGCTGCGAGATGCGGCCGATATAGCCGATCACGTGGCTCGCCGACTCGCCGAGCGGATACTGGCGGAACAGGCGCGCGCGCACATCCACGCCCGGAAAGCGGAAACGCTGCGCCGAGAAGCGCGCGACTTCCTCGTCCGAGAGCTGGCTGCGGATCGGCAGCGACTCGAAGCTCCGCGATTCCTCGAGCAGGCGCTTGAACCGGCGCCGGTCGCGCGGCTGGATATCGATAAGGGTCGCCAGCGCGTCGATCGTGTTGTCGAGCGTGTCGGTCAGCTTGGACGGTGTGATTTCGAGCGTGTACGCCGAGTAGTTGCGCGCGAGGATGACGCCGTTGCGGTCCATGATGAGCCCGCGGTTGGGCTCGATCGGCGCCACCGAAATGCGGTTGTCCTCGGCCTTGGCCGAATACTGGTCATGCTTGTACCACTGCAGCCACAGGAAGCGCGTGAAGAGCAGGCCGAAGCAGATCACCGTGAACAGCGCAGCGGCCGCCACGCGGATGCGGAAGCGGCCGATTTCGAGTTCGACGTTACGGATTTCTGTCATGGCACGGTACTGCTAGGAGAATCTCTGACGAGGGCGTCGGATCGGGTCAGATCGGGCGCGTCTCGTCCACGTCGTTGGAGCGGCGCTGCGGCGCCAGCAATACGCTGGTGGCGAGCGGCCATAAGAGGGCTTCGATACCCGGGGCGAGCAGAAGTTGCCAGCCCGGCAGCGGCGCGCCCATCGCCAGCCGGATCACCACCGGCACCGCGTGGGTGACGAACAGCAGGGGCAGCACATGCAGCGCCTGCGCATAGACCGAGAACCACAGCACACGCCGGTGGATCGTGATCGCGAAGTACGCAAGAAGCGTGTACGCCATCGCGTGCTCGCCGAGCAGGCGCGCGTCGTGCACGTCCATCAGCAGGCCCAGCAGGAACGCCACGCCCATGCCGACCTTGCGCGGCTGGTGGATGTTCCAGAACACGAGCACCAGCGCCACCATGTCCGGGATCCACAACGTGGTGCCCCAGGGCATCAGGTTGAACAGGAACGCCATCACGAAGCTCATCGCGATGAACACGGGGTTCACGGGGCGCAGCAGATACTGACGATTGGTCATTGCGCGGACTCCCGGGCAGCCTTGTTCTCGGATTTGCCGTCGGCCTTCTCGGCCGCCTTGCTTTCGGCCGCCGCGCGGGCCGCCGCCGAGCGCGCGCCGCGCTCCGCCTTGTCGGACTTGCCGGTCGGCTCGTCGGCCGGCCGCGGCGGCAGGTTCGCCTCGTACTGGACCACGAGCAACTGGCGGTGAGCGCGCACACCCGCCACGGGCTCGCAGTACACCCGCGAGAACGCGGTATCGGCCTTGCGCTCGATCTGCACGACCTTCGCCACGGGCAGCCCCGGCGGATATGTGCCGTCGAGCCCCGAGGTCACGAGCAGGTCGCCCTGCTGCAGATCCGCGGACGCCGCCATGAAGCGCAGGTCCAGCAGGCCCGCGCGCGCGCCGCCGAAGGCCACGCTGCGCAGGCCGTTGCGCACGACCTGGACCGGAATGGCCTGGTCCTTGTCCGTGAGCAGCGTCACTTCAGACTGGAACGGCGACACGCGCGTGACCTGGCCGACCACGCCGCGCTCGTCGATGACCGGATAGCCGGCGCGCACGCCCTGCTGGCTGCCGCGGTCGATCACGATGCGCTGGCTGTACGGATCGCGCGCGTCATAGAGGATCTCGGCCGTGGTCACCGGCGTGGCCGAACGCTCCTTGAGGCTCAGCAGCTTGCGCAGCTGGTTGTTCTCGGCTTCGAGCTCGGCCTGGCGCACGGAGGCCTCGGCCTGCTGCACCGCATTGCGGCGCAGTTCGCGGTTCTCGGTGGCCAGGGTGACGGAGGACTGCGCGTAGTCGAACACGCCGCGCACCATGTCGCGCGGCACCAGTACCACGCGCTCCACGGGCAGCAGCACCGTGGCGGCGACCTGGCGCGCGACGCTCAGCGCGTTGAAGCGGGCATCGACGATCAGCAGCGCGAGAGAGATCGCCACGAAGACGACCAGTCGCGCCACGGCGGACGTGCCCTGCTTGAAAAGAGGCGGCGGAGAGTAATCCATTCGAGGCACTATCAAAATGATCCTGGCGTCGTTGCGCGGCCTTGCCGTACCATTTGTACTGTCTGCGGCCGCGCGCCTAGCCAGGACCGCTTCGCTTCATTTTGCTAGCGCCTCGAAATCCAAGGACGCAACCACCCATCCCGCAGCGGGCGATGGGGTCGTATCGGAAAGCCTGACGGCGAGCGGAGCCCGACGCAGCAGGGACGCCGCCCCCGTCGCATGCGCCGGCAGGCCGCGTATCGCCACTGTCAGGTTCCCCGGCTCGCGTTATTCGTACGAGAAGATGCTGCCCAGCTTGTCCATGCGCTCGAGCGCCATGCCGGAGCCACGCACCACGCAGGTCAGCGGGTCCTCGGCGACGAGCACCGGCAGGCCCGTTTCCTCGGCGAGCAGGCGGTCCAGGTCGCGCAGCAGCGCGCCGCCACCGGTCAGCATCATGCCGCGCTCGGCGATGTCCGCGCCCAGTTCCGGCGGGGTCTGCTCGAGGGCGATCTTCACGGCGGAGACGATCTGGTTCAGCGGATCCGTCAGCGCCTCGAGGATTTCGTTCGACGACACCGTGAACGCGCGCGGGATGCCTTCGGACAGGTTGCGGCCCTTGACTTCCATTTCACGCACTTCCGAACCCGGGAACGCCGAGCCGATTTCCTTCTTGATGGCCTCGGCGGTCTGTTCGCCGATCAGCATGCCGTAGTTGCGGCGGATGTAGTTGACGATGGCTTCGTCGAACTTGTCGCCGCCCACGCGGACCGAACCCTTGTAGACCATGCCGCCCAGCGAGATGATGCCCACCTCGGTGGTGCCGCCGCCGATATCCACGACCATCGAGCCCGACGGCTCCGAGACCGGCAGGCCGGCGCCGATCGCGGCCGACATCGGCTCCTCGATCAGGTACACCTGGCTGGCGCCGGCGCCCAGCGCCGATTCACGGATCGCGCGGCGCTCCACCTGGGTGGAGCCGCACGGCACGCAGATGATGATCCGCGGGCTCGGACGCAGCAGCTTCGAGTCGTGGACCATCTTGATGAACTGCTTGAGCATCTGCTCGGTCACGGTGAAGTCGGCGATCACACCGTCCTTCATCGGGCGGATCGCCTCGATATTGCCGGGGACCTTGCCGAGCATCTGCTTGGCTTCCTTGCCGACCGCCTGGATGGTCTTCTTGGCATTGGGGCCGCCTTCCTGACGAATCGCCACCACCGACGGCTCGTCGAGCACGATGCCCTTGTCGCGCATGTAGATCAGCGTGTTGGCCGTGCCCAGGTCGATGGCCAGGTCGTTGGAGAAATAGCTGCGGAGAAATCCGAACATCAGGAATCCTGTCTTCTGTTGGTTCGCGGGTATGCGAAGCGGCCAGCGCCACATGTCGATACTGCATGCGGCCCGGCCACGAATTTGGTCGTCACGATAGAGGGTTCACGGGCCCCCGGGGGCGCGGTACCGGTGCGTCGCACCTGAAACCTACGGGAACCTTTGATTAGACTCTGCGCGAAAGTTCGCCGGAGACACATGACAGGTCAAAAAATAACCTGACGGTGGCAGAAGCCTAATCGGAGGTACCTGATTGTGACAGCGAAAAATGCGATCAAAACTGGCCGCTAATTCACCGCTGGACATCGCCCGCGCGGTGTCAACCTGCCATCGGTGTCAGGGATTGCGGCGCCAGCACTGCGGCGCCTGCTTTCCAGCGTCTGGACGCGCACATTTCATCTCACATTGCCCCGGAGCAACGGCACTGGGGGGCGCATCCGGTGACACATGGGGCGGCAATGTGGTGAAGACGTGGCCGGGGGCCGGCAGCGACGCGTAATGATACCTTATAATTCCTGCTGTTTCGGGGCGTTTGGCCCCGGAAAAACTTGTAACTTCGACGGTAATTTCGGTAACTCCGGGGACACCTCCCGGTAACACCCCGCCAGCGGCCCCAACCGGCCGCGCATCCCCGCGGCACCGTCTGTCACTCCACGCCATGGCCCTCGATCTGAACGACGTCAAGCGCATTGCCCATCTGGCCCGCATCGAAACCAGCGATGAAGAGGCCGCCCATATGCTTGGCCAACTGAACAACTTCTTCTCGCTCGTCGAGCAGATGCAGGCGGTGGACACCACCGGCATCACGCCGCTGGCCCATCCGCTGTCCGCCGTGCGCGATATCGCGCAGCGCCTGCGCGAGGATGCGGTCACCGAGTCCGACCGCCGCGCCGACTACCAGCGCCCCGCGCCGGCCACCGAGGACGGCCTCTATCTGGTGCCGAAGGTCATCGAGTAAGCGCGCGGGCCATCCGCACCCGCACGCCCGCCCGCGACTTTCGTCCGCCACCATCAGACGCCCACCCCGAACGACATGTCCTTTTCCGCTGATTCCGTGAATTCCCTGCGCCAGATCGCCGATGCCCTGGCGGCGCGCACCGTCTCCGCCGAGGAACTCGCGCGCGAGTACCTGGCCCGCATCGAAGCCGCCGGCGCGCTCAACGCGTTCGTCGATGTCCAGCCCGAACGCACGCTCGCGCAGGCGCGCGAAGCCGACGCGCGCCGCGCGCGCGGCGAGGCCACGCCGCTGACGGGCGTGCCCATCGCCCACAAGGACGTGTTCGTGACGCGCGGCTGGAAGTCGACGGCCGGCTCGAAAATGCTGGCCGGTTACGAGAGCCCGTTCGACGCCACGGTCGTGGAACGGCTGGCCGCCGCCGGCATGGTCACGCTGGGCAAGACCAACATGGACGAGTTCGCGATGGGCTCGTCCAACGAGAACTCGTTCTTCGGCCCCGTGCGCAACCCATGGGATGCCGCGCGCGTGCCGGGCGGCTCGTCGGGCGGTTCGGCCGCGGCCATCGCGGCCGGCCTCGCGCCCGCCGCCACGGGAACGGACACGGGCGGCTCGATCCGCCAGCCCGCGTCGTTCTCGGGCATCACCGGCATCAAGCCCACCTATGGCCGCGTGTCGCGCTACGGCATGATCGCGTTCGCCTCGTCGCTCGACCAGGGCGGCCCCATGGCGCGTAGCGCCGAGGATTGCGCGCTCCTGCTCAACGCGATGGCCGGCTTCGACGAACGCGATTCGACGAGCCTCACGCCCGCGCAGGGCGGCGTCGAGGAAGACTTCACGCGCCATCTGGGCCAGCCGCGCGCGGGCGCCACCGCGGACCGTCCGCTGGCCGGCCTGCGCATCGGCCTGCCGCGCGAGTACTTCGGCAAGGGCCTGTCCGCCGACGTCGAGCTGGCCGTGCGCGCCGCGCTGGCCGAGTACGAGAAGCTGGGCGCGACGCTCGTCGAGGTTTCGCTGCCGAAGACCGAGCTGTCGATTCCCGTGTACTACGTGATCGCGCCGGCCGAGGCATCGTCGAACCTCTCGCGCTTCGACGGCGTGCGCTACGGCCATCGCGCGGCCGAGTACCGCGATCTGCTCGACATGTACAAGAAGAGCCGCGCCGAAGGCTTCGGCGCCGAGGTCAAGCGACGCATCCTCGTGGGCACCTACGTGCTGTCGCACGGCTACTACGACGCCTACTACCTGCAGGCACAGAAGATCCGCCGCATCATCGCCGACGACTTCCAGGCCGCGTTCGCGCAGTGCGACGTGATCATGGGCCCGGTGGCGCCGACCGTCGCGTGGAAGCTCGGCGAGAAGAGCGCGGATCCGGTGCAGATGTACCTGGCCGACATCTTCACGCTGTCCACGAGCCTGGCCGGCCTGCCCGGCATGAGCGTGCCGTGCGGCTTCGGCGAGGGCAACATGCCCGTGGGCCTGCAGCTGATCGGCAACTACTTCGACGAGGCACGCCTGCTGCAGACCGCGCACGCGTTCCAGCAGGCCACGGACTGGCATCTGCGCCGTCCCGTCGCGGCCTGACCGACAAGGAAACAGACGACGATGACGAGCAACCGGATGCTGCGCCGCGCCCTGGCCGCCATGGCACTCGCCCTGGCGGTGAGCGGCTGCATCCAGTTGCCGTTCGGACGTCCCACCCCGATCGCGAGCCGCGACATCGACCTGGCGGGCAACTGCCAGCGCACCGAGGAAGACGGTTTCCGCGAGGATGCGCAGCTGAACGTCGATGACAACACGGTACGGCAGCTGTCGTGGAAGCTGTGGGTGGGCAAGCGCGGCTCGTGCAGCTTCGACCTCGCCGACTTCCGGCAGGTCCGCAAGTCCCCGCACATCGAGCTGCGCGCGAACGATGGCAGCGGCTGCAAGCTGATGGTCTGGCAGGATCCGCGCCGCGTCACGCTCGCGCATGCGAACTGCCAGCAGCGCTGCACGCCGGGCATCTACGAGCAGGCATGGCCCGTGATGTTCGACCCGGGTACCGGCGCGTGCGCCGCGACGCGATAGGGGCACGAACATGACGATCGACAGCGCTACGGGTCTCGGCGACTCCGCCCTCGCGGTCCGGCTCGCCCGGGCCCTCCAGCGGAGGCTGGCACGAACCACGACGCGCGCGTTTGCCGCGCTCGCCGTCGCCGCGTGCGCGTTACCGGCCGCGGCCGTGCCCGCGATGATGCCGTCCTCCCCCGCCAGCGCGGTGCTGACGCCGCCCTCGCCCGCGAGCGCCGCACTGGCGCAGCCCGTGCCCGCGCAGCGCGTGACGGTACCGGGCGAACCCGGCATGCCCACGCTCACCGCATACTGGTTCCTGCCGCGCGAGAGCGCGGGTACGCGCGCCGGCGGCATGCCCGTGGTGGTGGCCCTGCACGGCTGCAACGGGCTCGACGAGACACGCAGGACCGGCGTGCTGCAGACGCGCTACCGCGAATACGCGCAGTGGCTCAACGAACGCGGCTACGCGGTGCTCATGCCCGACAGCTACGGCCCGCGCGGCAAGGACAACAGCTGCAACGAAGCGCCCGACGCGCGCGGCCTCGACGACAAGGCGCGACGCGCCGACGCGCTGGCCGCTCTTCGCTGGCTCTCGGGCCAGTCCGGCATCGACATGCGCCGCGTGGTGCTGCTCGGCTGGTCCAACGGCGCGCAGGCCGTGCTCGCGACGATCGACGCAAGCCGGCCCTGGCCGGCCGCCACGCCGAACGTCGAACGCGCGGTGGCGTTCTATCCGGGCTGCCGGCGCGCGGTGCAGCAGCACAATTTCCGGCTGCGCTCGCCGCTGCTGGTCATGATCGGCGGCGCCGACGACTGGACGCCCGCGACGCGCTGCGCGATGCTGCAGAGCGCGGTGCAGGCGCGGCAGCCGAACGCGCGCTTCCGCCTGGAGATCTACCCGGGCGCCTATCACGGCTTCGACGGCACCAGCGAGCTCCATGTGCGCCGCGATGTCGCCTCGACGCGCCGCGGCGGACATGTCACGGTGGGCGGCGATGCCGTCGCGCGCGTGGCGGCACTTGCGCAACTCGATTCGTGGCTGTCCAGCACCGAACCGTAATACACAAGATACAGAACACGTACAGGAATACCGCCATGCAATCCACGCAATGGGAAGTGGTGATCGGCCTGGAGACGCATACGCAGCTCTCCACGGTCTCCAAGATTTTCTCGGGCACGTCCACCGCCTTCGGTGGTGAGCCCAATACGCAGGCTTCGCCGGTGGACCTCGCGCTGCCGGGCGTGCTGCCCGTGCTCAACAAGGGCGCCGTCGAGCGCGCGATCGAGTTCGGGCTGGCCATCGGCGCGAAGATCGCGCCGCGCAGCATCTTCGCGCGCAAGAACTACTTCTATCCCGATCTGCCGAAGGGCTACCAGATCAGCCAGTACGAGATTCCCGTCGTGCAGGGCGGTGCCATCACGATCCAGGTGGAAGGCAAGCAGGGCGTCTACGAGAAGACCGTGCAGCTGACGCGCGCGCACCTCGAGGAAGACGCGGGCAAGTCCCTGCACGAAGACTTCGCGGGCATGACGGGCATCGACCTCAACCGCGCCGGCACGCCGCTGCTCGAGATCGTGACGGAACCCGACATGCGCAGCGCCGCGGAGGCCGTGGCCTACGCGAAGGCGCTGCACTCGCTCGTGGTCTGGCTCGGCATCTGCGACGGCAACATGCAGGAAGGCAGCTTCCGCTGCGATGCGAACGTGTCCGTGCGCCCCGTGGGCCAGAAGGAATTCGGCACGCGCCGCGAGATCAAGAACCTGAACTCGTTCCGCTTCCTGCAACAGGCGATCGAATACGAGATCCAGTGGCAGATCAACGAGATCGAGGACGGCCGCAAGATCGTGCAGGCCACCGTGCTGTTCGACCCCGATACCGGCGAGACGCGCGCGATGCGCACGAAGGAAGACGCGCACGACTACCGCTACTTCCCCGATCCGGACCTGATGCCGCTCGAGATCGACGACGCCTGGATCGAGCGCGTGCGCGACAGCCTGCCCGAGCTGCCGGCGACGATGCAGGCGCGCTTTGTCGCGCAGTACGGCCTGTCCGCGTACGACGCGAGCATGCTGACCGCGAGCAAGGCGCTCGCTGGCTACTACGAGGCCGTCGTGAGCGAAGTGGGCGCCTCGAGCGCCAAGCCCGCGGCCAACTGGCTCATGGGCGACGTGGCGTCGCAGCTGAACCGCGACGGCATCGCGATCGACGCGGCGCCGGTCCGCCCGGCGCAGCTGGCCAGGCTGCTCGCGCGTATTGCCGATGGTACCGTCTCGAACAACACCGCCAAGAAGGACGTGTTCCCGGCCATGTGGGCCGGCGAGTCCGGCGGCGATGCCGACGCGATCATCGCGGCCAAGGGCCTCAAGCAGATGTCCGATACCGGCGAGCTCGAGAAGATCATCGACGACGTGCTGGCCGCCAACGCGAAGTCGGTCGAGGAATTCCGCTCGGGCAAGGAAAAGGCCTTCAACGCGCTGGTGGGTCAGGCCATGAAGGCCACCAAGGGCAAGGCCAACCCCGCGCAGGTCAACGAGCTGCTGAAGAAGAAGCTGTCGTAACCCGTCGCCTGGCGTGTCAGGTCTGCGGCACCACGCTGACCTGCACCGCCACCTCGTGTTCCCCGCCGCCGACGATGACGCCGTGCAACAGCGGGATATCGCTGTAGTCGCGCGCCATCGCCAGCGTGACGTGGCGCGTGTCGGCCAGTACATCGTTGGTCGGGTCGAGGTCGATCCAGCCGAGCACCGGGCACCAGACGCCCGCCCACGCATGCGACGCGTCGGCCCCGAGCAGGCGCGCCTCGCCCGGCGGCGGATCGGTCAGCAGATAGCCGCTCACATAGCGCGCCGCGAGTCCGAGCGAGCGCAGGCAGCCGATCATCACCTGCGCGAAGTCCTGGCATACCCCGCTGCGTAGCGCGAACGCTTCCAGCGCGGGCGTATGCACCTCCGTCGTCTCGCTGCGATAGGCGAAGTCCGCGTGGATCCGATGCATCAGGTCGATGGCCCCCGCGGCCACGGTCACGCCCGGCCCGAAGCTTTGCAGTGCGTACGCGCGCAGGTCCGGATGCAGCGCCACGTTCGGCGATGCATAGACGAACTCGGTCTCGCGATGGAACGGCTGCCCCGCCGTGAATCGCAGGCATTGCGCGGCCGCTTCCCACGGCATGCTGCGCGCGGCATCGAACCCTTCCCACCGCGGCATCAGCGTGACGAGGCTCGTTGCGCTCACGCTCATCTCTTCGTGCAGCACGTCGAGCATGAAATGCAGCACGCCGTTGCCGAATGCATCGGTTCGCATATGCTGATGCGCGGGCCCGGGATGGACGACGATGCCGTGCGCGTGCACGCTCTGCCATGGATACGAGGACGGCGAAGCGACCGCGCGCTGCTGCGCGAGCTCGACCGGATGCGCGTAGCGATAGGTCGTCACGTGCTGCACGGCAAGCGTCGTCAGCGTCGCCGGCACGTCCGAGAGGATGCACCGCCTGCATCCGGCGGCCGCGTTCGCCGCGGTCGATGCGTCCGGTGTGCTGGACTGGCTCATGACAACTCCTTGCCCGGCGCCGCGCCCGCGTGGCTGAAATAGCGCGAGGCGATCTCCTCCGATATGCGCGCCATGCGCTCGCCGAGGTGGTCGCACAAGGCCGCGAGCTTCGCGTGGCGGCCCGCGGGATCGGCCTCCACGAGCCCCGTGAGCGACGGCAGCGCCGTGGCGGGCGGCAGCATTTCCACAAGCGGCACGCGCGCCTGGCCGCTGGTGCCCGCGGGAATCTGCGCGAGCTTGTCGCGCAGCCGCTCCAGCACGCCATAGAGTCCGCGCGGATTGGTCGGTTCGATCACGAGCAACTGCACGAGGGGGGCGAGGTCCGTCCTGCCCGGATACCGCGAGCGGAAGGTCAGCGTGCTGTCGAACAGGTGCAGCAGCAGGTCGAAGCCGCCCCGCGTAAGCAGGGCGCCGGTTTCCACGGCAGTCTCCAGCATCGGCGCGAGGCCGCCGATCCGTTCGATATGCCGGCCGATAAAGACCAGCCGCCAGGCCTCGTCGCGCGTCATGCGGTCGCCCTGCGCGCCGCTGATCGCGCCGAGCTGCATGCTCAGGTGGTCGAGCGCCGCGAGCACGCGCGTGCGGTCGTAGCCGAGGCCGGCACCGTCGGCACGATCGGCACCCTCGCCGCTCCCCTCGGGCGTGCAGGCGGCCGCCATCGCCGCGCGGAAGTCGTTGCGCGCGGCGAGAATCGTGCGCCAGTGATCGTTGGAGAGCCGGTTGCGGATCTGGCTCGCGGCGCGCGCGTGGCCCGCGAGGGCATACATCACGCCCGAGCGGCCGGACGGGTCGGCCAGCGACATGACGAGGCGGCGCTCGAACGCCGCGAGCGACGCCGGAGACGAAGCGGGCGCGGATGCATCGGGTGTCGGCGTGTCCTCGGGCACGAGGCTGAACCACCGTGCAAGACTGCCGATCATCGCCAGCGCGCCTTCGTCGGTTTCCTCATGCCGCTCGATGGAGCCGAGAATCTGGCGGCAGAGGCGCACCGTGTTCTCGGCGCGCTCGGCATAGCGGCCACCCCAGTACAGATTCTCCGCGGCGCGGCTGGACACCGTGAGCGCGGCCTGTGCCTGCGCGGCGGGCGCGGCGAGGCCCGTGCGCGCGGTCAGCGGCGTGGCGCCGATCGGCTGCGTCGATAGCACCCACGTGTCCGCGCTCGTGCCGCCGGTGCGCATCGATACCGCGTCGCAGCCGGCGGGCGCGAGCCGCGTGAAGCCGCCCGGCATCACCTGCCAGCCACCGTTGCCATCGGACACGGCGTACACGCGCAGCATGGCCGCGCGCGAGCGCATGCGGCGATCGCCCGCATCCCAGCAGGGCGTGTGCGAGAGCGCGAGCGGCGCCTGGATCGTGTAGCGGTCGGGCATGGCCTCGATGCGCGCGCGCCAGTCGGGCAATGGCTGCACGCCGCGTTCCTGCCCGGGGAGCGTTTCGCAGTCGATGTCCGCTTCGATCTCGGCTTCCGTGCCCGCTTCAATCTCCGCGTCCGCTTCCGCCTGGGCTTCCGGGTATGTCGGCATGACGTACGCCTCGCCCAGCGCCTCGAAGGCCCGCTCGCGCGCGGCCGCCTCGCCGCACCACCACGTGTCCACATCGGGCAGCCGCAGCGACTCGCCGATCAGTGCCTCGGCGATGCCCGGCAGAAACCCGTGAATCGCCGGCGACTCGAGAAAGCCCGAGCCCGGCATATTGGAGATCAGCACATTGCCCGCGCGCATCGCCTCGAGCAGCCCCGGCACGCCGACCATCGAATCCGCGCGCAATTCGAGCGGATCGCACAGCACGTCATCGACGCGGCGAACGATCACATCGACGCGCTCGAGGCCGCCGAACGTCTTCAGGTAGACCACGTCGTTGCGCACCGTCAGGTCGCCGCCCTCGACGAGCGTGATACCGAGGTAACGCGCGAGGAACGCATGCTCGAAGTACATCGCGCTCGCCGGGCCCGGGGTCAGCAGCACGAGATGCCGCTCGCCGGAGACGCCCTCGATCGGCAGGTGGGTGAGCGTGGAGATCAACTGCGCGAAGGCCGGCGGCAGACGCCGCACATGCTGCGCGCGGAACGCCTCGGCAAGCTGGCCCGCGACGATGAGCCGGTTCTCGAGCGCGTAGCCCATGCCCGCGGGGGTTTCGGTGCGATGCGCGAGCACGGTCCAGCCTCCCTCGCCATGGACGAGGTCGACCGCGACGATCTGCAGGAAGCTCCCGCCGGGGGGCTGGTAGCCCTTGAGCCCGCGCAGATAGCAGGGATGTCCGAACACGAGGCCCGGCGGCAGCAGGCCGCGCGCGAGCAGCGTCTGCGGCCCATAGATATCGGCCATGATCGCGTTGGCCAGCACCGCGCGCTGGGTCACGCCCGCCTCGATCGCGGCCCAGTCGTCCTCTGCAATCAGGAACGGCAGCAGTTCCAGCGCCCAGTCGCGCGCGCTGTCCTCCTCCGCATGGACGTTGAAGGTCACGCCGTTGTCGCGGACCTGCCGCGCCACGGCGGCGGCGCGGGCGGCAAGCGTGTCCGCGCGCGGCGCGCCCAGCGCCTCGTAGAAGCCGCCCCATGGCGCGCGCATCGCCCCGTCGGGTCCGCGCAGTTCGTCGAGATGGCCGTCCGGCACGGGCGGCGGCATGAGTGTGTCGGCCATGGCATGGCCGCCGGTGCTACATCGCTTTGGCATTGGCTCCCTTGTTGCCATTTGCGCGTACGGTTTCCTCGAGCAGCGATCGCAGCTTGGCCAGCGCGCCGGGGTCCCCGTGCGCGGCCGACCGGGCGTACCAGATCTTTGCCTGCTCGATATCCTTTTCCACCACGCCCGGCTCGCCACGCTCGTAATAGCTGCCGACGATGTACTGCGCGCCGCCGTCCCCGGCCGTCGCGGCACGGCTGTACCACGTGAACGCCTTGCCGTAGTCGAGATCGACCCCGCGGCCGGTGAAGTAATTGGTGGCCAGCGCCATCTGCGCCTGCGTATGCCCGCCCTGCGCGGCCATCGCGTACCAGCGGTTGGCCTCGGCGAGCGATTTCGGCACGAGGCCGCCCCGTTCGTAGAGATCGCCGAGCGTGTACTGCGCGTGTGTCATCTGGTTATCGGCAGCCTTGCGCAACCACACGAGGGCTTCCTCGGGCTTCGCGGGCGTACCTTCTCCGCGCAGCAGCATCATCGCGTAATTGAATTGCGCCAGCCGGTTGCCCTGCCTGGCCGCGGCGGCAAAACCCTGCAGCGCGGCGTCGTAGCGGCCCGCGTCGTAGTCGGCCACGGCGGCCTGGGTCTGCGATTGCGCGGGAGCGGGCCGCTCCGTGGCGACGGCCCGGGTGGCGGCCGCCGCGGGCAACGCGATGGCGAGCGCCATCGCTGACGCCAGCGCGGCGCGCCAGATCGGCGGGATGCGCGCGCCGGAGGCGCGGCGCGGCGGGGGCAAGGCAGGCATAAGGAGGCTCCGGTTCGCCAGTCACCTGCCAGTGTAGTGGGGAAGGCTCGCGTCCGGTGTAGGCGCCCTCCGCCATTCACAGGAGAAATACCACCGTTATGAAATTACGGCCTTGTATTTCTCCCGCATATAGCGCATCGCTATCCCGCGAAGCGGTAGCCGACGCCGACCTCGGTCAGCAAATGTGCCGGCTGGGCCGGATCCGCCTCCAGCTTGTGCCGCAGATGACCCATATATACGCGCAGGTAGTGGCTGCTTTCCGAGTGCGACGGGCCCCAGACCTCGCGCAGCAGTTCCCGGTGCGTCATGACCTTGCCGCGATGGGCGATCAGCACCGCGAGCAGCCGGTATTCGATCGGCGTCAGGTGGATGGAGGCTTCGCCGCGCGTCACGAGGCGGTTGGCGAGATCGACCTTTACGTCGCCGAACGCGATCTGTGGCGTCCCCTGCGGATTGGTCCTGGCGTGGCGCCGCAGCAGCACGCGCACGCGCGCGACGAGTTCTCCGACGCCGAAGGGCTTGGTCAGGTAGTCGTCGGCGCCCGCATCGAGCGCGGCGATCTTGTCCGACTCCTCGGTGCGGGCCGACAGCACGAGCACCGGTACCTCGGTCCAGGTGCGCATCTCGCGGATCAGCGTCATGCCGTCGCCATCGGGCAGGCCGAGGTCGAGGATCACGATATCGGGCTGGCGCGTGCCGGCATCGATCAGGCCGCGCTTGAGGGTGTCTGCTTCATGGACCGTGCAGCCCTCGGCCTGCAGCGACTCGCGCACGAACCGGCGAATATGCGGTTCGTCTTCGACGAGCAGGACGGTGGGCGAATAATCGAAAGGCATGTCAGTGAGAATCCTTGCCGCGCATCGATGGCGGCGCGACGTCCACAGTTTCCAGGATTTCCGGCTCGATCGCCGGCGGATTGCCGCGCGGCAGCGCCAGCGTGAAGCGCGCGCCCGCGCCCTCCACCGCATCGGCCCAGATCCGTCCGCCATGCGCCTGCATGATCGCATCGCATACCGCGAGTCCGAGGCCCACGCCGGCCGTCGCCGATTCGCTGTCGCCCCGCACGAACTTCTCGAAGATCTGCCGCTCGCGGCCGCGCGGGACGCCGGGGCCATCGTCCTCGACGACCAGACGCACCTCGTCGCCGACGATCGCGCCGTGCAGCCGAATCTCGGTCCCCGCCGGGGTGTACTTGGCCGCGTTCTCGAGCAGGTTGCACAGCACGCGTTCCATCAGCACGCCATCGCATTCGACGAGCGGCAATGCGGACAGGTCCGCCACGCGCACGCGATGTCCGGCCAGCGCATCGCGCAGCGACGCGAGCGCGGCACCGACGAGTTCTTCCAGCGACTGCCACGTGCGCTGCAATGCCACGTCGTGCCGCTGCAGGCGCGCCATGTCCAGCAGGTTCACGACCATCGTGCGCATGCGCTGTGCCTGCCCGCGCATCGCATCGACCGTCGCCGCCACGTCGTCGCGCAACGGTGGGTCCGTTCGTTGCAGCGTCTCTGCCATGCCGATCAGCCCCGTGAGCGGCGTGCGCAGATCGTGCGATACCGCGGCCAGCAGCGAACTGCGCAGCCGCTCCGATTCGATCGACAGCAGCGCCTGCTGCGCGACCTCGACGTAGTGCAGCCGCTCGATCGCAATCGCGATCAGCGTCGTGAACACGTCCGCCTGGCGGCGCAGGTCGGGCGCCGCGAGCGCGCGCCATGCGCGCGGCTCCACCGCGAGCACGCCGCGCGTCTGCATCGGCGCCTTCAGCGGCAGGTACAGCACGGTGCTGCCCGGCAACGTATGCGTACCCGTGCCTGCGGGCTGGCCGTGATCGAACACCCATTGCGCCAGTACCTTGTCGATGGCCTCGCCCCTGCGCAGGTCGGCGGCATCTCTTTGCGCCGCGTCCGGGCCGCCGTCGATCGCAAGCGATACCAGCCGACCCTGCGCGCCCACCACGAACAACGTCGCCTGCGCGTCGAACGCGGCGCGCAGAAAGCGGCTGCCGATCTCGCCGATCTGCTCGACGGTCAGCGCGGCCGACAACTCGCGCGCGAGTTCGTACAGCGTGCGCGCATCGGTCTCGCGCCGCACGGCGACGCGCGCCTGTTCGCGCAGGCCCGCCGTCAGCTGACCGATCACGAGGCCGACCGTGAGCATCACCACGAAGGTCAGCAGGTACTGCACATCGCTGACCGCGAACGACAGCCGCGGCGGGACGAAGAAATAATCGAACGATCCGACCGCGAGCACCGAAGTGAACGCTGCCGGCCCGCGGCCATGGCGCAGTGCCACACCGACGACGGCCGCGAGGAACAGCATCGCGATATTGACGAGGTCGAACCACGGCCGCGCGAGCATCGACAGCGCCGACGCCGCGCCGCACCAGAGCACGGCCCAGCCGTAGTCGTAGAGGCGCTTGCGGCGGACCTCCGCCGCCGCGGCCTCGTCTTCCGCGGTGCGCGCATCGGGGCTCGGCGCGAGCCCGCCGGGGCCGGCCGCGCGCGGCCGCAATTCGGTACGCGTGGTGTCGGCCGCCACGCGGATCACGTCGATCTCGGGGCAGCCCGCCGCCAGGGCATCCGCAAAGGTCTGCCGCCCGATCAACCGGTTGCCGACGCCCAGCGCGGGCGCCATCGCGCGGGCGAGCCAGGCGCGTCCGCGTTCGAGCCAGTGGGCCTCACGCGGCCATTCGGTACGCGCGCGGCCCACGATGACCTTGGTCAGGTTGTGACGGCGCACGTATCCCGTGACGGCGCCGACCATGTCATCGCCCGCGAGCGTGTCAGTACGCGCGCCGAGCTCCTCCGCAAGCTGCATCGCGGCCTGCATGCGCGCGCGCACCGTATCGGCAAGCGGCGTGAGGCGCGGCGTGGCGATCGTCACCACGTGCCAGTCGCAGTCGAGCTGGCTTGCAAGTCGCCGCGCGCTGCGCACGACCTGTTCCGCATCGTCCCCGCTGCCGATGCACGCGAGCACCGCTTCGCGCGTGCGCCATACGGGCGCGATGGCGCGCGCATCGCGATAGGCGCGCACATCGTCGTCGACGCGATCGGCCGTGCGGCGCAGCGCGAGTTCGCGCAGCGCCATCAGGTTGCCCTTGCGGAAGAAATTGCGTGCGGCTTGCTGGGCCTGTTCGGCCAGATAGACCTTGCCCTCGCGCAACCGCCGCAGCAGTTCGTCGGCGGGCAGATCGACGAGCATGACCTCGTCCGCGCCGTCGAACACGGCGTCGGGCACGGTCTCCCATACGCGCACGCCGGTAATGCCCCCGACGGCCTGGTTGAGGCTGTCGAGATGCTGCACGTTGACGGTGGTCCAGACATCGATGCCCGCGGCCTGCAGCTCCTGGATGTCCTGCCAGCGCTTCGGATGGCGGCTGCCCGCGGCGTTGGAGTGCGCGAGTTCGTCCACGAGCACGAGCGCGGGACGCCGCGCGAGCGCGCCGTCGAGGTCGAATTCCTGGAGCACGCGATCGCGGTACGGCACCGCACGCATCGGCAGCCGCTCGAGGCCGTCCAGCAGCGCCTCGGTCTCCGCGCGGCCATGCGTCTCGACGATGCCGATCACGACGTCGGTGCCCTGCATGCGCAGCGCGCGCGCCGCGCTGAGCATTGCAAACGTCTTGCCGACGCCTGCCGACGCGCCGAAATACACGCGCAGCTTGCCGCGCGCGGCGCGCGCGCCCTCCGCCTGCACGCGTTCGAGCAGATCATCCGGGTCGGGGCGGGCGACGGGTTCGGTCATCGGTATTCGGTGAAGAGTCGCTGCGATTCTGCCACGGCGCAACGGCCAGCGGGGTTCCTGCTTCTTGTGCGGAAGGGGGAACCCCGCGCGGCATTACTTCATGGCATCGAGTGCCAGGTTCAGCTTCAGCACGTTGACACCCGGCTCGCCGAACACGTCCAGCCCGGGGCTGCGCGTGTTCGCGGCGATCAGCGCCTCCACCTTCGCCAAGGGCACGCCGCGCAGGCGCGCCACGCGGGCGGCCTGGTACTGCGCGGCCGCGGGGCTGATATGCGGGTCCAGTCCGCTGCCCGATGCGGTCACGAGATCGACGGGCACGGGCTTGTCGTTGCCCGGATCCGCCTCGCGCAGCGCGTCGATGCGCGCCTTGGCGGCATCGGTGAGCGCCGGGTTGGTCGGGCCCAGGTTCGAGCCGACCGACGCGGCCGCGTTGTACGGCATCGGCGCGGTCGCCGACAGGCGGCCCCAGAAGTACTTCGGATCGGAGAACGGCTGGCCGATCAGTTCGGAGCCGACGACCTTGCCATCCCTGACGATCAGCGAGCCCGCGGCCTCGTGCGGGAACACCGCGCGCGCGATGCCCGTGACCACGCCCGGATACAGCAGGCCCGTCACGATCGACAGCGCGACGAACAACGTCAGCGCGGGACGCAGCATGCCCTGCTGCACGGGAGGCTGCGGCGACGCAGCGGGGGTGGTTTTCAGTTGCGATTGCATGAGGTTACTCCGGGCTCAGATCCAGCCAAACATCACGAGCAGCATGTCGATGAGCTTGATGCCGACGAACGGCACCAGAATCCCGCCGAGACCATAGATCAGCAGATTGCGGCGCAGCAGCGTCGCGGCGCCGAGCGGGCGGTAGACCACGCCGCGCAGCGCGAGCGGAATCAGCGCGACGATGATCAGCGCGTTGAAGATCACCGCGGACATGATGGCGGAGGCCGGCGTGGCCAGGCCCATCACGTTCAGCAGGTTCAGTTGCGGATAGGTGCTGGCGAACGCGGCCGGAATGATCGCGAAATACTTCGCGACATCGTTGGCCACGGAGAACGTCGTCAGCGAGCCGCGCGTCATCAGCATCTGCTTGCCGATCTCGACGATCTCGATCAGCTTGGTCGGGTTGCTGTCGAGGTCGACCATGTTGCCGGCCTCGCGCGCGGCCTGCGTGCCGCTGTTCATCGCCACCGCCACGTCGGCCTGCGCGAGCGCGGGCGCGTCGTTGGTGCCGTCGCCGGTCATCGCCACGAGGCGGCCTTCGCGCTGGAACTCGCGGATCATTGCGAGCTTCGCTTCGGGCGTGGCTTCGGCGAGGAAATCATCGACGCCCGCCTCCGCCGCGATCGACGCCGCCGTCAGGCGGTTGTCGCCGGTGATCATCACCGTGCGGATGCCCATCTTGCGAAGTTCGCCGAAACGTTCCTTGATGCCGGTCTTGACGATGTCCTTGAGCTCGATCACGCCGAGCACGCGCACGCTGTCCTCGGTGCCGACGCTCACGGCCTCCGCGACCACGAGCGGCGTGCTGCCGGCGCGCGCGATGTCATCGACCGCGTGCACCACCGCCTCGGGGAACTTGCCCGCGCGCTCCGTCACGTAACGGCGCACCGCTTCGGCCGCACCCTTGCGCACGCTGCGCACCTGATTCCCCTGCCCCACATCGACGCCGCTCATGCGCGTCTGCGCGCTGAAGGGCACGAACACGGGCGCGGCCATGCTGCGGTTGCCGAGCTCCGGCGCGGCGGCGCCGGGCTGCTGGCGGGCCAGCGCGACGATGCTGCGGCCTTCCGGCGTCTCGTCCGCGAGCGACGACAGCCACGCGGCTTCGGCCAGCTGGCGCTCGGTGACACCGGGCGCGCACACGAAGCGCGAAGCCTGGCGATTGCCGTGCGTGATCGTGCCGGTCTTGTCGAGCAGCAGCACATCGACGTCGCCCGCGGCTTCCACCGCGCGGCCCGAGGTCGCGATGACGTTCGCCTCCATCATGCGGCTCATGCCCGCCACACCGATTGCCGACAGCAGACCGCCGATCGTCGTCGGAATCAGGCATACCAGCAGCGCCACGAGCACCGTCACCGATACCGGCACGCCGAGCTTCGTCACGAGCACCGCATACAGCGAGAACGGTTGCAGCGTGGCCGTGGCGAGCAGCAGCACGAGCGTGAGCCCGACGAGCAGGATCGTCAGCGCGAGTTCGTTCGGCGTCTTCTGGCGCTTGGCGCCTTCGACCATGCCGATCATGCGGTCGATGAAGCTTTCGCCGGGATTGGTCGTGATCTGCACCACGATCCAGTCCGACAGCACGCGCGTGCCGCCCGTCACCGACGAGAAGTCGCCGCCGGACTCGCGGATCACGGGCGCCGATTCGCCGGTGATGGCCGACTCATCGACCGATGCCACGCCCTCGATCACCTCGCCGTCGCCCGGAATCGTATCGCCCGCTTCCACGAGCACGATGTCGCCCTTGCGCAGCGCCGTGGCCGGTCGCGGCTCGGTAGCGCTGATCGCGCGGTAGTCCTTGCGGCCAGCGCGCACGACGCGCGCGGTGACCGTGGTCTTGAGTCCGCGCAGCGCGGCCGCCTGCTGCTTGCTGCGGCCCTCGGCGAGCGCTTCGGCGAAGTTCGCGAACAGCACCGTGAACCAGAGCCACACGGTCACGGCGAGGATGAAGCCCGCCGATTCGCCCTCGCTCGGTTGCACGAGCGCGCGCAGGAACAGGATCGTCGTCAGGATGCTGCCCGCATAGACCACGAACATCACCGGGTTGCGCAACTGGTCGCGCGGCGCGAGCTTGCGGAACGCGTCGGCGATGGCGGGCTTGACCAGTTCCGGCGCGAACATGCTGCGCGACGCGCGCGGCTGGGTGGCGCGGCCGGGCTGCACGATGGCGGTCCGGGTGGCGCCTTGCTGATTGTCGGCCGCGTGTTTGTTGGTACGCGTTGCCGTGGAATCTTGTTGCATACGAAGCTCCGAATTAACGCGAGGCCGCGGTTACCGCCGCGGGCTGCGAAGACTGCAGCTGTTCCGCCACCGGGCCCAGCGCGAGCGCGGGCACATAGGTCAGGGCGCCCACCAGCAGCACCGAGCCGACCAGCAGCACGACGAACAGCGGACCATGCGTGGGCATGGTGCCGGCCGTGACCGGCGTGCGCTTCTTGGCCGCGAGCGAACCGGCCATGGCTAGCACGGGCACGATGATCCAGAAGCGGCCGAACCACATGGCCGCGGCCAGCAGCACGTTGTAGAACGGCGTATTGGCGGACAGGCCCGCGAACGCGCTGCCATTGTTGTTGGCCGCCGACGAGAGCGCGTACAGGACTTCGGAGAAGCCATGCGTGCCGGGGTTGAAGACACCGGCGCGGCCCGGTTCGGCGAGCACCGCGATGGCGGTACCCATGAGCACCAGCAGCGGCGTGACGAGAATGGCCACCGCGGTCATCTTCATCTCGTACGTCTCGATCTTCTTGCCCAGGTACTCCGGCGTGCGGCCGATCATCAGCCCCGCGATGAACACGGCCAGGACCGCGTAGACGAGCATGCCGTACAGGCCCGAACCCACGCCGCCGAACACCACTTCGCCCAGCTGCATCAGCAGCATCGGCACGAGTCCGCCGATGGCCGTGAACGAGTCGTGCATGGCGTTGACGGCGCCGCACGACGCCGCGGTCGTGATCGTCGCGAACAGCGCGCTGGCGGAGATGCCGAAGCGCACTTCCTTGCCTTCCATGTTGCCGCCCGCCTGCAGCGCGGACGCGGCATGATCGATCGGCAGCTGCGAGAGCGCGGCCGTGATCTGGCCTTCCGACGCCATCGCGGCCAGTGCCATCACGACGAAGATCACCGTCATCGAGGCGATGACCGCCACGCCCTGCCGGCGGTCGCGCACCATCTCGCCGAACGTGAAGCACAGCGCGGCGGGAATCAGGAAGATCGCGAGCATCTCCAGCATGTTGGAGAACGGCGTCGGGTTTTCGAACGGATGGGCGGAGTTCGCATTGAAGAAGCCGCCACCGTTCGTGCCGAGCATCTTGATCGCCTCCTGCGACGCCACGGGGCCCATCGCGAGCTGCTGCGTCGAGGTCTTTGCCGCCTCGGTCACGGGCTTGCCTTCCTTGTCGAGCACGGGCTGGCCCGCGGCATCGACCTTCGGCTGCGTGTATTCCACTTCGGTGACGAGCGACACGTCCTTGTACGCGTCGAAGTTCTGGATCACGCCCTGGCCCACGAGCGCCACGGCCATGACGACCGAAAGCGGCAGCAGGATGTACAGCGTGCTGCGCACCATGTCGGTCCAGAAGTTGCCGATGGTGTGCGCGGTATGGCGCGCAAACCCGCGGATCAGCGCGAACACGACGGCGATACCCGTCGCGGCCGACACGAAGTTCTGCACGGTCAGCGCGAGCATCTGCGTGAGGTAGCTCATCGTCGATTCGCCGGCATAGCCCTGCCAGTTCGTGTTGGCGACGAAGCTGATGGCGGTGTTGAACGACGAATCGGGCGACACCGCGCCGAAGCCCTGCGGATTCAGCGGCAGCATGCCCTGCAGGCGCTGCAGTGCGTAGACGGCGATCACGCCGAGCACGTTGAACACGATCAGCGCGATCGCGTACTGCTTCCAGCCCATCTCGGCCTCGGGGCGCACGCCGCCGAGGCGATAGATCAGGCGTTCGAGGGGGCGGCCCCAGGCCGTCAGCACATAGTTGCCCTCTTCCATCGCGCGGCGCATATAGCGGCCGAGGAACGGCCCCACGATGAACAGGATCGCGAGGAAGAGCGCGAGCAGCCCCAGAAACTGAGGCGTAATCGAATGGGAAGACATCAGAATTTCTCCGGCCGGAACAGCGCGACGAGCAGGTAGATGAAGATGGCGACGGCCAGGCCGCCGCTCAGGAGGTCGGTCCAGTTCATCAGCGCCCCCGTTCGTCGGCGCCGGTCTTCCCGTTCGGCTCGGATGGCGGCTGCGCGCCCAGCGCGGCGCACAGCGCCAGTAGCGCGCCCGTTAGCGCGCCAAACCCCAACAACACGATGAAATAGATCCCGTCCATGGCAACTGCCTACGTGAGTGATTCACGGAAGGGAGGTTAGGGATTGGGGGGTAAAAAGGGGGTAGAGAGGGCGGAGGGGGGTGTAAAGAAAATATAAAAACGGCCGCCGGGTGCGCCCCGCGGCCGTGGGCTCAGAGCCAGCCGGCCTTGTGCAGCTTGCGCCAGAGGCCGCCGCACGCGACCGACGTAATGCCGATGACGATCGGATACGCGTAGTGGAATTTGAGCTCGGGCATCCATTCGAAGTTCATCCCGTACAGGCTGAACACGACGGTCGGAATGGCGAGGATGGCGCCCCAGCCCGCCAGCCGCTTGACCACCTCGTTCTGCGCGACGGTCACGAGCGCAAGATTGACCTGCACCGCCGTCGTCAGCATTTCGCGCACGACATCGAGCGTGCGCACGAGCCGGCTCGCATGGTCCTCGATATCGCGGAAATACGCGCGCAGGTCCTTCGGCACGAGGTCCTCGTGCAGGCGGATCAGCTGGCTGCAGATGTCTTCGACGGGGAACACCGCATTGCGCAGCCGCAGCACCTGGCTCTTGATGCGGTAGAGCCGTTCCAGCGCCGCGCGGTCGAACTCGTCGCGGAAGATGTTCTGCTCGAGCTTCTCGAACGTGTCCTCGAGCCGGTTGACGATGGGCATGTACTGATCGACCACGAAGTCCATCAGCGCGTAGAGCACATAGCCCGGTCCGTGCGCGAGCCCCTGCGGGTCCTGCTCGCAGCGCTCGCGCACGGGCGTGTACGTGCTGCTGGCCCCGTGGCGCACCGAAACCACATAGCGCGGGCCGACGAAGATATGCGTCTCGCCGACGACCACTTCCTCGCCCACGAGCTGCGCCGTGTTCAGCACGATAAAGACGGAGTCGCCATACGTCTCGATCTTGGGACGCTGGTGGGCATCGAGCGCGTCCTCGACCGCGAGATCGTGGAGCCCGAATTCGCGCTGCACCTTGCGCAGCAGGGCCAGGTCGGGCTCGTGCAGGCCCAGCCAGACGAACGTGCCCTCCTCCGACAGCACGTCCGAGATCGCGTCGACCTCGACCGTGCCGAGCTTCTTGCCATCGCGATAGGCCACGCAATTGACCACTGCACCCATGGAGTCTCCCGTTTTCGGATGCGGCATCCTAGCAAGAGTCGGGGCATCGTGTGCATCGGCGTCACGCCGACACCGCGCATGGCGACCATCGGGCACCTGCGGCCATCAACTGGCGAATTGTTACAGTTCGCCGCGTAGACGACGTTAGAATGTCGCATTTCCACGGTCACCCGACTATGTCCCAGAAGAAATCGCCACGCTTCGAGCTGCGTAGCGGCAATGTCGACGCCCTCCTTCTCGCTCTCAAGACCGCGGATACGGACGCCTTGCGGGACGACCTCCTCTCCCGTTTCGAAGCGACCCCCGATTTCTTCTCCAACGACGTCATCGCACTGGACCTGCGCCGCCTCGAAGGCGACGAGCGGGTCGGTATCGACCGTCTGATCGAGACACTGGGCACGCTGCGCGCCCGCGCCATCGGCGTGGTGGCCCGCGCGGACCAGCGCGAGTGGGCGGAAGCCTATGGCTTGCCGCTACTGGATAGCCAGAGCCGCCGCGGCGGCCGCGAGGAAGCCGCGGAGCCCGCACCGGAGCCGGCTGCCGCCGAATCCGACGAGACCGCCCAATCCGGCGAGACCGCTGCTGCCGCCGCGCCGGAGGCCGCCCGCGTGGCTGCGCCCGTGGCCGACGTGGCCGGCATCCTGGCCGCGGCCAGCGCGCGCGCCGTGCCGACCATGCTGATCGACAAGCCGCTGCGCTCGGGCCAGCAGGTCTACGCGCAGGGCGACGTCGTGATTCTCGACCTCGTCAGCTACGGGGCCGAGGTGATCGCAGAAGGCAACATCCATATCTACGCCCCGCTGCGCGGCCGCGCGCTGGCGGGCGTCAAGGGCAACCACGACGCGCGCATCTTCTGCACGTGCCTGGAGCCCGAACTCATTTCCATCGCCGGCATCTATCGGACCGCGGAGCAGACACTCCCGGCCAATGTGCTCGGCAAATCCGCCCAGGTTCGCCTGGCCGACGAAAAACTGATTCTCGAGCCGCTGCGGATGAAGTGACCCGCGGGGACCGGGATCGATCTATCTAGCACCCTTACTGGACCAAAGAGCCATGGCAAAAATCATCGTAGTGACCTCCGGCAAGGGAGGCGTCGGCAAGACCACCACCAGCGCCAGCTTTGCCGCTGGCCTCGCCCTGCGTGGCCACAAGACCGTCGTGATCGACTTCGACGTCGGCCTGCGCAACCTCGACCTGATCATGGGTTGCGAGCGCCGCGTGGTGTACGACCTGATCAATGTGGTCCAGGGCGAAGCCAACCTGCATCAGGCCCTGATCAAGGACAAGAAGTGCGAAAACCTGTTCATCCTGCCGGCCTCGCAGACGCGCGACAAGGAAGCGCTGACGCGTGAAGGCGTGGAAAAGGTCATCAACGGCCTCAAGGAACAGGGCTTCGAGTACATCGTGTGCGATTCGCCCGCGGGCATCGAGACCGGCGCGCTCATGGCCATGTACTTCGCCGACGAGGCGCTCGTGGTGACGAACCCCGAGGTGTCGTCCGTGCGCGATTCGGACCGTATCCTCGGCATCCTGGCGTCCAAGACCAAGCGCGCCAGCGAAGGCGGCGAGCCAATCAAGGAGCACCTGCTGATCACGCGCTACAACCCGAAGCGCGTGCATGGCGGAGAAATGTTGTCGCTTCAGGATATTCAGGAGATTCTGCGCATCAAACTGATCGGCGTGGTCCCCGAATCCGAGGCGGTGCTCCATGCTTCCAACCAGGGGACGCCGGCCATCCACCTGGAAGGAACCGACGTGGCCGATGCCTACGGCGACGTCGTGGACCGCTTCCTCGGCAAGGAAAAGCCCATGCGTTTTACCGACTACCAGAAGCCGGGCCTGCTCTCGCGCATCTTCGGCAACAAGTAAGGAGGACTCATCCATGTCGATCCTGTCCTTCCTGCTGGGGGAGAAGAAGAAGTCCGCGTCGGTCGCCAAGGAGCGGCTGCAGATCATTCTCGCCCACGAACGCCATGGCCATTCGGCGCCCGCCGACTACCTGCCCGCGCTCCAGCGCGAGCTGGTGGCCGTGATTTCGAAGTACGTAAAGATCAGCGACCAGGATCTGCGCGTGAACCTCGAGCGTCAGGACAACCTCGAGGTGCTCGATATCAAGATCGAGATTCCGCAGAGCTGACCCCGCGCGATCGACGATGTCCCAGAGACGGCACGCTCGTGCCGTCTCCGTAGTAACCCTTCCCCCGTTCGTGGGGATTTCCGCACTGCAACATGCATCCCCTGCATGCGCTGCATCCCCGCTCTCGCTCCCTTTCTGCATACCCGTTGCCGGCGCTCATGCACCGACATGGCGCTTGCCGCATTGCACCATCAAGTTGCCCCCGTAACAGGGTGTAGCGGCAAACCAACGGATTTGCACCAAATGTCTTCCTGAGGACGGCCTCGACTTCAGTTTTATGTCGAAAAGTTCAGCCTTTTGTTAAATTTTCGCGGCGTTTACAGGAAACGTAGACCAATCGCGCCGTGATCCGGCTGCGAACACCACAAGACAGAAAAGGAGCACCATGAAGAAATCGCTACTGACTCTCGCTATCGGCTCGTTGTGCGCTGGGAGCGCCTTCGCCCAGACGTCGGTGACGCTGTACGGGATCGTTGACCAGAGCATCCGCTTCCAGACCAACGCGGACGCCGCCAACCACAGCCAGACCCAACTGACCAACGGCGCAATCACCAACAGCCGCTGGGGCCTGAAGGGTGCGGAAGCCCTCGGTAACAACCTGAAGGCAATCTTCCAGCTGGAAAACGGTTTCGACCCGGATACGGGCCGTGCCAACCAGGGCGGTTCGCTGTTCGGTCGTCAAGCCTATGTGGGTCTCTCGGGTGATTTCGGTGCCATCAAGCTGGGCCGCCAATACACGGAAGGCTTCAACTTCTTCGGCGACTATGATCCGCTGACGATCGGCAACTACGACAACAACGCGTGGCCGTTCTTCCTGACCCAGTTCCGCAACAACAACGTGGTCAGCTATTCGGGCGCGTTCAGCGGCCTGAGCGTCGGCGCCAGCTACGGCTTCGGCGAAGTCCCGGGCAGCACGACCAAGAGCTCGTACTGGGGCACCCGCGCCGCGTATGAATTCGGACCGTTCGGCATCGGCGGCGTGTACCAGGAAATCAAGGACGCCAACAGCAACAAGCAGCAAATGTGGGGCGCTGCTGGTAAGTACACCATCGGACCGGCAAAGCTGTTCCTGGGTTACATCGGTGGCCGTGACAGCACGGGCACGATCGACGCGAACTTCTTCTCGCCGAACCCGGCTACCCTGCCGCCCGCAACGACGCGCAACTACGGCGCCAACCCGCGCAAGGACCTGATCGGCTACGTGGGCGCGACCTACCAGGTGACGCCGGCCCTGGCCGTCACGGGCGTGTTCTACGGCGACCACATCAAGAACGCCTACGGCGTGAACGACAACAGCGGCAACCGTTACACGGGCGTGCTGCTGGCCGAGTACTCGCTGTCGAAGCGCACCCAGGTCTACGGTACCGTGGACTACAACAAGGTGACCGGTGGTGCCGAGGCGAACCTGCCTGGCAAGAACAACCAGACCGGCGTCGCCGCTGGTATCCGCCACATCTTCTGATTGGCGGCCGGTCAATCGATCGGTGTGTTGACGGGAAAGGCGCCTTCGGGCGCCTTTTTTGTTGCCGGCAGCCAATCTGCCGACGCGTCCGGCGGCGCATCCTCGAACAGCTCCAGGCGGTACCCGTGCGTGTAGACCGGCGCCAGCCGCGCGCCCTGCGAGGCGACGAGCTGCAGCTTGGTCCGGACGCGCGAGATATGCGTATCGATCGTGCGCGACATCGGCGAGAGGTCGTGGCCCCAGACCGCGGCGACCATATGCTCGCGCGACACGACGCGGCCCTCGTACCGGAATAGCAGCATCGCCAGATCGAACTCCTTCGGCGTGAGGATGACCTCCACGCCGTCGCGCGTGGCCACGCGCGCGGCCCCATCGAACACGAAGCTGCCCCGCGCCACGATCGCCCCGCCGGGCAGGCTCTCCGGATAGGCGCGCCGCACGAGCGCGTGGATGCGCGCCATCAGTTCCGCCGGGCGCACGGGCTTGACCATATAGTCGTCCGCGCCCGCCATGAGCATCTCGACGATATCAGCCTCGCCGTCGCGCACGGTCACGAACATCACCGGCAGGCGCGGATCCAGATGCGCGCGCGCCCACGCGAGCACGTCGCGCCCCGACACGCCGGCCACGTTCCATTCGATCAGCAGCATGTCGAAAGGTGTCGCGCGCAGGGCCCGCAGCAGCTGGCAGCCGCGCGTGAACGTCGTGCAGGCGTGTCCCGCGGCCGCGGCGGCCTCGCGGATCAGTGATGCGTCCGAGAGGTCGTCCTCGAGCGAAGCAATCGTAATTCCCATCGTCGTCCCTGTTGGCTGCCGTCAGCCATCATTAGAGACGACCCGGCGGCCGTTGCACATGAGACGATCCTCATTTATTGGCCCGCAACAAAAGTTTACTTCGTGCGCGCGGCGGAGCCTCCTACCATGGGCCCTCCCCTGATCCCTGCCGGAGGCCGCTGCCGTGGATATAGCCGTGCTCGACGACGATCCGACGCGCGCGATGCTGCTGGAGCGCGCGCTGCGCCGTGGCGCCCACCGCTGCATGCGCTTCCGCCACGGTACCGCGCTGCTCGACGCGATGCGGCATCAGGGCTTCGACGCGCTGCTGCTGGACAGCGACCACGGCGGCGCCGATGTCCGCGAATTCGTGCGTATCGTGCGGCAGTCGTTCGGTCACGGCGTGCCCCTGGTGGTCCTGTCCGCCGCGCACGACGAAGCGGAAGTCGTGGGTTGCCTGCGCGACGGCGCCGATGCGTGCCTGCGCAAGCCCGTGCGCGAACGCGAGCTGGTGGCGCGGGTGGAGGCGCTCGCGCGGCGCGCGGCGGCGCCGTTCCGGCGTGCGGGGAATATCGGGGGAAGCGGTGCCGGCCATCTCGGCAACGACTCTCCCGAGCTCGTCTATGGCCGTTACCGGTTCGAGGTGGGCGAGCGCCGCGCGTGGGTGCGCGACCGCTGCGTGAAGCTGGCGCCGAAGGAGTTCGCGCTCGCGCTGCTGCTGTTCCGCCATCTCGGCGCGCTGGTCACGCGGCGCCTGATGGTGGATCAGGTCTGGCAGGGCAAGGTGTCCGACGGCGCGCGCACGATCGACAGTCACCTGTCGCGCGTGCGCGGCAAGCTCGAACTCTGGCCGCACAACGGCGTGGACCTGCGCACGGTCCACGGCCTCGGCTGCCGGCTCGATGCGGTGTAGCGGGCCGCGTGGGTCGGACGGGTCCCGCTCAGTCCGCCTTGATGCCCGCTTCCTTCACGATGCGCGCGTTGTCATCGTATTCCGCGTGAATCGACGCCGCGAACTGCGCGGCGGTACCGCCGGTGGGCACTTCGCCGTCACGCAGCAGGCGCTCGCGCACCTCGGGCGATGCCAGCGCCTTGTTCAGTTCCGCGTTGAGGCGATTGACGATCGCGGGCGGCGTCTTGCCCGGCGCGAACACGCCGAACGTCGAGGTCAGGTTGGCCTTCGGAAAGCCGAGTTCGGCCATCGTCGGTACGTTCGGCAGGCTCTCGATGCGCTTGGGCGCGCCCACGGCGATCGCGCGCAGCTTGCCGGCCTGCATCTGGCCCGTCAGCTGCGGGCTCGCGTTGGTGCTCATGACCTCGAACTGGCCGCCGAGCGCGTCGTTCATCTGCTGGCCGCCGCCCTTGTACGGAATCAGCGTCACGTCGGCCTTCGACTTCGCCCTGACCTGCTCGAGCATCACGTGGCCCACCGTGCCCAGGCCCGACGTCGCCCAGCGCACCGAGCCCGGCTTGGCGCGCGACTGGGCGATGAGGTCCGGGAACGACTGGCCCGTGAAGGCCTGCGTCGCGACCACGAGCACCGGCGAGTACATGACGCTCATCACCGGCGCGATATCGCGGCGCGGGTCGTAGTTGACGCGGCCGACATGCGGGTTGAGCGTCAGCGGGCTCGTCGAGGCGAACCCGATCGTATAGCCGTCCGGCGCCGCCTTGGCGACGGCGTCGATCCCGATGCTGCCGCCCGCGCCCGCGCGGTTCTCCACCACGACCGATGCGCCCATCTGCGCGGTCAGCTGGTCGCCCAGCGCGCGCGCGACGGTGTCGCTGATGCCGCCGGTCGGGTAGGCGACGATCAGACGGATCGGGCGGCTCGGGTACGTGTCGGGCTGCGCGGCGTGGGCGGCAGGGACGCCGGCGGTGGCGGTGAGGCCGGCGGCGAGGGCGAGGGCCGCAAGGTTCGGCGTGCGGATCGGCGTGCGGATCGGCGTGCTAAGGGGAGAAACCATGGTGAGAAGCTGAGGGTCGGCAGAGGTTTGGAATGGGAATGCGGTTGCCCGGAAACGGGTCATTCGCCGGTCCGGCGCACCGGAATCACGCACCGGGGCCATTCGCCGGCGGGGGCGATGTCTCCAGCGGCTGCTCGGGCACCCACGAGACGAAGAGCTCGTTGGCACGATCGTAGAGCCGCCACGACGTCCCGCATTCGCGGCACGTGAACGACATCATGCTGTACGGCACGCCCGCGGCGCTCTGGCTGACCAGCGGCGCCGTGCTGCGCAGGGCCAGGCACGCATGCGGCTCGCGCCGGCGCGAATCGGCGGCGAGCGCGAGGCAATGCGCGCAGGCGGGACGCCCGGAGGCGGGGGAAGACGGGGTTACGGCGGACTTCATGACCGCAATGATGCCGCAAAACGCATGCCCGGATCGAGATTCCTCGCCCGATCGATTGTTCCATGTCAGTGCGTGCACAAAAAACACTTTACGTGGCGCGCCGGCATCGCCAAGATTTTGCCTCGCGTCACTTACCCCACAACAACAGGAGCATCCGACATGCCACACCCCGCCCTGCGGCCGCTTTCCGCCTCCCTCGCGCTTGCGCTGGCCACGCTGGCCTGCGCCGCGCAGGCCGCCCCGGTCGAGCCCGCCTATCGGCTGGCCCAGCAGGAGAAGCCCGCGCTGATCGACACCATGCGCGACCTCGTGTCGATCGAGTCGGGCAGCAAGGACATCGAAGGCCTGGACCGCATTGCCAACCTGATCCGCGACCGGCTTGCCGCGCTCGGCGGTGACGCGAAGCTGGTGGAGCCGACCGAGGTCTATCGGATGGAAGACACGCCCGAGAAGGTCGGCAAGATGGTGCTGGCGCAGTTCAAGGGCACCGGCAAGCGCAAGATCATGCTGATCGCCCACATGGATACCGTCTACCTGCGCGGCATGCTTGCGCAGCAGCCGTTCCGCGTGGAAGGCGACCGCGCCTACGGCCTGGGCATCGCCGACGACAAGAACGGCGTCGCGGTGATCCTCCACACCGTGGCCATCCTGCAGAAGATGAACTTCAAGGATTACGGCACGCTCACCGTGCTGATCAACGGCGACGAGGAGATCAGCTCGCCGGGCGCGCGCGCGACGATGACGAAGCTCGGCGCCGAGCAGGACGCCGTGTTCTCGTGCGAGGCCACGCGCATCAGCGGGGACCGCCTGTCGCTGGCCACCAGCGGCATCGGCGCCATCGCGCTCAAGGTGGAAGGCAAGTCGTCGCACGCGGGCAGCTCGCCCGAGCTCGGCCGCAATGCGTTCTACGAGATGGCGAACCAGGTGCTGCAGATGCGCGACCTGTCGAATCCGGACACGGGTCTCAAGGTCAACTGGACGATCGCCAGCGCCGGCACCAACCGCAACGTGATTCCGGCCATCGCCACCGCGCAGGCGGACGTCCGCGTGCTCCGCACCGCCGACTACGACGGCCTCGAGAAGACGCTGCATGAGCGGATTCAGAAGAAGCTGATTCCCGATACGAAGGTGGAGGTGAAGTTCGAACGCCGCCGTCCGCCGCTCGAGGTCACGCAGGCCGCGCGCACGCTGGCCGCGCACGCGCAGGGCATCTATGCGGAAATCGGCGAGAAGCTGGCCGTGTACGACACCGCCGAAGGCGGCGGCACCGATGCCGCGTTCGCGGCGGCCGGCACCAAGGCCCCCGTGATCGAGCGCTTTGGCCTGCGCGGCTTTGGCGCGCATTCGAACGACGCGGAATACGTGGACCTGAACTCGGTCACGCCGCGCCTGTATCTGCTGACGCGCATGATCATGGACGTGTCGCAGGACAAGGCCGGCAAGTAAGCAGCAAAAAAACGCCCTCGCCTTTCGGCAGAGGGCGTTTGTCCGCAGGCGCGGCTGTCAGGCGACCGCGCGCTTTCGCAGATCCGGCAGGAACACGGCCAGCAGGCCCAGCAGCGGCAGGTACGCGCAGAGACGGTAGACCGACGTGATGCCGTGCGTATCGGCGAGGTGGCCCAGCACCGCGGCGCCGATGCCGCCCATGCCGAACGCGAAGCCGAAGAACAGCCCGGACACCATGCCCACCTTGCCCGGAATCAGTTCCTGCGCGAACACGAGGATCGCCGAGAACGCCGAGGCCAGGATAAAACCGATGACCACCGTCAGCACGCCGGTCCAGAACAGGTTCGCGTGCGGCAGCAGCAGCGTGAATGGCGCCACCCCGAGAATCGAGGCCCAGATCACCTGCTTGCGTCCGACGCGGTCGCCGATCGGACCGCCGAGGATCGTGCCGGCCGCCACCGCGAACAGGAACAGGAACAGGTACACCTGCGACGACTGGCGCGTGAGCCCGAACTTCTCCATGAGATAGAACGTGTAGTACGTGTTCAGGCTCGCCATGTAGAAGTACTTGGAGAAGATCAGCAGCAGCAGCACCGCGATCGCGCGCACGACCGTCGAGGTCGGCAGCTTCGCCACGGCGCCGGCGGCCTTCTTCTTGCCCGCGCGTTCGGCCAGATGACGGCCGTACCAGCCGCCGATCTGCCACAGCACGGCGATCGCGATCACGGCCGCCACGGAGAACCACGCGACATTGCCCTGCGTGTGGACGATCCATGCGGCCAGCAGCGGACCCATCGCACTGCCGCCATTGCCGCCGACCTGGAAGATCGACTGCGCCAGACCGTGCTTGCCGCCCGATGCCAGGCGCGCCACGCGCGACGACTCCGGATGGAAGATCGAGGAGCCCGTGCCCACCAGCGCGGCGGCCACCAGCAGCACGCCGTAGGTCGGCGCCACGGACAGCAGCAGCAGGCCGCCGAGCGTGAAGCCCATGCCGATGGCCAGCGAATGCGGCTTGGGATGCTTGTCGGTGTACAGGCCGACGATGGGCTGCAGCAGCGAGGCCGTGATCTGATAGGTCAGCGTCAGCAGGCCGATCTGCGTGAAGCTCAGGTTGAAGCCCCCCTTGAGCATCGGGTAGATCGCCAGAATCAGCGACTGGATCATGTCGTTGAGGAAGTGCGCGAAGCTGATCGCGTACAACACGCGGAAGCGCGTGCCCTCCTCCTTCTGCTGCGCCGCGCCGGCGGCGGCCTGGGCGGTATGGACGGTGGTGGTCATGGTGCGGGGGGCTCATTGGCCCGGTTGTCTCGCTGGGAATCCTTGGAAATTTCTGGGAACCTTTTCCAACTGTCCGCAGATGCTAAATGGCAAAACAGCGCCTGTCCTGCGAGAATGGGGGCGCGACCTTGGAGAAAAGGACATGCCCACAGGCAAAACCGCCCCGACCCCCGCGCGCGCGGACTCCCACGCGCCCTCGCCCGCCTATCTGCAGTTCGACCGCAGCCCGATGCCGGTCACGGCCATGGCGGCCGACTATGCGGCAGGCCACGAGACCAAGCCGCACCAGCATCCCCACGCGCAGCTCGTCCATGCGGTGCACGGCGTGATGGTCGTCAACACGGCGCAGGGCCAGTGGCTCGTCCCGCCCACGCGCGGCATGTGGATGCCGGGCAATACCACCCACTGGATCCGCATGGCCAGCCGCGTGCAGATGCGGACCGCCTATATCCGTCCCGATGCCGCGCCGGACCTGCTCACCCAATGCACGGTGCTCGGCATCTCCCCGCTGCTGCGCGAACTGATCCTCGCGGCGATCGACATCCCCCTGCCCTATGCGGACGACTCGCGCGACGGACGGCTGATGCGGCTGCTGCTGGACGAGGTGTTGCGCGTGCCGACGCTGCCGCTGCATCTGCCACGGCCCGACGACGCGGGGCTGCGGGAAATCTGCGAGGAAATCGTGGAGACGCCCGATTCCGATCTGACGCTCGTGGACTGGGGCGCGCGCCTCGGGCTCGATCCCAAGACGATCCAGCGCCGGTTCGCGCGCGAGACGGGCATGACGTTCGGGCAGTGGCGCCAGCAGGCGCGGCTGCTCGCGGCGCTGGAAAAACTGGCCGCGGGAGAGAAGGTGGTGGATATCGCGCTGGACCTCGGCTACGACAGCCCCAGCGCGTTCGCGACGATGTTCAAGCGGCAGTTCGGCGTGCCGCCGAGCGCGTTCTTCCGATAGCGGCCGGTCAGGCCTCGTCCGAGAGGTAACGCTCGACCAGGCGCGTCCAGTACGCGGCGCCCACGGTCAGATTCTCGTCGTTGAAGTCGTACCCCGCGTTATGCAGCAGCGGCTGGTTCGCGCCATTGCCCATGCGCACGAAGCAGCCCGGGCGCTGCTGCAGGAAGTACGCGAAGTCCTCGCTGCCCGCGATGCGATGGAAGTTGCCGATCGCGCGTTCCGGCCCCACGAGTTCCTCGGCGACCTGCTGCGCGAACGCCGTCTCGCGCTCGCTGTTCACGAGCACCGGATAGCCGCGCACGTAGTCGATCTCCACGGTCGCGCCATAGCCTTCGGCATGCGCGGTGGCCAGCTGGCGGATGCGCGCCTCCATCGACGCCCTCACCTCGGCGCTGAACGAGCGCACGCTGATTTCCATGCGCGCGCTGTCGGGAATCACGTTCGGGGCGTGGCCCGCATGCAGCGTGCCGATGGTCACCACCGCGGTCTCGTTCGGATCGACGTTACGCGCCACGACCGACTGCAATGCCATGACGAGGCTGCCCGCGACGAGAATCGGATCGATGGCCTGATGCGGACGCGCGGCATGGCCGCCCTTGCCACGGATCGTGATGGCCACCGTATCGCACGCGGCCATGAACGGCCCCGCGCGGAACATGAACGTCCCCGCTTCCACGCCCGGATGGTTGTGCAGGCCGAAGATCGCGTCGCAGGGGAATCGCTCGAACAGGCCATCGGCGAGCATGCGCTCTGCCCCGCCGCCCGCGCCGATTTCCTCGGCCGGCTGGAAGATCAGGTTCACGGTGCCGTCGAACTGGCGCGTGCGCGCAAGCTGGCGGGCCGCGCCCAGCAGCACGGTGGTGTGACCATCGTGGCCGCACGCGTGCATCTTGCCTTCATGCACGCTGGCGTACGGCAGTCCCGACCGCTCGTGGATCGGCAGCGCATCCATATCGGCGCGGATGCCCACGCTGCGGCGGCTCTGGCCGTTTCGCAGCGTGCCGACCACGCCGGTCCCGCCCACGTTGCGCGTGACCTCGTAGCCCCACGCCTCGAGCCGGCTCGCGACGAGTTCCGAGGTGTGGAGCTCGTTGAACGCGAGTTCCGGGTGCTGGTGGATGTGGCGCCGGATGTCCTGCAGCTCGGCCCGGCTGTCGAGCGTGTCGTGCAGCGTGCAGAAGTGGCGGGGCTTGAAAGGCTTGTCGGCGGAGGTACCGTCGGCATCGGGTTCGTCGAGCTGAACCGTCTTCAATATCGACTCTATTTCGGGGGCGTGTTCGGACATGGCGTGGGCTCTCGTCTTGTGACAGCGTTGATTTCAGTGTGTCACGTGAAATCCGCAGATAAAACCCCGATTGCGGATTTCGTGCGGATGCGCCCCAAATCGCCGCAAAACTGTTGCCCGCACGGAACGCTTTGCAAGGAAACGCGACGCTTTGTATGAAGACGTTTCAGCGGGGAACCTCGTTGACAGACATTCCCCGCACCCAAGTCGGTGCATGACCGACAGACAGTCCGCGTTCTAGCGCTCGCCGTAGGGCACCACGAGCTGGGTCTGCACGCCGAGACCCTCGATATGCAGACGCATCGTGTCGCCCGCGTTCAGGTAGCGCGGCGGCTTGAAGCCCATGCCGACGCCCGGCGGCGTGCCCGTGGCGATGAGGTCGCCGGGCATCAGCGTCATGAAGCGGCTGACGTAGCTGACCACGGTGGCCACGTCGAACACCATCGTCGCGGTGGAGCCCTTCTGCATGCGTTCGCCGTTCACATCGAGCCACATGGCGAGCTTCTGCGGGTCCGCCACCTCGTCGCGCGTCACGAGCCACGGCCCCACGGGACAGAACGTGTCGCAGCCCTTGCCCTTGTCCCAGGTGCCGCCGCGCTCCAGTTGAAACTCGCGTTCGGACACATCGTTGACCACGCAGTATCCGGCCACGTGGTCCAGCGCCGATTCGCGCGATACGTTGCGCGCCGTCGTGCCGATGACCACCCCGAGCTCCACTTCCCAGTCGCTCTTCTCGGAGCCGAACGGCAGCATCACGGGATCGTCCGGGCCGTTCAGGGACGTGGTCGCCTTCAGGAAGACGATCGGCTCGGCCGGCAGCGCCATGCCCGCCTCGGCCGCATGGTCCGCGTAGTTGAGCCCGATCGCGATGATCTTGCCGATGCCGGTCCAGGGCACGCCATGGCGCTGGCTGTCCACGAGCGGCAGGCTCGCCGGATCGATCCTGGCCAGCTTCGCGAGCGCCGCAGGCGAGAGTTCCTGCGGACCGATGTCTCCAATCACGCCCGAGAGGTCGCGGACGCGGCCGTCGCTGTCGACGAGGCCCGGGCGCTCCGCACCGGGATGCCCAACACGTACGAGCTTCATTGTTTTCCTTTTGCGATGGTTGCGATGGTTGCGATGGTTGCGATGGTCAGTGGCGCGCCGGCAGCGTTCAGCGCGCGCCCAGGAGTTGCTCGATCCTGCCGACGAGCTGCCTGTCGTCCGGCTTCGTCTTGCTGTCGTAGCTGCCGACCACCTGCCCGTTCCGGTCGATCAGGTACTTGTAGAAGTTCCACTTCGGCGCGGTGCCGGTCTCCCTGGCCAGCAGCGCGTACATCGGGTTCGCCTCGCCGCCGCGCACGTGGGTCTTGCCCAGCATCGGAAACTTGACGCCATACGTGTTGTAGCAGAAGTCGGAGATTTCCTTCTCCGAGCCGGGCTCCTGCGAGAAGTCGTTCGAGGGGAAGCCCAGCACCACGAGGCCACGCTCGCGATACTTGCCGTACAGCGCCTCGAGCCCCTCGTACTGGGGCGTGAATCCGCAATAACTGGCGGTGTTGACCACGAGCACGACCTTGCCCGCGTACTGGCAGAGATTCTGCGGGGCCTCGTCCTGCAGGCGCGGGAACTTGAAGTTCAGCGAGGCCGGGCAGGCGCCGGCCGCGGGGCTCGTGGCGGGGCTGGCGGCGCCGGCGTTAGTTGCAGGTTTGTCGGCCGCCTGCGCGGGCAAGGCGGCCATCGTCGCGGCCGCCGCCAGGGCGGCGCCGGCTGACAGCATGGCGGAAAGCGTACGGGTCATGGCGGCATTCTCCGGTTCAGGAACCTTCCGGTTCGGGGATCGCGCCAAGTGTACTGTTCCTGCGGGCGATCCGCCTCAGTCCATCATCGCGGTCTTCGCATGCTCGGTGACGCTGCCGCGCAGTTCGAGGTCCGGCATGCGGCGGACGATCACGAGGGCGACGATCGCGGCCAGCGCGCCTGCCGCGAAGATCAGGTGGAAGCCCGACTCCACGCCGCCGGCCAGCGCCTGGCGCGCGGCCGGCGACAGGTGCGCCATGGCCTCGCTCCCGTGGCGCAGCGCGCCGAGGTCGAGCGACTCGGCAATGCCCGCCCGCGTCATCGCCGTGCGGAACTCGAGCGCCAGCAGCGTGCCCGCCAGGGCGCCGCCGATGGCGCTGCCGAGCGAACGGATAACGAGCAACGCGCCCGTGCCCGAGCCCATGTCGCGGCGTTCGAGCGCGTTCTGGACGCCGATCAGCGTGCCGACCATGGTCGTGCCGAGGCCGACACCGGCGATCGTCATGGCGATCAGCACCAAGACGGTCGGCACGGCGGGCGTCGCGGCCGCCAGCGCGATCAGGCCGATAGCCGCGGCGACGTAGCCCCCGGTCAGGATGCCGCGCATGCGGCCGACGCGCGGCGCGAGCCACGCCACCACGAGGTTGCCGGCCACGGTGGACAGCAGGAACGGCACCACGAGCAGGCCCGACATCGATGCGTCGGCGCCGCGCACGAGCTGGAACAGCAGCGGAAGCGCGAAGATGCAGAGGAAGATATTGAGCGCCGACATCGCCGATGCGCCCACGCCCATCACATAGGCGCGGTTATGGAACAGGCGCGGCGCGAGCATCGGATCGGGCGCGCGGCGTTCCTGCCACGCGAGCAGCGCGAGCGCGATGGCGGTAATGCCGAGCAGCGCGCCCATCTCGGGCGAGATCCAGTCGAATGCGTCGCCGGCCCAGCTCATGCCGAGCAGGAACGCGACGATCGCCACCGCGAGCAGCAGCGCGCCGAGCCAGTCCACGCGGACTGCGCCGCCGCGGGGGCGCAGATGCGCGAGGCCGCGGTAGCACATGGCCATGGCGAGCGCGCCGAGCGGCACGTTGATCCAGAACAGCCAGCGCCACGACATATGGTCCGAGACCCAGCCGCCGACGAGCGGACCGGCGATCGACGCCATGGCCCACACCATCGCCAGATACCCCTGGTAGCGGCCGCGCTGGCGCGGCGCCACCACATCGGCGATCGCGGCCTGCGCCAGCGACATCAGGCCGCCGCCGCCCACGCCCTGCAGCGCGCGGAACAGGATCAGCTGCGATAGCGACTGGGCGAGCGCGCAGGCCACCGAGGCCACCACGAACAGCGAGATCGCGATCATCAGCAGCCGGCGCCGTCCGAAACTGTCCGAGAGCTTGCCGTAGAGCGGCGTCGTGACCGTCGAGACGATCAGGTATGCGGTCACGATCCACGACAGATGCCCAAACCCGTTCAGGTCGTTCGCGATGGCCGGCACCGCTGGAATGACCACGGTCTGGTCCAGCGCGGCGAGCAGGATACACAGCACGATGCCGCCGATCACGCGCATGATCGCGCCGTGATCGAGTTGCTCGTGGCTGGCGTGGGCTGCGGGAGAGTGGGAAGACGACCCGCCAGCCTCTGCGGTGGGCTGTGCGGTTTGAGCGGACAAAGGCGGGGACATCAGGCGCGGCCTTATTCAGTAATCGCATAATTATATGCGTCTACCGAACGGTGGCGGCGCCTGCTTTAAACAATCGGAACGGCGGACGAATAGCGGCGGGCTATCTGGTTCGCGCCGCCTCAGTGGACGTTGCCGGAGATGTAGTGTTCCAGTTGCTCGATGATGAATTTCTGCTCGGAGATGATGTCCTTCACGAGATCGCCGATCGACAGCATGCCGACGAGTTCGTCGCCGTCCATCACCGGCAGGTGGCGCAGGCGATGGCGCGTCATCAGCGCCATGCAGTCATCGGTGCTCTGGTCCGCGCGCACATAGATCACCGAGCTCGTCATGATCTCGCGCACCAGCGTCTCGCGCGACGTGCGCTGCATCAGGATCACCTTGCGCGCGTAATCGCGCTCGCTGAGGATGCCGACGATCTTGTTTTGCTCCATGACGAGCAACGCGCCGATCCCTTTTTCCGCCATCAGCTGCAGCGCGGCGTACACCGTCGCTACCGGCGGGATGCTGAAGATGGCTTGCGTTGGCTTCGATTCCAGAACCTGCCGTGCGGTTTTCATACCCACTCCTCGTTCGGTCTCTTGCGTCTGGGACATCCGTGCGGCACCGCGCAAAACGCCGCCGGCCGTCTCTCCAGATTAGCAAAGGATCGGCGGCGCTTACAGGGTGACTTGTACGAATCTTGTCACGGGACGTAAGCTCCGCTGAGGCTTTTGCATCACTCGGCGAATCACTCCGTGAGCATGCGCACCTTGACCTTGCGGCCCTTGACCTTGACCTCGTTGAGCTTGCGGACGGCTTCGCGGCCGATGGCGCGATCGACGGCGATATACGTGGACATCTCCATCACGTTGATCTTGCCGATCTGTTCCTTCGCAAAGCCCGCGTCGCCGGTCAGCGCGCCGAGCAGGTCGCCCGGACGGTACTTTTCCTTGCGGCCGCCAAGCATCTGCAGCGTCACCATGGGCGGCAGCAGCCGCTCGGTGCCCGTGGGCAGCAGTTCCGCCACCGCGTGCCATTCGAACTCGCCGCCGTGGTGCTGCTCCAGATTCCCCACGCGGCCCATCTCGTTCATGCTGACCAGCGTGAACGCCCAGCCTTCGGCATCGGCGCGGCCCGTGCGGCCGACCCGGTGCACATGCACCTCGGGGTCGGGCGTGACGTCGACGTTGATCACGGCCTCCAGCTGCGAGATATCGAGACCCCGCGCCGCCACGTCGGTGGCGACGAGGATGGAGCAGCTGCGGTTGGCAAACTGCACGAGCACCTGGTCGCGGTCGCGCTGGTCGAGCTCGCCATGCAGCGCGAGGGCCTGGTAGCCCTGCGCGCGCAGCAGATCGACGAGGTCGCGGCAGCGTGCCTTCGTATTGCAGAAGGCGAGGGTGCTGGCGGGGCGGTAATGCTCGAGCAGCCGCGCCACGGTGTTCAGGCGCTGGCCTTCCTCGATCTCGTAGAAGCGCTGGCGGATCTTGCCGGGCGCATGCTGCTCGGCCACCTTGATCTCGCGCGGCTTGCGCATGAACTGCTGCGCAAGCTTCTCGATGCCCGGCGGATAGGTCGCCGAGAACAGCAGCGTCTGGCGTTCCTTCGGGCAATGGCGCGCGACGAAGGCGATGTCATCGACGAAGCCCATGTCGAGCATGCGGTCGGCTTCGTCGAGCACCAGCGTGTTGATCGCGCGCATATCGAGGCTGCCGCGCTCGATATGGTCCATGAGCCGGCCCGGCGTGCCCACCACGATATGGGCCCCGTGGATCAGGCTATCGACCTGCGGGCGCATCGGCGAGCCGCCGCACAGCGTCAGGACCTTGATGTTCTCCTCGGCGCGGGCCAGGCGGCGGACCTCCTGCGTGACCTGATCCGCGAGTTCGCGCGTGGGGCACATGACGAGGGCCTGCACATCGAAGCGGCGCGCGTCCAGGCGGTGGAGCAGGGCGAGCGCGAACGCGGCGGTCTTGCCGCTGCCGGTACGGGCCTGCGCGATCAGATCCTCGCCAGCGAGCGCGGCGGGCAGGCTCGCGGCCTGGATCGGCGTCATGGTGTCGTAGCCGAGCTGCGCAAGGGTGGCCAGCGTGCCGGCCGACAGGGGCAGGGTGGAGAAGAGGGGTTCGGATGCGGAAGTCATGCCGGATTATAGGCGGGCCGGCGCCTTCACTCCGCCGGCTGCCAGCCAAGCTTGCCGAGCAGCGCCTGCGCGGCGGCCGGCGCGCGCTCCTTGGCGCCGTTGATAAAGAACAGGTACACGTCCTTCGCCTTGAGCCGGCCATCGCTGTCGCCCACACGCGGCAGATCGTCCGGCGCCTTGCCGTCGCTCCACGCCCGCACGCGCGCGGTCCACTGGTCGAGCGCCTTGGGTCCGTAGCCGGTGGCCAGCTTCTCGCTGCTGTCCATGAGCCGCGCATAGACGAAGTCCGCCGTCAGGTCCGCCATCGACGGGAACTTCGGCGAGTCCGTGAACACGGTGGCCGCCTTGTACCTGCGCGCGAGCTTCAGGTATGCCTCGCAGGCGAAGCTCTCGTGCCGCACCTCGAGCACGTGCCGCAGCTTCACGCCCTCGACAGAGGCGGGCAGCAACGCCAGGAACGCCTCGAAGTCCTCGGCATCGAACGACTTGGTCGGCGCGAACTGCCACACCACGGGCCCGAGCTTCTTGCCGAGCTCCGCAATGCCGCTGTCGATGAACCGCGCGATCGAGTCGCCGGACTCGGCCAGCACGCGGCGGTTGGTCGCGAAGCGGCTGGCCTTGACGGCGAACACGAACCCATCGGGCGCCTCGTCGCGCCACTTCACGAACGACGTACGCTTCTGCGTGCCGTGGTAGGTGCTGTTGATCTCGATCGCCGTCAGATGCCGGCTCGCATATTGCAACTCGCGCGCATGCGCGAGCCCTGCCGGATAGAAATTGTCTCGCCACGGCGCGAAGGTCCAGCCGCCGATGCCGATATGCACATTCGAGGGATACGATCCTGCCTTGCTTCGCGTGGCCATGCTGGCTCCGGTTGGTCCGGCCGAATCCGTCAGCGCAAGCCGCGCTCCGGATCGGCAGGGTACTTGACCGCATTCATCTCCATCTTTGCCCGCACCGCCGCATCGAGGTCCACGCCGAGCGTCGTCACGAGCTGCGCCAGATAGATGGTGATGTCGGCGAGCTCCTGCTCCACATGCGCGCGCTCGCCGGTCGTCATGACCTGCCGCGATTCCTCCTCGGTCTTCCACTGAAAGATCTCGACGAGCTCCGCCACTTCGACGCTCAGCGCCATGGCGAGGTTCTTGGGGCTGTGATACTTGCGCCAGCCGCGTGCATCGGCAAAGCCGCCCGCGGCCTGCTGCAGATTGCGGATATCGATAAGGGGCATGAACGTGGGACTCCGGTAACAGTGTTTGATTGTATCCTCTGCCCCATGGACACCCCCGACCGCCAGCTCCGCAGTTTCCTTCGCATCGCCGAACTCAAGTCACTCTCGCGCGCGGCGGAGGAACTCGACCAGACGCAGTCGGGCCTGAGCCGGCAGCTGGCCGCGCTCGAGGCGCATCTGGGCAAGCCGCTGTTCATCCGCACGGGCCGCGGCGTGGAGCTGACCGAAGCGGGCAGGAAGCTCCATGACGCGATCCGGGGGCCGTACCGCGCGATCGATCAGGCCGTGGACACCATCCGCGAGAGCCACGGCACCACGCAGGGCACGGTGCGGCTCGCGATCGTGCATACGGTGAGCTACTACTTCATGGCCGACGTGGTGGCCGCGTTCGTGAGCAGCCATCCGGGCGTGAATCTCTCGCTGATGGGGCGCAGTTCGCCCGAGGTCGTGTCCCTCGTGGAAAGCGGCAAGGCGGACCTCGGGTTCGTCTACGACACCGCGGTGGATACGGCGACGCTGACCTCGCACCCGTTGTTCGAGGACGAGATGTGCCTGGTCACGCGGGTGGACGAAGTCCAGAACACCGGCGAAGACGTCGATCTGCAGGGCCGTGAACTGCGGCTCGTCGGGTTTCCGCCGGGCTACGCGCTGCGCCGCATGCTCCAGAGCGCGGGCCTGCACCCCGACTACGTCGCGGAAGCGGAGACCGTCGATGCGATCCTCAAGCTCGTCTCCACGGGCGTCGGCGAGTGCATCCTCCCGTGCCGCCTGCCGGACAAGCTGCTGGCCGACTATGGCCTGCGCAAGCTGCGCATCCGCAGTCCGCTGCTGCGCCGTCGCATCGTCGCCATCGGCCACGGCGAGCGGCATGCCATGCCCCTGACCGGTGCGCTGCTCGAATGCGCGCTACAAGTCGCACGCGCGCTGGGCCCGGCCGGCGCATGACAAAGGCGTGACGGAATGAGATACCTGCTATGCGCGTAGCTGCATAGCACCCGCAAGGCGTCGTTTCCATACTGGGCTCCGTGCCACCACGGAGAGAGAGAACAGTATGAATGCCCCCCTCAGAGACAAGTCCTACTTCGACACGCGCGCCACCACGGAGATGGCAAAGCATCTGCGCAACAAGCCGCGCACGATGCAGGAGACCATGGCGTACGCGTGCCGCATCCTCGCGATGACCGAGCAGGAAGCCGGCCTCGCGGGCCAGATCAGCGTGCGGTCCGAGCGCCCCGGCGCCTACTGGACGCTGCGCTTCGGCCTCGGCTTCGACGAAGCCACGCCCGAGGATTTCATCGAGGTCGATAGCGACCTCAACACGCTGACCGGCGACGGCATGCCCAATCCGGCGACGCGTTTCCATCTGTGGGTCTACGAGGCGCGCCCCGACGTCCAGTCGATCATCCACACGCATTCGCCGTGGGCGTCCGCGCTCGCCGCCGCGCGTCAGCCGCTGGTCATCGCCCAGATGGACATGACGCCGCTGCACGACGACTGCGCATTCCTGGGCGAATGGCCCGGCGTGCCCATCGCCGATCAGGAAGGCGTGATCATCTCCAGGGCGCTCGGCAGCAAGCGCGCGATCATCCTCGCGCATCACGGTTACCTCACCGCGGGCCAGAGCTGCGAAGAGGCCACCTATCTCTCCGTGTACCTCGAGCGCGCCGCGCGCATGCAGATTCGCGCGCAGGCGTTCGGCCCGCTGACGCCCGTCGACGACGCGCTCGCGAAGGAAGCTCACGACTACCTGCTCAAGCCGTCGATCGTCAACGCGACGTTCTCGTACTGGGCCCGCCAGACGCACGGCGTGCCGCCGCTGCCCGCAGCGTGACGCGCTGCCATTCCCCCACACAAGGAGCGTCACGATGAGCAGCATTCCCACCACGCGCACGCGGCGCGAGTACATCACCGCGGGTCTGGCCAGCATGATGGGTACCACCATCGAGTGGTACGACTTTTTTCTGTACGGTACCGCGGCCGCGCTGATCTTCAACAAGATCTTCTTCCCCTCGTTCGATCCGCTCACGGGCACGCTCGCCGCGTTTGCTACCTACTCGGTGGGCTTCTTCGCGCGGCCGCTCGGCGGCATCGTGTTCGGCCATTTCGGCGACAAGGTCGGCCGCAAGTCGATGTTGCTGATCACGCTGTTCATGATGGGCATTCCGACCATCCTCATCGGCCTGATTCCGTCGTACGACAGCATTGGCTACTGGGCCGCCGTGGCGCTCGTGCTGCTGCGCCTGCTGCAGGGCATCGCGGTGGGCGGCGAGTGGGGCGGCGCGGTGCTGATGGCCGTGGAACATGCGCCCGAGGGCAAGAAGGGCTTCTTCGGCAGCCTGCCGCAGGCCGGTGTCGCGCCGGGACTCGTGCTGTCGTCGCTCGCCATGGGCATGGTGGCCGCGTTGCCCGAGAAGGACATGCTGACATGGGGCTGGCGCGTGCCGTTCCTCGCCAGCGTGATCCTGCTCGCGGTCGGCTGGTTCATTCGCGCGAAGGTCGCCGAGTCGCCGGACTTCGAGCAGATGCAGAAGAAGGGCGAGAAGGTGGAGATGCCCGCGATGGTGGTGCTCAAGCGCTATCCGCGCCAGGTGCTCACCGTCGTCGGCGGACGCCTTGCCGAGGTGACGTGGTTCTATACCGTGGTCACGTTCTCGCTGGCGTACGCCACGGGCACGCTCGGTGTGCCCAAGTCGGTGATGCTCGATGCCACCGTATGGGGCGCGGCCATCGCGCTGTTCACCATGCCGCTGTTCGGCGTGCTGGGCGATCGCTTCGGCTTCAAGTGGGTGTTCATGGCAGGCACGGTCGGCATTCTGGTCTTCGCGCCGCAGTTCTTCTCGCTGCTGCAGTCGCTCGATCCGAAGAACATCACCATTGCGGTCGCGATTGCGATCGGCCTCGTCTACGCCTGCCTCTACGGCCCCGAAGGCAGCCTGTTCTCCGCGCAGTTTCCGGCCGAGGTGCGTTACAGCGGCATCTCGATCGCGGTGCAGGTATCGGGCGCCATCGGCGGCGGGCTCGCGCCCATCGTCGCCACCTCGCTGCTCGCCTATGGCAAGGGCAGTCCCACGTATATCGTGTGGTATCTCTGCGCGCTGAGCGTCATCGCGTTCATCAGCGCCGCATGCATGCGCGATTCGGCATTCGCGACGGCTCCGCTCGGCGCCGTGCAACGCGGCACACAAGGGGGGTAAGCGCGCATGACCCGCCCGCATATCGACTACTACTTCTGGCTCAACTCGGACTGGGCCTACCTCGGCGCCGATCGGCTCGACGCGCTTTCGCGGCGCATGGATGTGGAGATCCGGCACAAGCCCGTGGACCTGCCCAACGTCTATGCGCGCACGGGCGGCGTGCTGCTCGGCCAGCGCGCGCCGGAGCGCCAGCAATATCGCATCGCGGAGCTCAGGCGCTGGTGCCGCAAGCTCGGCATCGACGTGAATCCGACGCCGAAGTACATGTGCCCGAACGCGGACCTCGCGTCGCGCATCGTGATCGCGGCCGATCGGGCGCACCTGCCGGTGCTCGGGCTGTACAAGGCCATCCTGCACGCCGAATGGTGCGAGGAACGCGATATCTCGTCGGCGGACACGCTGCGCGAGATCGTGCGCGGGCAGGGCCTCGATGCCGATGCGCTGCTGGCGCGGGCGCTGCAGGACGACATCGAGGCACTGTACCGCCGCTACACCGACGAGGCCGTCGCGGCGGGCGTGTTCGGCTCGCCGTCCTATGTGTTCGAGGGGGAGTTGTTCTGGGGGCAGGATCGGCTCGACATGCTCGAGGAGGCCATCGCGCTGCGGCTCGCGTCCTGATACGTCCCGAACAACTTGCAGGACTGCGGCTCCCTCCGGGGAGCTTTTTTTTAACCCGCGCTCATCCACCCGACGGAAATCGCAACCGCGCCGAAAGCCCGCCTTCGCGCGCCCGTGCAAGTTGCAGTTCGCCGCCATACAGCGCGCTGATATCGCGCACGATCGCCAGCCCGAGTCCGCTGCCTTCGGCCTGCTCGTCGAGCCGCACAAAGCGCGACATCACGGCCTCGCGCGCCTCGTCCGGAATGCCAGGGCCGTCGTCGGCAACCTCGATCTCCAGCGCATCGTCGCGCTGCGCCACGCGCAGACGCACGCTGTGCCGCGCCCAGCGGCATGCGTTGTCGAGCAGGTTGCCGAGCATCTCGATCAGGTCCTGCCGGTCGCCGGGGAACATCCCTTCGCCCTCCGCCTCGATATCGAGCGCGCGTTCGCCATGCAGTCTGCGCAGCGCGTGCACGAGCGAGCCCGCCACGTCGTGCACGGGCACCAGCCCCGCATCGCGCGTGGCACCGGCGGCACGCGCGCGGGCCAGATGGCGATCGACCTGCCTGCGCATGACGTCGAACTGCTCGGCCATGCGATGCCGCTCTTCGGGCGGCAGGCGATCGATATCGTTCGTCAGCACGGCCAGTGGGGTCTTGACCGCATGCGCGAGATCCGCGGCCTGGCGCCGCGAGCGCGCGACGGCCTCGGCATTGCGCGCGAGCAGCTTGTTGATTTCATCGACGAGCGGAATCACTTCGCTGGGCCATGTGCCGCCGAGCGTCGTTTCGCGCTGCCGGTGCATGGAGACCAACGCTTCGCGCAACCGCCTGAGCGGCAACAGGCCGAAGCTGATCTGCGCGACGACGGCGGCCACCAGGCCCGCGCCGAGCACCGCGAGCGACAGCCACAGCAGATTGCGGAACGAGCGCTTGGCCGCGCGCAGTTCGGTTCGGTCGATCGCCACGCCGATCGTGACGGGCGGCATCGCTGTCCCCTGTGCTCCCTGCGGGCTCGGCGTCCCCGTGCCTTCCAGCCGCACCGTGCGCGTCATCACCATCAGCGACTGATCGCGCGGCCCCGTGGCCACGTAGGCATCCGTCGTCGGCACCTCGCGATCCATCTTCGCGGGGAACTCGGCATCCCATAGCGAGCGCGAACGTACTTCGGACTTGCCGCCGACCGCGTGCCAGTAGGCGCCGGAGTAGGGGCGCTCATAGCGCGGATCGGCGGGCGTGCGCGTGTTCACGAGCACGCCGGCGGGTGTCCATTCAAGCGACCCCGCGAGGCTCGTCACTTCACGATTGAGCTGGCTGGCGTAGGTCTGATCGACATGGCGCTCGAACAGCGCGGACAGGATCAGGCCCGTCGTGACGAGCGCGCCGATCACCCATAGCGTGGAGACCGCGAACAGCCGTCGCGCGATCGAGCGCGTGGGGGATTGCGCCGGCGCCGTCATGCCTGCGCGGACTTCATGCGATAGCCGCGGCCGCGCACGGTCTCGATGCGATCGGTGTCGAGCTTCTTGCGCAGCCGGCCGATGAACACCTCGATGGTATTGCTGTCGCGGTCGAAGTCCTGCGCGTAGATATGCTCGGTCAGCGCGGTCTTGCTCACGATCTCGTCCTGATGGTGCATCAGGTAATCGAGCACGCGAAACTCGTGGCTCGTGAGCGAGACCACCGCGCCGGCGACCGACACGGTGCCCGTGCGCGGGTTCAGTTCGATCGGCCCACAGGCGAGCACGGGCGCGAGCTTGCCCGACGCGCGGCGAATCAGTGCGCGGATGCGCGCCTGCAGCTCCTCCATGCGGAACGGCTTGGTCAGGTAGTCGTCGGCGCCCGCATCGATCCCCTCGACCTTCTCCACCCAGCTGTCGCGCGCGGTGAGGATCAGCACCGGCAGCTCCGATCCCGCTTCGCGCCAGCGCCGCAGGACGGACAAGCCGTCGAGCGACGGCAGGCCGAGATCGAGAATCGCGGCGTCGTAGGGGTTCTCGCTGCCAAGGTGCCAGCCATCGAGTCCATCGGCGGCCACGTCCACGGCAAACCCCGCCGCCACGAGCGACTGCTCGAGTTGCCGCGCCAGGTCGGGTTCATCCTCCACCACCAGGATGCGCATGTCAGGGCGCCTTTCGCGCGCCGTCGAGCTTCGCGCCCTTGCTCTTGATCAGCGCCACGGTCCGCGCGTCGTACTTGAGCTTGGACACGCCCCCATCGGGCAGCAGCAGCTTCACCTCGTAGATCCACTGGCCGTCGTCGTGATCGAGCTCCACGTCGAGCACGTCGCCGTTGTAGGTGCGATTGACGGCATCGAGCACGCGCGCCAGCGGCACGATCTCGCCGGCCCTGAGCGCGGCCCGCGCCCGATCGGCATCGGTGTCGGCCATCGCGGGGTACGAGGTCACGGACAGCACGCCGAGGGTCGCCGCCATGGAGAGGGCGATCGCGGCATTGCGGAGATGGAAGGTTCTGGTAGCCATGGCGTCATCCTGACGCGCCGAAGCTGAACGCAACCTGAACGCCATGCTCAGCCGCCGTTCAGGTTGCGGCCCGCATGATGCATCCCATCGACTCCACTCACGAGAATAGCCATGCCGGCCAGCGTCCAACGAAGCGTCCATGCTGCAGATACTACTCCAGCCCCATCCGCGCCCACGCGCCGGCGCGAACGCAGCGGCCTGCGCGAATCCCTGGGCATGCTCGGCGCGCTGTTCGGCACGCTCGTGCTGGTAAGCAGCCTGTTCTGGCGCTGACAGCCGAGTCGGCACGTAGATGTCTTGTATGTATCATTTATCAACAATATATCGATAAAGCGGCAATCCCCCTGACGTTGGGAGCGCCGCGTACACCACTCTTCTCTAGAATCTCCCCCTGATCGAGAGCCGGTCACCAAATTCGGGCCAATCGACAAAACAAACAAAAACGTTAGGGGAAATCATGAAGGCAATGGGTAAGTGGATGGCCAGCTGTGCGCTGGCTGCAATGCTTTGTGCTTGCGGTGGTGGTGGGGATGACGCCGGCAGCTCGCTGAATGTGAGCGCTACGGGCAGCAGCACGCAAGGGACAACCGTCGGCAGCGGCCAGACCGCGACGCTCAACGTGCAGTCGGGCGATTTCATCACGCTGCGCACGGGCGCGCCGGTCAGGTGGCAGGCGGTCATCACGAGCAACCTGACGACGCTGACGAACCAGTCGCAAAGCGAAACGGTCTGGTCGGGCAACCTGATCAGCCCGACCGGCGACACCATCCAGCTCACGGGCACGCTGGTGAGCGATGCCAGCAAGGTGTTCAAGCTGAACCTGACGGTGGCACCGCAACGCTACACGGTGCCCGCGCCGAAGGTCGGCACGGTAGCCACGCTCACCGAAACCACGACACGCCTCGGCGGCACCGTCAGCACGCAACACATTGCCTACACGACGACGGCCGTCGCCAACGGTATCGTCACGGTCGACAGCGTCAACGCCGACACGAACACGCCGGACGTACGCTACACGCAGAACCTCGACGGCAACCGCCTGACCCGCACGTTCCTCAGCAACGGCAACCTGTGCACGTACACGCCCAAGCGCACCCTGTTCACCTTCCCGATGTACGTCGGCAAGTCGTGGACCGACACGTGGAACTACAGCTGCGTGGCCGGCTATCGCGAGACGGGCAACGTGACGGCAACCGTGGTGGGCTACGAGCCGGTCACGGTCGCCGCCGGCACGTACAACGCGCTGCGCGTCAACTTCGTGATCACGTACACGAACTCGAACGACAGCCTGCTGCCGAACGGCAACCTCGGCACGGCAACGTACTCGGAAACGATCACGGGCTGGTGGTCGCCGGAACTTGGCCGCACCGTGAGGTGGGTATCGAACAACGCGTACGCCACGGGCTTCTCGAACGCGGCTTACACCAAGACGTTCACGCAGGAACTGCAAAGCCTGCAAAGCCCGCAGTAACGCGGCAGCATGTGTGGAAAAAATGGCCAGCAAATGCTGGCCATTTTTATTGGTCGCCTGGCGCTCCCTCGCCGCGCGCCCGCCTCACTTTTCTCCAAGGCGCCCGATGGTTTCCGGCACGATCACCGCGCCAGCCAGGTAAATGGCAGTGACCGCGGCGACGAAGATTCCGAGTACCCTCGGCAGGTCGGCGGGGGTGCTGGCGCACAGCGATGCAAAGGTTGGCATCATCCCGCCGATCGCGAAGCCGATATTCCATGACAGCCCAGTCCCCGTGGCACGGATGCTGGTCGGGAACCGTTCGTTCAGGAAAATAAGGATCGGGGAAAAGCCCATGCAGCCGAGCATCGCCAGCGCTGTCGCATACATGCCGAGCGTGATGACGTCCTGCGCTGCGGGCATCTGTTGATAGATCCACGGCAGCAGCACCAGATTCAAGGCACCGATCAGCAGGAAGCATCGCCGGCGACCGATCAGCGTGCTGAGGTGACCGGCAAAGATCGATGCCACGATGACGCCGGCACTGCTGGCCATCAGAATGGCCGCGGACGCGCCCGCCGGCGCGTTCACTGCGATCTTGAGGAAGGATGGCAGATAGCCTGAAGTCAGGTAGTAGGCGCTGCCGCCGCCCATCGTGAGCAGGATATTGACAACGAGGACGCCGCGGTACTTGCTGGAGAACAAGACGCGCAACGGGGCGTCGGCCGGTGCGGTGCGGCCCTTGGCCGCCTGCAACTGCTTCCACAGCGGCGACTCCTCGAGCGAGTTGAAGATGATCAGGCCGAGCACCGCGCTGATGATGCCGGCGAAGAACATGCAGCGCCAACCCCAGACGTCGAACGCATCGCCGGGAAACAGCGCGGTCATTGCCATGTAGGTGATGGAAGCCAGCAGCGCCCCGATGCCCGCGCCACCGCCACCGACCAGTCCCGACACGGCGCCGCGCCAGGACGGCGGCACCGATTCCGTACCGATGGTGTGGGTGGAGGCCACCACGCCGCCGACAAAGATCCCCTGCGCCAGGCGCAGCAGGATGAACAAGCCCGGCGCGAGCAGTCCCACTTGTGCCACCGTGGGCAGCAGCCCGAACGCCGCCGTGGACAAGCCAACGCCGGTCACCGCAACGACCATCGCGCCCTTGCGCCCGCGGCGATCGGCATAGGAGCCGAAGATCGCGGAGCCGAGCGGACGCATCAGCAGCGTCACCGCAAACGACGCGTACACGGCCGCCAGCGACAGCATGGCATGTTCCGACGGAAAAAACAGCCTGCCGATCACAGGCGCCACGAACAGCAGAATGAACAGGTCGAACAGGTCCAGCGCCCATCCCATGCACGACGCCGTCACCGCACCAAGCACCTGGCGATTGCTCGCCGCTGGCAGCGTATCGTCGATCGTGTCCGTCCTCGTCTTTGCTACGGCTTCCATAGTTGTCTGTCTCCTTTGATTTGGATCTCTGCCGCGATCAATGCGGCAGCGGTGGCGCGTGGCGGTTCGTTGCCGTCAGGCGCCCCCCGATTGCGTCAGCTACCGGTGAACGCCGGCTTGCGCTTGCCGTGGAACGCTTCCACGCCCTCGCGGAAATCGTCCGAGCTGCGGAGGCGGCTATAGCAATGCCCTTCCAGCTCGATGGCGATGGACAGCGGCGCGTCTTCGGTGTCGTTGAGCAGCTTTTTGGCGGTACGCTGCGCCAGCGGGGAGAAGCTGCGCAGCTCGTCGACCAGCGCATCGGTGGCGGCTTCCAGTTCCGCGTCGGCGACACACTCCACCGCGATGCCCCACTCATAGGCTTGCTTGCCCGAGATACGGCGCGAGCGCATCACGATGTCCTTGGTGCGGCCGATGCCCACCATCTTCTGCAGGCGCGCCGAGCCGCCCGAGCCAGGAATCTGCCCGAGCTTCTGCTCCGGCAGCGCGTACTGCGTGGTCTCGGTGGCAATGCGGAAGTCGCAGGCCAGCGACAGTTCGAAGCCCACGCCAAAGCAATAGCCGCGGTTGGCGGCAATCACCGGCTTGCTGCAGCGCGCCGGCGCTGCAACGTTCCACGCCAGCTGCGAGACGTGCTCGGGCGACGCCTCCAGAAAGCCCTTGATATCGCCGCCGCTGGAGAAGTGCTCCCCCTGCGAGCGCAGCACGATCACGCGCACGCGCTCGTCGGCATCGAGCGCTTCGATGACGGCGCGCAACTGGTCGCGCGCCGCCATGGCAATGACGTTGTACGGCGGGCGGTGCAGGATGATGTCCGCACGCTCGCGCGCGGCGTCGATCTCCACGGAGAAGCCGTCGAGCTCTTGCAGACGTTGCTGGTCGGGATGGATCAGTTCGGTTGCCTGGGTCATGTTTTACTCCTTGATCGTGTCGGCAGGCGTGGCGTCCGCTGCCTGATTGGGATTGGGGTTGAGGGTGGGGTCGCCGGAAGGGGTGACGTGCGGGGTGACGTGCTCGTACTCGCCGGCGGAGAGCTTGCGGCGGAGGATCTTGCCGACCGGCGACTTGGGGATCTCCTTCACGAACACGTAATCGCGCGGGCGCTTGAAGTTCACCAGGTCCGAGCCACGGCAGTAGGTATCGAGAGCCTGTGCGTCCACGTTGCCGCGCGGCTTGACGAACGCCACCACTTTCTGCCCCCAGCGCGGGTCCGGCACCCCCGCCACCGCCACCTCGTCCACCGCCGGATGAAGCGACAGCACGGATTCGATATCGACCGGGGACACGTTCTCGCCGCCGCTGATGATCATGTCGTCCACCCGGCCGCTGACGAAGAGGTCGCCCTCGGCATCGAAGTAGCCGGTGTCGCCCGTGAAGTACCAGCCGTCGCGCAGCGATTTCGCATTGGCGTCGTCGCGGTTCCAGTAGCCCTCGAAAGCCTCGTCGCCGCGCAGATCGGCGATGATCTGGCCCTCCTCGCCGCAAGCGACCAGATCGTCGGGTGAGCGCGCATCGAGGCGCACCACGCGCAGGCGCGTGTTGATTCCGGCGCGCCCGGCGCTGCCGGGCTTGCGGGTGGCGCGCTGGTCCACGCTGAATGTGTAAACCTCGGACGAGCCGTAGTGGTTCACGAACAGTTCCGGCTCGAACGCCATCGCAAGACGGCGCAACAGGTCGTCGCTCATCGAGGCGCCAGCAAAGCCGAGCTTGGTCGCGCTGCGCACGAGGGCGGCATCGAACCCCGGGGCGGCCAGCAGGTCGTGGTACAGCGTGGGCACCAGATACAGGCAGGTGATTCGGTGGGTGGCGATCTCCTGGAGTGCCAGCGCGGCGTTCCAGCGCCGCACGCAGACGAACAGGCCGTCCACCAGCGCCATGGCCAGCAGCGATCGCACGCCCATGGTGTGGTAGAGCGGCATGACGCCAAGGGTGCGTTCACCGCGGCGATACAGGTTCTGGGCTACGTGCGCCAGCGCCGCGGCACGCTCCTGCTGGTGGCGGCGCGGCACGCCCTTGGGCTTGCCGGTGGTGCCGGAGGTGTAGAGCATCAGCGAGAGGTCGCCCGCCTCGGCGACCGGGCCGTCATGCTGCGCGGCGCCGTCCAGCAGCGCGGCGAAGGACATCGCGCCGCCCGCCGCGCCGTCCAGCGCAATGCGGGGCACGGCCCGCGCCGCGGGGCTGGCCAGCACCGCATCGGCGCTGACCGGCTCGAACACCACGGCCTTGACGCCGGCATCCTGCACGCAGTATTCGAGCTCCTCCGGCTTCGCGCGCCAGTTCAGCGGCACCATCACGATCGAAGCGAACTGGCAGGCCCAGTGCAGCGTGGCCATTTCCCAGCGGTTTTGCAGCACGGCCAGCAATCGGTCGCCTGGCGCCAGGCCAAGCTTGCGCAGGCCGGAGGCCACGCATCGAATGCGCTCGTACCATTGCGCGTAGGTCAGCATCAGGTCGCCATCGACAATGGCGGGCGTGTGCGGACTGCGCTCCACGCTCTGGAGGAAGGTGCGGCCCAGATCAAGCATCGCAAGCCTCCAGGCGCGTTGCATCGTGGTCGGCGGCGCGCGCGCGGGCACGACCGGCCGCCACGTCGAGCACTGCCGCCACGATCGGCGTATAGCCCGTACAGCGGCACAGGTGGCCGGATAGCATGTCGCGCACCTGCGCCTCGCTGGGCTCCGGCACGCGCTCCAGATAGTCCGCGCAAGACATCAGGATGCCCGCCGTGCAGAAGCCGCACTGCAACGCGTGGTGGCGGCGGAAGGCGTCCTGCAGGTCGCCGAGCTGCCCGGCCGGCGCCAGTCCCTCGACGGTATCGATGGACCGGTGCTCCGCCTGCACCGCCAGCATCAGGCAAGAGCGCGCGGCAACGCCGTCGACGCGTACCGTGCAGGCGCCGCACACACCGTGCTCGCAGCCCACATGGGTGCCGGTGGCACCGAGCTCGTGGCGCAGAAAATCAGACAGCAGCTCGCGCGGCTCGCAATGGCCGCTGCGCGCACGGCCGTTCAGGGTCAGAGTGATGCGCCGCTGCTCGTGGCGCTGCATCACCTCGGCGGGCTTGCCGGATCCGGCGCCCTTGGTGGTCTTGCTCATCTTGCCTCCTCGATCACACGCTTGCCCAGTTGCCGCACCAGATGCCGGCGGTACTGCGCGCTGATGTGGGCGTCGTCTTGCGCGCCCAGTTTCCAACTGAAATCGTTGATGGCGGCCTCGAGATCCTTGCCCTGAAGACGGGGCCAGGTTTCCAGCACCGGCCGGTCCGCCACGCCGCCAACCGCCAGCGCGATCGCGTCATCGGTCACGGTGGCCGCGCAGGACACGAGCGCGAAATCGCCGTGGCGCGCGGAGAATTCGGCAAAGCCGTAGCGCGCGCCGGGGCGCCGCAGCGGAAAGCGCACCGCCTCCACCAGCTCGTCGGGCTCGCGTGCCGTCATCAACATGCCCTGGAAGAAGCTGGCCGCCGGCAATACGCGGCGGCGCCGCGCGGCGCGCAGCACCACTTCGCCGCCCAGCGCCGTCAGCACCAGTGGCAATTCCGCGCTCGGATCGGCATGCGCCACGGAGCCGCACACGGTGCCCCGGTTGCGAATCTGGAAATGCGAGATAAACGGAAGGGCCATCGCCAGCAGCGGCACCTCGTCGGCCAGCGTGGCGCGCCATTCGACACTGCCCTGTGTGGCCGCGGCACCCACCGTCAGGTGACCGCCATCCACGCGCACCGTATTCAGCTCGGCGGTCCGCGAGATATCGATCAGCAGTTCTGGCTGTGCCAGGCGCATGTTGAGTACCGCCATCAGCGACTGGCCACCGGCCAGCACGCGCGCGCCCTCGCCGCCACGTGCAAGCGCATCGAGCGCGTGCTGCGTGGATTCGGCGCGCAGGTAATCGAATGCGGATGGTTTCATCGGCGAACTCCCAAACGAGCCAGCAGGCGGTCAAGCCAGCCTTGCGGGCGTACTGGCTTGCCGGCGGCCTGGCGGCCGAGCGATTCGAACAACTGACGCAGCACCACCTTGGCCGCGCCTTCCAGCATGCGACCGCCCACGGCCGCGACCTTGCCGGTGACCTCGGCCTCGTAGTCGTAACTGAGGCGCGTGCCGCTGCCCTGCGGCGCCAGTTCCACCAGGCCCGCGCCGCGCGCGCTGCCCAGCGAGGACATGCCGGCGCCCGCTAGCCGCAGCCGGTGCGGGGGATCGAGGTCCGACAGGGCGATCTCCGCCTCGAAGCGCGCCTTGATCATCCCGACCCCGACCGTGACATCGGCGCGGTAATGGTTTTCTGCGGTGCGCTCCAGCGCGTGGCAGCCGGGCACGACCCTGGCCAGCGCCTGCGGGTCCAGCAGCACGGCGAATACGGCTTCGGGTGTGGCGTCGAGATCCACCGTGCCGCGCGCGGTGAGCGCCTTGCCACTGCCCCTGCGGGCGGCAGGCACGGCAGCATCCCGCATGGCTTCCAGCAGCTCGGGGCGCGACGGTGGCGGATCGTCGAAGCCCACCATGGCCATCACCTTCGCCGGGGTCAGCGGCAGGCGGATATCGTCGACGCCGAGCGCGTCCGCCACCGCGTTCGCGATGCAGGGCGGCGTGCTCATGTTGTTGCCCTCGCCAAGGCCCTTCGCGCCGAGCGGCGTGAAAGGGCTCGGTGTTTCCAGATGCACGATCACCGGATCGGGCACTTCGCAGGTGGTCGGCATCAGGTAGTCGGCCAGGGTGCCGGACTGAAAGCTCCCGTCGGCGCCATAGCGGAACTCCTCCATCAATGCCGCGCCGAGCCCCTGCGCGAAAGCCCCGCGGATCTGGCCATCGGCCAGCGCCGGGTTCAGCAGCGTGCCGGCGTCATGCGCGGTCACGTAGCGGTCGATACGCACGCGGCCCGTGGCACGGTCAATCTCCACGCCGCACATATCGAAAGCGAAACCATAGGCGGCGGAGGTGTTGATGCGGTCGCTGTCATCGGGCGCTTCCAGATTGGGCGGCGACCAGAAGACCGTCTCGCGCAGGCCAGGCTCTTCTCCCTCCGGCAATTGCTGCGGCGACCAGTGGGGCGCGTTGCTCGCGACACGCGCGAAGGGCAGTGCGGATTCGGGTGCGCCCTGCCGGGCGATATGGCCGTCCGCGAACTCCACCTCGGCAGGCGTGCAGCCGAACTGCGGCGCCGCGATGCGCGCCAGCTTGTCGCGTACCCGCTGGGCGGCCAGATGCACGGTGCCGGCCACCGCGCCGGCAAAGCGGCTGGAGTAATTGCCGGCAGCCACCGACCACGCATCCTTGTGGGTATCGAACTCGACGTTCACCACCACCTCGGCCGGGGCCACGCCCAGCACGTCGGCCACCACCTGCGCGCACACGGTCATATGCCCCTGTCCGGCCGGTGTCGAGGCAATCGTGACCACCACACCGCCAAGCAGATCCACGCTGACCGTGGCGCTGGCGATGGCGCCATTCTTCGGGCCCGCTTTCTTGCGCGCCTCGGCCGGCATGGCGGTGGTGATGTAGCCCATGTTGGAGACGGACGGCTCCACGATGGCGGCAAAGCCTATGCCATATAACCGGCCCTCGGCGCGCGCGGCGTCGCGGCGGCGCGTCAGCTCGGCATAGCCGCCGTCTTCCAGCGCGCGCGTCAGCGCTTGCTGGTAGTTACCGGAATCCAGCAACGCCCCGGCCGCCGCGCGATAGGGGAAGGCATCGGCAGCAACGAAGTTGCGGCGATAGATGTCGAGCGGATCGAGTCCGAGCTGCGTTGCGATGCGCTGGACCAGCCGCTCCAGCGCGAAATACACCTGCGGCCCGCCAAAGCCACGCACCAGCCCGGTGGGCGTCTTGTTGGTCATCACCACCCGGTTGCGCACCAGCAGGTTGGGGATGTCGTAGGCGCCGGTCAGACAGCCATGCATGCGATAGAAGGTGGCGGGCTCCGGGGCGCGCAGGTAGCCGCCGCAGTCTTCGACCTGGTCATAGGAAAGCGCCACGATGCGGCCATCGGCGTTCACCGCGGCTTCCAGTGTGGACAGCCGCGCGGTGGCGGAGGTGGCGGCGCTGAGGTGCTCGAGCCGGTCTTCCACCCACTTCACGGGCGCGCCGGCCTTGCGGGACGCCAGGCACATCAGCACCGCGTAGGGAAACACGGCCTGCTTCACGCCGAAGCTGCCGCCGGAATCGCGCGGGGCTTTGTGGCGCAGCCGGTTGGCGGGCACCTTGAGCGCCATCGCCATCACCGCATGCAACGAGAACGGCCCCATGAAATTGGAGGTGACGTCGTAGCCTTCGTCGCCGGGCAGGCACTCCGCGATCACCACGCCGCATTCGATCGGCGTGCAGGTGTTGCGCGGATAGTGGGCGGTCAACGTGACCCGGTGCGGGGCCGCGGCGAAAGCGGCTTCGGGCTCGCCGTAGCGGAAGTGGCGATCGCTCACGACATTGGCGCCCACGCCGGGATGCAGGACGGGCGCATCGTCGCCCAGCGCCGCTTCGATCGATACCACGGGCGGCAGCACGTCGTAAGTGACGCGCACCAGATCGAGCGCGTCTTCGGCGAGGGCGCGGCTTTCTGCCACGACCACGGCCACCGGCTCGCCCACATAGCGCACGCGGTCCATGGCCAGCGCCCATTGCTCCATGGGGGCTTTCACGGCCACCACGAAGGGACGCGACCAGGCCACGAGGTCCGCGCCGGTCAGCACCGCGTGCACGCCCGGTGCGTCGAGCGCGGCGGAGGCATCGATACGGCCGAGTTCGGCATGCGCATGCGGGGAACGCACGATGGCGGCGTGCAGGGTGCCGGGCTTCACGCCCAGGTCATCGCCATAGCGGCCACGGCCTGTCAGGATCGCAGCGTCCTCGAGCCGCTCCATCGATCGGCCCACATGCGGGCGGCCCACATGACGCTGGCGCCCGGCCGACGCGCGGGTCTCCTCGATCTTGCCGGTCATGCCGCCAGCATCTTTGATTCTCATGCCTGTCTCCATTCTGTCCGCGGGATCCGACGGACGAATCCGCGGTTCCTGCAGCCTTGAACAGGAGCTTAGTGAGAATCTGGTATTAGTTATAATATTGTTTATTGATCGACTGCATCATTAAGACTGATAGCGAGAAGCGCATGGACCTCAAACAAATTCAGTACTTCATCGCGCTCTTCGAAGATGGCTCCGTCACACGTGCGGCCAAGCGCATGAACATCGTGCAGCCAGCACTGAGCATGCAGATCGCCAAGCTGGAGGAAGAGTTCGGCCAGAAGCTGTTCGATCGCATCCCGCACGGGATGGTCCCGACCGCCGCCGGCCGCATGATGTACCGGCTGTTCCTGCCGATCACGCGAGACCTCGCCAATGCGCGGCAGCAACTGATGCAACGCGAAGAGCAGGTGGCCGGCAGCATCTCCATCGGCATGGTGGCGTCGGAGACGGAAAGCGTGCTGGTGGGGTCGCTGGCCCGCTTCAACGCGCGCTACCCGAATATGGAGGTGTCCGTCGCGGACGGATTCAGTGCCACGCTGATCGACCTGGTCTCCGCGGGGCATCTCGACGCCGCGGTGGTGCATAAGCCCCGTGGCAAGCTCTCGCTCCATGTGCAGACCCTGCACGACGAGGAAATGGTGCTGGTCACCAGTACCGAGCATGGCGTGGAACTGCCGGCGGCGGTCGAACTCGCCAAGCTGCCCGGACTGGAACTGGTGTTGCCCACCAAACGTCATGGCCTGCGCGGCGTGATAGACGCCGCGACGCAGGTCGAAGGTGTCACGCTGCAGCCAAAGTTCGAGATCGATATCCTCGGAACGATCATGCAGTTCGTCGAGGCCACGCGCTTTGCCACGGTGCTGCCGCGCATCGTGGTGCAGCGGGCGGTGACCGAGGGCAGGCTGCGCATTTATCCGATCCTGGCGCCGCGCATCGTGCGCCATCTGGTATGCGTGAGCCATCCGCAGCGTCCGCTCGGCACGGCCGCCGACGCGCTGATCGCGATCGTGGCCGAGGAGATCCGGAGGGTGTCCGGAATGCCGCACGAATAGCGCGGCATATCCGCCCTGAACCATCAGTCATTGCATGCTCGGAAGGCACTGCAGAATTCGGACAAACCGGAGCAGGATCGGGGAAGACGCGTGCTCCACCGCACCCCTATGGTGGTTGGTGTTGGCGTCCTGACTGGCACGGACGACGGACCTGGAGCCACCTTCATGGTAAAGATCTACGGGAGAAGGCGTACAGCCACCGGCTACGCAATTCGCGACTTCCTTCATCGCAGCGACATTCCTTTCGAATGGATCGAGCTCACTTGCGACGACGATGCTGCGTCGCTTGCTGGCGTGCAGGACCTGACCGATGCGCGCCTGCCCGTGTGTGTCTTCCATGACGGCACACGGCTCGAATGCCCGACCATCCGTCAGATCACGGAAAAGCTCGGCTGGTTCGCCAACCCCTCACGATCGGAGTACGACCTCGCCATCTACGGCGCCGGCCCCGCGGGACTGAGCGCGGCGGTGTACGGGGCATCGGAGGGCTTGCGCACGATACTGGTGGAACGGTGGGCGGTCGGCGGTCAGGCAGGTAGCAGCTCGAAGATCGAGAACTACCTGGGCTTTCCCGATGGCATCGGTGGCTGGGAGCTCGCCGAGCGCGCTCGCGCCCAGGCGGTGAGGTTCGGGGCCGAGATACTGCTTGCACGCGCGGGCATCCGTGCGGAGTTTCCGCCAGGAAAGGGCATCGTCTATCTGGAAGACGGTACTCGCATCACGGCGCGAACGTCGATCTGCGCCACGGGCGTGGCGTATCGCAAGCTAGGGCTGCCTGACGAGGATCGCTTCTTTGGCTCGGGCCTCTACTATGGTGCCGGGGCGAGTGAAGCGGCACTGACGCACGGCGAAGATGTCTATATTGTCGGAGGCGGCAACTCGGCAGGCCAGGCGGCAATGTACTTCGCGCAGTCCGCCCATCGCGTTTTCATGATCGTGCGCGACGCCTCGCTGAAGCGCACGCTATCGCAATATCTGGTGGACCGTGTGACCTCGGCACCCAATGTGGAAGTTATCCCATGCACCGAAGTCACGGCGCTCCACGGCGACGAGACGTTGCGTGAAATCACGCTGACCGATATGCGCACCGGCCAGCACCGCAAGGTCAAGGCGCACTGCCTCTTCGTCTGCATCGGTGGCTTACCGCAGACAGAGTGGGCCACGCACGTGGGGATCGTGCGGGACGAAGCCGGCTACCTCGTCACCGGCCCAGACCTGCGCGAGTTCGAGCCCGACCCGCGATGGCCGCTCGACCGCGCTCCGCTTTATCTCGAGACCAGTATGCCGGGCGTGTTCGCTGCGGGAGACGTCCGCCATGCGTCGATCAAGCGCGTCGCATCTGCCGTCGGTGAAGGCGCCATGTGTGTGGCGCTCGTGCATCGATATCTGAATGGCGGATGAACAGCCGCCCGATGGTTTCTCGCGGTACGGGTCACGAGCGCCCGGCCAGGCGGCCGGAAAATCGCTCAAACCGCCGTTTGAAGGGCCTCGTGCCAGCAAGCCGCACCCTGGCGCCGGCGCTGAATGATCGCCATCATGCGAATTTCCTCTTACGATATGCCCTGTCAGTTATCGCAGACATTACCGGCGCCGTCGCACCGGTCGAATACGGAGAAGCGCGGACGTGGGAAGTTTTCAAATACTCGATCACATCACGGACGGCGTCATGTCGCTCGACCGAGAGTGGAAATTTCGGAATATCAACCATACCGCCGAGCGGCTGCTCAAGCGTCAGTCCGCGGACCTGCTGGGCCGCGAGATCTGGGCCGAATATCCGGACCTCCTCGGGTCGAGCTACGAAAAAGCCTATCGCCAGGCCGCCGAGACGGGTACGCCCAGCACCGCGACCGACTTCTACGCTCCGCTCGATACCTGGTTTGAAGTGCGGGCGTTCCCCAGCGACGACGGAATCATCGTGCTCGTCCGCGATGTCACCGAAGCGCGCGCCATCTCCGAACGCCTGTTGCGCCAGGCGACGCATGACGAACTGACCGGTCTCATCAACCGGCGGGAACTGTTGTTGCGCCTGAACCGTCTCGTCGATGAAGGCACGGCCGCTTCCGTCGATCTGCTCTTCATCGACCTTGACCGCTTCAAGGATACGAACGACTCGTTCGGCCATGTCGCGGGCGATGACGTACTGCGTGCCATCGGCGAGCGTCTTTCCGGCATGTGTGGCGAAGGCGGGACCGTGTCGCGCATCGGCGGGGACGAGTTTGTGATTTTTCTCGTCGACGCGCCCGAGGACGAGGCCCCACGCGTCGCGCATGAAGTCGTCGTACGCTTGCGCGAGCCCATCTTGACGTCGTGCGCGCGGGCTTCGGTGGGGGCCAGCATAGGCGTGGCGCGCTATCCCGTTTCGGCGGCGAATGCCGGAGAACTCCTGCGCAATGCGGACATCGCGATGTATCACGCGAAACGCGCGGGCGGCTCGCAGGTGTGGTCGTTCGGCAAGGAGGACGCGCTGCGCCTCTCGCATCGCCGGCGGCTACGCGCAGATCTGGAGAGTGCGAGCGCCGCGCGCCAGTTCGAACTGCACTATCAGCCACAGCTGGATCTGCATACCGGCCGCGTCTACGGTGCCGAAGCGCTCTTGCGATGGAACCATCCGCAACTCGGGCTGCTCACGCCAATCGATTTCCTCGACGTGCTGCTTGCATCGCCGGCTTACGAGGCGACCGGCGACTGGCTCATTCGCAATGCGTTCCGTCAGGCGGCGGCATGGCAGGCGGCGAGCCGTCCGCCGTTCAAGGTCGCCGTCAATCTCTCGGCCACGACGATCCAGAACGGCGATCTCGCCGCACTGGTTCTCGAGGCGGCCGAAGCGGCCGGTGTATGCGCTTCCGTACTGGACATCGAGGTGACCGAGACGGTCGTCATGAGCGACTTCGCTACCGCGTCGCGCGCGCTTTCCGCGGTACGACAGCTCGGCGTGACCGTCTCTCTCGACGACTTCGGCACCGGCTACTCCAGCCTCGCATACCTCACGCGATTGCCTGTCGATCGCATCAAGATCGACAAGTCGTTCGTGCAGGAACTCACCGTCAAGGAAACCTGCCCTCGGGCGCGTGCGATGGTCGAAGCCATGGTCGCGCTCGCGCGCGCGCTCGGCATCAGAACGGTCGCGGAAGGCATCGAGACCGAAACGCAGTTTGCCCTCGTCAAGGAACTCGGCTGCGACGCCGTGCAAGGCTATTTCATCGGCAAGCCGATGCCGGCATCGCGCATCGACCCGAATGCCGAGATGCGGTTCGGAGGCGCGGGCGCTTCGTCGTTGCACAACGCAGGAAGCGGCTCGCGTTGAAGGTCATGAAAAAAACCGCCCGAGGGCGGTTTTCTTTCTCGGCACGTCAGATGCCTTCAGATACTTACGCGGCCAAGACGTGGATCAAGGCAGGGCCACGCTCATGCCACCGTCGGCCATGACTACGGCGCCGACGATAAAGCTGGCCTTTTCCGATGCGAGGAAGGCGATCACCTCGGCGATTTCCTTCGGCTGGGCCGCGCGGCGGATCGGTGCCTTCTTGCCATGCTCGGCAAGGAAGGCCTGGCCGTCCGCATGGATGTGGTTGGTAATGTTGGTGATGACATCGCCGGAGCCCACCGCATTCACGCGAATACCGTGTTCGATGGCTTCCAGCGAGAGCGCCCGCGTCAACTGAGCAAGTGCGCCCTTGGATGCCGCATACGCTGCGATGAGCGGAAAGGCCTGATAGCAGGCGTAGGACCCCACGTTGACGATGGCCCCCGTCTTTGCCGGCAGCATGGCGCGCATGGCTTCCCGCGAGAACAGGAAAGCGCCGGTGGCATTGACGGCCTGGATGCCATTCCAGTCTTCCAGCGACATATCCACCAGCGGCTTGTTGATGATGACCGCCGCGTTGTTGACGAGGATGTCGAGCTTGCCAAAGCGGTCGATTGCCGTGGTAACGGCCTGCACGGCGCTTTCCTCTCGCGCCACATCGGCGACGACGGGAACGATGCCAGGTCGCGCCAGCGCTTCGACGTTGCTGCTGCGCTCGACGGCAATCACATTCGCCCCTTCGGCGTGAAGCAGTTCGGTGGTCGCCAGGCCGATACCACTGGCTGCACCGGTGACGATGGCGACCTTGCCTGCGAAGGCACCGCTTGTCGTGTTTCGTGATGTCATCATGTTCTCCTGATTGATTTGGGTCCCGTGCCGGATGGATCAAAACGGGCTGGCGGTGGGCCGTACGACGATCTCGCTGACGTCGACGTCGGCGGGCTGCTCCACCGCGTAGGCGATGGCACGTGCGATCGCGTCAGGGGTGATGGCGATGCGACGGAACTCCTGCATCGCCCTGCGCGCGGTGTCGTCGGAGATCGAGTCGGCCAGTTCGGATTCCACGACGCCGGGGCAAATCACCGTCACGCGGATCTTGTCGGTTTCCTGGCGCAGCCCATCGGAGATAGCGCGCACGGCGAACTTGGTGGCGCAATAGACTGCGGCAGTCGGCGACACGGAGAGCCCGCCAATCGAAGAAATATTGATGATCTGGCCCATCCCTTGCGTTTCCATCGTCGGCAGCACGGCGGCAATGCCATGCAGCACGCCACGAATGTTCACGTCGATCATCCGGTCCCACTCGCCGACCTTCAGCGCGTTGAGCGGCGAAAGCGGCATCACGCCCGCGTTGTTGATCAGGACGTCGATGCGACCGAAGGCATCAAGCGCGAATTGGGCGAATGCCGCCACGTCGTCGGCCGAGGTCACGTCGAGCTCGCGGTAACACACCCCGCCGCCGGAGGCTACGATCGATGCCGCCAACCCGGCGAGCCGGTCGGTCCGGCGTGCACCGATCACGAGCCGGTGTCCTTGCGCGGCCAGCAGGCGCGCGGCGCCCTCGCCAATGCCGCTGCTCGCCCCGGTGATCAGAATGACTTTCGATTCGTTGGCTACGATTGCCATGTTGCATACTCCTATCGTTGGTTCGGATCTGGCCGCGGAGGTCGGCGCTTGATGCAGCGCGCTCCGCAGTTGCGTTTCGGCCTCCAATGAAGCGGTACGGTTCGTTCGGCCGGTGCATGAATGTTAGGGATGACCTGCCTGCAGGCGAATACACGGACCGATGCCGTTATTGCCTGTTCCTATTGAACCGGCTGGTACGGTGTGCAAGGCGGGCTAGAATGGCGGCTGCAGGCAAACAAGAGGAGGCTTTGTGTCCAAGGTCCGCTCCCCCGCTTCCGTCAGGATGGTTCGTCTGATCGAGAAACTGGCGCCCAACGAGGGCTACACGCAGTCGACGCTCGATAGCGTGCGGCTGATGCGTTCGGATCGGCCCCTTGGGCGCACACCGGTGCTGTACGAGCCGAGCATCGTGATCGTGTGCCAGGGCCGCAAGCTTGGCTTTCTGGGCAATGAGGTCTATGTCTACGATGCGCAGCACTATCTCGTACTGTCGGTACCGCTGCCGTTTTCCACGGAAACCCAGGCTTCGCCAGAGGAACCCATGCTGGCGGTGTCCATCCGTCTGGACCTCCTCGAACTCAGCGAACTGATCACGCAGATCGGGGCGGCAGGAGATCTGCCTCAGGCACCGCCCAACGGCATGGTGTCTACGGGGCTTGACGAGAATCTGGCCGATGCAACCGTCAGGTTGCTGGAGACATTGACGGTCCCGATGGATGCTCGGATTCTGGGGCCCGGCCTGGTACGGGAAATCTGCTACCGCGTGTTGACGGGGGCACAGGGAGGCGCGATGCGTGCCGCTCTCGCTCACCACGGGCGCTTCGGCCGCGTCGCAAGAGCGCTGAAGCGCATCCATGCCGATTATGCGACGCCATTGAACGTGTCCCGCCTGGCCGAAGAGGCCGGCATGAGCGTGCCGGCATTTCACGCCAACTTCCGCACGGTGACCCAGACGTCGCCAATCCAGTACATCAAGTCCACCCGCCTTCATCAAGCGCGCCTGATGATGATTCGCGACGGCGTCACCGCGGCGGCAGCAGCGGGACGAGTGGGCTACGAGAGCACTTCGCAGTTCAGCAGGGAGTTCAAGCGGCTTTTCGGGCGAACACCGGTTGAGGAGGCACGCGACATGCGCGAATCCTTCACCCTGTCACCGGCGGTTCGCTTCAATCCAGAGCCAGCGATAAGGGGGCCATAATCCCCTCGAAACACTAGGCATAAAAAAAGCCGCCAGAAGGCGGCTTTTTCTCAATTTCCACGTCACAGAGTTCTCAACAACTTGGCAGAGATCTCACGTTTCGTGACATCCGACATCATCAAACATCAATATTCCGCGCCACCAGCGCATTGCTTTCGATGAAGTTCCGGCGCGGTTCCACCTCGTCGCCCATCAGCGTCGTAAAGATCTGGTCCGCGGCGATCGCGTCTTCGATCTGTACCTTCAGCAGGCGGCGCTGCGTCACGTCCAGCGTCGTTTCGAACAGCTGGTCGGGATTCATTTCGCCGAGACCCTTGTAGCGCTGGCGCGTCACGCCGCGTTCGGCTTCGCTCAGGAGCCATTGCATGGCCTGGTGGAAGTCGGACACGGTCTGGTCGCGTTGCTTCTCGCCTTCGCCGCGCTTGACCTTCGTGCCGTCCGGGATCAGGCCCTGGAACGTCGCCGCGGCCTTGGCCAGCGCCTCGTAGTCGGCGCCGTGGACGAAGTCCGCGTCGAGGTGCGAGAGGCGGACGTTGCCGTGGTGGCGGCGCGCGATCATCAGGCGGTGCTTGTCGGACTTCTCGTCGAACTGTGCGTAGACGTCGGCGGTACCGTCGTCGTTGACGGCGGCGCCCAGCAGCGTCTTGGCGTGCATCTCGGCGAGCTTCGCCTTGAGGGCCACGGCCGAAGCTTCCGCCGCCGCGGCGCTGTCGAGGTCCAGCGTGACGCCGTCCGCGATCGCGCGCAGGGCATCGCTATCCACGATGCGCGAGAGGCGGCTGATCACGCCTTCCGCCAGCTGATACTGGCGGGCGAGCTCGGTCAGCGCATCGCCGTTGATCTCGCTGCCATCCGGACGAATCAGCGCGGCCTTCTCCATCGCGAGCTTCAGCAGGTATGCGTTCAGCTCGTTGTCGTCCTTGATGTAGCGCTCTTCCTTGCCGTGCTTGATCTTGTAGAGCGGCGGCTGCGCGATGTACACGTAGCCACGCTCGATGATGTCCGGCATCTGGCGATAGAAGAACGTCAGCAGCAGTGTACGGATGTGCGAACCGTCCACGTCCGCATCGGTCATGATGATGATGCGGTGGTAGCGCAGCTTCTCGAGGTTGTAGTCGTCCTTGCCGATACCCGTGCCCAGCGCGGTGATCAGCGTCAGCACCTCCTGGCTCGACAGCATCTTGTCGAAGCGCGCGCGCTCCACGTTCAGGATCTTGCCCTTCAGCGGCAGAATCGCCTGGAACTTGCGGTCGCGGCCCTGCTTGGCCGAGCCGCCTGCGGAGTCACCCTCCACGAGGAACAGTTCGGACAGCGCCGGATCGCGCTCCTGACAGTCCGCCAGCTTGCCCGGCAGGCCCATGCCATCGAACGCGCCCTTGCGCCGCGTCATCTCGCGCGCCTTGCGCGCGGCCTCGCGCGCGCGCGCCGCGTCGACGATCTTGCCGCAGATGATCTTCGCGTCGGTCGGCGTTTCCAGCAGGAAGTCCGTCAGCGCCTTGCTGACGAGTTCTTCCACCGGCAGACGCACTTCCGACGACACCAGCTTGTCCTTGGTCTGCGAGCTGAACTTCGGCTCGGGTACCTTCACCGAGAGCACGCACGACAGGCCTTCGCGCATGTCGTCGCCCGAGGTCTCCACCTTGGCCTTCTTGGCGATCTCGTTCTCTTCGATGTACTTGTTGATCACGCGCGTCATCGCCGCGCGCAGACCCGTCATGTGGGTACCGCCATCGCGCTGCGGAATGTTGTTCGTGAAGCAGAGCACCTGCTCGTTGTAGCCGTCGTTCCATTGCATCGCCACTTCCACGGCAATGCCATCTTTCTCCGCGTTCGCGTAGAAGATGTTCGGATGCAGCACGGTCTTCGCGCGGTTGATGTACTCGACGAAGCCCTTCACGCCGCCCGAGAACGCGAAATCCTCTTCCTTGCCGGTACGCTGGTCGGTGAGCTTGATATGCACGCCGTTGTTCAGGAACGAGAGTTCGCGGATGCGCTTGGACAGCACCTCGTAGTGGAATTCGACGTGCGTGAAGATCTCCTCGTCGGCGAGGAAGTGCACTTCGGTACCGCGCTTGTCGGTCGCGCCGACGATCTTCATCGGCGACACTTCCACGGGCTGGCCGTCCGGGCCTTCCACGGTCTCGATGATCCGGTTCTGCACCTCGCCACGCGAGAATTCGATCAGGTTGACCTGGCCATCGCGGCGCACGGTCAGGCGCAGCCACTTGGAGAGCGCGTTCACGCAGGACACGCCCACGCCGTGCAGGCCGCCCGACACCTTGTAGCTGTTCTGGTTGAACTTGCCGCCGGCATGCAGCTCGGTCATCGCGATTTCCGCGGCGCTGCGTTTCGGCTCGTGCTTGTCGTCGAACTTCACGGCCGGCGGAATGCCGCGGCCGTTATCGACGATCGAGATCGAGTTGTCGCTGTGGATCGTCACCGAGATCTCGGTGCAATAGCCCGCCAGCGCCTCGTCGATCGAGTTGTCCAGCACCTCGAACACGAGGTGATGCAGGCCAGTGCCGTCGGACGTATCGCCGATATACATGCCCGGTCGCTTGCGTACCGCCTCCAGGCCTTCCAGGATCTGGATCGAAGAGGCTCCGTAGGTGTTTTCCTGTTGCGGTTTCTGCTGTTCGGTCATGTTTTCCTACTCACGGCAAATGCGGCAATCGGCGCGCGTGTTGCTGCTGGCGCGCCCCGATCGTTCCGCAATAGCGGGTTACTAAAACGGCAAAAGGGGCGGATCGACGGGATCCGGCCCCCTGCTGGTATCTTGTCGTCCGAATTCCGGAGGATCAGATGCGCATCGGCATGACGACGTACTTGAAGTTGTCGTCGTCCGGCACGGTAATCAGCGCACTCGAATTCGAGTCGCCGAGGCTGACCTGTACCTGCTCGCTCTTCAGGTTGCCCAGCACGTCGAGCAGATAGGTCACGTTGAACCCGATATCGAGCGCGTCGCCCGAGTAATCGAGTTCCAGCTCTTCCTGCGCCTCTTCCTGATCGGCGTTGGTGGAGCTGATCTTCAGCGTGTGCGTGTCGAGAATGCAGCGCACGCCCTTGAACTTGTCGGTCGTCAGGATCGCGGTACGTTGCAGCGCCTGCTGCAGACGCACGCGGTCGATCGCGAACGCATTCTTGTAGCCCTTCGGAATCACGCGCTGGAAGTCCGGGAACTTGCCTTCCACGAGCTTCGAGATCAGCTCGATGTTCGCGAAGCTGAACTTCACCTGATTCGCGGCCAGCTGCACCTGCACGGGATCGTCCGTGTCCTCGAGCAGGCGTTGCAGTTCGAGAATCGTCTTGCGCGGAATGATGACTTCCTGACGCGAGCCGCCACCGGTGGCTTCGGTGTCGAGCTCCACACCGCAATACGCCAGACGGTGACCGTCGGTCGCGACGGCCATCACCTTCTTGCCGTCCACCACCAGCAGCATGCCGTTCAGGTAGTAGCGGATGTCCTGCTGGGCCATCGCGAAATGGACCATCGCGAGCAGATGCTTGAACGTCTTCTGCGGCAGGCTCACGCTCGCGTTGAACTCGCTCGCTTCCGCCACGGTCGGGAATTCCTCGGCCGCCAGCGTCTGCAGTGCAAAGCGGCTCTTGCCCGATTGCACGGTCATGCGCTTGTCGTTCAGCGACAGCGCGACGTCGCCGTCGGGCATCGCGCGCAGGATGTCGAGCAGCTTGCGCGCGGCCACGGTCGTGGCCACGTCGTCGCTGCCGACGCCGCACTCGGCGTGCGTGGTGATCTGAATCTCGATGTCGGTCGACAGGAAGGAAACGTTCGAGCCGGACTTGCGAATCAGCAGGTTGGCCAGGATCGGGAGTGTGTGGCGGCGCTCCACGATGCCGCTCACGATTTGCAGCGGACGCAGCAGATTGTCTCGCGAGGTTTTGACCAATTGCATTGAATTTATCCTTCGTCGTTTGTCGTCAGCTCGACCGCAGATGCGCAAACCCCTGAAATCGATTCAAATTCACTTATGAATCAAGGAGTTAATGTTGCATTGTACCAAGGATAAGCCGCTGCGGTGAAGCGGGGCGGTTCCGGCAAGCGGCGCGCTTGTGCCCAAAAAGCCACGGCGCGCCCGTCCGCATTGCAGAACTGTCCCGACTCACCGCAAAGCCTTATCTGAGGCCAATTTCCCGCGGTACAACCGGTTGATCCAGACGCCCGTTTGCCGCCGGGCGCGTAGCCAGTAGTATGCCAGCCCGGCAAGGCCGGCTTGTAAAATCGTCGAATGGCCATGAGCGGACGCTAGTTCACGTCCGCCCTTCGCCACCGTTCAACCCTTGAGCGTCTGTTCGAGCACGTGCAGCTCGTGATTGAGCTGCGCATCCTTGCTGCGTTCGTCGGCGATCTTCCGCACCGCGTGCAACACGGTGGTGTGATCGCGTCCGCCGAACAGCTCGCCGATCTCCGGCAGACTCTTCTGCGTGAGTTCCTTCGCCAGGTACATCGCGATCTGCCGCGGCCGTGCAATATTTGCCGGCCGCTTCTTCGAGTACATGTCCGCGACCTTGATGTTGTAGAAATCGGCGCAGGTCTTCTGGATGTTCTCCACCGAGATCTGGCGGTTCTGCACGGTCAGCAGATCCTTCAGCGCCTCGCGCGTGACCTCGATCGTGATGTCCTTGCCGTGGAAGTTCGAGAACGCGAGGATCTTGCGCAGCGCGCCCTCGAGCTCGCGCACGTTGGACCGCAGGTGCTTCGCGACGAAGAACGCCACCTCTTCCGGCACGCTCACGTTTTCCGCGGCCGCCTTCTTCATCAGGATCGCCACGCGCATTTCGAGCTCGGGCGGTTCGATCGCCACGGTCAGACCCGAGTCGAAGCGCGAGATCAGCCGGTCATCGATACCGGTGATCTCCTTCGGATACGTATCGCTGGTGATGATCACCTGCGCACGGTTCGCGATCAGCGCCTCGAACGCGTAGAAGAATTCTTCCTGCGTGCGGTTCTTGCCCGAGAAGAATTGAATATCGTCGATCAGCAGCAGGTCGAGCGAATGGTAGTAGCGCTTGAACTCGTCGAACGCTTTACGCTGGTACGCCTTCACCACGTCGGAGACGTACTGCTCGGCGTGGATATAGCGGATGCGCGCGCGCGGATTCTCCATCAGCATGAAATTGCCGATCGCGTGAATCAAGTGCGTCTTGCCGAGGCCCACGCCGCCATAGAGATAGAGCGGGTTGTACGACTTGCCCGGATTGTTCGCCACCTGGATCGCCGCCGCGCGCGCGAGCTGGTTCGCCTTGCCGGTCACGAAGTTGTCGAACGTGAGAATCGGATTCAGGCGCGAGCGCTCGTGCACCGTGTCGCTCTGCTGCGGCTGCGCCGGCTGCTGCTGGGGCACGCGGTACGACCGCGCGCTGGCCTCGGCCGGATCCATCTGGGCGACATCGATCTCGCCCATGTCCGGCATGTGGTTGCCCTGTAACGGATGGCCCGATGCCGCGCCGCGGCCGGCGTGCGACGGGTGCGCGCCCGGGTGGCTGCCCGAATGGCTGCCCGGATGGCCGCCCGCGTGGTTCACGGGAGCGGGGTAGGGCGCCTGCGGCGCGCTGGACGGATGGGGCGCCGGATAGTCGAAGCCGCCCGGCGCCTGATTGCCATATTGCTGGCTGCCGTACCCCTGTGCGGGCGCATGGTTCGCGCGCTGGCCGGGGGCGGACTGACCCGCCACGGACGACTGCGGATACGTACCCGGTGCTGCGCCTTCCGGGGCGCCGCCATGCACGCCCGGCTGCGCGCCCGGCGCCATATAGGCGGCCGCGCGCCCCGAGGCGGCGGGATCGAGTACGAAGTGAACGCTGACCTGCGCTTCCCAGTACTCGCACGCAAGGGCCGTGATGCGGCCGGAGAATTGGCTCTTGACCCAGTCCAGCTTGAAACGGTTGGGCGCGGCGATTCTGAGCGCGTGCGCCTCCTCGTCGAAGGCGACGGGCGCCAACGGCTTGATCCAGGTCTTGAACTGTTGCGGCGTCAGTTCGCGCTCGAGTTGCGCGGCTGCCGCCTGCCAGAAATCTTGCATGTGTTCTTGTTGAGTGACCGTACCAGGCGGCTCGGGTCGAGCCTCCCGGATACAGCACGAGCGCTGCGACGCCTTCTTCACAATCCGGCCTCGCACACGGCCCCGATCCGCGTGATCGGGTCGAGACGGCGATACCGCACCCACGATGCGCGACGAGGGCATCAGGGGGAAGCGGTATACCGATGGCAGAGGACCGGGTTGTACGTGCGCCACGCAGCCCGTGTAGTAGTTGGACCGGGATTGTACCCCCCGGCCCGAGTTATCCACAAAGGATAAGTCTGTGGACAACTTGTGCAAATTCAGTGGATTGCTGTGCACAACCTGTCCCCGCGCGGGTGGCGACAAGCGCGCTTTACACGATTTTTTCCCAACAGAACAACAACTTGATGCCGCTTTGACGCCCCTGGACCCCTCATCGCCCCGTGTGGCTGTTACCCACCGATAGGTGTGGACAATGGCCCGTGCGCGGCCGATTGGGCCGAGCCGCTTTCGGAGGTTGCCCACATCGGTTTCCTTGACACCTCAGCCGAAAATCGGTTAAATGGCGGGTTCTGCGATTCGGCAGGGGATCACGTGTGTCGTACGGGACGTTAACCGTAACGCCCCGAAATGTGCCACCCGGTCCTTGCCAGTTTCCGCGTTGTTGGTCAGCGCGGATCGAGACTTCCTCAGCAGTCAACTCGATATCGGCTTCGCGGCTCGCGCCGCGAACCCTCGTGCGAACCATACGCGGCGGCCACGGCCCCGGCAGTGCCGGCGTCCGGATAGCCCGGATCAACCAGAGAGTGCAACATGAAACGTACTTACCAACCTTCCGTTACCCGCCGCAAGCGTACCCATGGCTTCCGCGTGCGCATGAAGACCCGTGGCGGCCGTGCCGTCATCAACGCTCGCCGCGCCAAGGGCCGCAAGCGCCTGGCAATCTGAGGGCCGGGCGACCGGCCTGGACGGTGATCCGACGGATCCCGTTCTTGCCTACCGCCTCGCACTCAGGATGGCCGGGAGCGCAGCCGCCGGGCGCAGCTTTTCGCTAGCTTTGCACAGCGTGTCTACCCATGCCTTTCCAAAGGCCGCGAGGCTAACAAAGACGGATGAGTTTTCATCCGTTTTTGCTTTGCGGCCACGCCGCCGCAGCCCGCACTTCGTGCTGTACGTGCGCGCCAACGGCAAGGCCGAAGCGCGTCTTGGCGTCGTCGTCGGCAAGAAGTTCGCGCCGCGCGCCGCCGAGCGCAACCTGGTCAAGCGCATGGCCCGGGAACTGTTTCGCGGCCGGCAGGACCAACTCGCGGGCCGCGATGTGCTGTTGCGGCTGCAGACCAAGTTTCCGCGGGCCGAGTTTGCCAGCCGGGCGGCGATCCGCCGGGCGTGCAGCACGGAAATCGCAAGCCTGCTGGAGGTGGCGGCAAGGCCGATGCCACCGCCCGCCTGATCCCGACACCATGAAGCGAATCCTGCTTGTCCTGCTGCGTATCTACAAGATCGCGCTCAGTCCGTACCTGGGCTCGCAGTGCCGCTTCCTGCCGACATGTTCCGAATACGCGCGCGACGCCGTCACCCTGCACGGCGCCGCACGCGGAAGCTGGATGGCCGCTTGCCGGCTCTGCCGTTGTCATCCTTTCGCACAGGGCGGGTATGATCCCGTGCCCGAGCCCCGAAACATGGGGAGCGCCCAGGCGCCCCGTACGAGCGCCGCGCCAGGCCAGCCGCCTGTCACGATCCGGCTCCCCAGACCCTGAATTCCTCCGACCATAGCGAGACATGGATATCAAACGCACCATCCTGTGGGTCATCTTCTCGATGGCCCTCGTGCTCCTCTACGACAACTGGCAGCGGGCCAACGGCCACGCGTCGATGTTCTTCCCGAGCGCGACCACGCAGCAGGCGCCGGCCGGAGGCGCGAGCGACGCCGCGGCGCGCAACGACGTACCGCAGGCCAATGCCGCCTCGGCGGCCGCCGGCGTGCCGGGCGCTCCCGCGGCAGCGCCCGCGGCGGCGGCCCAGCCCACCGGCGAGAAGATCATCGTCACCACCGACGAGGTGCGTGCGGAGATCGATACGGCCGGCGGCATCCTGTCCCGCCTGGAACTGCTCAACGAGAAGGAAAAGGACGGCAAGCCGGTCGTGCTGCTCGAGCGTGACGCCACGCGTACCTACCTCGCGCGTTCGGGCCTGATCGGCGGCGACCTGCCGAACCACACGACTATCTTCACGGCGGCCCCGGGCCCGCGCTCGCTGGACGGCGGCGACAAGGTCAGCGTCGTGCTGACGGCCGAGAAGAACGGTACCAAGTTCGTCAAGACGTACACGTTCCACAAGGGCAGCTATGTCGTGGACACGCAGTTCGCCGTGACCAACGACGGCACCGCCCCGATCTCGCCGACGCTGTACATGGAACTCGCGCGCGACGGCAGCAAGGTCGAGCAGTCGCAGTTCTACAGCACGTTCACGGGTCCGGCCGTGTACACGGACGCGGACAAGTATCACAAGATCACGTTCGAGGACATCGCCAAGGGCAAGGCTTCGGTGCCGGGCCCGACCACCAACGGCTGGGTCGCGATGGTGCAGCACTACTTCGCGTCCGCGTGGATTCCGCAGACGGGCAAGGAACACTCGTTCTACGTCGAGAAGATCGACAACAACCTGTACCGCGTCGGTATCCAGCAGCCGCTGGGCCAGATCGCGCCGGGGGCGACGGTCACCACCGATGCCCGCCTGTTCGCCGGTCCGCAGGAAGAGCGCATGCTCGAGCAGATCACGCCGGGCCTGGAACTCGTGAAGGACTATGGCTGGCTGACGATCCTGGCCAAGCCGCTGTTCTGGCTGCTCGAGAAGCTGCACGGCTTCCTGAACAACTGGGGCTGGTCGATCATCGCGCTGACCGTGCTGATCAAGCTCGTGTTCTTCCCGCTGTCCGCGGCCAGCTACAAGTCCATGGGCAAGATGAAGGACCTGCAGCCGCGCATGACCGCGATCCGCGAGCGCTACAAGGGCGACCCGCAGAAGATGAACCAGGAGATGATGGGCCTGTACCGCACCGAGAAGGTCAATCCGCTCGGCGGCTGCCTGCCGATCGTGATCCAGATTCCGGTGTTCATCGCGCTGTACTGGGTGCTGCTGTCGTCGGTGGAAATGCGCGGCGCGCCGTGGCTGGGCTGGATCCACGATCTGTCGGTGCCGGATCCGTTCTACATCCTGCCCGTCGTGATGGCCGTGTCCATGTTCGTGCAGACCAAGCTGAACCCGACCCCGCCGGACCCCGTGCAGGCGAAGGTCATGATGATCATGCCGCTGGTGTTCTCGTTCATGTTCTTCTTCTTCCCGGCCGGCCTCGTGCTGTACTGGGTCGTGAACAACATCCTGTCGATCGCCCAGCAATGGCAGATCAACCGCATGCTCGGCAAGGGCAAGGCGGCCGCGGCGGCGAAGGGCTGATTCTTCCTCGCGCGCAAGACGAAAAACCCGGCTCCGGCCGGGTTTTTTCTTTGGCGGGCAGCAGGCGTATCCTTGCTGTCGATCCCCACCTTCACGAGGAGCCGACATGACCTGGTCCGCCCGGCAGTACACGCAATTCGAAGACGAACGCACGCGTCCCGTGCGCGATCTCGTGGGCGCCATTCCCACGCAGGACGCGAAGCGCGTCGTCGATATCGGCTGCGGACCGGGGAACTCCACGGAGGTGCTCGCGGCCCGTTACCCCGATGCGGAGGCGATCGGGCTCGACAGCGATGCCGACATGATCGCGGCCGCGCGCAAGCGCCTGCCCGCCCTGCGTTTCGATCAGGCCGACATCACGGACTGGCGCGACGAGGGTCCGTACGATGCGATCCTCGCCAATGCGGTGCTGCAATGGGTGCCGGACCATGCCACGCTGCTGCCCTCGCTGATCCGCAAGCTCGCGCCGGGCGGCAGCCTCGCGGTGCAGATGCCCGACAACCTCAACGAAGCGCCGCATCTGCTGATGCGCGAGACCGCGCTGGAAGGACCGTGGGCCGCCAAGCTTGCCGCCGCGGCCGACGCGCGCACGCCGCTCGCGTCCGAGCGCTGGTACTACGAACTGCTGAAGCCGCTCTGCGCGCGCGTGGATATCTGGCGCACGATCTACCAGCATCCGCTCGCGGGCGGCGCGGCCGCGGTCGTCGAATGGTTCAAGGGCAGCGGCCTGCGGCCGTTCCTCGCGCCGCTCGACGACGCCGAGCGCGCCGAGTATCTGCGCCGCTACGAGGCGAAGATCGCGGCAGCCATGCCGGCGCTGGCGGACGGCACCGTGCTGCTGCCATTCCCGCGCGTGTTTATCGTCGCCACGCGATAGCCCGCGGCGCCGCGCATGTCGCGCCGCACCAGGCGGCTCGTGTACTGCGGTCACGTGCCTGATCGCCTACACTGGAAGCGTCGCGCACGCGCGTCAGACGATCCACCCGCCATGGCAGAACGCATACGGTCCGGGCGCACACGCGGCGGCCTGCGACGCAAGATGGCTCCGCTCGCCGCATTCGTGGCCCTGGCGGATGCGGGGCTTTGCACGGTGCTGGCACGCGTCGATGCGTTGGTCGGTGATGTTGGCAATATCAGCGATGGTCGCGATGGTCCCGATCGTCGCCATCGTCCCGATAGCCCGGACCCTGGCGATATGGAGGCGATCCACGCCCTGCGCGTCGCCGTTCGGCATCTGCGCGCGGTAGCCTGGGCGTTCCAGCCAGTGGTCGCCGATGCGGTCCGTGCGCGCTGGAAATCCGTGCTGCGCGACACGGCCGATGCCTGTGGCGAGACGCGCGACTGGGATGTGTTCGTCGCCGAGACGCTCGCGCCGGCGCTCGAACGCGAACCCGCGCATCCGGTCCTGCTGGCCCTGATCGACGCCGCGCGGACCCGTCGCGCCGCGGCGCACGACGTGATGATGACGAAATTGTCACGTGACATGCGGCCGCGTCTGGGTACGCTTGAGGACGATGTGCGACGCCTGGTACGAACGTTGCGGAAGACGACGTCAGCCACGCGGAAGCGCCGCGATAAAGCCATGCGTCTCGATGCGTTCGCGCAGCGCCGGGTACGCAAGGCACGCCGCCACGTTCGCGCGCTGGCGCGGACCGCGCGCGATGGCCAGACCGAACACGTGCATCGCCTGCGCATCGGCAACAAGCGGCTGCGCTACGCGATCGAGGCGCTCGCGGACGTACTGCCGCGGCGGCTGCGCAAGCGCCTGCACAAGAAGCTCGTCCGTCGGCAGACCGCGCTTGGCACGGTCGTCGACGATGCCGTGGCCCGGCGACTGCTGTGTGAGTGCCTGACCGATCTGCGAAAATACGGCCCATGACTGCTCCCCTGCTTCCCATTGCCGCCATCGCCACCGCACCCGGACGCGGCGGTATCGGTGTCGTGCGCGTATCCGGCCCCGACGTTGCGACGATCGCGCGCGCCGTGTGTGGCCAGACGCTGAAGCCGCGCCATGCGACGTACCTGCCGTTCCTCGATGCGCGCGGCGGTGTCATCGACCACGGCCTCGCGCTGTACTTTCCGGCCCCGCATTCCTACACGGGCGAAGAGGTGCTCGAACTGCAGGGTCACGGCGGTCCCGTGGTCATGCAGATGCTGCTCGCGCGGTGCCTCGAGGCGGGACGCGATGTCGGCCTGCGGCTCGCCGAGCCGGGCGAGTTCACGCGGCGCGCGTTCCTCAACGACAAGCTGGACCTTGCCCAGGCCGAAGCCGTCGCGGACCTGATCGAAGCCAGCACCGAAGCCGCCGCGCGTTCGGCGGCGCGCTCGATGGAAGGTGTGTTCTCGCAGGCCATCCATACGCTCGTGGAGAAGGTGATTCACCTGCGCATGCTCGTGGAGGCGACGCTCGACTTTCCCGAAGAGGAGATCGACTTCCTCGAGGCTTCCGATGCCCGCGGCCAGCTGGCGGCGATTCGCGAGGCGCTGAAGGGCGTGCTCCGGCAGGCAAAGCAGGGCGCGTTGCTGCGCGAAGGGCTGTCGGTGGTGCTCGCGGGCCAGCCCAACGTCGGCAAGTCGTCGCTGCTGAATGCGCTGGCCGGGGCGGAGCTGGCGATCGTCACCCCGATCGCGGGGACCACGCGCGACCGCGTGCGCGAGACGATCCAGATCGAAGGTATTCCACTCCATATCATCGATACGGCGGGGCTGCGCGAGGATGCGGCCGACGAGGTCGAGCGCATCGGCATCGAGCGGACGTGGGAAGCGATCGGACGCGCGGATGTGGTGCTGCATCTGGTCGATGCGTCGGACTATCTCGAGAACGGCCTGTCGGAGGTCGACGATGCGATCGACGACCGGCTCAGCGGCCATCTGCCGCCGGGATCGCCGATCGTGCGCGTGGTCAACAAGATCGATATGGCACCCCCCGCCAGCGACACGATGTTCGGCGGCAACCGCCCGCACGTGGTGGTGGCCAACGGCCCCAATCCCACCGAGATCTGGATCTCCGCGCGCACGGGCGCGGGCATCGACCTGATGCGCCGCGAACTGCTGCGTATCGTCGGCTGGCAGTCGGGCAGCGAAGGCACCTTCCTCGCGCGCGAGCGGCACCTCACGGCGCTGCGCTGCGCGCAATCGCACCTCGACTGCGCCGCGGAACGCGCAGACCAGCAGGCGCAGGCGCTCGACCTGTTTGCCGAAGAACTGCGGCTGGCACAGGAACACCTGAACAGCATCACGGGCGAGTTCACGAGCGACGATCTGCTGGGGACGATCTTTACGCGGTTCTGTATCGGGAAGTGAGATCTCCCGTCACGTCCCCTGCACGGCTCGGGACGACTCGCGCGTACCCTCCGCATACAGCGCCAGCACATCGGCAATGGCCCGATTGCACGGCGTGGGTACACCCAGTTCCCGGCCGTACGCGGCGACGCCGCCGCTGAGCCAGGGGACTTCCAGGCGATTGCCGCGCTGGAGATCGTGGTGCATCGACGACGTCATGTCGGGTTGCAGCGTGTCCGAGAAGGCGAGGCGATCGTCGGCGAAGTTCTCCGCGAGCGCAACGCCCTTCGCGCGGCCCACGGCGACCACTTCGCGCATGACGTCATGCAGGAACGCCCGCGTCTGCGGGTTCGATCGGATCGGGCCGATCGGCTGGCGCATGCTCGACGTCGTGCCGGACAGGCCCACGAGGAAGACGAACTTTTCCCAGATCGTGCGCGTGATGTCCTCGCTGATATCGGCCTGGAAGCCCGCCTTCACGCAGGCGGCATGGAACGCCTGGACACGCGGGCTCACGCTGCGGTCGAACTCGCCGAATACCAGCCGCTGCAATGCGCCCTTGTATTCGATGATGCCGGGCTCGGCGATCACGGATGCGATGTAGCTCACGCCGCCGAAGGTGGCCTCCGCGGGCAGATGACGGCGCAGGATCTCGTCCTTGTGCACGCCGTTCTGGAAAGACACCACCGCCGCGCCCCCGTCGGTCAGGCGCCTGAGCGTGGGTGCGAGCGCTTCGGTGTCCCACAGCTTGACGGCGATCAGGATCAGGTCCGCGTGCGCGATCTGGCCGACGTCCTCCACGGCATTCACGTCGCGGAGGTGCAGATCGTCACCCGTTCCATCCGCGCTCCGCGTGCCACGAACCCGCAAGCCATGCTCGCGCATCGCGCGCAGATGGTTGCCGCGCGCGACGAACGTCACGTCGCAGCCGGCAGCGGCCAGCTTCGCCCCGAAAAACCCGCCCACGCCGCCGGCGCCGATCACTGCAATCTTCATGGTGTCTCTCCACAGGGTCTGGTGTGGGGGAAACTATACTGCGGCGCCGCGCACGCCGCAGGCGGCGATGTCAGGCTCAGGCGCCCCGGCGCTGTTGGCCTTCGTACACCTGCAGATGGCAGTACGCGGCCTGCGCGATCGGCGCGTCCTGCCCGAACGCCGCCGCGCGGCGCACGAGGTCGCCGACCACGTCGTCGGCCTCGAGGCGCGGTGCCCCATTGGCGATATCGCGCGCCATCGAGGCCATCCAGTCCAGATTTTCGTCGAGCAGCCGCGTCTCCATCTGCGTCACCACCGCTGCCGGAATCGGATAACCCTCGGCGTCGGCCACGGCAAGGCTCTCGGACATCGCGCGGCGCATCAGCGCCTTGCCGTCCTGCGTGCGCGCGATCTCGCCGACCGTTCCGCGCATCAGGCAGGTCATCAGCGCGGCCGTCGCGATATGGATCCACTTGTTCCACAGCGCCTGCCCGATGTTGTCGGAGACGCTGCGCGTACCGGGCGTGGTGCGGATGAGCGCGTGGAACGCTTCCGCCGCGGCCTGCTGTACCGGCTCGCGCGCGCCGACGATCACCACGTCGAGCTTGCCGTAATGGGCGATCGATCCATCGGCGTCGAGCATGGTCGCGATCTGCGATACGCCGCCCATCACATGCGCGCGGCCGAAGCGCGCGTCAAGGCGCTCGTACACGGACACCCCATTGAGAAACGGCAGGATGCGCGTCTGCGGGCCGATGGCCGGCGCGATGGCGTCCATCGCGGAGGCGAGGTCGTAACCCTTGCAGGCGAGCAGCACGAGGTCGTAGGCGACGTCGGATGCGCGCACGCCGGCGTCGTCCACGCACCGGACGGGCTGCCGGAATTCACCGAGCTCGCTGCGCACCACGAGGCCGTCGGCGGCCAACCGCGCCGCACGGCCCGGGCGCACGAGAAACGTGACGTCGGCGCCCGCTTCGATCAGCCGCGCACCGTAATAGCCGCCGATGGCGCCCGCGCCCAAAACCAGAATCTTCATGATGTTCGTCTCCAGGAATGTCCGTCATATCGCTTCGCGATAATACATGACGATCAACTTTTATTCAGGGCACGTTGACAGCGGGCCGGGGAGCGCCGACCATCGGGCCATCGAGAAATGAAGCAGGAGCGACCAGATGCCACGGGTATCGAAGGCGGAAGCAGAGAAGAACCGTGCCAATATCGAACAGGTGTCCGCCCGCCTGTTTCGCGAACAGGGGTTTCACGGCATCAGCGTGGCGGATCTGATGTCGGCGGCCGGCCTCACGCACGGCGGGTTCTACGGCCATTTCGAATCGAAGGATGCGCTGGCCGCCATCGCCTGCACGCGCGCGTTCGAGGAATCGACCGAACGGTGGCGCAAGCGCATCGACGGCGCGCCGGACCGCGCCACCGCGCTCACGGCGCTGATCGACAGCTACCTGTCCGCGCGCAGCCGCAATGCCATGGGCACGGGCTGCCCGATTGCCGCGCTCGCCAACGATGTGGCCCGCGAGGCCGACGACAAGCCCGTGCACGAGGCCTTCGTCGCGGGATTCGCCGCGCAGCTGGCGTTGCTGGAAGCACTGCAACCGGCCGAGGATGCCGGCCAGCGGCATACCGATGCGCTGGCGCAGATGGCGATGCTGGTCGGTGCGCTGGTACTCTCGCGCGCCACGCGCGGGCATGCGCTGTCCAACGAGGTGCTGGCCGCGGCGCGCGCGCAGTTGCCCGGCGGCTGAGGACTCCCCATCAGGACAACGGCGAACCGTTTACACTGGCGATCTTTGCCACATTCCGCCAGCGCAGGTTCTCCGATGTTGAGTCGCACCCGTCAGACCCTCATTGCCGTCATTGCTGTCGTGGTTCTCGGCATGCTGTGGTTTGTCGGCAATGAAAAGACCCCCGCGGTCGTCTCCGATACCAGCGATGCGGCGGCCCCCGACGCGCCGGCCAGCCTGCCCCGCGGCATCCCGCGCAACGGCACGCTCGATCCGATCAGCATCGACCCCGCGCGGCCGGCCGACCGGCTTCCCCAGTACGACGCGGATGCGATTCTCAACGACTACCGCGACAATACCGGCGCGGCGGACGATCGCTACCGCGGCCAGTATTTCATCGTCGAGGGCATCGCGAGCGGCATTCGCCGCGAAGGCAGCGACGTGTTCCTCGAGATCCGTACCAACGATTACGGTCATGTCGTGCGCGCGAACCTGCTGCCGCGGCAGATCTGCGGTCCGGGCACGCGCGCCTGCGAGGTGGAAGCGCGCGCGACCATGGTGCGGCGCGGCCAGAAAGTGGCCGTGGAATGCACGGGTGCCGGTCTGCTCAACGGCGACACGCCGCTGCTCGCGGACTGCCTGCTGCGCGGCGGCGCGAACTAGCCGCCGGCGCTTTGCCGGGGGTTTTGGCCTCTGTTCGTGCGATTGAAAGGGCGTCCGGGCGCCTAGAGTAAGTAGGCATGCTGCCGGCGGTGCGCTCGGCCGCGCCGACACGCTCCGGAACCCCCGCCAGGACACCCCGATGAAACGAACCCTTCTTGCCACCGCGCTCGCCCTGACGGTCAGCGCCTGCTCGACCTACGTGGCCGTCACGCCCGTGGATCGACCCGACCAATCCGACCCGCTGCTCGCGTTCCAGACGCCGAACGGCGTCCCGCAGTACCGCATCAACGGTACGCGCGTGATCGGTGCCGACGGCACGCTGCTGTGCGTGATCGCCAACACGGCCAACGGTAACGCCTATCTGAATGCGTTCCGCTCGTCGCTGCGCGCGCGCAACTTCGAAGTGAAGATGCTGCCGCCCGACTCGTCGATCGCGTCGTGTCCCCTTACCGTGACGTACACGGTGCAGGAGCAGACCTACTGGATGCCGTTCGTGAACGCGGCGGATATCACCGTGTACCGCAGCGGCGAACGCGTGGGCAAGGCCGTGTACAACGCCAACCGCAGCTCGGGTGGCCTGAACTTCAGCCACCTCGTGCCGGCCGACCAGACCATCGAGATGCTCGTGGAACGTCTGTTCCCGGGCCTGAAGCCGCAGCCCGCGCCGCAGGCCACGGACGCCGCCGCCACGCCGCCGGCGGCCTGACAGGCGGAGCGGGGGGAGGGGGGAGCCGGTACGGCCGCCTCATCCCGCCTTATCCCGCCCCTCTCCGCCTTTCCGCCTTTCCGCCTTTCCGCCTTTCCGCCCATTAGGCGAGGCGGAACACTTCCACCGCCTGCCGCAGTTCCTGCGCCTGATAGTGCAGGCTTTCCGCGGCAGCGGCGGCTTCCTCGACCAGCGCGGCGTTCTGCTGCGTGGTGATGTCCATTTCCGCCACCGCGCCGCTGATCTGCGTCAGCCCCTGCGACTGCTCGCGTGACGCCACGCTGATATCGCCCATCAGTGCCGCAATGCCTTCCACGCGGCGAACCATGTCGTCGATCGCGTTGCCGGCCTGCTGCACGGCCTCGTTGCCCGACTTCAGGTCCGTTACCGTGCGCTCGATCAGCTGCTTGATCTCGCCGGCCGCGTTGGCGCTGCGCTGCGCGAGGCTGCGCACCTCGCCGGCCACGACCGCGAAGCCGCGGCCATGTTCGCCCGCCCGTGCCGCTTCCACGGCCGCATTGAGCGCGAGGATATTGGTCTGGAACGCGATGCCGTCGATCATGCCGATGATGTCCACGACCTGCTGCGCATTCTTGTGGATATCCGCCATCGTGGTGACCACACGGCCGACGGTTTCGCCGCCCGCGCGTGCCGCCTCGGCGGCGCTGGTCACGGCTCCGTCGGCGTCCTGCGCGTTCTCGGCGTTCTGCTGCACCGTCGTGGTCAGTTGCTCGAGGCTGGCCACCGTGCGTTCGAGGCTCCCTGCCTGTGCGGCCGTGCGCGCGGACAGATCGGCGTTGCCGCTGGCGATCTGGCTCGTGCTGCCGGCAATCGCGCCGATGCTTGCGCGGACCTTGTCGACGATGCCCGTGAGGCCCTGGCCCACGCCATCGATCGCCCGCATCAGCTCGCCGATCTCGTCGCCGCGCTGGCTGTCCAGCCGCGTGGTGAGGTCGCCGGCCGCCAGTCGCGAGGCCGCTTCGGCCGCATGCGCGAGCGGCTGGCTCACCATCCGGCGCAGCAGCCACCAGAACGCGGCCGATACCGCGAGCGCGGCCAGCAGGCCGCCAATCAGGAACCGGTTGCGGCTGGCCACCAGTTCGTCGCGCAGCGTGGCCATCGGCACGGAGCCCGCGATCAGCCATTGCCATTCGGGGTAGGTGACGAAGGCGGTCAGGCGTTCGGTCGGCGACGTGCCGCCGAGCGCGATGGTGTGGGTCAGCGTGCCGTCCCTGGCGGCGATCATGTCGCGGACCCACGTGCCGCCGTCGGCATCCTTCGCGTCGAGCAGCGAGGTGCCTTCGCTGCCCAGCTTGTCCACCATCACCTTGCCCTGGTCCGCGCCGGCCTTGGCATCGATCACCATGAAGTGGCCCGTGCCGTTGATCGTCTTGCGGCGAATGCGGTTCTTCAGCGACGCGAGCTCGGCTTCGACGTTCACGCCCACGTACAGCGCGCCGACGATCTTGCCGCCAACGTCCTTCACGGGCTCGTACTTGCTCATATAGGGCTTGCCGAACAACCACGTGAGGGCGCGATACGAACGGCCCGCGGATATGGCGGCGTAGGCGGCGCCCGAACGGTCGAGCAGCGTGCCGACGGCGCGTTCGCCGTCCTGCTTCTTCAGCGAGGTGGTCACGCGGACGAAATCGTCGCCGGTGCGGGCGAACACGGTGGACACCGTGCCGCCGGTGGTGGCGAGAAAGCGGTCGGGGATCTCGAAGCTGTTGTTCAGCTGCAGGTCGCCGCTCAGGAAGGCGGGGGTCGGTTTGCCGGATACCTCGATGGTCTGCGACGGATCCACCGCGTAGGGGCCGGGGAGGACCGCCGCGAAGCTCAGCATGAAGCGGTCGGCTTCCTGGAGCATGGTGTCGTCGAGCTGGCCGACCAGTTCCCGCAGGGTCTGGCTCTCGGCGGTGATGGCGTCGCGCGCCTGCGTTTCCAGTTGCCGCATGCTGGCAACGGAGATGGCAAGCGAGAAGGCGCCGAAGGCGATGACCTGCACGACGAGCACGACGAGTGCGACGCGCGTGCCGATGCTCCAGTTGCTGGCGCGCTCCCGTGCGCGGCCGGCAAGGTTCGGACTATGGATGATGAGTTCTGACAAGGGGGCGCTCCGTGGAGTGACCACACGCCATCCCGGCGCGTGGGCGACGCCTGCTCTTCGGGCCGGTCGTCACCGGAGCTATTACGGTTACTTGGGGGATCGACTTTAGGAAATGCTTTACAGATGAACGGGTTTTACATGTATTGGTTGTCTGAGGAGCAGTCCGGAGAAAGGGTCTGTAGAAACGGTCTAGAATCTGCGCATGCCCGCTCCCAAGCCGACCGCCCGCGGTACCCCCGCCTATCCCGAGTACACGATCGACGAACTCGCGCGCGCGGCCGGGACGACCGTGCGGAATATCCGGTCCTATCAGGATCGCGGGCTGATCGATCCGCCCGAGCGGCGCGGGCGCGTGGGCATCTATACGCAGACCCACCTCGGGCGCCTGCGGCTCATCAACCATCTGCTGGCACGCGGGTACACGCTCGCGAACATCATGGAGCTGCTCAAGGCCATCGTGGAAGGCCATGACCTGCGCTCGATCCTCGGGCTCGAGAGCGCGATCAGCAGTCCATGGACCAGCGAGTCCCCGCGGCACTACTCCTATCTGGCCCTCGCCCGCCTGTTCGGTCGGGCGGTCTCGCGCCCGGCGCTCGCCAAGGCCATCGCCCTGGGGCTGCTCGAGCCCGATGGCTTCGGCTATCTCGCCCGGAGCCCGCGCGCCCTGCAAGCCGGCGCGGAGATCGCACGCGCGGGATTCCCGCTCGAGGACGTGCTCGGCATCATCGAACACGCGCGCAGCCACTTCCAGGCGGTGTCCGACCGCATCGTGGCGATGGTGGTGCGGGAACTCGACAAGTTCGGCGACGGCAACCTGCCGCCGCCCCAGGACGTGCCGCGCCTCGTCGATATCCTCTGGCGCATTCGCCCGCTGGCGATGGTTGCCGTGGAAACGGAAATGATGCGCGCGCTCGAGATCTCGGCCAACAAGTACCTGGGCGACCGCGTGGCGGCGATACTCGAGCACCTGCAAGACGGGCCCGGCGGCAAGGCGGGCAAGTGATGCCAACTGCCGCGGTCACGCGCCTGCCGACACCCCGCGGATAGACGGCGCGCGCGTGCTCGCCCCCGCCCGGATCGCCGTTTCCTCGATTTCCGCCACGAGCGGATCGATGCGGGCGAGTTGCGCGCGGTTGTCTTCGTCCCATGGATGGAAGCCCGGTCGGAAGTAGTCGAGCCATTCGGGGATCATGCGCCGCAGGACGCCCGGGGAGCCCCACAGGAAGTTCATCACGCGTCCAAACCCCAGCAGCTTGTTCGGGCAGTCGCGGTCCGCCATGACCAGGCGGATATGGAACACGAACACCATCGCCCAGAACGTGACCGTGGTGGTCAGCATCGTGAATGCGCGCAGCAGGTACCGGTAGGGACCCGGCTTCATCACCGCGTTCCACACATCGTAGGCCACGGCCTTGTGTTCGGTCTCCTCGAGCGCATGCCACGTCCACACCTGCCGGTAGCCGGGCTCGGAGTCGCCCATGTGGCGCGCGTCGGAGAGCAGGCCGCCCGCGAGCATCGCGGTGTAGTGCTCGAGCGCGATCGTATGCGCGAGTTGCCACGACTTCGGCAGGATCCGGCGCAGCAGGTTCAGCAGCTTCGCCACCGCGTTGTCGAGCTTCGATGCGGGCAGGCCCGCGTCGTCGAGCAACCGGTTATAGAGGATGTGCTCGCGTGTGTGCATCGCCTCCTGCCCGATAAAGCCCGCCACGGCCTGCTTGAGCTCGGGGTCGGTGATGCGGTCGCGATAGTTGCGCACGCTGTCCATGAAGAAGCGCTCGCCGGCCGGAAAAAAGATCGACAGCGCGTTGATGTAGTGGGTGACATGGCGCCCCCGCTCGTGCCAGTCGCAGATGCGATCGGGCGGCAGATGGGGATGCACGTCGCGTCGGACAGGCATCATGATGACGTCTCCTGGAGGAATGACAACAGATCGGCCGCGACGGGCCGCGGATCTTCTTCCATCGGGATATGGCCGAGCCCCGCATAACGGCGCAGCCGCGCGCCCGCTATGCGCTGGACGAAGGCATCGGCATGCGCGGGGGGAATCCACCGGTCGTGCTCGCCCCACATCACGAGCGTGGGCGCGCGCACCGTGTGCAGCGCCTCGGTCGGCAGCGCGTCGAAGTCGAGCTTCGGCACCATGCGTCCCACGGCCTCGCGCACGCCCGCGGCATGGAACAGGTCCACATAGCGACGGAAGGTCGCTTCCGAGATACGCGACGCATCGCCGTACACATCGCGCGTGGCCGCCCGCACGATCGCCTCGGGCAACATCCACGGCGCCGACCAGCGCACCGGCGCATGACGGAACAGGTCGATCCAGATGGGCAGCTTCATCGGGAACCCCGCCGCGCCGATCAGCACGAGCCGCTGCACGCGCGCGGGCGCGCGCACGGCAAGATCCCATGCGATGAGCCCGCCGAGCGAACTGCCGACGAACGTCGCGCGCCCGATACCCACCGCGGCAAGAAAGCCGTCGATGACCGCGCGGTACCGATCGACATCCATCGTCACGATGCGTCCCTGCGCGTCGCGCAGTGGCCCGCTGAGCCCGAACGGCGGCAGGTCGAAGCGCAACACGCGATAGTGCCGCCGGAGCGCGGGCATCAGGCCTTCCCACGTATGCAGCGATGCCCCGAAGCCGTGAATCAGCACGAGCGGTTCGCCGTCCGGCACGCCCTCGTCGGTGTAGTGGAGGCGAGCCCCGGCACAGTCCGGCAGCGTGACCGCGGCCCAGCGCGACTGCGGCAACGCATAGCGTCGGGCGAGCGTCTGCTGCGAGACGCCGAACAGTCCGATGCGGCCCTGGCCGAACCAGCGCGTGAACCATCCCGGTGGCGATTGCAGTGCCGCCTCGCGCGGCAGCGCGGCGCTCACGCGCGCTCTCCGTCGTGCGCGGGGGCCGGCGCGGCATCGCCCAGCAGCTTGCGGCGCTTGCGCCGGGTTTCGCGCACGACCAGCGACTGGTACGCGGCGGGCAGCAGGCGCGCCATCGCATCGGCGGCCACCGCATCGGGTCCGATCAGCACGCGCCGCCGGTTCGCGCGCACGCCATCGAGAATCACGCGCGCGGCTTTCTCCGGGGAGGTGATGAAGAACTTCTCGAACTCGTCGCGGCCCTGCTGCGCGTCGCGCACGAGCAGCCCGTTCACGCTCGGCGACACGCGGCTCGCGCGCGCGATGTTCGTCTTGATGCCGCCCGGATGCACGGTCGTCGCCGACACGCCGCAGTTCATCAGGTCGAGCTCCTGCCGCAACGCTTCGGTAAAGCCGCGCACCGCATACTTGCTCGCGTTGTAGGCGCCCATGCCCGGTTGCGCGAACAGGCCGAACACGCTCGACGTGTTGACGATATGGCCTTCGCCGGTCGCCTTCAGATGCGGCAGGAATGCCTTGGTGCCATGCACGACGCCCCAGAAGTTGATGCCGATGATCCAGTCGAGATCGTCGTACGTCATGCCATCGACGGTGCTCGAGAGCGCCACGCCCGCATTGTTGAAGATCAGGTTCACGCAGCCATGCGCGTCGGCGGTCTCATCGGCCCACGCATGCACGGCATCGCGTTGCGCGACATCGACGACGGCGCTTGTCACGCGCAGCATCGGCGCGCTACGCGACGCGATGCGTCCCACGTCCGCGACGGTCTGCGCGAGCGCATGGGCGTTGCAGTCGGACAGCGCGAGGTGGCAGCCTTCGCGCGCGAGGTCCAGCGCAAGCGCGCGGCCCATGCCGGACGCGGCGCCCGTAATGGCCGCCACCTTGTCTCGAAATACCTTCATGCGGGTCTCCGTTCGTTGTTGTAGGCGTCCTGCGCGTCGTGCATCGCGTCGCGCATCGCGTCCTGCATGTCCCTCGCATCGGGCGCATGCGCGCGCCGGGGCCACGTCTCGTAGTCGTTCAACCGGAACGAGGCCGTCGCGCGGCGGAACTGGAAGGTGAAGCCCGGCCACAGCGTGGTGTTCCGGCCGCTGCGCGGATCGATGTACCAGCTCGCGCAGCCGCCGGCCGACCACACCGCGTGGCCGAGCCTGTTCTGGATATCCGCATTGAAGGTCCGCTGCACTTCGGGCCGCACATCCACCGCATGCAGGCCGCGCTTGTCCATATGGCGCAGCGCGTCGAGGATGTAGGCCACCTGCGATTCGATCATGAACACCATCGAGCTATGGCCGAGGCCCGTGTTCGGGCCCACCACGAGGAACAGATTCGGAAAGCCCGCGACCGTGGTGCCCAGGTACGCCTGCGCGCCATCGCGCCACGCGTCGAGCAGGTCGCGCCCGTCGCGGCCGACGATCACGCCGCGCGGCAGCGGATCGGTGGCGTGGAAGCCCGTGCCGAGGATGATGCAGTCCGCGGGCCGCCGCGTGCCGTCGCGCATGACGATCGCATCGGGCTCCACGCGCGCGATGCCCGTGGTCACCACGTCGACGTTGGGACGCGACAGCGTCGGGTAGTAGTCGTTGGAGATGAGCACGCGCTTGCAGCCGATCGTGTAGTCGGGCGTCAGCGTGCGGCGCAACGCGGCATCGGGCACCTGCCGCGCGAGATGCCGGCGCGCGATGCGTTCCACCGCTTTCATCAGCTTCGGATGGATCACGAAGCCGAGCACGCGCGCCTCGAGCGCCCAGTACAGCCCCGCGCGCCACAGCGCCTGCGTCAATGGCAGATAGCGGAACAGCCAGCGTTCGCGCGCGCTCACGGCGCGGTCCGGCTTCGGCATGATCCATGGCGGGGTGCGCTGGTACAGATCGAGTTGCGCGACCTGCGGCGCGATCTGCGGCACGAACTGGATCGCGCTCGCGCCGGTGCCGATCACCGCCACGCGCTTGCCGGCCAGCGGATAGTCGTGCCGCCACTGTTGCGAGTGGAAACAGGTGCCGGCAAAGGATTCGAGGCCCGGGATATCGGGAATCGACGGACGGCTCAGCCCGCCCATGCCCGAGACCAGCACGCGCGCGCTGATCCGCGCGCCATTGGCCATCTCGAGCCGCCAGACGCCCCCATGCTCGTCCCAGCTGGCACGGCGCAGTTCGTGGCCGAAGCGCAGGTGGGGGCGCAGGCCGAAGCGGTCCGCGCAGCGTTCGAGGTAGGCGCGGATCTCTGGCTGCGGCGAGAACATGCGCGACCAGTCCGGGTTCGGCGCGAACGAGAACGAATAGAGGTGGGACTGCACGTCGCACGCGCAGCCGGGGTAGTGGTTGTCACGCCAGGTGCCGCCCAGCGAGTCGGCCTTCTCGAAGATCGCGAAATCCTCGACACCGGACTGCCGGAGGCGAATGGCCATGCCAAGTCCGGCGAACCCGCTGCCGATGATGGCAACGTCGCAATGCCCGTCGGCACGGGTCTCCGAGGCACTTCTCGGTGGGGCATTCATCGGGGGCGTCTCTCCATGGTGGTGGCATCGATCTGGCGTCGATCTTTACATTGATCGATGTCATCGTAGGCACCCGCCCCGGCGTCGGTCAACGCGCTGGTTTGAAGGATTGCTCTATTTTTGGCCGATTTCCAGCGATGTTGGCATCACATTAAACGGCGTTAGTGGCGGGATCGCAGCGCTGGGTACGGACCGCCGCCGTGCGTTTGAAACCGCTGAGCGATTGCTGGCGCGCGCGGGCGGCTTCGGCAGAATCGCAACGCCGATCGCCCAAAGCTGCGGGTGATACGAGAACGACAACATCCACGGAGACCGCCATGCCCCCTCGCGACCCCGCGCGCCGCCACGTGCTCAAGGTCGGCGCCGGCTTCACCGCCGCACTCGCCTGCGCCGCGATCCTCCCCGCGCTGACGGGATGCGCGGGTGCCAGTCCGCCGCTGCCCGGGCTGGATTTCCTCCAACCCGCCGACGTGGCGATGTTCCGCGCGCTGCTGCCCGCGATCGCCAGCGATCTCGCGACGCTCGATACCGCGCAGCGCGACGTGCGGCTCGACAAGGCCGTGCGCAATATCGACGCGACCATCGCGGCCATGGGATCGCAGTCGCGCGGCGAGCTACGCAAACTGCTGGACCTGCTGGCCAGCCGGCCGCTGCGCTGGATGCTGGCGGGCATTGCCACGCCCTGGGAGCACACCACGCCCGGGCAGGCGCGCGCGTTCCTCGCGCGCTGGCGGGCGAGCCGCTTCGCCACGCTCAACGCGGGCGGCGTCGTGCTCGTCAAGCTCGCGAGCGTCAGCTACTTCGTGCTGCCGGAGACGTGGGCCGCCAGCGGCTATCCGGGACCCAACCCCGCCATCTATCGCGCGCTCCACGCGTGAACCGACCATGCCCATCGACGATCTCTACAGCGCCGGCATCGCGGCCGGCTGGCGCGTGCATGACGCCTCCACGTTCACGTCGCCGCGCACCTTCGAGACCGACGTCGCCATCGTCGGCAGTGGGGCCGGCGGCGGCATCAGCGCGGAGGTGCTCGCGCAGGCGGGACTGCGCGTGCTGCTGCTCGAGGAGGGCGGCCTGCACACCTCCGACAGCTTCCGCGACATGGACGAGGCACGCGCCTATCGCGAGCTGTATCAGGAAGCGGCCGCGCGCGCGACCGGCGACGGATCCATCGCGATCCTGCAGGGCAGGGCCGTGGGCGGCAGCACCACGGTCAACTGGTCGTCGAGCTTTCGCACGCCGCCGCAGACGCTCGCGCACTGGGCCGCGCACCATCATGTGAGTGGCCACGGCGAGCGCGAGATGGCGCCATGGTTCGAACAGGTGGAGGCCCGGCTCGGCATGTCGCCATGGGCGATGGCGCCGAACGCGAACAACAGCGTGCTCAAGCGCGGATGCGACAGGCTCGGCTGGGAATCGCACGTGATTCCGCGCAACGTGAAGGGCTGCTGGAACTCGGGCTATTGCGGCCTCGGCTGTCCGGTCAACGCCAAGCAGTCGATGCTGGTCTCGACGATCCCCGCCGCGCTCGCGCATGGCGCCACGCTCGTCCACCGCGTGCGCGTCCGCACGATCGACCACGTCGGGCAACATGCAAGCGGCCTGACGGCGGAGGCACTGGGCGGCGACGGTTACACCGCGACCGGCGTTCCGGTCATCGTGCACGCGCGCTACGTGATCGCGGCCGGCGGCGCGATCAATACGCCCGCGCTGCTGCTGCGCTCACGCATCCCCGATCCGCATGCGCGCATCGGCAAGCGTACGTTTATTCATCCGGTCAATCTCACCATCGCGGAAATGCCCGAGCGTATCGATCCTTACTATGGCGCACCGCAGTCGGTCGCCTCGGATCATTTCCAGTGGCGCGATGGCGCGACAGGCCCGATGGGTTACAAGCTCGAAGTGCCACCGATGTTTCCGGGCATCAGCGCGGGCGTGTTCAACGCGCTCGGCGACGAGCTGCGCCGGGCGATGGCGGCCTTGCCCCATACCAACGCGATGCTGGCGCTGCTGCGCGATGGGTTCGTGCCGGAGAGCGAAGGGGGACGCGTGCGCATTGCCGACGACGGCAGTCCGGTCCTGGACTATGCGGTCAGCGATTATGTATGGGACGGCGTGCGCCGCGCGTACCTGAGCATGGCGGAGGCCCAGTTTGCCGCGGGCGCGCGGCGCGTCCGCGCGGCACATCTGGACGGCGCCTGGCACGACAACTGGCCCGCCGCGCGCAAGGCCATCGGCGCGCTGCCGCTACGGCCGTTTCGCGCGCTGCTGTTCTCGGCCCACCTGATGGGCGGCTGCGGGATGAGCGATGACCCTACTGCTGGCGTGGTGGATAGCCAGGGACGTCATCATGAACTACGAAATCTATGGGTATTCGACGGATCTGTCTTCCCCACCAGCATAGGGGCGAATCCGCAGTTGTCAGTATTCGCACTGACATTGCAAAATGTGTCACAGCTGCGGCGAAACATCACGGCGTGATGAGCGTGGCGGCGCTGCAAGGTAAGAGAGTGGGCTCTGTCGGGGGGCGGAGCCGGAGGAGGGCGTGGCACACAACAGATGGCGGCGATCGTTCGCAAACCCTTGCGTGACGGGACTTTGCGGCAATCGGCGACCGGACCGGGCCACGCGGACGGACAACCCCTGACCGGGGCGACAATCCGTTTTGTCTCATTAGAGCAACTCTTCGAATATTTGGCTTGTGAAACGCTCGAAGCCATAGATAGGCTTCGTACAACCGTTTCAAGCAACCGTCAGCCGTCAGAGCTCGGAGCCAAATGGTAGTGGATATTTTTTGCAGGGGTCCACAGCAGGTTTTTTTTGCGAGAGACACCCATGAAGACCGGCAGAAGCACGGCAGGAGACACGAAGGCCCGCATTCTCGATGCAACTGAAAAGTTGTTCATCGAGGTCGGCTACGAGGCGACTTCCCTGCGTCAAGTCACCTCACGGGCCATCGTGAACCTGGCAGCAGTCAACTACCACTTCCGCAGCAAGGAAATGATGATGCAGTCGGTGCTGGGGCGCCGTCTGGATCCGCTCAACGAGCGCAGGCTTGCGCTACTCGATGCCGTAGAGGCACGGTGGCCAGGCCATGACATCCGCTGCGAACACGTGATGGGCGCGCTGTTCGTGCCCGCGCTCCAGATGGCGCGCGAGCCCGATATCGGCGGTCCGTCGTTCCTGCGGCTGCTCGGCCGCGTGTATTCCGATACCTCTCCGTTCATCCAGTCCTATCTGGTCGGCCATTACGCGCCGGTGTTCGGCCGCTTCTTCGAAGCGTTCGCCCGCGCGCTGCCCGATGTCCCACGCCAGGAACTGGGCTGGCGCCTGCATTTCGCGCTCAAGGCGCTGGCGGGCGTGCTGGCCGGCGATGAACTCGGCAACCTGATGCCGACGTTCACGCAAGGCCAGCAGATGAGCGATGCGCACGTACTCGCGCAACTGACGTCGATGGTCGTGGCCGCCCTCCAGGCGCCCGCGCCGTCGTCCGATCAGCTCGGCGCGCTGCAGGACGTCTTCGACATCGGCGAAGACCAGCATGCGGACGAACGCGCCAGGCAGGAGCATATGGCCGCGCTCGCCGCCACCATCGAGGACGAAGCCCACACGGTCGCCGCGGCGACCGCCGCCGCCGTGAATCGCGCGCGCCGCGGCGCCGCGCGCACGGTACGCAACGAGGGCACCTCCCGATCCGCCACGGCCAGCATGGCCGTGCGCCGCGAGCACTGCGCGCCCTTCCCGAGCAACCCGCTCGACGACTGGATGCGCACGCGTCCCAGGACGTAGCGGCACCGTAGTACGAGGGCGGCCCTGGCCGGGGCCGCTCTCCTCCAACCCCTTCCCGATCGTTGTTCCGATCGCTGTTCCCGAATCGCGAGAGCGAGGCGCGCGTTCGCGCGCGCGCCGTCCGGCCGCACATAACTAGAAACGAGGAGACACCATGAAGGCCCCCCCGATCCTGTCGTCCGCATCCTCTTCCATTCCCCTCACGCTGCTCGCCCTCGCTGGCGGCATGCTCGGCCTGCTGGCGGCGCCGCCGGGCGCCGCGCAGTCCGCGTCCGCGCCGGCCGCCTTGACCCGCGCGGCCACGCCTTACGACGAACTGCCGGCGGCCCAGCAGGCCACGCTGTTTTCGAAGCAGACCGCCAGCGGCGAACTGGCGGCGCTCTCCGACGAGCAGGTGCTGGCCACGTTCGATGCCATGCGACCCGAAGCACTGCTGCAATGGGCCCGCGCGGAGGTCAACCGCTATCCCGAGTACGAATACTGGATGACGCGCCAGGAACGGCTCAACGGACAGTGGCAGGACGTGCCCGCGCGCATGCAGGTCCGCTATCGCCATCTGCCGCGGCAGCTCTACGCGAAATGGCTGCCCAATGGTGTGCAGGCGGGGCAGGAGATCATCTACGACGAGACGAAGCGCAAGGACGAGATGTACGGCCATCTCGGCGGCATGCTCGGCTTCACGTCGATCTGGCTCGCGCTCGACGGCTCGCTCGCGCGCGCGCAGTCCAATCACACCGTGCGCGATCTCGGGCTGCAGTTCGTCGTCTCCACGCTCGAACGCGACGCGCGCACGCTGCGTGCCGCCGGCCTCAGCGAGAAATACACGCGCGCGGAGATCGTGCGCGAACACGGCACGCGCATGGTCGCGCTCACCTGGGACCTGCCCGAAGGCGCACCGAAGTATTACGCGAAGAAGGTGCAGCTGATGTTCGATCTCAGGAACCCGTTTCCGCGTGTGGAAACCGCGTGGGATGCCGACGGCTTCATGGTGGAGAAGATCGTCTTCGAGAAGGCCGTGAAGAAGAACTTCGATGCTTCCGCGTTCGATCCGGCCAACAGCGAATACAAGTTCTGATTCTCAGGTTCAGATTCCGATCGGGTTCCGCCGTGCAGTTCGCACGCGAAAGTCCGTGCGTTTGAATTCGCGCTCGCGCGCCGCGTCGCGCGGTTTGAACGACGCCGCGAACGGCCATGCAGTACCCGTATCGACCGGACCGGCCATGTTTGGAACGTGCGCTCTATTGCGCTGTGGCGTCCCAGCGGCCAGAGTCCGACCACCGAGCAAGATCCGGAGAAACCGGGTCGCCGGCATAAGAAATGGAGACAAGCCATGCACCAGCCGTCGCGTCGACGCGCCTTCCTTTTTGTCACAGGGGTAAGCCTTTCACTCGCACTCGCCGCATGCGGCGGCGGTGAAGGCGAGCCCACCAGTTCGCCGGCCGCCGCGGGCCAGCAGTGCGGACAGACCAACAGCTGCCCCGACTCCGGCCCCGCGCAGAACGATCCCGTCGCCGCGCTGTGTCCCGCCTCGCTGGACTACAAGACCGTCTACACGGGCGGCTCCGGTGCCGGCGAATTCGTGAAGATGCAGTTCGACACCACGGCGGGCACATACCGCATCCAGATCATCGAATCGCCGGTGCCCAAGCGGACCGGCGAGGTGCAGCCCACGCGCGCGGGCGTGACGCTCGAAGGCACGTTCACGCATCCCGACAAGCCGCTGCCGACGCCGGCGCAGAATGCCTGCGCGCTCCAGCTCAAGACCGTCTCGGCGTCCGATGGCGTATCGCAGGCGCTGATCGATCCCGCCAATCCGCCGATCGTCTTCGTCGGCAACGGCGTGGCCGGCGGCGGCATTCCGGGTGCGACGATCTCGTTCGACGGCATCTTCGGCATCGGCGTCATTCCGCCCAAGACGTTTCCCGTCTATCCGGTCCTGGCCTTCGCGCAGACCGAGACGGACTTCAGCAAGGTGGCCGGTGCGTACAACATGATCGGCTATCACATCGTGCCGTCGGGCGCGTCGATCCTCCCCGGCGACAAGTTCATCGCCGCGACGAAGACGTCCACCGAAACCATCCATGCGGATGGCACCTGCACACCGGCCTCGGGCGCGGACTGCTTCTCGACGGGCCAGCCATGGAAGCCCCGCGCGCAGAACGATGGCGCGTTCGAGAGCACGAACAAGGACAAGACGAAGCACTACCCGTACTTCTGGAAGGAGTCCGTCACGACGGATCAGAGCAGCCAGGCCAAGGGCGTGCTCGTGGTCGGCAAGCTCGAAGGCAAGCTCGTGCCGCTGCTGATCCGCGTCGGCTACGCGATCGCGGACCTGAGCACGTTCGAGATCGTCATCGACGACGAGTCCGGCCTTGCGCTGCTCGCCCCGAACGTCAGGACGACGAACAGCGTGCTCAACGGCAGCTATATCGGCTCGGGCAGCGACCTGAAGTACGTGTCGTCGATCGTGCAGAACAACATCGTGGCGCTGATCGATCCGCAGGATTCGTCGCTGCATCCGATCGGTGCCTACCAGATGGACCTGACGCAGAACGCGCCCGGCTTCGTCAACACCGTCGATAACAGCGGGCAGGCCGGCCAGATGATCACCACCGGCCCCGTGTTCGCGCATCTGTACGGCAATGCCGCCAGTCCCACGTTCCGCGTGAGCGTGGTGGCGAGCCGCTGAGCGCCATTCGAGAGTACCACCGCCCATAACAGAAGCGCCCGCAGGGAATCCCCGCACGGGCGCCCGGACGTACGCCACACAAGGAGACTCGCCATGGAGAGAGAAGCCATGCAGCCGCATGTCGCATCGCGCTGCCCCGCAACGAAGCAAACCGCTTTCGCCACGGCGCGGCGATGGCTGCCGCGCGCGATGCTCGCGGCGGGTACCGTGCTCGCGCTTGCCGCGTGCGGCGGCGGTGAAGGCGGCGGCGGGGGATCCGCCGCGCCGGCATCGGCCGTGGTGCGCCTGTGTCCCGCCGCGGTCGATTACTCCACGCCGTACCTCGGCGGCACGGGCTCGGGCGAGCTCGTGAAAGTGCAGATCGACACGAAGCGGATGACGTGGGCGGTGACGTTCCTCGACTCCTCGGTGCCGCGCACGACGGGCACGGTGCAACCGACACGCTCGGACACCGTCAGCGGCTCCAACGTGATGTCCGGCACGCTGACGCAGGAGACCGGCCTGCCGACCGACAAGCTCAATCAGTGCGCATTCCGGCTCAACGGCGCGAGCCTCGACCCCGCGCGCCCCGCGCGCCTGTTCCTGGGCGAGGGCGTGATGGGCGGCACGATTCCCGGCGCGCGCATCCAGTTCAATGGTGTGGCCGGCGCGGGCGCGGTGCCCGACACCACGTTCCCGTACTTCCAGTTCATCGGCTTCTCGCAGATCGAGAGCGACCTCACCAAGGTCGCGGGCACGTACAACGGGTCCGGTTTCCACGAGGTACCGTCGAAGAACTTCCAGTGGGTCGCGCAGGACTATCGCATGTCGCTTGCGGCCGATGGTTCGTTCACGGTGTGCGACAACAAGGCGGGCGGCTCGTGCCGCCAGAAGGGCAACAAGTTCGCCGTGCATCCGAGCGGCGCGCTGCTCTCCACCAACTACGAAGGCGAGCTCGCGCCGACGCTCGGCGGCACGCAGGGGCGCGCGTACCTCATCGTGGGCAAGCTTCGTGGCGCGCTGGTGCCGGTGATGATCCGCGTGGGGTATGCCAACGCGTCGTTCACGAACCTGCAGCCCATCGGCGCCGACGACGAGATCGGTATCGGCATGATGGCGCCCGCGGTCTCCGCAACGCAGGGCGCGATCAACGGCGAATACATCGGCGTAGACAGCAACTTCGAGTACCGCACGACGGCGCTCGTGGGCGTGGACGCGGCGATGCTCGACCCGTTCCGCGCGTCCGACGCCACGCTCGCCATCGCGCTCAAGCTCGACTACTCGCAGACCACGGCCGGCGTCATCACCACCACGCGCAAGGACGGCAACGCCACCACCCCGACCGGCAAGTTCATGTTCACGGGCGGTGTGTTCGGCTTCCTCGAGACGCGCGGCGGCTCGCCTTACTTCACCATCGGCGCGTTCGTCGAATGACCGGAGACATGTCGATGACTCTGCAACTCCGCATGCGGTCTCCGCAATGGATGCGTCAACTCGCGCGCGTCGCTGCCGGCTTCGCGCTGTGCACCACGTTCGCGGCGCCGGCGCTCGCGCAGAAGGCCGGCGACAACGTGGTCTCCGCCGGCTGGTTCTATATCCAGACGCGTGGCGTGAGCCCGCCGCTCACGACCAACGTCGTGGACGTGCCGATCAACTATCCGCTCGGCCTCCCCAGCACGTTCTCCGCGCCCGGCAGCGGCTTGTCGACGTCGAACGCGAACACGCTCGGCCTGACGTTCAGCCACTTCTTCACCGACCATATCGCGGTCACGGGCGTGGGCGGCATTCCACCCGAGTTCAAGATCTACGGTCATGGCGAGCTCATTCCGCCGGGTCCGGCCGGCGCGCTCGGGCACCAGAGCCTCGGCGATCCGTCGCTGAACCCGATCATCACGCGGGCGCGGCAGTGGAGTCCCGCGGCGATCGTGCAGTATCACTTCATGGATCCGGGTTCGCGGCTGCGCCCGTTCCTCGGCGTGGGCGTGTCGTACAACTTCTTTACCGACATCCGCATCAATCCGGCGTTCGCGGCTTCGGTCAACAACAACCTGGGGGCGATTCTGGCGGCGGGTGCCGGAATTCCGGGGCCGACCAGCGTGCATGCGGATGCGTCGTCGTCCTGGGCGCCCGTGTTCAATGTGGGCGGCACGTACAACTTCGACGAGCATTGGGGGGTGACGGCGGCGGTGACCTACATTCCGCTCAAGACGACGTCGACGATGACCATCAAGGCATCGGATGGCACCACGCTGTCCACGTCGAAGACGAAGATGGATCCGAAACCGCTGATCTTCTTCCTCGCCGCGTCCTACAAGTTCTAGGAAGATCCCTCTCCCGCAGGGGAGAGGGAACACGACGGCCTTACTGCGTGGCGGTCTCGTTGAGTCCGCCGCCCAGCGCGCGATACAGGTCGATCGCGTTCACGAGCCGCAGTTGCCGCGCCTGCACGAGCGCCTGCTCGGCATTGAACAGCTGCCGCTGCGCATCGAGCTCGTCCAGATAGCTGGCCACACCCGACCGGAACCGCATGCGCGACAGTTCGAAGCGCGCCGCCTCGGCATCGCGCTGCTGCGCCTGCCCCGCGACCTGCTCCTCGAGCGTGCCGCGCGCCACGAGCGCGTCCGCCACTTCGCTGAACGCGACCTGGATCGTCTTCTCGTAGTTCGCGATCTCGATGCTCTTGCGCACGTTGGCCAGATCGAGGTTCGACAGGTTGCGGCCCGTGTCGAAGATCGGCAGCACCAGCTGCGGCGCGAACGACCACGTCTTGGTACCCGCATCGAACAGCCCCGAGAACGACGGGCTGATCGTGCCCGCGTTCGCGGTCAGCGTAATGCGCGGGAAGAACGCCGCGCGCGCCGCGCCGATATTCGCATTGGCCGACAGCAGCTGCTGCTCCGCCTGCCGGATATCCGGACGCTGTTCGAGCAGATCCGACGGCAGCCCCTCCGGGATATCGCTGATGATGCGTTCGTCCGACAGCTTCATCGGCGCCGGCAGATCCGCGATCCCGGCGATGGGCTTGCCCACCAGCACTTCGAGCGCATTCTGCGCCTGCGCGCGCTGACGCGCGAGCTGCGCCGCGGAGACCCGCGCCTGCGCCACCAGCGATTCGTTGTCGCGCAGGTCCAGCGCCGATGTGGCGCCCGCATCGAAGCGGCGCCTGGCGAGGTCGTACGTGCTCTGGCGCGCCGCCAGCGTGTCGCGCGCGATGTCGTACTGCTCGGCCAGCGCGCGCTCCGACAGATAGGCCTTGGCCACTTCCGACACCAGCGAGATATGCGCCGCGCGGCGCGCCTCCTCGGTGGAGAAGTACTGCGCGAGCGCCGCGTTGGACAGGCTGCGCACACGGCCGAAGAAGTCGAGTTCGTACTGCGAGATGCTCAGCCCCACCTGATAGGTGCTGCCCGTGAACGTCTGGGCATTGCCCGAACCGGGTACGACCGACAGCGACGAGAACTGGCCGCGCTGATATCCCGCATTGCCGTTGACGGTCGGCAGCAGGTCCGCGCGCTGCACCTGATACTGCGCGCGCGCTTCCTCGATGCGCAGCGCGGCGGTACGCAGGTCGCGGTTGTTGTCGATCGCCGTGGCGATCAGCGCCTGCAGCCGCGGGTCGCGGAAGAATTCGCGCCAGCCGATATCGCTCGCGCGGCGCGTCTCGCCGGTCTTGACCTCGGCCGTCGCATAGCCCTCCGGCGCCGCCGGAAAGGTGGCGGCCACTGGCGCGGCCGGGCGATCGTAGTGCGGCGCCAGCGTGCAACCCGAGAGCACGCCGGCCACCAGCAGAAGTGTGGTCAGGGTCTTGGTCATGTCAGATTTCCTCTTTCGGGTCGAGCCGCGACTGTTCCCGCATTGCTTCCATCTCATGCTGACGTTTGCTGCCCGGGAAGCGCTTGCGCACCACCACGAAGAACACCGGGACCAGGAAGATCGCGAGCAGCGTCGCCGCGATCATACCGCCCATCACGCCCGTGCCGATCGCGCGCTGGCTGCCGGAGCCCGCGCCCGTGGCGATAGCCAGCGGCAGCACGCCGAGAATAAAGGCCATCGACGTCATCAGGATCGGGCGGAACCGCAGATGCACCGCCTCGAGCGTCGCATCGATGAGGCTGCGCCCCTGCGCCTGCAGATCCTTCGCAAACTCGACGATCAGAATGGCGTTCTTCGCGGACAGGCCGATCGTCGCGATCAGGCCCACCTTGAAGTACACGTCGTTCGGCATGCCGCGCAGCGTCACGCCGACCAGCGCGCCGAGCACGCCAAGCGGCACCACGAGCAGCACGGCCACCGGAATCGACCAGCTTTCGTACAGCGCGGCCAGGCACAGGAACACGATGATCAGCGACAGCGTGTACAGGATCGGCTCCTGCGCGCCGGCCAGACGTTCTTCGTACGACTGGCCCGACCATTCGAAGCCGAAGCCCGGCGGCAGCTTCGCGAAGTTCGCCTCCATCACGCGCATCGCCTCGCCGGTGCTCTGTCCGGGCGCGGCCTGGCCGGCGATCTTCACCGCGGGCATGCCGTTGTAGCGCTCCAGACGCGGCGAACCCATGATCCACTTCGACGTGGAGAACGCCGCGAAGGCCACCATGTCGCCATTGCCGTTGCGCACGCGCAGCTTGCTCAGGTCGTCGGGCAGCTTGCGATCCTCGCCTTCCGCCTGCACGATCACGCGCCGCACGCGGCCTTCGTAGATGAAGTCGTTCACATACGACGAGCCGAACGCGATGGACAGCGTGGCATTGATGTCGGCCACGGACACGCCCAGCGCGCGCGCCTTCTCGCGGTCGATATCGATACGCAGCTGCGGCGCGTCTTCCTGGCCTTCCGGACGCACGCCCGCGAGCACCGGCGACTGCGCCGCCATGCCGAGCATCTGGTTACGCGCGGCCATCAGCTTCTCGTGCCCCTGGCCCGTGCGGTCCTGCAGGCGGAAGTCGAAGCCCGACGAGTTGCCGAGTTCCGAGATCGCCGGCGGATTCAGCGGGAAGATGATCGCGTCCTTGATGAACGACAGCGCGCCGAATGCGCGACCCGTCAGCGCCTGCGCGGTCTCGTCGGCACCGGTCCGTTCCTTCCAGTCCTTGAGGCGCACGAACGCGATACCGCCATTCTGGCCGCGGCCGAAGAACGAGAAGCCCGCTACCGTGATCATCTGGTCGACGACCTTCGACTCCTTCTGCAGGTAGTAGTCCTCGATCTGCTTGAGCACGCCGATCGTGCGGTCCTGCGTGGCGCCCTGCGGCAGCTGCACGACCGTGATCATGTAGCCCTGGTCCTCGTCGGGGAGGAACGACGACGGCAGACGCTGGAACAGCAGCACCACACCCGCGACGATAAGCGCGTAGATGATGAGGTAGCGGCCCGAGCGGCGAATCACGCGGGCCACGACGCCCTGGTAGCCGGTGGACGCGCGCGCGAACGTGCGGTTGAACCAGCCGAAGAAGCCTTTCTTCTCGTGATGATGGCCCGCCTGCACCGGCTTCAGCAGCGTGGCGCAGAGCGCCGGCGTGAGCGTCAGCGCGAGCAGCGTCGAGAACGCCATCGAGGACACCAGCGACAGCGAGAACTGGCGGTAGATATTGCCGACCGAACCCGAGAAGAACGCCATCGGGATGAACACGGCCACCAGCACCAGCGAGATGCCGACGATGGCGCCCGTGATCTGCCCCATCGCCTTGCGCGTGGCTTCACGCGGCGACAGGCCTTCCTCGCTCATGATGCGCTCGACGTTCTCCACGACCACGATCGCGTCGTCCACGAGGATACCGATCGCAAGCACCATGCCGAACATCGTCAGCACGTTGATCGAGAATCCGAACGCGAGCATCGCGCCAAACGTGCCGAGCAGCGCGATCGGCACCACGAGCGTCGGAATGATCGTCGCGCGGATGTTCTGCAGGAACAGGTACATCACGAGGAACACCAGCAGCACCGCTTCCAGCAGCGTCTTGATGACTTCCTCGATCGAGATCTTCACGAATGCCGACGTGTCGTACGGCACGCTGTACTCGTAGTCGGACGGGAAGTACTTCGCCAGCTCGTCCATGCGCGCGCGCACGGCGTTGGCCGTGGCCAGCGCGTTCGCGGCGGGCGCCAGCTTGATGGCGATGGCCGAAGCGGGCTTGCCGTTGGTCCGCGCGAGCGTCGAGTAGTCGGCGCCGCCGAGTTCCACGCGGCCGACGTCCTTGATGCGCACCGACGAACCGTCGGGGTTCACGCGCAGCAGGATGTTCGCGAACTGCTCGGGCGTGGTCAGCCGGCTCTCGGTGTTGACGGTCGCGTTGAGCTCGGTGCCCTTCGGCGACGGCGTACCGCCCAGTTCGCCGACGGCGACCTGGATGTTCTGCTCGGACACCGCGGCCGTGACGTCCAGCGGCGTCAGGTTGTAGCCCGTCAGCTTGGCCGGGTCGAGCCACACGCGCATCGCGTATTCGGTGCCGAACAGATCGGCCGCACCCACGCCGGGCACGCGGCGAATCGAGTCCACCACCTGTGCCGAGACGAAGTTGCCGAGCGCGATCGCATCGGAGTTGCCCGACTTCGACTGGACCGTGATGAACATCATGTAGTTGTTCCCGGCCTTGTCGATGCGCACGCCTTGCTGGCGCACCTCCGCCGGCAGGCGCGCTTCCACGCGCTTGAGGCGGTTCTGCACTTCCACCGAGTTCAGGTCGGCGTTGGAGCCGGGCGAGAACGCGATGTTGATCGTGGAGAGGCCCGTGGCCTCGCTCTGCGATTCGTAGTACAGCAGGTTGGGCGCGCCGTTGAGCTCCTGCTCGATCACCGTGGTGACCGATTCCTCGAGCGTCTTGGCGGATGCGCCGGGGTACGTCGCCGTGACCGTGATGATCGGCGGCGCGATATTGGGGTACTGCGCGATCGGCAACTGCAGGATCGACAGCAACCCGCCCAGTCCGATGATCAGCGCGAGCACCCACGCGAACACCGGCCGGTCGATGAAAAACTTGGCCATGGAACTGGCTCCCTTCTTATTGGGTCCCGATAGAGGCGTCTGCGAGGGCTACGGTCAGCCCTGCTTTGCCGCGGTGGCGTCTGCGGTCTTGGGCTGCTGGAACGGCACGGCCTTGGCCGGCGCGCCCGCCTGTACCTTCTGCAGCCCCTCGACGATCACCTGCTCGCCGCCCTTGAGGCCTTCCGATACCACCCAGCTGTCGCCGACCGCCTGCGTGGCCGTCACCGGCAGGCTGGCAACCTTGCCGTCCTGGCCGACGACCATCACGCTCGCGCCCTGTGCCGTGCGGATCAGCGCGCGTTGCGGCACGGTCAGTGCCTTCTCGTCGATGCCCTGTTCCACCTTCACGCGCACGAACGTGCCCGAGAGCAGCTCGCGCTTCGCGTTCGGGAATTCCGCGCGCAGCGTGATCGCGCCCGTGGTCGGATCGACGGTCATGTCGGAGAACAGCAGCTTGCCGGTCTGCGCGTACTCGCGATCGCTGCCCTCGACGAACAGGTGCACGCGCGCGCCGCCGTTCATGCTCTTGACCTCGCCCGACTCGATCTGGCGGCGCAGGCGCGCCACGTCGGCCGCGGGCTGCGTGAACGTGACCCAGATCGGATCGACCTGCTCGACCAGCGTCAGCTTCGTGGCCTCGCCCTTGCCGACCAGCGCGCCCTCGGTGACCAGCGCACGGCCCACGCGGCCCGAGATCGGGGCGGTGACCGTGGTGTAGCCGAGATTGATCTGCGCGGTGGTCACGGCGGCCTTGGCCGAGGCGATATCGGCATTGGCCTGGCCGGCCGCGGCCACGGCCTCGTCGTACTCCTGCTTGCTCACGGCGTTCGCGGCCACGAGCGGCTTGTAGCGCTCGGCCTTCTGGCGCGCGGACACGGCGTTGGCCTCGGCGCGCTCGAGCGACGCCTTTGCCGATGCCAGCTGCGCCTGATAGGGCGCGGGATCGATGCGGAACAGCACCTGTCCGGCCTTCACCTCACCGCCTTCGGTGTAGTTGCGCGACAGCACGATGCCTTCCACGCGGGCGCGCACCTCGGCGGTACGCACACCCTCGAGGCGGCCGGGCAGCTCGTTGATCACGGCGACGGGGCGCGGGGTGACCGTGACCACGCCGACCTCGGCGGGCGGCATCGCGCCTGCCTGCGGCGCTTTCTCGCCGCAGGCGGCGAGCAACAGGACCGCTGCTCCGGCGGCGAGATAGTGAATACGTCGGGTCTTGCTCATCGATCACCCCATCTTGGCGTTTTTGGTTCTGATATGGACTGCGGTCGCTTGCGGCACACGTCCCCCATGGACAGCAACGGCGTGCGGGGGGGCGGGGAGCGCGAGCGGAGACGTCAGGCGGGTAGCCGTCGGGACCGGGGGTGGCCGGACGGCGAACAAGCGCGTAGTATATATACATTCAAGCATGTATGTTAAGCGTTTTACACAACGCGTTGCTTTTTGGCGCACTTATGCCCAAATGTGGTGCGCGGGCGACATACAGTTGGCGAGCACAATTGCGGCAAGCGCGGTACGATGCCGGCCGTTAATCGCGGTGATTCCGCGATAGGAAAAGGACATGGTCAGACGCACCAAGGAAGAAGCACTCGAGACGCGCAACCGGATACTCGATGCGGCGGAAACGGTTTTCCACACGCGCGGCGTGGCGCGCCCGTCGCTTGCCGATATCGCCGAGGCGGCCGGTGTCACCCGCGGCGCCATCTACTGGCACTTCAAGAACAAGAGCGACGTGTTCGCGGCGATGGTCGATCGCGTGCATTTGCCCGTGGAAGCGTTGTGCGATCCCGAGCGGATCGCGCGGCACGAGGACCCGCTCGGCGGGGTGCGCGATATCTGCGCGTTCGTGTTTCGCCAGACCGTGGTGAACCCGCAGTGGCGGCGGATCTTCGAGATCCTGTTCCACAAGTGCGAGATGGTGCAGGACAACGGCGCGATCTTCGAGCGCCAGCGGCAGTCGCATCAGGAAGGCATCGCCAAGATCCGCGAGCACTTGCGGCTCGCGACCGAGCGCGGCCAGCTGCCGGCCGACCTCGATCTGGACTTCGCGGTCAACGCGTTCCATGCGGCCATCGGCGGCGTGCTCGCGCACTGGCTGTTTTGCCCCACCGATTTCGATCTGGCGGGCCAGGCCGAGCGTATGGCGGACGTCTTCATCGACACGCTGCGCCATTCGCCGGCGCTCCGGCACGGCTACGTCGCGCGGCCGCTGGCGGAAGCCGAGCTCGACGCCGAGGTGGCGACGTTCTGCGAAGCGCAGGCCCGGCAGCAAACGCTCGCGGAGTAGTTACCCGCGGCTACCCCTGGCTACCCGCGCAGCGCCTCCGACCATCGCGCGAGAAACGCGCGCTTGCGCAGCGCGTCCTGCGCGGCCAGCAGGCCCGGCCCGACGCTGATCGGCTTGAGCGTATATCCTAGCCGTTCGGCAAGCGCCCCCGGTGTCTGCCCGCTCGTGATGTCGCTGCGGATCGTATAGAGCTGCGACGTCGAGCGGGCCAGCAGGGCCTGCCCCTCCCGCGAGATCAGGAAGTCCAGCCATAACCGCGCCGCATTGGGCCGCGGCGACTTGCGCGCGATAAAGGCCACGCGCGACATCACCAGCGTATAGTCGCGCGGCGCGATCACGCCGATCTCCGCGCCGCGCTCCATCAGCGACAGCGCATACGACCCCAGCACGTTGTACCCGAGCACGAACTCGCCGCGCGCGATGCGCTCGATCATGTCCACCGACGATACCGACAATTTGGCGCCCGCACGCCCGAGGGCCTGCGCGAGATACCAGAATTCGTTGCCCATGCGCGCGTCCTGCTGCGCGAACAGGTAGCCGATGCCCGAGCGTTCGATGTCGTAGGTCACCACGCGCCCGCGCCACAGCGGCGCGTGCTCCTGCATCAGCTGAGCCAGACCGCTACGGCTGCCCGGCATGCGCGTATCGGTGAAGTGCCGGCGGTTGTAGACGATGACCGCGGGTTCGAAGGTCGTGCCCCAGGCCTCGTCGCGCCATACGGCCCACGCAGGCAGCGCGCCGCGCTCGGGCGATTCGTAGCGCTGCGCGTAGCCATCGTTGACGAGCTTGATCTGCAGGTCCATCGCCGTGCTCCAGAGCACGTCCGCGTAGTCGGCGTCGCGCGCCGGGCGGCCGCCGCCGAGCTTCGCCGTTTCGGCGAGGAAGCGATCGTTGAGCTCGACCGTATTGAGGTCGCGGTAGTTGACGCGCACACCGGGAAAGCGCGCCTCGAAGCCGTCGATCAGCGGCCGCACGATATCGCTGTCCGTCGACGCGTACACCGTGACGGCACCCTCGTGCAGCGCGCGCGAGACAATGCCTTCGTACTCGGCCGGATACCCGGCGGGCGCGGTGGGCGAGGTAGTGCGGGAACCGGCGGCCTGTGCGCGCGCGACCGTGGGAAAGGCCGGCATCGCGGCCAGCGCCGCCGCGGCCGCGCCGGCTTCGAGCAGGCGGCGCCTTGCGGGATGCGGGGCGGGCGAGGCGGCGTCCGCGGCTGGGCAGGAGGGGCGCGATTCGGAGAGCGGCTTGGGCGGCATGGCGGCAGAGGCGACACCCGGAGCGGGGCGGCGTTATTATAGGCGCCCCCGGACGCGTCCCGCATCCGGGCCGATGGGGGTGGAGGAGGTCCCGCATGCGCATCCTGCTGGTGGAAGACGAAGTGGAACTGGCCCGCTGGGTCGCGCGCGCGCTCGAGCAGGGCGGCTTCGTCATCGAGCACGTGGCGGACGGCCTGCAGGCCGAAGCCCGGCTGATGGCCGAGGAATACGACGCCGTGGTGCTGGACCTGCGGCTGCCCGGCAAGGACGGGCTGGCCGTGCTCAAGGCGATGCGCGGGCGCGACGACCGCACGCCCGTGCTGATCCTCACCGCGCAGGACACGCTCGACGAACGCGTGCGCGGCCTGAACCTCGGCGCGGACGACTACCTGCCCAAACCCTTCGCCATCGCCGAACTCGAGGCCCGTATTCTCGCGCTCATCCGCCGCAGCCGCGGGCGCGCCCATCCGCGCCTGCAATGCGGCGCGCTCGTGTTCGATGGCGAGACGCGCAGCTTCACGCTCGGCGGCGCGCCGCTCGCGCTGACGCCACGCGAATCGACGCTGCTGGGCGCGCTGCTCGCGCGCAGCGGCCAGCCGCTGACCAAGGCGCAGCTGCTCGACAAGGTCTTCTCGCTCGACGCCGACGTGAGCCCCGACGCGATCGAGGTGCTGGTCTACCGCCTGCGCAAGAAGCTCGCCGGGCATGGCGTGACCATCGTGACGCTGCGCGGCTTCGGCTATCTGCTGGAACCCGAGGCCGAGACCTGACATGTGGCGACGCCACCTGCGCGCCCCCGCGCGGCTGCCGTTGCGGCTCTGGCTGCGTGGCAGCCTGCGCCGCCAGCTGCTGTTGCTGCTGGTTCCCGCACTGATCGCGATTACCGCGATCGACTCGTGGTTCACGTACGACACGCTGCGCGACGCTGCCAACACTGCATACGACCGCTCGCTGTACGGGTCCGTGCGGACCATCGACAATGCGATCGGCATGGCCGGCGAAAGCGTGCAGCTGTCGCTGCCCGATGCCGCGATGGAGATGTTCGAGACCGCCGCGCAGACGCATGTGTTCTACCGCGTGTCGATCGAGCGCGCGGGCGTGGTCGAGACCATCACCGGCTATGACGATCTGCCGCTGCCCGCGGGTACGCTCGTCAACAACGAGACACGCTTCTACGACGCGACCTATCGCGACGAGCCCGTGCGGATTGCCGCCATGGCAAGGCCCGTCTACCGGCCCGATGCGCATCTGCGCGTGATCATCCAGGTGGCGGAAACCGCGGAGCCGCGCACGATGCTGATCGCGCGCGTGTGGCGCAGCGCGCTCGCGCGCGACACGGTGCTGATCGTGCTGTCGGCACTGATCCTCGTCGGCGGCATCACGTACGTGCTGCGTCCGCTGGCGCGGGTACGCGACGAGGTTCGCGCGCGCTCGCCGGACGACCTCACGCCGCTCGCGTTCGACCACGTACCGGTCGAAGTGCGTCCGCTCGTCGATGCGGTGAACACGCACGTGGCGCGCTCGGAAGCAATGGGCCAGGCGCAGGCGCAGTTCATCGCCGATGCCGCGCACCAGCTGCGCACGCCGCTGGCGATCCTCAAGACACAGGCCGAGTTCGCGCAACGCCAGCTCACGCTGCATGGCGACCACGGCGACATACAGGCCGCGCGCGAAGCCGTGGGCGCGATCGAGACGCAGCTCGGCCAGGCCGCGCGACTGACCAACCAGTTGCTGGCGCTCGCGCGCGTACGCCGCGATGGCGCGGTGCCGGTGGAGGCCGTGGATGTCATCGATGCGGTGGCCGTCGCGGAGCAGGTCGCACTCGACTATCTGCCGCTGGCGCGCGGCAAGCAGCAGGACTTTGGCTGGGAGCGGCCCGCCGGGCTCTCGCTGCCCGTACGCGCCGACGGCGCGCTGCTGCGCGAGGCGCTGGCCAACCTCGTGCACAACGCCATCCAGTATTCGCCGCGCGGCAGCCGCATCACGCTTTCCGCGCGGCTCGCGGGCGACGAGGCGCTGCTGGTGGTGGAGGACGACGGACCGGGGATTCCGCCCGAGGAGCGCGAGAAGGTATTCGCGCGGTTCTACCGGCGGGTCGGCCACACCGAGCCCGGCTCGGGTCTTGGCCTCGCCATCTCGCGCGAGATGGCGGCGCGATTCGGCGGCAGCGTGACGCTCAGGGATGCCACGCAGGGGCGGGGCGTGCGCGCGGTGCTGGCACTGAAGCTGGCGTAGCACGCCCGGGCGCGCCGGCTACCTGCGCACCACCGCGTCGTCGCAGGGATCCTTGCGTGCGATCGCGGGCACGCGGATCACGGCATCGAAACCGTTCGCCACCGTATTGCTCTCTTCGAGGTAGCCGATGCTGAGCACCTTGCCCTTGTCGCCGGCAATCCAGCGCGGCACGCCGAGATCGCGGCGCACATGGCCGTTGCCCGCGATCAGCACCACGCCGCGGTCCGCGTAGGGCTGCATCGTCGCGGCCATCATGGCATCGCGCGCGGCCTGGGCGCTCAGCATGCCCGGCAGCATCTGGCGCGGAAACAGCCCGCAGTGACCGGCATCGAGCGCCGTCGATTGCGCGGAAACGAGATCGGCCGGCAACGGCCTGTCGAGGCCCAGCGCCTTCTGCTGGCCCGCGCTGAACACGCTGCCCAGCCCGCCGCGCACGATCCGGCTCGCGTCGGCACGCGAGAGGTTCGCCGCAAGCAGCGGCAGGTCGTACTGCAAGGCCAGCGCCACCACGGGGCGGTAGAGCGGCCATTGCCATGCGTTGCGATCGCCCGTCGCCTGCGCTATCACGTAGTCGGCGTCGTCGGGCCGCTCGCGCCGCGCGCGATCGATGTCCGCCTGGCGCTCGCGATCGAACTGCTCCATCGCGATGGCGGGCCGCCAGCCGGCCTGCACCGCGCGCGTCAGCGCGTCGAGCCGCTGCTGCTGGCCCTGCGCGTTGTCGTGGACCTCGCCCAGCAGCACATACGATTTGCCGGCGAAAGTCTTGCTGACCGCTTCCGGCTGCGGCGACTGGTTGAAGAACTGGCTGGCACAGCCGGTCAGCGCGAGCGCGCAGGCCAGCGCCGCTATGCGAATGATCATGGTTTGTCGGTCTCCGGCACGTACACGATCGATCCATCCTTCATGCGATAGGCGACGCCGGCCTTGACGCCGTCGCCACTGCCCGGCTGTCCCGTGCCCTGATAGCGCACGACCTTCTGTCCCTGCCGCGACACGATCTCCATATCGGGCTTGCCGGGGCGCGTGATGACGGTGACGTCGTCGTGCGTAAACGGGTTCATCGGGTTGCGCGCAATGGCGATGAGGAGCGCGGCGATCACCACGAGGAACACGTCGATGAGGTTCACCACCGACAGGATCGGATCGTCGGCTTCGCTCTCGTCGAGGAACTTCATGCGTCCGCGCTCCGGGCCTGCCGCGCGCGGCCGAGCCAGACCAGCTCCTCGGCCAGCCAGCGACGGCGCACGTTGACCACCCAGAACGTGATGCTGGCCGCGATCAGCGCGAGGATCACCGCCGAAAACGCGATGGTCAGGTTCTCGCCCACGTTGGCGAGATCGCCGCCGGACAGGCTCTTGAGCGCGGGACCCATCGGGATCATGGTCGCCACGAGTCCGAGCATGGGCGCCACGCGCGTGGCGATGCGCGCGCGCTCCAGCAACCGGTGGGCAGCCACGTCGAGCGCATCGGCGTCGTCCTCACCGTGCCGGCGCGCCCAGGCGACGAGCGCATAGCCGCGCCCGCTATCGATCGGATGCCGCGCGCGCAGCCATGCCTGCATGGCAAAGTCGCCGAGCGCCCAGAACGCGTGGACGAAGAGGATGCCGATCAGCGCGAGGGTCGGATACAGGAACAGCTGTCCGACCTCGTACATAAGGGTTTCGAGCGAGGTGGGTGTCATGGCGTTGGATTCTAAGCCAAACGCCATGACCGAGGCCGCTACCGCTGCGCGAGCGCTTCCGGTTCCGCGCGCAGATTGCCTTCCGCGTCGATCTGCAGCGGGCCGCTGCCCGAGAAGCGGTCGAGCGCGAGGTAGATCACGGGCGTGATGAACAGCGTGATGACCTGCGAGAACAGCAGGCCGCCGACCACCGCGAGGCCGAGCGGCTGGCGCAGTTCCGCACCGGCGCCCAGGCCGAGCGCGAGGGGCAGGGCACCCATCACCGCCGCGAACGTCGTCATCATGATCGGGCGGAAACGCAGCAGGCACGCCTGCCGGATGGCCTTGGCCGGCGCCATGCCCTGCTCGCGCTGCGCGGCAAGCGCGAAGTCGATCATCATGATCGCGTTCTTTTTCACGATACCGATCAGCATCAGCACGCCGATGGTCGCGATCAGCGACAGCTCCACGTTGAAGATGAACAGCGTGAGCAGCGCCCCGATGGCCGCCGAGGGCAGGCCGGCCAGAATCGTCAGCGGGTGGATATAGCTCTCGTACAGCACGCCGAGCAGCGTGTAGATGACCGCGATGGCGGCGACCAGCAGCACGATCTGCGTGGCCTGCGACGACTGGAACACCGCCGCGTCGCCGCCCCAGCTCGTGAAGATCGAACTCGGCATTTCGATCTCGGTGCGGAAGCGATCGATCTTGCTGGACGCATCGCCCAGCGCCGCGCCGGGCGCGAGGTTGAACGACACCGTGACGGACGGCAGCTGCCCCTGGTGATTGACCGCGATCGGACCGACGCGCCGCTCCGTGGTCGCGAACGCGGAAATCGGCACCATCTGGCCCGTCTTGCTGCGCACATAGAGCTTGGAGAACGCGGTCTCGTCGGTGCGATCGACTTCCGCGGCCTGCAGGATCACGTAGTAGTTGTCGATCGGTGTGTAGATCGTCGATACCTGCCGCTCGCCGAACGCCGTGTACAACGCCGTGCGCACGTCCTGGATCTGCACGCCGAGCGCGTTAGCCTTGTCACGGTCGATCGTGAGCTGCGCCTCGAGGCCCGATTGCTGCGAGTCGCTGGTCACGTCGCGGAAGATCGGCTCCGCGCGCATCTTCGCCATCAGGCGGTCCGAATACGACTGGAGCTCGCCGGCCTTCACGCTCTGCAGCGTGTACTGGTAGCGGCTCTTGCTCTGGCGGCCGCCGAGGCGCAGGTTCTGCACGGGCGAGAAATACACGGCGAGGCCGGGCACGACCGACACGTCCTTGCGCAGCGACTCCACCACCTGCGGCATCTTGGGCCGTTCGCCCAACGGCTTCAGCTCCACGAACATCCGGCCCGTATTGATGGCGGGCGAGTTGCCGCCGCCGATCGAGGCCACCACCGACTTGACCGAGGGATTCGCGCGGATGCGCTCGGCCGCGTCGCGCAGCCGCTCGGACATCGCCTCGAACGAAATGTCCTGCGGACCTTCCGCGTTGACCTGGATCTGGCCGATGTCTTCCTCTGGGAAGAACCCCTTGGGAATCTTCGCGAACATCACCGCCGTGAGCACGAACGTCAGGCCCGCGAGCGCGAGCACGAAGCGCCGGTGCGCGAGGCACCAGTCGAGGCCGTTCGCATACTTGCGCAGCGTCCAGTTGAACAGATCCTCGAACCACTGCGTCGAGCGCAGGCCGATCGATGCCTTCTTTGGCGCGTGGTGGGGTGCAGCGTGCGCGACGGCGGCACCCTTGTGATCGCCATACGCATGCTGCGATTCGTCGATCGGCACGTTGTCCGCCGACAGGAAGCGCGCGCACAGCATCGGGATCAGCGTGAGCGACACCAGCGCCGACACGAGAATCGACAGCGACACCACCGCCGCGAACTCGTGGAACAGCAGGCCGATGACGCCCGGCATGAAGAAGATCGGGATAAACACCGCCACCAGCGAGATCGAGATGGAGAGGATCGTGAAACCCATCTCGCGCGAGCCGATCAGCGCGGCCTTGAGCGGCTGCACGCCTTCCTCGATATGGCGCACGATGTTCTCGAGCATCACGATCGCATCGTCGACGACCAGGCCCACGGCCAGCGTGATGGCCAGCAGCGACACGTTGTCGAGGCTGTAGCCGAGCGCCTTCATCAGCGCCACGGTGCCGATCAGCGAGATGGGCACCGATACGGTCGGGATCAGCGTGGCGGCCGCGCGGCGCAGGAACAGGAAGATCACCATCACGACGAGCGCCACCGTGAGCGCCAGCGTGAACTGCACGTCGTGGATCGACTCGCGGATGGACACCGACCGGTCGTTGACCACGGCCACGTTGACCGAACCCGGCATCTGCTGCACGAGGCGCGGCAGCGTCGCCTTGATCGAGTCCACCACGGCCACCGTGTTGGCATCGGGCTGGCGCAGCACGGTCAGCACGATCGAGCGCTCGTTGTTGAGCCAGCTGCCGGTCTTGATCGTCTCGACGCTGTCTTCCACCTCGGCCACGTCGGAGAGGCGCACGATCGCGCCGCTCGGCTGGCTCGCGACGATGATGTTGCGGAACGCATCGGCGTTCGACAGCTGCCGGTTGGCCTGGATGGTCAGCGTCTGGCGCGCGCCGTCGAGCGTGCCCACCGGCGTGTTGGTATTGGCACGATTGAGCGCGACCGCGAGTTCGTCAAGCGTCAGCCCGCGCGCGGCCAGTGCGTCGGGCCGCGCGCGCACACGCACCGCAAAACGCTTCTGTCCGAGCACCTGCACCTGCGCGACACCCGGCAGCGTGGCCAGCGTCGGCGAGATCAGGTTATCGCCGAACGCATTCAGCTCGGCGAGACTCATCGCGGGCGAGTTGATCGCCAGCAGGATCACGGGGGCATCCGCCGGATTCACCTTGCGGTACGACGGCGGCTGCGTCATCTCGATTGGCAGCGTGCGCTGCGCGCGGAACAGCGCGGCCTGCACGTCGACGGCAGCCGCATCGATCTCGCGGTCGTTGTTGAACTCGATCGTGATGCTCGAGTTGCCGAGCGTGTTCGACGAGCTGATGACGGTGACGCCGGGAATCGTCGCGAACTGCTTCTCGAGCTGGATGGCCACGGACGCGGCCATGGTCTCCGGACTCGCGCCCGGCAGCGTCGCCGTGACCTGGATCACCGGCGAGTTGAAGCTGGGCAGCGCGGCAATCGGAATCGTGGGGTACAGCACGATACCGGTCACGATGACGGCCAGGCACAGCAGCACCGTCATCACGGGCCGCCGGATACAGAGCTCGGACAGCGTCATGATGTCAGTGCCCGCCGTTGCCAGCTGCCGGCGCGGATGCCCCTCCGGCCTTGCCTTCGCGAATGCGCGAGCCGGGGCGCAGGTTCTGCGTGCCTTCCGTCACCACGCGCGCGCCGGGCTGCACGCCCTCGATGACCGCCGCGGCGGCCGTCGTGGCGATGACCTTCACCGGGACGCGCGCCACGGTGCTGTCGGGCTGCACGGTGTACACGAAGCGGCCGTCGGGACCGGTTACCACCGCCTGCGGCGGTACCGTCAGCGCGCCCTTGAGCGTCTGCACCACCGCGTTGACGTTGGCATAGGTGCCCGGCCAGAGCCGCGTTTCCTCGTTATCGAACTGCGCCTTGATGCGGATGCTGCCGTATTGCGGGTCCACCGTGTTGTCGATGAACGTGATGCGGCCGACGACGGGCGTCTTGCTGCCGTCGTTGGGCAGCGCGGTCACCTTGACGGGACCGATGCGCAACGCCTCCCGCAACGCGGCCAGCTGCCGCTCGGGCAGCGTGAACGTGACGGCGATCGGCGAGATCTGCGCGACGGTGACCATCGAGACGGCGGTCGCCGTCGGCGTGACGAGCGAGCCGGGAAACACATTGATGACGCCGGTCCGGCCGCCGATCGTGGCGCGGATGGAGCCATAGCTGATGGCCACGCGGCTGGCTTCGATCGCGGCCTGGTCGGCGCGGATCGTCGCCTCGAAACCGTCCACCTTCGCCTGGGCGGTGTCCACCGCGCTGCGCGAGATGAAGTTGCGCTCGAGCAGTTCCTGGCTGCGCGACAGCGTGCGCCGCGCATCGGCAAGATCGGCCTGGTCGCGCAACAGCTGCGCGCGGGCGCGCGCCATATTGGCTTCGTCCATGCGCGTGTCGAGCGAGAACAGCAGGTCGCCCGGCTTGACGGTCTGGCCTTCCTTGATATGCACGGACTGGACCGTGCTCGAGATCTGCGGCCGCACCTCGACGGTCTGCAGCGCGGTCACGTTGCCGTTGGCGTTGACCTCCAGCGGCACGTCACCCTGCTGCACGGCCGCCGTCGCCACCATGATCGCGGCGGGCGCCTTGACCTCGTGCTTCGGGACGTACCACATCTTCCAGCCGAACCAGGCGGCACCGCCGGCCACGAGTACCACGACTACGGCAACCCACGGCGAAATCCGGCCGCGCCCCGTACCGGCGGCCGCGCTCCAGTTGCCATCGACAAACCCCTTGGGCCGGTCGATCCCGTCTGTTTTCATGTGAGGACCCTTCTCCACTGCGAACGTCAAACGCTGCTCCCCGTGCGTCCGGCGGCTTCTTGGAGCCGCTTCGTCCGCGTATCTGCCCTGTATCGAGCCTGTATAAGTACAGCGCTGGCGCGTTTCAGGCTAGCGCGCCTTATTACAGCGCATTACAGCGGCAGACATGCCAATGCCGGCCGCGCCCCTTGACGGGCGGCCGGCGGGGTCGGGCGTCGATACCCTTGTATTAAAAGGGAAACATATCAGAAAAGCACGCGCCAGCCATCCCTGCGTCGGTGGTTGATGTTTTCCACCGACAGTTTGCGTGGCCCCGGGGTCACCGAGATGACATCGCCGGCCTGAATCTCGCCGGGCTTGAGCACGCGCAGATAGACGCCCGTATTGCCGCTCTGCACCATGTCGCGCACCGCGCGGCCGTAACCCATCGCCGCGTTGAGTTTCGCGGACGGGAGCCGGGGCAGCGCGACCTCCAGCAGCGCGCTGCCGATGCCCAGGACATCGCCGGCCCATAGCTCGCTCTCGAACAGGCCCTGCACGGTCAGGTTCTCGCCGAGCGCGCCGAAGCCGAGCGGCCGATTGGATTCCGGCACCCGGGCCTCGCGCCGCAGCGCATTCCACCACGCGTAATGTTCGAACGGATAGAGATAGACCGCGCGGTCGGGACCACCGTGCGCGGTCCGGTCGGCCTGTTCGTCGCCGGCCAGGCCCAGGCTATGGACCTGCACGGCGATCGGGCGCAACTGCGTGCTGAGCGGATGCTTGCGGATGGCAGACCGGACGATGGCCTCGGTACCGGCCCCGGCCACGACCAGCGGCAGGGCGGTCCCCACGCTGACAGCGAGAACACGGGCGGATTCGGTCATCGTTGCACTCCGGAACGACATCGACGGATCGAGGATGCGACCAGTGTAGCGACGGAAGTGCACGTTTGAATGTGGGCGAACCCACGCGCCCGTGCGTCGGCGGGCGCCGACGCGCGGGCGTACCCGGATGCGTCCTACCGCGAGAGCGCGGGTGTCAGCGCCTTCGGGTTCGCGATGCTGTCGTGCTTGCCCGCGAGCACGTCCAGAATGTTCTGGAACGCGGTGCGGAAGTAGAGCTCGTAGCTGTCGCGCTCGACGTAGCCGAGGTGCGGCGTGCAGATGCAGTTCTCCATGCGCAGCAGCGCATGGCCCTGCAGGATCGGCTCCGACTCGAACACATCGACGGCCGCCATGCCCGGCCGGCCGCGATTGAGCGCCGCCACCAGCGCGTTCTCCTCGATCAGCTCGGCACGGCTCGTATTGACGAACAGCGCGGTCGGCTTCATGCGCTGCAGGTCCGCCAGACGCACGATGCCGCGCGTCTCGTCGTTGAGCCGCAGATGCAGGGTCAGCACGTCGCTGTCCGCAAACAGCTGCTCGGCGGACTCGGCGACGTTGAGGCCGTCGTCGCGGGCCGACTGCTGCGAGCCCTCGCGGCCCCACACGAGCACGTTCATGCCGAACGCGCGGCCGTAACCGGCCAGCAGCTTGCCGATCTTGCCGTAGCCCCAGATGCCGAGCGTCTGCCCGCGCAGGACCTGGCCGAGGCCGAAGTTCGGCGGCATGGTCGTCGACTTGAGGCCCGACTGCTGCCACGCCCCGTGCTTGAGGCTGGCGACGTACTGCGGAATCCGCCGCTGCGCGGCCATGATCAGCGCCCACGTCAGTTCGGCCGGCGCCACCGGCGAGCCCGTGCCTTCGAGCACCACCACACCGCGGTCGGTGCAGGCCTCGAGGTCGATATGCCCGCCCTGGCCGCCCACGCGGCCGGTCTGGCTGATGATCTTGAGCTTGGGCAGCTTCTCCAGAAGCTGGCGCGTGACACGCGTGCGCTCGCGGATCAGCACGAGCGCTTCCACGTCGGACAGGCGCGCGGCCAGCTGGCCCACGCCCTTCACGGTATTGTTGAAGACCTTGACGTCGTGGCCTTCCAGCAGCGCGAAGCAGGGCAGCTTCCGCACGGCGTCCTGGTAATCGTCGAGAACGGCAATCTTCATCGGTGACTCTTTGACTTCAGCGAAGCTTGGTGCGCGCGGCAACAGAGCCGCGGCGCGCCGGACAGTATGGTTGGCATCCAGATCGCGCAGCAATCTCATCGACAATATTGTCTTTGGCAATGCTGCGCAGCAAAAAACAGCGAGGTGCAGCAGTGGTATCCTTGCCCGCTCCTGTCAACACCTACACACGCGATGGTCGAGCCATGCTCCCATTGTGAAGTGTGTGGACTGTCGCCGGACAAAGCCGCGCCGCACCCGAGGACGGGCGAAGCGCAACTTTATCGCAGCCGCAGCGACCGCCGCGATATTTTGCTGGGAATTCGCCGTCCCGGAGTTGTAACGGGATGTGACGATTGAGGCGATGTGCATCATGCCAAACACCGGCGTGGCTTTGCCAGAATTCTTTAGTCGCTTTGGAGTAACCACAATGAACCACCCCGCAATGCAAGGCACCCCGGCTCTGAATGTCCCGGCCTGGGTCAAGCACCAGAAGCTCATCTCCTGGGTCGCTGAGATCGCCGCGCTGACCAAACCCGACAACATCTACTGGTGCGACGGTTCGCAGGAAGAATACGACCGCCTCTGCGACCTGATGGTCGAGGCCGGCACGATGCAGCGCCTGAACCCCGCCAAGCGCAAGAACTCGTTCCTCGCGCTGTCCGATCCGTCGGACGTCGCGCGCGTCGAAGACCGTACCTTCATCTGCACCGACAAGCAGGAAGACGCCGGCCCCACCAACAACTGGACCGCGCCGGCCGAGATGCGCCAGACGCTCAATGGCCTGTTCGACGGCTGCATGCGCGGCCGCACGCTGTACGTGGTGCCGTTCTCGATGGGCCCGCTGGGCTCGCCGATCGCGCATATCGGCGTCGAACTGTCGGACTCGCCTTACGTCGCCGTGAACATGCGCATCATGACCCGCATGGGCCGGGCCGTGTACGACGTGCTGGGCACCGATGGCGAATTCGTGCCGTGCGTGCACACCGTGGGCAAGCCGCTCGCCGCCGGCGAGAAGGATGTGCCGTGGCCGTGCAACCCGACCAAGTACATCGTCCACTTCCCGACCACGCGCGAGATCTGGTCGTTCGGCTCGGGCTACGGCGGCAACGCGCTGCTGGGCAAGAAGTGCTTCGCGCTGCGAATCGCCTCCACGATGGGCCGCGACGAAGGCTGGCTGGCCGAGCACATGCTGATCCTCGGCGTGACGTCGCCCGAAGGCAAGAAGTACCACGTGGCCGCGGCATTCCCGTCGGCCTGCGGCAAGACCAACTTCGCGATGCTGATTCCGCCCAAGGGCTTCGAGGGCTGGAAGGTCACCACGATCGGTGACGACATCGCCTGGATCAAGCCGGGCCAGGACGGCCGCCTGTACGCGATCAACCCGGAAGCCGGCTATTTCGGCGTGGCACCGGGCACGAGCGAGAAGACCAACTACAACGCGATGGCGACCCTCAAGGAGAACGTCATCTTCACCAACGTCGCGCTGACCGACGATGGCGACGTGTGGTGGGAAGGCATGACCAAGGAAGCGCCCGCGCACCTGATCGACTGGCAGGGCAAGGACTGGACGCCGGCCATCGCGAAGGAGACCGGTGCCAAGGCCGCGCACCCGAACGCACGCTTCACCGCGCCCGCATCGCAGTGCCCGTCCATCGACGAGAACTGGGACAACCCGGCCGGCGTCGCGATCGACGCGTTCATCTTCGGCGGCCGCCGCTCGACGACGGTGCCGCTGGTGACCGAAGCGCGCAACTGGACCGAAGGCGTGTACATGGCCGCGACCATGGGCTCCGAGACGACCGCCGCGGCCGCGGGCCAGCAGGGCGTGGTGCGCCGCGACCCGTTCGCGATGCTGCCGTTCTGCGGCTACAACATGGCCGACTACTTCGGCCACTGGCTCGCGCTGGGCAAGAAGCTGGAAGCCTCGAGCGCGAAGCTCCCGAAGTTCTACTGCGTGAACTGGTTCCGCAAGGACGCCGACGGCAACTTCGTGTGGCCGGGCTTCGGCGAGAACATGCGCGTGCTGTCGTGGATGATCGACCGCGTGGAAGGCAAGGGCCAGGGCGCCGAGCACGTGTTCGGCACCTCGCCGCGCTACGACGACCTGAACTGGAACGGCCTGGACTTCAACACGACCCAGTTCGACCAGGTGACGTCGATCGACGCCGATGCATGGAAGCGTGAGCTGGCCCTGCACGAGGAACTGTTCACGCAGTTGAAGCACCATCTGCCGCAGGAACTCGTGGACACCAAGGCCGCGCTGGAAAAGCGCCTCGGTTAAGGCATCGCGACGGCAGGAAACGAAACGGCCCCTCTGGGGGCCGTTTTTTATTGGCGCGGTCGCCTACCGGTACAACACCTCGGGCAACCATAACCCGATGCCCGGAAAAATATAGAGCAGCGCGAGCGCGATCAGCTGGATGCCCATGAACGGCAGCATGCCGACAAAGATCTGGTTCAGCGTCACGTGCGGCGGCGCCACGCCCTTGAGGTAGAACGCCGCCATCGCCACCGGCGGCGAGAGGAACGCGGTCTGCAGGTTCAGCGCGACGAGCAGCCCGAAGAACAGCGGATCGATGCCGAAGTTATCGAGCAGCGGGATGAAGATCGGCATGAAGATGATGATGATCTCCGTCCATTCGAGCGGCCAGCCCAGCAGAAAGATGATGATCTGCGCGAGGATCATGAACTGCACGGGCGTCAGGTCCATCGACAGCACCCACGCCTCGACCAGCGCCTGCCCGCCCAGCAGCGCGAACGCGGCCGAGAAGATCGACGACCCCACGAACAGCCAGCACACCATCGCGCTCGTCTTGACGGTGAGGAACACCGACTCGCGTACGACGTTGTAGTTGAGCTGCCCATACGCGGCTGCCAGCAGCGCGCCGCCGAGCGACCCCACCGCCGCGGCCTCCGTCGGCGTGGCAAGGCCGAACACGATGGAGCCAAGCACGGCGATGATCATCACCGCGAGCGGGAAGAACGAGGACAGCAGCAGCTTGAAGATCTCGAGCCGCGCGAAACTGAAGTACCAGTAGAACACCACGAGGCCTAGCGCGACCACGGCCAGCGTGATCCAGAACCACATCGGTGCCGGCGTCGCCGGGGCATCTGCCTCGGCCGCGGGCGTGGACACGGCCGGCGCCATGTCCTGCGGCGTGACGGGCTTCGGCGTGACCGCGGGTGCGGCGTCCTGTGCGGGAGACAGGGCCGAGGCATCGCTCTCGCCCGGCGGGGCCTGCAGCGAATCGAACGACGATGTCTCGCTCTCGCCGACCGCGCCCATTTCCACGGCACCGCCGACGCTCGCGACGGACTTCGGCGCGGTGACCGCCGCGTACATCAGGCTCATCGCCACCGCCACCGCGAACGCGGGCATCAGCACCACGCCAAGCTGCCGCATCACGTAGCCCACGGGCACGTCGGCATTGCGGCGGCCCTTGAGCGCGCCGAGCAGCGCGGGCAGCGCGCGACGGCTCACGGTATCGCGCAGCGTGGCGGCGAACGTCGTGAGCGGAATCACACGGTCCTCGGCGGCCAGCGGCGGCGCGAGCGACGGCTTGATCCTGGCGATGAGGATCGCGTAGAGGATATAGAGCCCCGCCAGCATCAGGCCGGGGAAGAACGCGCCCGCGTAGAGCTGCACGACCGAGACCCCGGCCGTCGCGCCGTAGACGATCAGCAGCACCGATGGCGGAATCAGGATGCCGAGGCAGCCGCCGGCCGTCACCGCGCCCGCCGACAGCTGCGTGCTGTAGCCCGCGCGCAGCATCGCCGGAAACGCGAGCAGCCCCATCAGCGTCACCACCGCGCCGACGATGCCGGTGGCGGTGGCGAACACCGCGCACGTGATGAGCGTGGCCACCGCGAGCGAGCCCGGCAGCCATGCAAGCGCCAGATGCAGGCTGCGGAACAGCTTCTCGATCAGGTTCGCGCGCTCGACCAGATAGCCCATGAACACGAACAGCGGAATGGAGATCAGCACGTCGTTGGTCATCACCGCGTACGCGCGCTGCACCATGAGGTCGAGGGTCTGCTCCACCGCGATATCGGGGTTCGCGTGCCGGTACGCGAGCCAGGCGAACAGCACGCCCATGCCCATCAGCGTGAACGCGGTGGGAAATCCGAGCATGATCGCGACCACGATCAGCGCGAGCATCAGCAGGCCGAGATGGCCGTTGGTCCACATCGAGGGCGCGGGCATGAACCACACGACCGCGCCGACGATCAGCACCATCAGCGTGATACCGAACCACAGTTCCTTTCTCATCGCGCGGTGCTCTCCACGGTAGGGTCCGCCCTGGCGGCCAGCGGTTCTTCCTTGCCGACCATCTGCTTGAGCTTGTCGACATCGACCTCCTCGACATCCTCTTCCCGCCGCGGCCAGTCGCCATGCATGAGGCAGAGCACGCAACGGATGACCTCGGCCACGCCCTGCAGCAACAGCAGCGCGCCCGCCACCGGTATCACGGCCTTGAACGGATAGATCGGCGGACCGTCGGCGGCGATCGACGAGTGCTCGTTCTGCGCGAGCGAGACCTCGAAGAAATCGAGGCCCGCCCAGGCGAGCGCGATCACGCCGGGAAAGAAGAACACGAGATACAGCACGAGGTCGATCGCGGCCTGCGCGCGCGGTGACAGAAACCCGTACAGGATGTCGCCGCGCACATGCCCGCGCTTGGCCAGCGTGTACGCGCCGCCGAGCATGAACAACGCGCCGTACAGCATGTTGCTCGCGTCGAACACCCACGCGTGCGGCGTCCCCAGCGCGTAGCGCGAGAACACCTCGTAACTGATCATCAGCGTAAGCGCGATGATCAGCCACGAGGCGGCCTGTCCCACGAGGGTACTGATCTTGTCGATACCCAGCAGCAGTGTTTGCACGAGACCGCTCCCCAGATAGGGCAGGAAGGAAAAGTCAGCCGCTCTTCTTCGTGGAGAAGTAATACGACGAGGCCATCCGGTAATCGACGTTGGTGTCGTTCTGCCAGCGCGTGCTGCGCTGCGCGAACGCCTTCATCGAGTCGTTGACCTTCTTGAACATCGGGTTTTCCTTCTCCTTGCGCGCGACGATCTCGTCCCAGACCTTCAGCTGCGCCTGCAGCACCGAGTTCGGCGTCGCGTAGAACTTCACCCCCTGTTCCTGCAAGGCCTGATAGTCTTTCGAGTACCGGTCGATCGCCTTCATCGACATCTCCGCGGAGCTCGCATCGACGGCATTGGCGATGACCGCGCGCAGCTTCGGCGAGAGTGCGTCGTAGCGCTTCTTGTTGAACAGCACCTCGAACTGCTCCGAGCACTGGTGGAAGCTGCGCAGCATGCAGACCTTGGACACGTCGGGGAAGCCGAGCGCGCGATCGGAGCTCGCGTTGTTGAACTCGGCCGCATCGAGCAGGCCGCGGTCCATCGCCGGCACGATCTCCGCGCCGGGCAGCGCGTTCACGGCCGCGCCGAGACCCGTGAAGATATCGATCGACAGGCCCACCGTGCGGAACTTGAGCCCCTTGAAGTCATCGGGCTTCGTGATCGGCTTCTTGAACCAGCCGAGCGGCTGGGTCGGCATCGGTCCGTACATGAACGAGACCACGTCGAGGTTCAGGCTGCGGTAGATCTCCTCCTGCAGCTCCTTGCCGCCGCCGAACTTGTGCCACGCGAGCACCATGTTGCCGTCCATGCCCCAGGCGGGACCGGACCCCCACAACGCCAGCGCCGAGTTTTTGCCGTACCAGTAGGCGATCACGCCATGGCCGCCGTCGAGCGTGCCCTTGTTCACCGCGTCGATCAGGTCGAACGCCTTGACCACGGCACCGGCCGGCAACAGCTCGATGCGCAGCTCGCCGCCGGACATGTCGTTGACCTTCTTGACGAAGTCGCCGGCGAACTCGTGGAAGATGTCCTTCGTGGGCCAGGTGCTTTGCCACCGCATGCTCACCGGTCCCTGTGCCTTCACGATCGCGGGGAAACCCATCGTCGCCACGCCCGTCGCCGCGGCGGCGGCGCCTCCGAGGAATCCGCGGCGCGATGGCGCCGCGGCGCCCGTACCCGTTCCCTCCACGACAACGACCTTGCTGCCTTTGCGCCTTGCTGCCATGACTGTCTCCCCTGCTGTTGGTTTGGACCGACACGAAATGCCTGGCCGTCGCCATGCCGCGCGGGCGAAAGCGCCCACGCCGCTGGCAAACGTCAACAATGGAACGGAAAGAATCGGTGCGAGGCGCATGCGCGCCGCATGTCTGCGACGCGTGGAGACATTAGAGGCAATCTCCTTGGCCTTTGGTTGTATTGATCTTAGGAAGCGCGCATCACGTCAACAATGTAGGGAATACCCTTCAGACCTGACTGCTCTCGTGTTCGGGGGTCCCGCTCGTGCCTAATTGCTGCACTGCATACTTGACGAGACCGGCGCGGCCTTCGATGCCGAGCTTGCGCTTGAGGTTCAGTCGATGGGTCTCGACCGTGCGCACGGAGACGCCGAGATTCGCGGCGATTTCCTTGTTGGCGAGGCCGCGCCCGATGCCGTTGAGGATGTCGCGCTCGCGCGGCGTCAGCGCGTCGAGCGGGCTTCCCGACTGCTCCGCCATCGCGCGCGCGATACGCGCGCTGTAGAACACGCGTCCCGCGAGCACGGCCTGGATTGCCGCGAGCAGTTCGTCGGCCGGCGCGTCCTTGAGCACGTAGCCGCGCGCGCCCGCGCGCACCGCCTGCCGCACGTACTCGAGGTTGTCGTGCATCGATACGATCAGCACCGCCAGCTCGGGGTACGCATCGTGAAGCGCGCCCGCCAGCGCGATCCCGCCCATGCCGCGCATGCCGATATCGGTAATCACGAGTTCGGGCAGGTTCGCCTCGCCGGCCCGCGCGAGCCACGCGAGCGCGGCCTCGCCATCGTCGGCCTCGCCGACCACTTCGAGCCCTGGCTGCAGCGTCAGATGCATGCGCATGCCGTCGCGCACGAGCGCGTGGTCGTCGATCAGCAGTACGCGCGCCGGCGCGGCGGCATCCGAAAACACATTCATGACGGCGAGATATCGGAAGATTCTGGGGAGGGTGTCACGGCTGCCACGGGAGTGACGCGCGGCAGCGACGCCACGAGGCGCGTCCCCGCGAGACCGGAGGCGATGTCGAACGACCCGCCGAGCGCGGCCATGCGCTCGCGCAGGTTGCGCAGGCCGATGCCGCGGTTCGGGTCCATCTGCATGCGCGCGACGTCGAAACCCGCGCCATCGTCACGGACCGTGAGGCGCGTGGCATCGTCCGCGAAATCGAGCGTCACGAACACGCGACGCGCATGCGCATGGCGTTCGACGTTGGTCAGCGCTTCCTGCGCGATGCGGAACAGCGCGGTGGCCTGCTCCTCGGGCAGCTCGCGCGGCGTGCCGTGCTGCGTCACCTCGACCTGCAGCGCGCTGCCTTCCTGCATCTCGCGCGCCAGATGCTGCAGTGCCGCGTGCAGGCCCAGATCGTCGAGCAGGGCGGGGCGCAGGTTGCGCGCGACGCGGCGCACTTCGTTGAACACGGTGTCGAGGCGGTTCAGCGCCATGCCGAGCACGGGCACCACGGACGCGCTTTCGGCGGGCGCGAGGCGCAGCCGGTTGGCCGCGGTCTCGAGTACGAGCTTCACCGACACCAGTAACTGGCTCACGCCGTCATGGAGCTCGCGCGAGAGCCGCGCGCGTTCCTGTTCCTGCGACTGCACCACGCGTTGCGCAAGCTGCCGCAGCTTGGCGTCGGCCTCGCGATGCTCGCTGACGTTCAGCGCCAGCCCGCTCGCGGCGACGAGCAGGATGCTGATGGCCGCGATCACGCCAATCCATGCCATGGTGTCGCGGATATCGATCGCCGCGCGCGCGTCCAGGCGCCGCAACGTCTCCTCGACGTCGTCGAGGTAGATGCCGGTGCCGACCATCCAGTTCCATTCGGGTACGGCCACCACGTAGCCGAGCTTCGGCGCCACCTGCTGCGACGACGGCTTCTTCCACAGGTATCGCACGGAACCGCCGCCCTTCGACGCGGCCTCGATGAGCCTCTGGATGGTCAGCGCGCCCTCGGGGTCGCGCATCAGCCAGAGATCCTGCCCCACGAGCTCTGGCTGGCGCGGATGCATGAGGTTGCGGCCCTGCATGTCGTAGAGGAAGAAGTAGCCGTCCGGACCGTAGTCGAGGCGCGCCAGCGCCTCCATCGCGGCCTGGCGCGTGGCCGCGTCGTTGCGGCCCGAGCGCAACATCGGCGCGATCGTGCTCTGCGCCAGCTCCACGTAATGCCGGAGTTCCATTTCCTTGCTCTGGAGGTACGCGGCCTCCACCAGCGCGCGCTCGTGGCGGGCGAGCGCGGTGGCCTGATAGCGCACCGCCAGCGCGATGCCGAGCATCGCCACCGCGAGGGGCGCAACGGCGAGCAAGAGGATCTTCTGACGCAGTTTCATGGGTCCGGGGGTAAACACCGACGCCCGCAAGGCCGCGTGTCATCGTCGGCCTGCGTAGTACTACGCAGGCGCGCTGCGTAGTTACGCGCTTGTGTGGGCAGGGGCGGGTATCAATACTACACGCCGTAAAAAGAGGAGACCTTTCACACATGAATCGCATCTCGGAACACCTCATGTGGCTGGCAGTCGCCGTCATCGGCGCCTTTGCCTTCGCCACGGTCGCGCTGTCGCGCGGGGAGGCCGTCAGCGCACTATGGATCGTGGTGGCCGCGATCTGCATCTACCTGATCGCCTATCGCTACTACAGCCGCTTCATCGCCGAAAAGGTGATGCAGCTCGACCCCAGGCGGATGACGCCGGCCTGGCGCCATAACGACGGCCTCGACTACGTACCCACCAACAAGGCGGTGCTGTTCGGCCACCACTTTGCCGCGATCGCCGGCGCCGGCCCGCTCGTCGGTCCCGTGCTGGCCGCGCAGATGGGCTACATGCCCGGCATGCTGTGGATTCTCGCGGGCGTGGTGTTCGCCGGCGCGGTGCAGGACTTCATGATCCTGTTCATCTCCACGCGCCGCGACGGCCGCTCGCTGGGCGACCTCGTGAAGTCGGAGATGGGCACCGTGCCCGGCCTGATCGCGCTGTTCGGCTGCTTCATGATCATGATCATCATCCTCGCGGTGCTGGCCCTGATCGTCGTGAAGGCACTGGCCGGCTCGCCGTGGGGCACGTTCACCGTGGCCGTGACGATTCCCATCGCGCTGTTCATGGGCATCTACACGCGCTACCTGCGTCCGGGCCGCATCGGCGAAGTGTCGGTCATCGGCTTCGTGCTGCTGATGCTCGCCATCATCGGCGGCCAGTACGTGCATGAAAGCGCCACGCTCGCGCCGCTGTTCACGTACGACGGCAAGGCGCTCACGTGGATGCTGATCATCTACGGCTTCATCGCCGCCGTGCTGCCCGTGTGGCTGCTGCTCGCGCCGCGCGATTACCTGTCCACGTTCCTGAAGATCGGCACGATCATCGCGCTGGCCATCGGCATCGTGATCGTCGCGCCCGAACTCAAGATGCCCGCGTTCACGCAGTTCGCGCAGGGCAACGGTCCGGTGTGGTCGGGCAACCTGTTCCCGTTCCTGTTCATCACCATCGCGTGCGGCGCCGTCTCCGGCTTCCATGCACTGATCTCGTCGGGCACCACGCCCAAGCTGCTCGAGAACGAATCGCACGCACGCTTCATCGGCTACGGCGCGATGCTGGCCGAGTCGTTCGTCGCGATCATGGCGCTCGTCGCCGCCTCGGTGATCGAGCCGGGCATCTACTTCGCGATGAACAGCCCGGCGGCCGTCATCGGCACCACGCCGGAAGCGGTGGCGCAGGCCGTATCCACCTGGGGCTTCGTGATCACGCCCGACGTGCTGGTACAGACCGCCAAGGACGTCGGCGAACACACCATCATCTCGCGCGCCGGCGGTGCGCCGACGCTGGCCGTCGGCATCGCCCACATCCTGCATCAGGTGGTCGGTGGCCAGGCGATGATGGCGTTCTGGTATCACTTCGCGATCCTGTTCGAAGCGCTGTTCATCCTCACCGCCGTCGATGCGGGCACGCGCGCCGGCCGCTTCATGCTGCAGGATCTGCTCGGCAGCTTCGTGCCGTCGCTCAAGCGCACGGAATCGCTGCCGGCCAACCTGATCGCCACGGCGCTGACGGTGGCGGCCTGGGGCTACTTCCTGTATCAGGGCGTGGTCGATCCGCTCGGCGGCATCAACACGCTGTGGCCGCTGTTCGGCATCTCGAACCAGATGCTGGCCGCCGTGGCGCTGGTGCTCGGCACGTGCGTGCTGGTCAAGATGAAGCGCGGCCAGTACGCGTGGGTCACGCTGGTGCCGACCGTCTGGCTGCTCGTCTGCACGCTGACCGCCGGCTGGCAGAAGCTGTTCCATGCCGATCCGAAGGTCAGCTTCCTGACCCACGCGGCAAAGTTCAGCGAAGCGATCGAGCAGGGCAAGGTGCTCGCGCCGGCCAAGTCGATGGAGCAGATGCACCGCATCGTCTTCAACGACTACCTGGACGCCGGCCTCTGCGCGCTGTTCATCTTCGTGGTGCTGTCGATCGTCGCGTACGGCTTCAAGACGGCGATGCAGGCCCGCCAGGCCGCGCGTCCGACCGATCGCGAAACGCCGTTCGAACCGCTGCCCGCGGCAGCCTCGTCGCAGTCCTGAGCGGAGGGCCATCATGCTCGAGCAACTCGGCACCATGGGCCGCTACCTCGGCCAGTCTCTGCGGCTGATGGTCGGCCTGCCCGACTACCAGACGTACGTGGCCCACATGGAAGCGACGCACCCGGACCGCGAACCGATGACGTACGAGGCGTTCTTCCGCGAACGTCAGGAGGCCCGGTACGGCGGCGGACAGGGCAAATGCTGCTGAGCCTGTAACGGCCCTCGCGCCTGGAAAACGGCGGCCCGCCACGGCCGCCGTTGTTTTTTTGTGTGGACATCCAAGCGCAAAGCGGCGTGGAAACAACGTTTCTGGAGTAGGGTTACAGGGCTTACACCCCGTTACAGCAACGATTTGGCACCTTATCTACACTCCGTTCCAGACAATCAATCAAGGAAAATACGATGTCTATCCAAACCGTTCGCAGCCTGAGCCTGGCTCTGATCCTTTCGGCTTCCGCACTGCCGGCCCTCGCAGGCGGTGACCTGAACAACGCCCTTGGCGGCGGTCTCGGCGGCGTAGCCGGCGCGGCGGTCGGCGGCGCGCTCGGCGGCAGCACCGGTGCCGTGATCGGCGGCGCGGTCGGCGGTGGCGCGGGTGGCGCGATCACGTCGAACCGTCGCGAACGGACCGGCGCGATCATCGGCGGCGCGCTTGGCGGCGGTGCGGGCACCGCGGCGGGCAATGCCATGGGCGGCCGCACCGGCGGCCTCGTGGGCGCGGGCCTCGGCGGCGCGGCTGGCGCGGCGCTCGGCGGCAACGTGTCGCGCAGCAACTCCTATGACGACGATCGCCGCTACTACAAGCGCAGCAAGCATCGTAAGCATCGTCACGACTGATCCGTCAGGACCCGTGGCAAGCAAAAAGGCCGTACCCAATGGGTACGGCCTTTTTGCATTCGGCGCTGCGCACTCGTTCAGCGCGAGGCGCCGTCCGTAAAGACGTCGAACTTCGCCTTCATGCCATCGGTGAACACATCGAACTGGCCGGCCTTGGCAAACGCGGGGGCGGTAAAGAGGGCGGCGACGAGGGCGAGGAGGGCGGGAACGAGGGCAAGGCGCTTCATGATGGATCCTGTGGATAAGAACTTGTCGCCCATGCTGCACCGCGACACCGTACCGCGCCGATATTAGGCGTTTCCCGGATATGCATAAACAAGCCTATCCACAATGATTGATTGTGATTTCAACAATAAATCACGCAGATCGTGTAAAAGTCCACGGTTGAAACGGGAGACTGTGTCATGGATCGGCTTCAATCGATGCGCGTGTTCGCCAAGGTGGTCGAACTTGGCAGTTTCGCCCGTGCGGCGCAGCAATTGGAGATGTCCAATGCCGTCGTCACGCGCTACGTGGCCGATCTGGAAAGCCACCTCGGCACGCGGCTGCTCAACCGCACCACGCGCAGCCTGTCGCTGACCGACGCCGGCGAAACCTATCTGCTGCGCTGCTCCCAGATCCTCGAAGACGTGGAAGAAGCGGAGGCGGTCGTCACCGCGCGCAGCCAGTCGCTATCGGGCACGCTGCGGCTCGTCACGCCGGTGATGTTCGGCCTCCATCTGCTGCCGCATACGCTCGCGCGCTTCCAGCGCCTGTATCCCGATGTGGTATTCGACGTGCTGCTGTCCGATCGGAACGTCGATATCGTGGAAGAGGGCAGGGACGTCGCCGTGATGCTGTCCGACCTCGGGCTCGGCTCCCATCTGGTGGCGCGCCCGCTGATCTCGGCGGAGATAATCCTCTGCGCATCGCCGGGCTATCTGCGCGAACACGCGCCGCTGCGCCACGCGCACGACCTCTCGCATCACCGCTGCATCGCCATGCGCCTGCCCAACGCGGAGCACGAGTGGACGCTGTCCGGGCCGGAGGGCGAGGTGACCGTGCCGATCCGCCCCGGGCTGCTGTGCAGCAATGCCGAGCTCGCCCATCAGGCCGCGCTGGCCGACATGGGCATCGCCATGCTGTCCTCGTACCTCGCGCGGCCCAATATCGAGGCTGGCCTGCTGACCCATATCCTGCCGCAGTACCAACTGCCGCGGCGCGATATCAGCGTGGTCTACCCGAGCCGCAAGTTCCTGCCCACGAAGGTGCGCGCGTTTATCGATTTCCTGCTCGAGGAAGGCAAGCAGCGCGCGGTGGAAGCGGAAGCGCACAAGCGCGCGAGCGCGCTGGCCGGCGAAGGGCGATAAAGACCGGGTATCAAAAAGCGAGGCGAAAAAAAACCGGGGTCGAGCCCCGGTTTTTTTATCCCGCCCGCGACGATTACTCGTCAACCTCGGCGGTGGCCTTGGTCTTCTTCGCGGCGGCCTTCGCGGGCACCTTTTTGGCGGCAGTCTTCGCGGGCGCCTTGGCCGGCGCCTTCTTGGCCGCCGATTTGGTGGCCGCCGATTTAGTGGTCGTCTTCGCAGCCGACTTCACGGGCGCCTTCGCCGATGCCTGCTCGGCCGGTGCGTCCGCATCGCCCTTGCCGGCGGCGGTCTTGGCACTCGTCTTGGCCGCGGCACCCTTGGCACCGGCCTTGGGCTCGCGCGCCTCGAACTCGAAGCCGATCTTGCCGTCCGGCTGCTTGGCGAGGAACGCCTTGAAGTTGCGGCCCGTGCGCGACGACTTGAAACCCGTCAGCAGATCCGTGCGGCCGTCGGTCAGCAGCTTGCCGATCTGCTCGCGCGAGATTTCCTGCTGCAGGATGATCTTGCCGCTCGTGAAGTCGCAGGTCTTGGCGCTGCCCACCGCGTTCTCGCACACGTACTTCATGCCGTGCTCGTAGACCGAGCCACCGCACTTCGGGCAGGTGCCGACCGGCGTCTGCTCGCTGAAGTCCACGGGTTCGCCATCGTTATCGTCATCGTTCTGGCCGAAGTCGAATTCCATCTTCCAATGGCCTTCGTCGTCCTTCGCGAGCTTCAGGATGGCCGCGAACGGCCGGCCCATCTTGCTGCGGAACCCCTGCAGCGGACCGATTTCCTTCTTGAGCAGCAGTTCCTCGACCTCCTCGATCTCGAACTGGCGGCCACCCGGAATCTTGCTGATCGAGAAATCGCACGCGGTACACGCGAAGCGGCGGTAGTTTTCCTTCACCTGGCTGCCGCATTGCGGGCACGGCGTGTCCAGCGACGCATAGTCGCCCGGAATCGTGTCGCTGTCGTACTCCTTCGCGCGCTTCACGATCTGCTGCGTCATCTGCGCGATCTCGCGCATGAACTCGTCGCGCTTGAGGCGGCCGCGCTCGATCTGCGACAGCTTGTGTTCCCACTCGCCGGTCAGCTCGGCCTGCGTGAGTTCCTGCACGCCGAGGCCGCGCAGCAGCGTCATCAGCTGGAACGCCTTGGCCGTCGGAATCAGTTCGCGGCCTTCGCGCACGAGGTACTTCTCGGTCAGCAGGCCTTCGATGATGGCCGCGCGTGTCGCCGGCGTGCCAAGGCCCTTGCCGGCCATGGCTTCGCGCAGCGCGTCGTCGTCGACGAGCTTGCCCGCGCCTTCCATCGCCGACAGCAGCGTCGCTTCGTTGTAGCGCGCGGGCGGCCGCGTGGCCAGGCCCACGGACTCGACCTTGTCGGTGCGGACCTTCTCGTCCTTGGCCACCGGCACGAGCGTCGCGTCCTTGCTGTCCTTCGAATCTTCCTTGCCGTCCTTGCTGCCCTGCGCCTCGCGGCCATAGATCTCGAGCCAGCCCGCGTTCACGAGCACCTTGCCCTCGGTCTTGAAATGATGGCCGGCCACCTCGGTGATACGCGTGGTCACCTGGAACTCGGCCGCGGGGAAGAACACCGCGAGGAAGCGGCGCACGACGAGGTCGTACAGCTTCTGCTCGGGCTCGGACAGGTTCTTCGGCGCCTGCAGCGTCGGGATGATGGCGAAGTGATCGCTGATCTTGCTGTTGTCGAAGATCTTCTTGTTCGGCTTGACCCAGCCGTTCTTCATGATCTTCTTGGCATGCGACAGATAGTTCGGCGAACTGTCCGCGAGCATGTCCATGGTCTGCTTGACCGTATCGATATAGTCCTCGGGCAGCGCGCGCGCATCGGTACGCGGGTACGTCAGCACCTTGTGCTTTTCGTACAGCGCCTGCGCCAGGCCCAGCGTGTTCTTGGCCGAGAAGCCGAAGCGCCCGTTGGCCTCGCGCTGCAGCGTGGTCAGGTCGAACAGCGCCGGCGACTGCTGCGTGGACGGGCGCGACTCCTCGGTCACGGTGCCCGGCTTGTCGCGGCACGCCGCGACGATGCTCTTGGCCTCGGCCTCGCTCCAGAGCCGCGACTCGCGCGCCTCGGGGTCGAACTCGTTCTTCTTGAACTTCGGATCGAACCAGCGGCCTTCGTAGAGGCCGGCGGCCGCGATGAATTCCGCGTGGACTTCCCAGTAGTCGCGCGACACGAAGTGCTTGATCTTCTCCTCGCGCTCCACGACGATCGACAGGGTCGGCGTCTGCACGCGGCCCACGGTGGTCAGGAAGAAGCCGCCGCCCTTGCTGTTGAACGCGGTCATGGCACGCGTGCCGTTGATCCCCACGAGCCAGTCCGCCTCGGAACGGCAGCGGGCCGCATCGGCGAGCGGCATCATGTCGATGTCCTCGCGCAGGCTCGCAAACCCGTCGCGGATCGACTGCGGCGTCATCGACTGCAGCCACAGCCGGCGCACCGGCTGCTTCGCCTTGGCCTGCTGCGCGATCAGGCGGAAGATCAGTTCCCCTTCGCGCCCCGCATCGCAGGCGTTGATCAGCGCGGTGACGTCCTTGCGCTTGATCAGGCGGTTGAGCACCTTCAGGCGCGATTCGGTCTTGGGGATCGGGCGCAGGTCGAAATGGGGCGGAATCACCGGCAGATTGGTGAAGCTCCACTTGCCGCGCTTGACTTCATACTCGTCGGGCGCCGCGATCTCGACCAGGTGACCCACGGCCGAGGACAGCACGTAGTCGTCGCTCTCGAAGTACTCGTCGTGCTTGGTAAAGCCCCCGAGGGCGCGCGCGATATCGGCGGCGACCGACGGCTTTTCCGCGATGATGAGAGCTTTTGACATTGAGCGGTCCTTGCGGGCATGGCTTCATGAATGAGAAGCCAGCACCTCTTGAAAATGCACTGCACACTATATATGTGGCGTGCCTGGGCTTTGAGGCGCCAATAATAAGCGCGACTCAGACGGCGGTGCAAGCCAGCGCTGGCCGGCCTCGAACGCCCGTCGGGGCACGCTCCCTATCGCGCGGCACCTTCACCAAGCAGCCACTCGAGCACTTCTGGCATGTCCTCGGCGGGGGCCGGCATCTTGGCCCCCCGCACCAGCATGCGTTCCAGAACCTCCAGATGAGGCAGCACGGTGCCGTAGAAATCCGGCGCGCCGCCTGCCACCCGCTGCACCAGCAGCGTCGGGAAATTCTCGATATCGACGTCTTCGCCCAGGTAATCCGCATGGGTTTCGATGTCGATCCAGACGAAACAGTCGGCCGGGTGGCGCGCGGCCAACGCCGCGAAGCCGGCCTCGTAATCCTTGCAGGTGCCACACCACGCCGCGCACAGGCATGCGACGAGCCGTCCGTCCGGACGGTCCTGAAGGGCCCGGCGAAGGGCGGCGGCATCCCGCTCGGGGAAGTAAACGGTCATGGCGAGGTAAACATGAGCCTGTTGGCGCACACAATGCAGGACATTGTATCGGGGCTTTGCAAACTCGCGCCTGGATCCGGAACATCCCTTCGGTCATCCGCATCGCCGATAGAGATTTCCCGGTAGACGCTCGACGGCCCCTGCCAGTTCCAGTTCCAGCAGTGCGGTCGTCACCATATCCGGGCGCATTCCGCTCCGGAGGCAGATGTCGTCCAGCGTGACAGGATCATAGGCCAGGGCGGTGCCGAGCGTATCGCTGCACCGGGTACGCGCCGCCGCCGCGCCCACGCCCTCGCCGGCGGGGGTGCCGGACGCGGGGGGTGCCAGATCCCCGAACTCCTCGAGTACATCCTGTGGCGCCTCCACGAGCCTCGCGCCATCGCGAATCAACCGGTGGCCGCCGCGCGAGAGCGGCGAATGGATCGACCCCGGTACCGCGAACACCTCCCGCCCGAGTTCGGCGGCCACGCGCGCGGTAATCAGCGATCCCGACCGCTCGGCCGCCTCGATCACGAGCACGCCGCGCGACAGGGCGGCGATGATCCGGTTGCGCCGCGGAAAGTGATGCCCCACCGCGCGGACCCCCAGCGGAAACTCGCTCACGATCGCCCCATGCGCCGCCACCGCGTGCGCAAGGTGCCGGTGCCGGGCCGGATAGACGAGGTCCACACCCGTACCGATGACCGCCACGGTGCCACCGGGCCCGCTCAGGCCGCCCGCGTGCGCGGCGGCATCCACGCCGAGCGCCAGCCCCGACACCACGGCCTGCCCGGCCCGCGAGAAGGCGGCGGCAAACGACTCGGCATCGCGGCGGCCCTGATCCGTCGCCTTGCGCGCCCCGACCACGGCCAGCGACGGGCGTGCGAGCGCCTCCAGCTGCCCGTTCACATAGAGCAGGGGCGGCGGGTCATGGAGATCGAACAGCCGCGCCGGGTACGCGGCATCCGCCAGCGTCAGCAGATGGTGCCCGGGCGCCTCGCACCAGGCGAGCGTGCGGTCGATCAGCGCGGCCATCGCGCGGTCCGGCGGCGCCAGCAGCGCCCGCACGATGCCGGGCGGCAGGTATTCGGCCAGCCGCGCCGCCTCCTGCGCAAGCACGTGCGCGGGCGGGCCGAAGACGGCCAGCAGCTGCCGCACACCGACGGGACCGAGCCCCGGCGTGGCGACCAGACGCAGCCACGCCGCGACCCCGGCATCCGGATGGGCGCCGAGAGCGGTCGTGGGGGCGGAGGGTACGGGAGAGGAGAGCGCGGGCAAGCCCGCGCGATGGTCACGCAATGAGAGATGCCGGCTGGCCGGCGCGTCAGTGCGGCGTCTGCGCGCGGTCGCCGACCATGATCGTGTTGGACGCGTCGGTCACGAGCGCATACGAGATGCCCGGAAACACGCGGAACACGAAGGCGAGGCCATAGCGGTCGTCGGGCAGCGTGATCAGCCGGTTGTTCTCGGTCGTGTCCTTGACCTGGCCGCCGTCGCGCGACAGCGCCACCACATGGCCCGGCTCGAGGCCCGCATTGCCGCCCGCGTTCAGCACCACCACCTGCTTGGCGCCGCCGTATTGCACGCCGCCGTAGACCTTGGCCACGCGCGCATCGACCTCGACATCGGGCGCATGCGGGACGTAGCGCACGAGTTCGCGCGGCGGCTGCGGCAGCATCAGCGTGCCGACGCCGATCTCCTGTTGCGCGGCCGTGGCCTCGACCGTCGTGACGGCGTCGGGGCCTTGCGGGCCCTGCGTCACGCGCAGGTTGCCCTGATACTCGGCCTCATAGCCGATGACCTTCTGCGTGACCGGATCCTTCACGGGCTGCACGGGCCGGAAGGCCTGCCAGTCGCTGCCGATCCGCGCGTCCTCGGGGTTGATGCCCCGCGCATAGGCGGAATCGCCGCGGCCCATATACACGCGCGACTCGGGCAGCGCGACGAGGCGCGCCGACGTGGCCAGCGTCCCTTCATCCACCACGAGCGGGCGAATCAGGAACGGCTCGATGTCCTTGGCCGCAATGGTCAGGATGGCGCCGCCATCGGCCTCGTCGCCACGCACGCGCGGAGACAGGCGCACCGTGTCGCTGCCCGCGCCGCCCGGCGGCGTGGTGGACAGGAACGCGCGGCCGTCACGCTGAACCAGGTACAGGACCTGGCCCGGGTAGATCAGGTGCGGATTGCGGATCTGCTGCTTGTTCATCCCCCAGAGCTCGGGCCAGCGCCACGGCTGGCGCAGGAAGCGGCCCGAGATGCCCCACAGCGTGTCGCCGCGGCGTACCGTGTACTGCGACGGTGCGTCCTGTGCGAGATCGGAGATGGGGATACCCTGCTGGGCGGTGCGGTTGGCTTCGGCCTGTTGCGTCGGTGTGACCACTTGCTCCGCGGCCTGGGCGGCCATGCTCGCTGTGGCAGTGACGCCCGCGACACTCAGCATGGCGAAGGTGAACGCGTGCAGCCTGCGGCCGAACGCCGCCTGTTCTTTGGTAAGATCGCGCATTTTCCTGACCGGTCGGCGTGACGACCGGATTGACCCTGGATAGAGCGTGCCTGCTGCGGCGCGCCTTGAATTTTTGTACTAGCGCCCCGATTCTGCATGTAAACATCCGTCGCCGCAACGCGACGGCTTCGTTGCACGCAGCCGGCGTTGCGCCCGAGCATCATGGCAAAACTGGACATCCTGACCTACCCCGATCCCCGTCTCCACATCGTTGCAAAGCCTGTTGCGGCCGTGGACGACCGCATCCGCCAGCTCGTGAAGGACATGGCCGAAACCATGTACGAGGCGCCCGGCATCGGCCTCGCCGCGACGCAGGTGGACGTGCACGAGCAGGTGATCGTGATCGACCTGTCCGAGACGCGCGACGCGCTCCAGGTCTTTATCAATCCGGAGATCGTCTGGGCCAGCGACAACCGCAAGGTGTGGGAAGAGGGCTGCCTGTCGGTGCCCGAGGTCTACGACCGCGTGGAACGGCCGGACCGCGTGCGCGTGCGCGCGCTCAACGAGCGCGGCGAGACATTCGAGCTCGACGCGGACGAACTGCTCGCTGTATGTATACAGCACGAGATGGACCACCTGAAGGGCAAGGTCTTCGTCGAGTACCTGTCGCCGCTCAAGGTCAACCGCATCAAGTCCAAGCTGCAGAAGCGCGGACGTTCGCGGATGTAACAGTCCGCCGCGATGCGCCCGGCCCGCGCGCCGGGTCTGCTATCGTGAGAGGACCGTTCGCCCTCCCGCAGTCCCTGCCTACAGTCGATCCACTACCGGCCGCCATGCGGCCGGAGTGCTTTTTAGCGGAACGCTGCCATGACACAAGCCCAGCCCCTGCGCGTTGCCTTCGCCGGGACGCCTGAATTCGCCCGCGTCGCTCTCGAGGCCATCCATGCCGCCGGGTTCCCGGTGGTGGCCGTGCTGACCCAGCCCGATCGCCCCGCCGGGCGCGGCATGCAACTGCAGGCCAGCCCCGTCAAGCAGTTCGCCGTGGCGCATGATCTCGGACCTGTGCTCCAGCCCCGCTCGCTGCGGCGCCAGGGCAAGTACCCCGAAGAGGCGGGCGCGGCCGTGGACACGCTCGCGGCCATCGCGCCCGACGTCATGGTCGTGGCCGCATACGGGCTGATCCTGCCGGCCGAGGTCCTGGCGCTGCCGCGCCATGGCTGCCTGAACATCCATGGCTCGCTGCTGCCCCGGTGGCGCGGCGCCGCGCCGATCCACCGCGCCATCGAGGCGGGCGATACGGAAACCGGCATCACGCTGATGCAGATGGACGAAGGGCTCGACACGGGCGCGATGCTGTCGCGGGACAGCGTGCCCATCGGGCCGCTGGACACCACGGGCTCGCTGCACGACGCGCTGGCCGCGATGGGCGGCCGCCTCATCGTTGACGCGCTGCGCGAACTGGCCGCCGGCCGCGCGCTGGTTGCCACGCCGCAGCCCGAGACGGGCATCACCTATGCCGAGAAGATCGGCAAGGACGAGGCGCCGCTCGACCTGTCGCGGCCGGCCGCGCCGCTCGCCCGGCAGGTCCGCGCGTTCAATCCGTTTCCCGGTGCGACCGTGCAGGTGGGAGAGACCGTGATCAAGTGCTGGCAGGCGCTGGCGCTCGCGGCCGGGGGCTCGCCGCTGCCGCATCCGCCGGGCACCGTGCTGTCGGCGGACGCCACGGGGGTGATCATCGCCTGCGGCGACGGCACCGCGCTGCAGGTGACCGAGTTACAGAAGCCGGGCGGGCGCCGGCAGCCGGCCCAGCAGTTCCTGCAGTCGATGCCACTGGTGCCGGGCACGCGCTGCCTGCTGCCGGCGGAGATCGCGGCAAAGGCGGCCGCGCAGGCATAATCGGCGGCGGTCAGGACGCGTCCTCCGCCTCCTTCGTTACTCCAGCTACCCCATCATGCTCGGCATCACGGATCTGCCGCTCTTCGTCGGCGCGGTCTTCCTGCTCAATGTGACCCCCGGCCCCGACACCGCCTATATCGTCGGCCGCAGCGTCGCGCAGGGCCGGATGGCCGGCGTCATGTCGTCGCTTGGGGTCAGCGCGGGCTGCTGCGTGCATGCCCTCGCCACGGCATTCGGGCTCACCGCGCTGCTGGCGGCCTCGCCGATCGCGTTCTCGGTCATCCAGTACGCGGGCGCGGCTTACCTGTGCTGGCTCGGCCTGCGCATGATCGCCACGACGTTCCGCCCGGCTGGCGTGGCGGTATCCGCGCCGGGAGACGCGGGCCGCCCGCGGGAGGCGCGTGGATTGCGCGCGCTGTTCATGCAGGGCTTCCTGACCAACGTGCTGAACCCGAAGGTCATCCTGTTCTTCCTGTCGTTCTTCCCGCAGTTCGTGGACCCGAAGGCCGGGCACCAGGCGGCGGCGTTCCTCGTGCTCGGCGCGATCATGATCGTCATGACCACCGTCTGGAACACGCTCGTCGCGTGGCTCGCGGGTGCGCTGACCCGGCGGGTCAGCCAGGCGCCGCGCCTCAAGTGCTGGCTCGATCGCGTGGTGGGTACCGCCTTTATCGGCCTGGGCGCGCGGCTGGCCCTGCTGCCGCGCTGAGCGCGTCACGAAAAACCCTGCCGCGGACATTGAATTTCCGGGCCGGTAACCCTATCTAACGAGAGAACGCGCGCCTGGCGCGTTGACCGATATCCACGGAGCTCACTGCCATGTTCAACTGGGTCAAGACCTTCATGCTGATGGCCGCCATCACGGCGCTGTTCATCGTCATCGGCGGCATGATCGGCGGACGCGGCGGCATGATGATCGCGCTGCTGATCGCCCTGGGGATGAACTTCTTCTCCTACTGGTTCTCGGACAAGATGGTCCTGCGCATGTACAACGCGCAGGAAGTCGATGCGAGTACCGCCCCGCAGTTCTACGGCATGGTGCAGGACCTCGCGCAACGCGCGGGTTTGCCGATGCCGCGCGTGTACCTGATCAACGAGGACGCCCCCAATGCGTTCGCCACGGGCCGCAATCCCGAGAACGCCGCGGTGGCCGCCACGACGGGCATCCTGCGCGTGCTGTCCGACCGCGAACTGCGCGGCGTGATGGCGCACGAGCTCGCGCACGTGCGTCACCGCGACATCCTGACCTCCACCATCGCGGCGACGATGGCCGGCGCGATCTCCGCGCTCGCCAACATGGCGATGTTCTTTGGCGGCCGCGACGAGAACGGCAACCGTACCAACCCGATCGCCGGTATCGCGGTGGCGATCCTCGCGCCGCTGGCGGCCTCGCTGATCCAGATGGCGATCTCCCGCGCGCGCGAGTTCGAAGCCGACCGCGGCGGTGCCGAGATCAGCGGCGATCCGCAGGCGCTCGCGAGCGCGCTCGACAAGATCCATCGCTACGCGCAGGGCATTCCGTTCCAGGCGGCCGAGGAGCATCCGGCCACCGCGCAGATGATGATCATGAACCCGCTGGCCGGCGGCGGCATCGCGAACCTGTTCTCGACGCACCCGGCCACCGAGGAACGCATCGCGCGCCTGATGCAGATGGCGCAGACGGGCGCGTACCCCTCCTGAGGGTCCGCCGGCGCCCCCTGAGCCGCCTTCGGCGGCGTGCCGGCCGCTGCGCTGTAAAATCCGGCGCATGCACGCCAACGGGTAAACTGCCCGCCGTGTTCTTCTTCGGAGCCGGCGGGCATTTTTTCACCGCCGCCGGCCCGCGCTTTCCGTACCCGGTACCGTTTTTCTTGAGTTTTCGATCGTATGCGCCTGCAACCTGATTCACTCGCCTTCCAGATGCTTGGCGCCGCTGCCGCGGTGCGCGGCGTCAACGAGGGCACCGCCTTGCCGCAGGCCATCGACGAGGCCGCCGCGCATCTGCGGCTGGACCGCGTGCGCGATGCCGCCACGCGCGGCGCCATCCAGGATCTCGCCTATCGCACGATGCGCCAGTTCGGTGCCACGCGCGCGCTGGTCACGGACCTCGTGACGCGTCCGCCCGGCGCGCTCGTCGACTCGCTGCTGGCCGTCGCGCTCGCGCTGCTGCTCGACGGCGAGCAGCCCGATGCCGATCAGCCGGGACGGGGCTACAGCGACTTCACCGTGGTGGACCAGGCCGTCAGCGCGGCCGCGTCCGAACCCAAGACCGCGCATGCGCGCGGGCTCGTCAACGCGGTGCTGCGCCGTTTCCTGCGCGAGCGCAAGCCGCTGCTCGCGCGTATCGCGCAGGAAGACGAGGCGCGCTGGAACCTGCCGGCCTGGTGGCTGCGCATGCTGCGCGACGCGTACCCGGATCAATGGTCGTCGCTCGCGGCCGGCGTCAATGCGCGTCCGCCGATGACGCTGCGCGTGAACACCGCGCGCGGCACCGTCAAGGAGTATCTGACGCGTCTGGCCAATGCGGGACTGGCGGGCGTGCAGGTGGGCCCGCAGGCCGTGCGCCTCGTGCGTGCGTTCCCGGTGTCGCAGATTCCCGGGTTTGCCGAGGGCGACGTGTCGGTGCAGGACGCCGGCGCGCAACTGGCCGCGCAACTGCTCGCAGGTCCTGACGGCATGCGCGCGGGGATGCGTGTCCTCGATGCGTGCGCGGCACCGGGCGGCAAGACCGGCCATCTGCTGGAACTCGCCGATATCGATCTGACCGCGGTGGAGAGCGACGCGCAGCGCGTGGCGCGCATTCACGACAACCTTGCGCGCCTGGGCCAGCAGGCCAACGTGATTACCGGCGATGCGAGCCGTCCGAAGGACTGGTGGGATGGTCAGCCGTTCGATCGCATCCTCGCGGATGTGCCATGTTCCGCGTCGGGCATCGTACGGCGGCATCCCGATATTCGCTGGCTGCGCCGCGAATCAGATATCGGCAAGCTCGTCAACGAGCAACGTCGCATCGTTTCGCAGCTTTGGCCGCTGCTCAAGCCTGGCGGCATTCTCGTCTATGTAACCTGTTCGATTTTCCCAACGGAGGGCGAAGAGCAGGCGCGCTGGTTTGGTGCGCAGCTACCAGATGCGATACGATTGCAGGCGCCGGGGCAACTGCTGCCCGGTGTGAAGGCGCCTGAACCGGTCGGCGGCACCGCGGTGGATACCGCGACGGCTGCCGGCGAGGCAAGCCTGCCATCGGACCACGATGGCTTCTACTACGCCCGCTTCCAGAAACGCGCCTGACCCAGACCGATGCCGAGCTCGCCGCGCTTGTCCGTCCTCCGTGCCCATGGCGACGCAGCGCGCGAGCTTTCCGCGGGGATGCCCTCGTCCCTGCATGCCCCGCGCATCCTGCGGTCGCGGGCCCTGCGCTGGTGGCTCGTCGCGATGCTTTTGCTGCTGGCATTGCTCTGCCATCCCGGACGCGGCGATGCGCAGCTGATCGAAACCACCGAGAACCGCATCGAGTATCAGGACGGCGGCTTCGACCTCGCCGCATCGTTCGACTTCGATCTGCCGCCCGCACTCGAGGACGCGCTGCACAAGGGCATCTCGTTGTACTTCGTCGTCGAGTTCCAGCTCACGCGACCGCGCTGGTACTGGTTCGACGACAAGCCCGTCAACACCACGCGCAGCGTGCGCCTGTCCTACCAGCCGCTCACGCGACAGTACCGTGTCTCCACCGGTGGCCTGCAATTGCCGTTCACGCGGCTCAAGAGCGCGCTGCAGTTCATCCAGCATGTGCGGGGATGGCGCGTGTTCGAGCGTAATGCCGTCAAGCCCGGCGAAACCTATCAGGCCCAGGTGCGCATGCGCCTGGACCTCTCGCAATTGCCCAAGCCCTTCCAGATCAATGCGGTGAACACGCGCGAGTGGAACCTGTCGTCCGAATGGCGGCACTTCAACTACACCGTGCCGACGAATCTCGATGCGCCGCCGCCCGTGCCGGTGGCGCCCGCGACGCCAAACGTGCCGATCGTGCCCGCCGTGCCACCCGCTTCGCTGCCCGCCCCGCAGGCCCCGGCATCGTCGCCCGCCGCGGTGCCGGCTTCGACGCCGTCTTCGGCCTCCGCGCCCGCGGCCAGCAATAACGAGGCGCGCACGCCGTTCGCGCAGACCGTGTCCACCGTGCTGTCCCCCAGTCAGCTCGTTCAGCCGCCCGCGAGCCAGCCATGAAGGGAAGCCTTTGGGATAGCAGGTTCCGCCGCGTGCTGTATCGCATCGTGGCGAGCATCATCGTCTTCCTCGCGCTCGTGCTCGTGGGACTGCTGGCCGGCGCGTCGGCCAACACCGAGTTCTTCGATCGCTATTTCACGCTGCTGTTCAAGATCAACCTCGTGGTCGGGGTGCTGCTGATCCTGACGATCGGCGCGCTCGCGTTCACGTTGTGGCTGCGTTACCGCCGCGGGAAGTTCGGTACGCGGCTGATGACCAAGCTCGCGGTGTTCTTCGGCGTGGTGGGCGTGCTGCCCGGCGTGCTGATCTACCTCGTGTCGCTGCAGTTCGTCTCCCGCAGTATCGAGTCGTGGTTCGACGTGCGCGTGGAAACCGCGCTCGAAGCGGGCCTGAACCTCGGCCGCACGACCATCGACAGCACGCTCGGCGACGTGCAGAGCCGCGCGCGCTCGATGGCGGACCAGCTCACGGGGTCCTCCGGCATGGCCACGTCGCTGCAGCTCAACCGGCTGCGCGAGCAGTACGGCGTGCAGGAAGCCGCGATCTTCACGGGCAGCGGCCGCGTGCTGGCCACAGCCTCGAGCAGCTATGCCTCGCTCGTGCCGGATCTGCCGTCGGGCGCGCTGGCCGAGCAGGCGCGACTGGCGGGCGGGTACGCATCGGTGGAGGGCGGTACCGAGCCGGCCAGCGGCGGGACGCGGCATGTCGAGGGGACGCCGCTGTATCGGGTACGCGTGATCATTCCGCTCGGCGTCGCCCCCGTGCCGCAGCAGGACGGCGCGAACGGGCAGGGTGCCACCGCGAGCGGCGCGGCCGCGCAGCGCCCGCCGCGCATCGCGCTCGGGCCCACGCGCGACAAGTGGGCGGGCTCCGGGCTGTCGGTCGAACGCCGGCCCGAGGACGCGCCGCCCGCGGGCTTCGGGCTCGTCGGCGACACGGTCCGCGAGGAACGCTATCTGCAGGTCATCCAGCCTGTGCCCGCGGCGCTCGCGCGCAATGCGGACGAGGTCCAGCGGGCGTACCAGGAATACCAGGAGAAGGCGCTGGGCCGCACGGGCCTGCGCAAGATGTATATCGGCACGCTGACGCTCACGCTGTTCCTGGCCGTCTTCATCGCCGTGATGCTCGCGCTGCTGCTCGGCGGGCAGCTCGCGCGGCCGCTGCTGATGCTGCTGCAGGGGACCAAGGAAGTCGCGGAGGGCGACCTCTCGCCGAAGCGCGAGCTCAAGAGCCGCGACGAACTGGGCATGCTCACGCAGCAGTTCAATCAGATGACGCGCCAGTTGTCCGATGCGCGGCTCGCGGTCGAGCAGAACCGCGCCGCGCTCGAGCAATCGAAGGCGTACCTCGAGAGCGTGCTGCAGAACCTGACGGCGGGCGTGCTCGTGTTCGACCGGCGCTTTGTGCTGCTGACCGCGAACCCCGGCGCGGAGCGCATTTTCCGGCAGCCGTTCGCGACCGTGCTCGGCCAGTGTTTCGATCAGATTCCGAACCTCGCGGAATTCGGCGAGATCGTGCGGCAGGCGTTTTCCGAGCAGACCACGAGCGAGGTGCTCGGGGGCGCGCAGCACTGGCAGAAGCAGATCGAACTGCCGCAGGGCGACGAGGAACAGCCGCTCACCCTGTTGGTGCGTGGCGCGCGGCTGCCCGCGGCCAACCGTGACGAACCTGGCTATGTGGTCGTGTTCGACGATATTTCCGACGTGATTTCGGCCCAGCGCTCGATCGCCTGGGGCGAGGTGGCGCGCCGGCTGGCCCATGAAATCAAGAACCCTCTGACGCCGATTCAGCTGTCCGCCGAGCGTCTGCAGATGAAATTGTCGCCAAAACTTACAGAAACCGACGCGGACGTCCTAAAGCGCGGGGCCGCGACGATCGTTAACCAGGTAGCGGCAATGAAACGCATGGTCGACGATTTCCGCGATTATGCGCGGACGCCGCCGGCGGTCGTGCAGCTGCTGCAGCTCAATGGGCTCGTGTCCGAGGTGCTGCATCTGTACGGGATCGACGATCCGGCCGTGCACGAACACCCCGTGATTCATCCGACGCTGGGTCAGGCATTGCCTGAAATAAAGGGCGATCCGACACAACTGCGCCAGGTTATCCACAACCTGTTGCAGAATGCGCAGGATGCGGTCGCGGATAACGTCGCGGCGGGGAGGGCGGCGCCCCGTATCACTCTCCGGACCGAGACTGTAGAATACAAAGATTCTGCCGGCGAAGACCGGCAGGCCGTCAAGCTCTCCATCGCGGACAACGGACCGGGTTTCGCGCCACGAATTTTGAGTCGCGCGTTCGAACCGTACGTGACCACCAAAGCCAAGGGCACTGGCCTCGGGCTTGCGATGGTGAAGAAGATCATTGACGAACATGGCGCCCGCATCGAGTTGCGGAACCGCATGGATGGCGCCGAGATCGTCGGAGCGCAGATCTCGATCCTGTTCGTTAAACTGGCATAGTCAATCAGGTTCCGTCCATCATGGCGGCGCCATGGTGGGGTTAAGAGGGCAAGTATGGCAACCATCCTCGTAGTCGATGACGAAATGGGTATTCGGGAGTTGCTCTCGGAAATCCTGAGCGACGAAGGCCATGTGGTCGAACTGGCTGAGAACGCGCAGCAGGCACGCGAGTTTCGCGCGGGCAGCACGCCTGACCTCGTCCTGCTCGACATCTGGATGCCGGATACCGATGGCGTGAGCCTGCTCAAGGAGTGGTCGGCGCAGGGCTATCTCACGATGCCCGTGATCATGATGTCCGGGCACGCCACGATCGATACCGCCGTCGAGGCGACCAAGATCGGCGCGCTGAATTTCCTCGAGAAGCCGATCGCGCTGCAGAAGCTGCTGTCCGCGGTGGAGCAGGGCCTCGCGCGCGGCATCGAGCGTCCACGCACGGCACCGGCCGCGGCCAGCACCGCACCGGCCGCGACAACCGCTCCCGATGCCGCCTCGCCCTCGGCGCCCGCCGAAATCCCGGTGGATGCCACGGCCAACGGCAACGCGACGCGCGTGCCCGAAGCGGAGATGCATTTCTCGTTCGACATGCCGCTGCGCGAAGCCCGTGACCTGTTCGAGCGCGCCTACTTCGAGTACCACCTGATGCGCGAACACGGCAGCATGACCCGCGTCGCCGAGAAGACGGGCCTCGAGCGTACCCACCTCTACCGCAAGCTCAAGCAGCTCGGCGTCGAACTGGGCCGCAACAAGCCCGAGCCCACCGAGCAGTGAAGCACGCAACGCTTGACCACTGCAAAAACGGCTGATATAGTTTCGCTTCTTTGGCCCGGTAGCTCAGTCGGTAGAGCAGAGGATTGAAAATCCTTGTGTCGGCGGTTCGATTCCGTCCCAGGCCACCAGCATGAAAAAAAACGGACGCTTCGGCGTCCGTTTTTGTTTTTGCGCGCCCCGTATCGTGTTTTGCGGCACCTGCTCACTCCCTACCACATCGCGCAAGACGGCTCTTCAGGCTCCACGCGACTAGCATCGTACTCGGCGATCCGTTGCCGGAAGTAGGCGCGTCGACGCATCATTTCATCGTACTTCTCCGCCGGCGTTCTGGGTCTTGCCGGAGGGTTGGAAACACCAAACTCGCCGGCGTTTTCCTGTTGATGTGGGTTGTGGCCAAAGCTCATGTTGTCTGCTCCTCGAACTGTCGATGGAAAAATCGGTGATTGAGTGTGGAATCGAAGTGGTGTTTCCTCTTGATCCAGACCAAGCCCTCCGATCGGGTACGGGATTGCCGCGAATCAGCTCTTCGGACCATTGGCGTTCGAAGTCGGCAGCGGAGCGGCCGAGTCGTTCTTCAATATCTGAAACGCCTCTGGTCGCATCGAGGAGCGCGTCGGCAAAACTGCCGACATGCTGGCGATATGCTTATCATCGAAAGTTGCGGCGCTATCTGCAGCCAGCGCAACGCCCATCCGATTCGCCACCACGACTTCGCACGTCATGCCCACGCCTCACCAAGACAATTTCGGCGCATTGTGGAACATGAAATTTTTAAATGCAAAAGACGTGGAAATTGTGTTTCTGCATGCGGAAATTCATAGTATTTTCTATTGAGTTTCGATGCGCGAATGGTCACTACGCCGAGGGAAAGAATCAATAGCGATGGCACCCGACATGAGTTGAATCGGTAGGGTTCGCGTGGTCTCCTCGCACGACGAGCGTCTCGCAAGGACCGGTCAAAGCGGTATGGCCAAAACGAAGTTCTGCTCCAATGCAGAAGGGGGCTGCGGCTCAGATTTCGTTGAGCTTGACACCACTGCGCACGAACCGCTCGAAGGCGTCACCAATACCAGCGTCATGGAGCTGTCATGAGCCGTAAGGAAAGCGACCGCGCGCCGAATGTGATCAAGCACGCTGCGCCGCCGGCCACGGCCGACTCGGGCGTCGGTCGCGATGGAAGCATTTAGCTTTGGCAACCCATCGCCGCCCTAGACCGCCATGCTGCCGATAACCGCGGCCGAGGTTCTCTCTAATCTGTTCAGTGCAGCCCCCCGACCGCTCCGGTCTACACATAGCCCTCTAGAACCAAGCGCCAAAGCCGGCAGAGCGCCGCAGGATTCTCTCAAGCAGCATTGCCTCTTCCATCTGATCGGCCTGATGCACTCGCGAGCTGGGGAATTGCAGCACGACGGCGCTCCGACGCTCGATGTCGAAAACATTGGCGTCTTCCTGGCACGCATCAAAAGAACGTTCCTGAGGCATCCCCAAGTCCAGGGGCATTTGGATCTGCTCGCCGATTCCCATTTCTAACTCCTGAATTGCATCTCGTCACCCGACGCGTCCCGACCCCCGGCGATGTCGGGACAAACCGCCGCTGCTTCCGGTCGGAGGCCCCGGATGGCGACTGACTCTAGCGTCGGTATGGCCTCCAACGTAATCGCAGTAACAGGGTAGGCCGCGTGCATTCGCATCTTTCCGCTTCTCGGATCCTTCCGGCCCTCCGAGCGTGCGGAGAAGAACTTGAGGAATCGTGACGGCGCTACGCCGTCGTAAGGAAAAATTCGGACTTTGTTACCGTCTCCCTCGCGCTCTGTAATGGCGTCGGAATGCAGCTTTGTCGCCAGGCTCTTCCGATATGGCTCGAGGAAGCAAACCTCCCTGATGCCTGCTGCCACAATATGACGCGCGCATGAGTGACAAGGGTAAGTCGTAACAAACAGCCGGCCCCCACGTATCTTGGCACCGTTTGTGGCCCCCGCATTCAACAGGGCATGCATCTCCGCATGCACCGCTCTTGAGAACTCGATCAAGCTTTTGAGTTGACTACCGTGCCGGATCAGTTCGACCGCGCGCTCCCTGTTCTCTGCACTCACGATTCCCTCTCTTATCATGCGCCAGACCAGATCGCTGGCAATCAGATCTTTCTCTTCATCGTTGCAGCAATGACCACCATCGCGATTCCAGCATCGACGATCGTAGTCGGCAGAAACATTGGCGCCTGATTCATAGAGCCCGCCGAACGGCTTCGGTACGTCGTTCCACCCTACAGACAAAACTTCTCCATCCGAGTCCAGAAGAGCCGCACCTACCTGACGGGACAGACACGCGGAATTGCGTGCGGCCGAGTACGCCGCATACATGGCGCGCTCGTTTGCGGTGGGTGTCGCGATCTTCGTGCCCATCATCAAATCCAGAAACCTCCTTGCACTTGATTGCAGTTGCGTATCGGTACCAGAGTCGGCACGAAGAAAGAAGTCCGATTGCGGGAAGATCTCACTGACCTGCTGCCCGTGATCGACCTCTTCACCAGAGTCCCGATCGATCAGCAGATGCGTGTGTTCGCCACGATGCGCGCGCTTTGACAAGCGATCGATCCTGACCTCGATCGGCGCGTAGACACCGATCACGTGCAACATGTCGCCGTACACCGACCTTAGAAGACGTAGCTCATCGACGTTCTTGATGGAGTCGATGATGTGACAGGTGCGCCTGGAGAAGATCGGTGCGGAGGGATCGGCATCGCATCCATGGAACATAGCTGTCTGCCGACAATGCCCAGCGTTCAGCTTTTCACGAGCCAACGCGATAGTTCTGATCGCGACCCGAGCAAGGTACGCATTGCCGTGTACGGCTCGGAGCTGGTTTTCCTTCTCAATGAGCTCGTTCCGTGAGCAGTCGGCGTGCAGACCGCCAATTCTTCGAACCTCGTCACTCAGTCGAATGACGGTAACGTTCTCGTAGTTGTAATCCGTGCCCTTTAGTAGCATCTCGAACGAGTGGCCGACCTCATGCAATGGCGTACCCATCGGTCCGCAAAGCGCGATGACAATCTCCGCAGTCAACGGACCCTCAGCAGCGAGCTGCTTGTCCAATGCGACCGGATTCAACCGATTTCCGCTGTCCTGTTTTGTCGCGGCGCTTCTCATGTGTGCCATCCAATAGTAGTTTGACTTTCAACCAAGCAGGCTGTGAGGAGCAAGACAGTCGCGTCTTGCGGCACCTGCTGCTTAACACATCGCGCAAGACGGATCCTCGGGCTGTTCGCGACTCGCAACACCGCCTCAGAGCCGTCGTCTCCGGCTTCTGGAGATACGAGAGCTGGTCGGCTTTCACGAGGCGGCCACGAAGTTTCGATGGTGGCGAACTGGAGTGCCATCACACTATGTATTGTGGGATAGGTCGCGGCACGCGAAAGCGCGAAGATCGATTGCGATGGCGGGGGCGTTCCATGCGTCGCGAAATGATAGATCTGCGCGATGCGGGGATACAGCGCCGATCTACGAAATTGCGGCGGCCGCGCTCGGGGTCGCGGACGCCCAAGTTCCACTTGGGACATCGATGTAGCTGACACGGGGCTTTTTCATTTTCCCCTTCCACTCTTCCGGCTCTTGGAAGCTGCGTCGCATGTCACGCGATTAAACGGAAATACAAATCCTGATTTGTATTTTCGTTTTACAAATCAAAAGCTGTATTCGAGGCTTTGCTGTCGCAGAGCCCATCCCAATAAGGCGGGGACCCGATGGCCTCGACGATGAACGTCGAGACTTCTCGTACCTTGCGCGAGCGCAGGCGGTTTTCTGGCGAGAGCATCTGGATGTAGGACGGCTCGGGCGAGGCCGCGAACTCCCAGTTTTCCAGCAGTGCCACGAGCTCGCCCTGCCTGAACATGTCGGTGCGATAGACCCACGTGGGGAACACCACGATGCCACGGCCGGCTACCGCTGCCGCGAGCAGCGTTTCGGCGTTGTTGCTGCGCAGTGGACCGCTGACGTTCAGCGTCTGGAAGGCTTCGGTGGGCGCCGTCCGGAAGTACCACTTCTGCGCGCCGAGTTGCCCCTTGTAGACGAGGCAGCGGTGCGCGAGCAGATCCTGCGGGCTCTCGGGTTTTCCGTGCGCGGCGATATAAGCGGGACTCGCCGCCACGACGTGCCGCATCGAGCCGATGACCTTGCCGATCAGGCCCGAGTCGAGCAGTGGACTGACGCGGATGGTGATGTCCGCACCTTCCTGTACCGGATCGATATACGCGTCGGTCAGCGTGAGCTCGACGACAAGATCGGGATACCGTGCCTGCAACGCATTGACGATGCCCGCGATATGCAGCCGTCCCAGCATTTCCGGCGCGTTGATGCGCACGAGGCCATTGATATCGGCGTCGCGATGGACCAGCCCTTCGGCCGCCTGGTCGAGCAGCTCCACCGCATCGCGCACCTGCAGGAAGTACTGCTCGCCCGCCTCCGTCAGGCGCACCGCGCGCGTGTTCCGGTACAGCAGCTGCTGGCCGAGCTCCTTTTCCAGCGCGGCGACGAAGCGCGATACCGACGACGCGGGCACCTGAAAGTGGCGCGCGGTCGCCTGGAAGCTGCCCGTCGTGGACACCATCAGGAAATAGCGGATGGCCTGCAGGTTCATGGCGGGTCTCTACGTGCCGCAAACGGCGCTCGGTTGCGATTTGGACAAAATTGATTTGTCCAGCCGCTGGATTGTAGCGATTTTCGCATCTGCCTATGATGGTCTCCAATCAGTCGGCCCCGTGAACAAACCGGTCGCCGAAGACTGTCAACGATGCAGCAAAGGAAACGCTTATGTCCCGCCTCTTCAAGCCCTTCGACCTCGCCGGCCTGACGCTCGCCAATCGCGTCGTGATGGCGCCCCTGACCCGCTCGCGCGCGCCCGAGGATGTCGCCGACGAACGCGTCGCGCTCTACTACACGCAACGCGCCACCGCCGGCCTCATCGTGTCGGAAGGTACGCCCATCTCCCGCGAAGGGCAGGGCTATCTGTTCAACCCCGGCATCTTTACCGACGCGCAGATCGCCGGCTGGCGCCTGACCACGAACTCCGTGCACGCCGTCGGCGGCCATATGTTCGCGCAGATTTGGCACGTGGGACGCGTCTCGCATCCGTCGATCCAGCAGGACGGCAGGCTGCCCGTGAGCCCGAGCTCGAAGCAACCGGTCGGCGCGCAGGCCTTCGGCTACGACGAGCAGGGCAAGCCCAATCTCGTCGCACCGCCGGCACCGCGCCAGCTCGCGACCGAAGAGATCTATCGCATCGTGGAGGAGTTCGCGCAGGCCGCCGAGAACGCCATCGCGGCGGGCTTCGATGGTGTGGAGATCCACGGTGCCAACGGCTATCTGCACGAGCAGTTCCTGAACCCGCTCGTCAACGATCGCGACGACGCGTTCTCGGCCCATACGATGGAGAATCGCCTGCGCTTCACGCTGGCCGTCATCGATGCCGTGGTCGCGCGCATCGGCGCATCGCGCGTCGGCATTCGCATCTCGCCATACGGCCAGCTGTTCGACATGCCGCTGCATCCGGAGATCGATGCCACGTACACCGCGCTGGCAAAGGAGATCGGCACGCGCAAGCTCGCCTACGTGCATCTGATGGACCAGTCAGGCTTTATCGTCGGCGCCACGACGGTCGATGGCGGCGCAGCATCGGGCTTCAGCGCGCTGCTGGGCAAGCTGAAGACGTTGCTGCCCGAGACCGCGCTGATCCTCGCGGGCGGCATGACGCGCGAGCGCGCGGAGCAGTTGATCGAAGACGGCGTGATCGACCTCGCGGCGTTCGGCGCGAGCTTCATCAGCAATCCGGATCTCGTGGCGCGTCTCGAGAACGGCTGGGAACTGACGCCCGCGGATCGCAGCACGTTCTACGGCGGCGGTTCGAAGGGCTATATCGATTACGCGCCGTACGAGGCCGCCACCGCGTAAGACAGCAAACGCAGGGGGGTAGCTATCGCCGCTGCGCGAACCAGATCCCCACCGCGATGGTGGCCATGCCGACGAAGTGGTACCAGCGCGGTGGATCGCCCAGCAGCAGCGAAGAGAGCAGCGCCGCGAAGATCGGCGTCAGCGTGATGAAGAACACCGGCAGTTGCGCCCCCGCGCGCGCGATCGCGCGGTCCCAGGCGAAGTAGGCAAGCAGCGACGGCACCGTGGCCACGTAGAGCAGGATGCCCGCCACCTTGGCGCTCCAGGCGAGTTCATGGTCCAGCATCGACAGCTCCCACCACGCGAACGGGATGTTCACGATGACGCCGATGACGATCTGCGCGAAGAGCAGTGTCGGCAGCGGAATCTCCGGGCGGTGCTTGCGCAGGAGCCACGTGTAGCCGCTCCATGCGATGGTGGCGGTCAGCATGAAAAGATCGCCGGGCACGAAGTTCAGCTGGGCCAGATGGACGAGGTCCCCGCGCAGCAGCACGAACGATACCCCGACCAGACACAGCAGCGCCCCGGCCACATGCCAGGGCTTGATGCGTTCGCGAAAGAACGTCGCGCCGATCACAAGCAGGAACAGTGGCGTGGACGCGCCGATCAGCGTCACGTTGATCGGTGTCGATGTCGTCAGCGCAAGGTACTGGAACGAGTTGTAGCTCGCGATGGACAGCACGCCCATCGCGGTGAGCACGCCCGCATGCCGGCGCAATATCGCGCGATGCTCGACCACGCCGCGCCATGCATAGGGCGCCAGCAACAATCCCGCAATGGCCCAGCGCACCATGTTCAGCGTGATCGGCGGGATCACTCCTGCCGCGATACGCCCGACGATGGCGTTGCCGGCCCAGGCCAGCGGCGGGAAGGTAAGCAGGAGCAGCGTAATCCCGTCGAGGCGTCTGGCGCCGACACTGGCACTGGCTGGCATGAGATGGAGGAGCGCGTGGGGGAGGTCGCATTATCGGGCAGATCGGCGACGCGCGATGTGCCCATGTTGCCGACATTGCCATCGGCGCCCGCGATGCCCCCCACGTTCAGGCGAAGCGCTGCCGAACGTCAGCCAAACAACGTCAGCCGAACAACTCCTCCGCCACGGTCGGATGCAGCGGCAGCGTCGTCTTCAGATGCGACGCCTTGACGCCAAGCCGCATCGCCAGCGCAAACACCTGGATGATCTCCGGCGCCGCGTTGTCCATCAGATGCGCGCCCAGCACACGGCCGCTGCGCGCGTTCAATACGAGCTTGAAAACCGATTGCCGCGACACGCCCGCGAAGCGATTCTCGAGCGAGACAAAGCGCCGGATCTCCGTGCGGATGCGTTCGGGCTTGCCCGCCGCCTCGATCGCCTCCGCCTCCGTCAGCCCCACCGCGCCGATTGCCGGCTCGCTGAATACCGCCGTGGGCACGACATCGAAGTCCACCATATCGCCACGCTTGCCGAACAGCCGGTCAGCCAGCCATCGCGCCTGCGATACGGCGACCGGCGTCAGCTGCAATCCCTCCGTGCAATCGCCGACCGCATACACGCCGCGTACCGACGTGCGGAACTGCTTGTCCACGACGATGCCGCGTTCCTCGCCGAGCGCCACGCCAACGGCTTCGAGTCCGAGCCCCTCGACATTGGGATCGCGGCCGATCGCCGCGAGCACGGCCTGCGCGCGCACGCTCTGCTTGCGCCCCTGCTGCGTATAGCAAACCTCGTACGCGCCATTGGCCTGCGAGACGAGCGTGACTTCGGTGTTCAGGTGCACGCGCACGCCCTTGTTCGCGAGCGCCTCCGCGAGCGCGCGCGAGATGTCCGCATCGAACCGCTGCAGCAGGCGGTCCTCGCGCACGAGCAGGTCCACCTTCACGCCGTAGCGCGACAGGATCGACGCCTGCTCCACCGCGATATAACCGCCCCCGATCACCACCAGCGATCCGGGCAGCGACTGCCACGTGAAGATATCGTCCGATGTGCTGACGAGCTCGCCGCCGGGCACCGCGAGCGCACGGGGGTGCGCGCCCGTGGACAGCAGGATCTTGCGCGCGCGAAGGGTCTCGTTACCGATGCGGATCTCGCCCGGTGCCGACAGTTCGGCATCGCCGTGCAGGATCTCCACGCCCGATTCGTGCAGCCGCTGCGAGAACGTCGCGGTCAGCCGCGCGACCTCCGCATTCACGCGCACGATGGCATCGCGCCAGTCCTCCTTGCCACCGGTGTTCGCCAGCCCCGTCGCCAGAATCGACGCCCAGCCCGCGCCATACGACAGCATCTTCTTGGGCACGCAGCCGCGATGCACGCAGGTGCCGCCAATCGCATCGCGTTCCACGAGCACCGTGCGCACGCCCAGCGCCGCCGCGCGGCGTGCCGCGGCCACGCCGCCGGAACCGCCGCCGATCACCACGAAGTCCACTTCGCGCGGCTTGGCGGGACGGCGCGCACGCGTGCGGCGGGGGACGTTCTCGATCGGCGTCTCGGCGCCGACCTCGCGCGCGCGGCGTTTTTCCTTCACGGGTGCTGCGACCGCCGCGGCCTCGTTCGATGCGGCGGATGACTGGCGCTTGGGCATGCATATCTCCCTTGTCGTGCGGCCGTTCTGGCGCGCGGGTCATCCAGGACACGCGCGACGGGCCGCTCAGAAAAACATGGCGACACCGGTGTCACGACACCGGCAACAGTTCCTGCTCAACAATCGACGGCCATTCGCGCAGAAAAGTTTCCCCATCGCGACGACCGAGGTCATACGCATCGCCCATCGCATCGGGGCGCGTGTAGTCCCAGCTCGAGATCGGCACGCGTTGCGAGGGCTGCAGATACAGGCGGCGCTGCGTGCGGTGATCCACCGCATGGTCGACCGCGTGGTCCACAACAAAACGGCGCGGACGCGGATACAGGCGCGTCACGAGGACCAGCACGTTCCCCGGCGTGGCATCGAGCGCATCGACGGGTACGTTGTCCACGAGGCCGCCGTCGAGCACCGCGCGTCCCTCGCGCCGCAGCACGGGGGTGAAGGGCGGCGTGCAGGCCGACTGCAGCAGCAGATCGGCCAGCGCCTCCGGCGACGCGCAATCCTGCGCGCGCACGAATTCGGGATGAAAGCCGAGCTTGCGGCCGAGCCGCGGATGCAGCGTCCTGAAGACGTGCTTGTCGAGGTTGTACGCCAGCAGGCCCGCAGCCACGGCAAGGCGCGGTCCGCTCCAGCGCGGAATATGCGCGACGCCGATGCGGATCTCGGGCGCATCGCGCAGCCGCGCGAAACGGTCCTCGCCGAGCAGGGACAGCAGTGCGCCGCGATAGATGCCGTAATGAGGAAAGACACGCTCGCGGCCCAGCAGGTTCCCCCAGTAGGCATTGCGGCGATTGCCGGCCAGCACGCGGCGGTAGTACGCCATGGTCTGGTGCGAGTCGTGCGTGTAGACCATGCACGCGGTGGCGGCGCCGGCGGAAATGCCGGCGATCACGCGTGGCGCGAGCCGGAGTTCGGGCGCCACGACGTCCCACCATCCGGCCTGCCACCAGCAGCGGTTGCCGCCGCCGGCAAAAACGATCTGGTCAAAGACGCCACGGGTTGCGGCGGTCGGTGTCATGGCGCTTCCTCGTCGGGAACCGGGCTTGCGCCATCATACCGGAGTCTCCGGGAACGAATCCGTCCGCCGGTATCAGGCGGCGTTGTCGGCCTCCGCGCGTGCCGACGAACGGTTGGCGTGCCAGCGCAGCAAACGGGGGATGACCACCACCGCGACGGTCATCGCGAGGATCGTCGCCGAGATCGGCTGCTTCACGAACAGGCTCCAGTCGCCCTGGCCGATCGACAGCGCGTTGCGCAGCTGCTTCTCCGCGATCGGTCCGAGGATCAGGCCCACGATGACCGGCGCCGTGGGGAAGTCGAAGCGGCGCATCGCCATGCCGAGCAGGCCGATGACGAACAGCAGCAGCAGGTCGAACCACGACTGGCGAATGCCATAGGCGCCAAGGCCCGCGAAGATCAGGATGCCGCCGTACAGCAGCGGCGTGGGCACGCGCAGCATGCGCACCCACAGGCCGATGGCCGGCAGGTTCAGCACGAGCAGCATCACGTTGCCGATATACAGCGACGCGAGCAGGCCCCACACGAGATCGCCCGAGGTCTGGAACAGCATCGGACCGGGCTGCAGGTTGTAGTTCTGGAATGCCGCGAGCAGGATCGCCGTGGTATTCGAGGTCGGAATGCCGAGCGTGAGCAGCGGGGCGAGCGTGGCCGTCACGGCCGCGTTGTTGGCTGCCTCCGGACCCGCCACGCCTTCGATGGCGCCGACCTTGCCGAACTCTTCCTTGTGGTTCGACAGCTTCTTCTCGGTCGCGTACGACAGGAACGTCGGAATCTCCGCGCCACCGGCCGGAATCAGGCCGAACGGAAATCCGATCAGCGTGCCGCGCAGCCAGGCCGGCACCGAACGGCGCCAGTCGGACTTGTTCATGTGGATGGAGCTCAGCTTGTTGAACGAACCATCGGGCTGCGGGAAGAACGCGTTGAACAGCGCCTCGCCCACCGCGAACAGGCCCACGGCCACCACGACGATATCCACGCCGTCGTACAGCTCCTGGATGTTCATCGAGTAGCGCGTCTGGCCCGACAGCGAGTCCATGCCGATAAGGCCGATGCCGAGGCCGAGGAACAGGCTCGTCATGCCACGCAGCAGCGACGAGCCGAGCACGGCCGATACCGTCGTGAACGCGAGCAGCATGATCATGAAGTACTCGCCCGGACCGAACTGCAGCGCGACGTCCGCCGCCACGGGCGCGAACATCGACAGCAGCACCGTGGCGATCGTGCCGGCCACGAACGAACCGATGGCGGCCGTGGCCAGCGCCGGGCCCGCGCGGCCGTTCTTGGCCATGAGGTTGCCTTCCATCGCCGTGACCATCGTCGAGGACTCGCCCGGCGTGTTCATCAGGATGGACGTGGTGGAGCCGCCGTACATCGCGCCGTAGTAGATGCCCGCGAACATGATCAGCGCGGCGGTGGGTTCCACCTTGGCGGTCAGCGGCAGCAGCATCGCCACCGTCAGGGCGGGGCCGATGCCGGGCAGCACGCCGATGGCGGTACCGAGAAAACAGCCGACGAGCGCCCACAGCAGGTTGATGGGCGTGATGGCGACGGCAAAGCCGTGCATCAACTGGTTGAGTGTGTCCATGTCAGGGTCCTCAGAAGCCGGCCACGGGCAGCAGCGGCAGGTTGATGCCGAGCAGGAAGTCGAACAGCGCCCACATGGGCAGCGTGATCAGCAGGCCGATGAGCGCATCGCGGGCGATCCGGCGGCTGCCGTAGCCGCGCGCGACGCAGACCATCAGCAGCGTCGACGCAAGCACGAAACCGAGCGTGCCGATCAGCGCCATGTTGAGCACGAGGCCGGCCGAGACCCACAGAAAGCCCTTGAAGTTATGCGGTGCCGCGGGCAGCTCGGCGTCTTCTTCCGGCATATTGCGAAAGCCGCCGCGCACGCCCTGCCAGGTCAGCAACACGCCGCAGACGGCCAGGCCGATGCCGACCAGCGTGGGCACGAAGCGCGGCGAGAGGCCGGCGTAGCCTTCCTCGCCCGAGATACCGGGAATGCCGGCGAAGAAGAACACCGAGACGGCCAGCACGGCAATGCCGATGACGACGTGGGAGGGTTTCATGTGAGGTTCCTGCGGGACAACGAAGACAGCCCGGGCAGCGCGGGCCCGGGCTCGTACGACGGGAGCTCGATTACTTGGCGACGCCCAGTTCGCGCAGCGTGGTGCCAAGGCGCGTGGACTCGGCATCGACGAACTTGCCGAACTCGTCGCCGGTCAGCAGGAACGGCGTCCAGTCGTTCTTCTGCAGCGCTTCCTTCCACACGTTGTTCTCGGTGGCCTTCACCACGGCGTCGATCAGCGCCTTGCGTTGATCGGCGGTGATGCCGGGCGCGCCATACACGCCGCGCCAGTTGTAGATCTCCACGTTCACGCCTTGCTCCTTGAGCGTGGGCAGCTCGGCGGTGCGATCCTTCGAGGTCACGGCCAGCGCGCGCATCTTGCCGGTCTTGATGAACGGCAGGAACTCGGACACGCCCGCGATACCGACGGTCACGTGGCCGCCGAGAATCGAGGCCGAGGCTTCGCCGCCGCCCGCGAACGGCACGTAGTTGATCTTCTTCGGATCCACGCCGATGTCCTTGGCGATCAGGCCCGCGAGGATGTGGTCGATCGAACCTTTCGAGCCGCCGCCCCAGCTGACGCTGCCCGGATTGGCCTTGAGCTGCGTGGTTAGGTCCTTGAGCGTCTTGATGGGCGAATTGGCCGCGACGGTCAGCACCATCGTGTCCGCGAAGAGGCGCGCGACGGGCGTGGCGTTCTTCAGCGTGACCGGCGGATGGCTCGTCTCGATCGCGCCGACCATCACCGCGCCCGTCACTACGAGCGCGTTCGGGTTGCCCTTGTCGCTGTTCACGAACTGGGTGAGGCCGATGGTGCCGCCGGCACCGCCCTTGTTGTCGTAGGACGCGCCCTTGGCCACGCCCGCCGCGATCATCGCGGCGCCGAGCGAACGGCCCGTCTGGTCGTAGCCGCCGCCAGGGTTGGCGCCGATCATCACCTTGACGGTATCGAGTGCGAAGGCCGGAGACGCGGCGACGGCCATCGCGAACGTGGCGGAGGCCAGCGCGACATGCGCGATGCGCTTGAACGAGGGATGGCGGGAATGACGGTGATGCAGCGACTTGTCCATCGCGGTCTCCTGTGTATTTTTGATGAGGCGATTCGAATGGCCCGATTCTAGGAGGGGCTAACTGTCAAACACCTGTCAATTTGCTTGCAATCCGCTCGGGGTTTACCTGCGGTTGTCTGCTTTGTCTTGCCATGAATGCCACAGGACGCGCGGGCAAGGCAGATCTAAACATCTTTGACTTGGCTACCGTTAAACAAGTCACTAGGATTGCTCCGTGACTGCAACACTTGGTTACAGTTTCCAGGAACATCCGCAGCGCAGAACAAAGCGGGTGGCCATCACGGATGTCATTAGGGGTCAAGCATGGATACAACGATCAGGGCCGCGGACGGCTGGCCGCCGGAGCTCGATGCGGCGGGAAGCGCGGACGGGGACCGCGGCATCTGGAAGAGCACGGTGGCCGCCGCGAGTCAGGCGATCGAGGCCGCCAAGGGGATGCATCAGACAGTCGGGCAGACGCTCAAGCTGCAGCGCAAGATCATGGCGCTGCGCGAAGAACTGCATCGCGCCGAAGCGGAACGCGATCTCTATCGCGATCTGCATTCGCGCACCGTCGACGAGCTCAACCAGACGCTCGACCTGAGTCCCGCCGAATGGCAGCGCCTGCGCGCCGAATCCGAAACGCTGCAGATCCGCCATCGCGCATACAAGCTGCTGGTCCAGCATTACGCGCGCACCGGCGCCGTCATCGAGCCCGCACTGTTCGCCGACCAGCGTAGCCGCGTGCAGCAGCACATCCTGTTCCAGCGGCGCAAGGGCATTCCCGTTTCGGTGATCACCGTCGACGACATCGCCTTCCTGCTGCGCTGAGTCGTCACGCCTGCGCCGCCATCGCCTCGTCCGTGCTGACGGTGCGGTTGCGGCCGCCTGCCTTGGCCGCGTAGAGTCGCCGGTCGGCATTTGCGAGCAGCACGTCCAGCGTGGTGCCGTCCCGCGCGCCAGCCTCCACCACACCGATCGAAATCGTGAAATGGATGTTGCCATCGCCTTCGGCGCGGGCAACGGCCGGCGCATCGGGCGCGGGCGTCACGGCAAAGCCGGCGATGGCCGTGCGCAGGCGTTCCGCCACGCGCACGGCTTCCTCGAGCGTGGCGCCGGGCAGCAATACCGCGAACTCCTCGCCGCCGAGCCGCGCGGGCACATCGATCGTCCGCAGCGCCTCGCGCATCCGCGTCGCCATGCCCGCAAGCACGCGATCGCCGCTCGCGTGCCCCCACTTGTCGTTGACGCGCTTGAAGAAGTCGATATCGACCATCATCAGCGCGAGCGGCCGTGCATGCCGCAGCCCCCGTTCGGTCTCCTGATCGAACAGCAGCTTGAAATGCCGCCGGTTGGCGAGGCCCGTCAGCGGATCGTACTCGGCCAGTTCCTGCAGCTTCTCGCCGAGCGCGAGGTAGTGGTCGAACACATGCGTCACCACGAACAGCGTGACCCACATCAGCAATGGCAGCAGCAGCCATACCACGACAAGGATCGGACTCATGCGCGCGACGGCCGCATCGAACAACCGCCTCGGCGACATCGCTTCGAACAGCACCCAGTTGCCATTCGCGGTCTGCTGGTACAGGAGCGTGTAGGCGCCCTGGCGCAACGTCCCCGCACGATGCTCGAACAGCCGCGCGGGCGGTACGTTCGTCCAGTCGCCGGGCGGCCCCGCGGGCCATTGCTGACCGCTTGCGACGGCGCCCTGCGACGCGGACACGAGCCTGCCGTCGCGGCTCATCAGGTAGACGATCTCGTCGGGCGCATTGCCTTCGTTGAGCATCGCCTGCAGGCGCGTCTGCGCGACGTCCACGGCGATCACGCCGCGAAACTGCCCCTCGGTACGAATCGGGATGCTCAGCGTACTGATCAGCTGGCCATCGCCGAACTGCGTGTAGTTGGCGATCCAGCGGCCCTCGTCACTGGTGTCGCCGGTGTCGCGACCGGGCAGGAGGTCGCGGTAGTAGGGCATGGCATCGAAGCGACGCACGAGCGTGGGCGCCAGTTCGCGATCCTGTTCCGGATAGACCACGAACAACCCGTTGCGCGAGATAAACAGCACGTTGAGATGGAGTTTGTCGGCGCGCACGAGCAGGCCCAGCATCTGACTCAACCCGCGCGCCACGCGCAGGTCGTCGCGCAGCGCCTCGTCGCGGCGCGCAAACCCGGACAGTCCGGCCAGCCGCTGCGCGCCCACGCCGATGACGGGCGCGTTGTCCGGACCCGCCGGCAGCATCCACGTGTCGTCGTTGCGCGCGGCGTAAGCGGCCTCGATATCGGCGTCGGATGCGTCTTGCGGCACGGTGCGCCGTGCATACGATGCCACCGCGTAGTCGCGCAGGTACGCGAGCCGCTGCCGCTCGTTGGTGAATACCGTCCCCACGCCGAGCGCGCGCAGCGCGAGGCTGTGCTGGCGCTCCTCTATCACGCGGTCATGGAGCTTCCACACTTCGCGCGCGCCGATGACGAGTGTCAGCAGCATCACGATGGCAAAGCAGACCACGACGACGCGCTGCGGGTACATGATTGCCGCGCGCGGCAGCCAGCGAGGCCGCGGCAGAAGTTTGCGCCAGACCATCGAGCGGACTCCCGATGCGGACGTCCGGAACCAGACGTCCTCAGCGCCGTGGGCATCGGCGTTGTGGGCGCTGCCCGCGATGGCCGGTCAGCGCGTGCCCGTCGGCTCAGTGTAGGACACGCGCGCGGTCGGTGCGGGAGTAGAGCAGGGCGAGCAGCGGGGGCACGAAGCCGATCCAGCTTGCGAGCGGCCATCCGCCATGGGCAAAGGCCCATGCGCCGGCCCAGGAGCCGATGGCGCCGCCAATGAAGAAGATCGCCATGAAAAGGCCGTTCAGACGGCTGCGATGCGCGGGGCTCAGCGCGAAGATCGCGCGCTGGCTGATGACGAGGTTCGACGACACGCCGAAGTCGAGCAGCACCGCGGCCACCGTCAGCGAAAGCAGCGACAGCAGCGAGCCCTCGGCGCCGATGCGGCTCAGCAGGAACGACCCCGCGCCGATCGCGAGCGCGAGCGCGGTCATCTGCCGGCTATGTCCCCGGTCCGCATATCGGCCCGCCATCGGCGCGACGATCGCGCCGGCCACGCCCACGAGCGCGAAGATCGCAATGCCCTTCTGCGACATGTGGAACGCGGGCCCGGCAAGGTAGAGCGGCGCGGTGGTCCAGAACAGGCTGAACACGCCGAACAGGCTGGCCTGGTACAGCGCGCGACGGCGCAGCACGGGCTGCGTCCGCACGAGCGCCCACATCGACGCGAGCGTCGGCACATAGCCGGCCGACGGTGGCGGCTGACGACGCGGCAGCTTGCGCGAGAGCACGATGGCCAGCAGCACCATCGCGACGGCCGACACCGCGAAGATCGTGTGCCAGCCGAAAAAATCCGCGAACAGGCTCGAGACCGGCCGCGCAAGCATGATGCCCATGAGCAGGCCGCTCGTGACGTTGCCCACCGCGCGTCCGCGCGCATGGTCGGGCGCGAGATGCGCGGCGAATGGCACGAGCACCTGCGCCGCGACCGAGCACAGCCCGATGGCGGCGCCCGCCAGCAGGAACACGCCCGCATGCGTGGCGAAGGCCGCCGCGACGAGGGCCACCGCATTGCCGACGATGAGGGTGACGATCAGCCGCCGGTTCTCGACGATATCGCCGAGCGGCACGAGCAGCAGCAGGCCGGCGCAATAGCCGATCTGGATCAGCGTGACGATGAGGCCGGCCGTCCCGGGCGGCAGCGCGAGCGCGTGCGCGATGGGGCCGACGAGCGGCTGCGGGTAATAGAGATTGGCCACGATCATGCCGACTGCAACGGCGAGCAGCGGCGTGATCCAGGCCGGCTGCGCAGGGTGCGCAGTGGCGGAAGCGGGTGTGACGGTGGTCATCGGCGAGGTTGCGGAGAGACTGCCGTGGCGATCTGGTCGTCGCGCATCGGAACGGCCGCAAGGAGAATGCACTTGGACCCGCGATTTTACGCGCGGAACGAAAATCTGGCTGGCGAGGGAATTACCAGCGGCGGTTGAGCTGCACGCCGAAGATCGAGCCGCTGGCCTGCGAGGCCCACGCTTCGGCCGGCGCGGCGAACGTGATGCCGTCCACGTCATTCGCGCGGCTATACGTGTAGAACGCGCGCAGGTTCGCGTTGCCCGCGGACTTGCCCAGCGTGAGCGTCGGCGCAACGGTCAGCGCGGTACGCTGGCCGCCTACGCCGAACCCGGACGAGATCTGGTCGTGCGCGACCTCGAACATGAGTTTGAACTGGTCGCTGGCCACATACGTCGGCCGCACGCGCGTGGCGGCCCACTGGAGCGTGCCGACCGCGGACCGATCGAGCTGCAGGCTCGATTCCACCGAGCCGCCGATGCCCGACGTGCTCTTCCATTCCATGGACTCGGCCAGCCGCACGCGCGACAGATCGTTGCCCATGCCGGTATAGCCCGTCATGGCCGTGCGCGAGCCCTGGCCATACTGCACGCCGAAGCGGTTGATGCCATAGAGCACGCCCTTCTGCTCGTGCATGGCCGAAGCCCACCACGCGCTGCCCGTGTTCTCCATCGCGGAGAGCGGCTCCACGCGCGTGAAGCCCACCTGCACCGCGCCCTTGTCGTTGGTGCCGATCGGCGCCGTGCGGACCGTGTGATAGCTCGGCAGGCTGGCGCCGTTGAAGTCGCTGCGCGCCGTGTACTGATAGTTGAGGCCGAAGTCGCCGACCTTCGCGTTGTCCACGCCGAAGCGCATCGACGGCGAGCTCGGCGGCAGCAGTCCCGAGGACATCAGGAACGGATTCGTGTCGCGGCGGCCGGCCCACACGCTGGCATCGTCGAGCACCCGCAGGCCGCCGCGCGAGAACCCGCTGACCGACGTATAGACCTGCGGCAGCAACGCATACGGATCCACGGCCGTGGGACGCCCGTTAACCGAGGTCGCATCGGTGCCCTTTGCCTGCGCGACCAGTTGCACCTGCGTGCCGCCGTCGAGATCGACGAGCGACTCCTGTACCTTCACTTCGCCGGTGCTGCTGCACGCGAGGCCGCCATTGAGTCCTGTGGAGGGCGTGCCGCCACCGGCGCAGGCGCGTGCGTTGCGTGGCTGGTCCACGGCCGCCACGCGGCCGCTGTAGCCGAGGCGCCACACCGAATCGCCGGCCGGATCGTCGGCGGGCAGTTGCGAACGCAGCACGGGCGGCTTGTCCGAAGGCGTGGCCCCGGCCTCGCCCTCGGCAACCGTCGTCCCGGCGGCGGCGCTGTCCGGATGCGCGGGAAACTCCCCGAGCCGGTTCGGAAACAGCACGAGCGGCGGGGGTGGGGGCGGCGGCGGCGCGAGCTCGTCGGGCGGGCCGATAAAGTCCGGATTCGATGCCAGGGGCGCAGCACCGGGTACGCCCGCGGCGGCCTCCGCCGGGGAGGTCGCGGAGGGCGCCGCCGAAGGCTGTCCCTCCTGTGCGCCGATCAGCGCACCGAGCGGATCCGCGGCGGCAACGTCCTCGTTGCCCGATGGCAACGGTGCCGCGGACGCCACCGGCTGCGGGGCCGCGGCGGTCGTTGTGGCCGAAGCCGTGACCGTGGACGGCACCGTCGTCGTGGCGAGCTGCGGCGGCCGCGCAACGTCCGGCCCGACCTGCGCGCACGCACCGACGCTCCACGCCGCCAACAGCGCGGATGTGAGGCGATTGATACGCAAACGAGAGGGAAAACGTGCCGGAAGCTGCATGAAATCGATGGGGGCCGCGCGACGAACTTCGAGGCGGGGCTCAGTTTTTAACAGGCGCCCGGTTGGACCGCAAGCCGGGTTACAAAATCCGTCGGCCGCCTACCTTCTCACGATACGAAACCCTCGGCCGTTTGTATGCGACAACTTCCCGGAAACGGTGCGCTGGCGCCCGCGCGCGGGTGTCCGATGTAAGCGAAAACCCCCATCGATGCAGGGCTCCGTGCCCAAAAAGCCACCGCTATAATCGGCAGGCCCTGCCCGTCACGTGCGTTGGATGTCTCGTGCATCGGACAGTCAATACAGATCTATAACGAGGAGATATCTGATGGAACGTCGTTCCTTCCTTTTGAAGGCGGGTGCAGTAGCCGCCACAGGGGCAGGTCTTGCCGCATGCGGCAAGGAAGAAAAGGCCGCGGCACCGGCAGCCGCGGCGAGCGGTCCGGCCGCACCGGCCGTGGTCGGCAGCAATCCCGCCGTGGAATGGCGCCTGGCATCGAGCTTCCCGAAGTCGCTGGACACGATCTACGGCGGCGCCGAAACGCTGTCCGCGCGCGTGAAGGAACTGACGGACGGCAAGTTCAACATCAAGGTCTTCGCGGCCGGTGAAATCGTGCCGGGCCTGCAGGTGCTGGACGCCGTGCAGAACCAGACCGTGCAGATCGGCCACACGGCCGGCTACTACTACTTCGGCAAGAACCCGACGCTTTGCTTCGACACGACCATCCCGTTCGGCCTGACCGCGCGCCAGCAGACCGCGTGGATGATGCAGGGCAACGGCATGAAGCTGATGCGCGAGTTCTTCAAGGAATACAACATCGTCAACTTCATGGGCGGCAACACCTGCGCCCAGATGGGCGGCTGGTTCCGCAAGGAAATCAAGTCGGTGGCCGACCTGCAGGGCCTGAAGTACCGCGTGGCCGGCTTCGCGGGCGTGGTGCTCGCGCGCCTGGGCGTGGTGCCGCAGCAGATCGCCGGCGGCGATATCTACCCGGCGCTGGAAAAGGGCACGATCGACGCGGCAGAGTGGGTGGGCCCGTATGACGACGAAAAGCTCGGCTTCTACAAGGTGGCGCCTTACTACTACTACCCGGGCTGGTGGGAAGGCAGCGCGCAACTGTCGTTCTACGTGTCGTCGCCCGAATACGAGAAGCTGCCCAAGCTGTACAAGGCCGCGCTCGAGACCGCGACCATCGAGGCGCACACGTCGATGCAGGCCAAGTACGACACCGTGAACCCGCAGGCGCTCGCGCGTCTGCTCGAAAACGGCGTGAAGCTGCGTCCGTTCTCGCGCGAAATCCTCGAGGCCTGCTTCAAGGCCACCCAGGCCGCCTATGCGGACGAGACCGCGAAGAACCCGTCGTTCAAGAAGATCTACGACGACTGGCGCGTGTTCCGCAACAACGAGGCCCAGTGGTTCAACGTCGCCGAGCAGGCGTTCGCGCAGTTCAGCTTCACCCACAAGCTGTAACGCCCACGGGGAGGATGGTCGGACGGTGCACGCCCTGCACCGTTTCTGGGCGACAATCTAGGCCGCACAGACCCTGTCCTCCCCATGCAACTCGGTATCCTCTACGCGCTGCTCGCGTACATCATCTGGGGCCTCCTGCCCCTCTATATCAAATCCGTCCACGGCGTGGCGCCGCTCGAGATCCTGCTGCACCGCATGGTGTGGTCGCTCGTGTTCCTCGGCGCGATCCTGCTCTGGCGCCGGCATTTCGGCTGGCTGCGGCAGGTGGCGACGAATCCGCGCCTGATCCTGGGATTTGCCGCGAGCGCGGCGCTCCTGTGCGGCAACTGGTTCATCTATATCTGGGCCGTCTCGGCGAACCGGGTCGTCGATGCAAGCCTCGGATACTTCATCAATCCGCTGTTCAGCGTGCTGCTGGGCGTGGTGTTCCTGCACGAGCGCCTGCGGCCCGGCCAGTGGCTGTCGATCGCCGTGGCCGCCTCGGGCGTGCTGTGGCTGACGCTGAGCGCGGGCCAGCTGCCATGGATCGCGCTGGCGCTCGCGGGCACCTTCGGCGGGTACGGCCTGCTGCGCAAGACCGGCGCGCTGGGCGCGCTCGAGGGCCTGTCGCTGGAGACGCTGATCCTGTTCCCCGTCGCGGCCATCGCGCTCGGCTACCTGATCATGACCGGACAGGACACCACGCGGAGCGCAGCACTGGGTACGCAATTCCTGCTGCTGATGGCGGGACCGGTCACGGCCGTCCCGCTGCTGTTCTTCGCGGCCGGCGCGCGCCGCATTCCGCTCTCGCTGCTCGGCCTGCTGCAATACACGGGGCCGACCCTGCAGCTTTTGCTCGGCATCTGGCTCTGGCACGAACCGTTTCCGGCGCAAAAGCAGCTCGGCTATGCGCTGATCTGGATCTCGCTGGCCATCTACGCGGCGGAAAGCTTCTGGGCCGCGCGGCGGACCCCGCTGGCGGCTGCCATCGACGGGGAGTATCGACAAAAGGAATGACGCCGCGCGGACCGGTTGCCAATCGATAGATCCCGGCGATATCATCGCGCACGGCACTGTACGGACATACAGTATTCGATTGATTTCGTCATGACCCTCGGCAACCGGCGCATCGCCCACCTCGATATGGACGCGTTCTACGCGTCCGTCGAACTGCTGCGCTATCCCGAACTGCGCGGCCAGGCCGTCGTGATCGGCGGCGGCCGCGATGCCGAGCCGCAGGACCTGCCCGATGGCTCGCGCCGCTATGCGCGGCTGCGCGACTACGTGGGGCGCGGCGTGGTCACCACCTCCACCTACGAAGCGCGCGCGCTCGGGGTCTTCTCGGCCATGGGCATGATGAAGGCCGCGCGCCTCGCGCCCGACGCGATCCTGCTGCCGACCGACTTCGACGCCTACCGGCACTACTCGGGCCGCTTCAAGGCCGCCGTCCGCACATTCACACAAGAAATCGAAGACAGGGGTATCGACGAGATCTATATCGATCTGACGAATATACCTGGGGAGGTGCGCGACGTGGCGGCGCGGATCAAGCATGCCGTCCATGCCGCCACGGGCCTCACCTGTTCGATCTGCGTCGCGCCGAACAAGCTGCTGGCCAAGATCGGTTCCGAACTCGACAAACCCGACGGCCTCACGATTCTCACGGCCGAGGATGTACCCACGCGCATCTGGCCGCTGGCCGCGCGCAAGGTCAACGGTATCGGACCCAAGGCCGCGGACCGGCTCAGCGCACTGGGGATTCATACCGTCGGCGATGTCGCGCACGCGGACCCGAGCCTGCTGCAGACCCACTTCGGTCTCAACTATGCGGAATGGCTGGCGCGCGTGGCGCAGGGTCACGACGAGAGGCTGGTGGTCGTGCGGTCCGAACCCAAGTCGATGAGCCGCGAAACGACGTTCGAGCGTGACCTGCACCCGAAACACGATCGTCCGGCGTTATCGGAAGCGTTCACGAAACTGTGCCTGCGCGTGGGCGAAGATCTGCGCCGCAAGGGCTATGTGGGCCGCACGGTCGGCATCAAGCTGCGCTTCGACGATTTCCGGACCGTCACGCGCGATCTCACGCTGACCGCGCATACGTCCGATGGGGCGGCCATCCGGCGCGGCGCGACCGAATGCCTGAAGCGCATCGCGCTGGACCGCCGCATCCGGTTGCTCGGCGTGCGCGTCAGCGCGCTGCTGCCGGCCAGCGCGGCCGGACATCAGCCGGTGCAGGAAGAGCTGCCGTTCTCGGCCGAAGACTGACCGGGTCAGACCAGCCCGTGTGTCTGCGCATGCATACGCACAAGGCCGAGCAGCGCATCCAGATTCGGCGTACGAATATCGACATGACCGCCGATTTCCCGCACCGACGCGACCAGTGCATCGATCTCGAGCCCGCGCCCGGCCTCGGCATCCTGCAGCATCGACGTCTTGAACGCGCCCAGCTTGCGCGTGACCTGCATCCGGTCCTCGCCGCTCTGCGCGATGGGACAGCCGATCGCCGCGCCGATCTGCCCCGCCTCGGCCATCACGTCGAGGCAGAAGCGACTGACGAGCGGATCGTCGAGAATGCGGTCGCAGGTCGCGCCGGTCAGCACGGAAACCGGGTTCATCGTCATATTGCCCCAGAGCTTGAACCAGACGTCGCGCTGGATCGATTCGCTGCGCTCGATGTCGAGCCCGCTCTGCGCCAACAGGTCCGCAACGCGATCGACACGCGGATCGGGACCACCGGCCGGCACGCCGAGAATCAGCTTCTGGCCGAATGCATGCTGCACCACGCCGGGTTCGGGGCTCGAGGCGGACAGGTGCACGACGCCCCCGATCACCTGCCGTACCGGCAGCGCACGGCCGATGCGGCCGTCGGGATCGACGGTCTGCAGCCGCAGCCCCGATAGCGGCCCCGGCCGCTCGAAGAACCACCAGGGCACGCCGTTCATCGCCGGCACGATGATCGTCTCGGGTCCGATCAGCGGCGCGAGCCGCTCGGCCAGCTCCGCGAGCGCCGGCGCCTTGACCGCGAGGATCACGATGTCCTGCACGCCAAGGCGCGCGGGGTCCGCTTCCGCGTTCACGGGAAACGAGGCGCGCCCGTCGCGGTCGATCACCGTGATGCCGTGCGCCTGCAGCGCTTCCAGCGTTTTCCCGCGCGCGAGCACGTTGACCGTGTGTCCCGCGCGTGCGACACGCGCCGCAATGAAACCGCCTACGGCGCCGGCGCCGACGATGCAGATTGAAGCCATGGAGGGTTCCCCCGAAACGAATGATTATTCATGGGAGTAATCGATTCATCGATCGTCGCGACACGTCGATTACTCCCGAGAATGCCGTGTTACTGCAGGTCGTTGCGCATGATCAGCAGCCACGGCATATGCGAGTTCGTGAAGGCATCGAGCTTGCCCGAATCGCCGAGTTCGATCACGTCCATCGATACCGACTGCTGCACGTTGCCGCCGATTGCCCGCACCTCGCGCTTCGCGGGATCGACCTCGACCACGATATCGCAATGCATGGGCGTCGTGCCGAAACCGATTTCCGCGGGATTCTCGAGGTATTTGTCGCGGCCGCGCGCGGCGCAGACGATGTCGCCGGGGCGGGGCAGGGCGGGGACGGGCTCGATATGGAACGCCGGCGCGGGGAGGATGCCGTCGCGCGCGTCCACCACGTACATCGAATGCGACTGGCCGGTCAGGAACTGGCGTTCGTCGAGCCCCGCCTTGCGCATGACCCACGAGATAAACACGGCAGACCAGGCCCACGCGCCCTGCGTGATCTGCTGGCAGTCCGGCGACCGGCCCACGATATGCCAGTAACGCTGCGCCATCGCGCAGCCCTGCGGCGTGGCCTCCATGCCGGTGCCGTCGGGAAACCGGAGACAGCTGGCGTCGCCCGAGGTATCGGACTCCGTATCGGCCGATGCGGTATCGGCGCCTTCGGCGCGATCGCCGCCGGCATCCGCCGAGGGCAGCACGGGAGGGGGCAGCGGACTGTGCGTCACGCATGCGGTGTCGTCGCGGCCGATGCGCACCACCTGTCCGCCCCAGCGCTGCCACTCCTGCCGCGCGATCTCGACGATCCGCTCGCGCTGCGTCGCGCCCGGCGCGGTACGCACGCGTTCGGTATCAGGCAGCGGCGCGGCCTGCGGGCGCGCGGGCTTGATTTCGGTGGCGCAGCCGCCCAGCACCGCCACGGCGGCGGCGACCGCCAGCCCCTGCAACATCCCCCTCAGGCGGGACCGCCCAGCCTGTGGAGAAAGCTGTGGAAGGCGATGTGGAAAGCGCTGTGAATAACGCTGTGGAAATGTCGCTGCGGGACGGCGCGGGAGCATGGGAGGCACTTCTGGCGCGGCCCCGGCGAGGCGTGTGCTGGCCTTGTCCGAGCGCCGTTTTCTGGCGATTGTTGGCAGCCACCGAAGCTCTGCTGCCGCCTGTGCGGTAGTCCACGTGCGACGCACGGGCCACCACTGTGGATAACGTTCCCCGCCTGGCGCACACCCGCGCCGGATAGGCATCCGGTGGCGGCATGGCGGGGTCAAGCGAATGGGCATGCATCAGCCGCCCAGCCGCGATCACTGATTGACGGCGTCCTTGAACTTCTGGCCAGCCTTGAACTTCACGGTCTTTGCTGCTTCGACCTTGATTTCCTCGCCGGTACGCGGGTTGCGGGCCATGCGCTCGGCGCGCTCGCCCTGGCTGAACGTGCCAAAGCCAATCAGGCTCAGCGTATCGCCCTTGGCCACGGCTTCCATGATGGCGTTCAGGGTTACGTTCAGTGCCTGCTCGGCCTTGGCCTTGGTCAGACCGTCCACGCCAGCTGCGATTGCGTCGATCAGTTCGGTTTTCGTCATGCTTCACTCCGTATCGAGTTGAAAAAACACAGACGTCCCGCCCCGGCGGATCCGGCTGGAACCCGCCTCGGCAAAGACGCCGCGGGCAACATCATACCGTGTCGGGCAAGGCGCACCGGGACGAGAATGTACGGATTGGTATCCGGCCCTTCTGGAGCGGTCCGGTTTGCCATACGTTTGGGGGCGGTTTTGGTGGACCGTGGAGCGATCAGGAAGGCGGTATACGCGCCTGAGCGCCCTCAGTGCGTCCAGGACGTGTGCTGGGGCGTGCCTGCGCCGTATACGCGCCCTGGGGGCTCCTGAGCGCCTCTGGACGTGTCTGGGACCCATCGGGGGGCCGTCGTGGCTGTCGTAGGCGTATACGGCCCACCCGGCCGCTCACCCGGTGCGCAGCACTGGGTTCGGTTTTCCCATCGGGTCTGGGATACCCGGGCGATGCCCATGCTTTCGGGTTTACATCTTTCTTTCATGTATACAGATAGTAGTGATAGGTAAACGACCCCCTTTTCTGTGGATAACCACGTATACGTCAATCGAATCAGCGGGTTAGGTATACAGAAACCACAGGGACGACATGTTGGCGCGTGGGGATGACTCAGCCTTTTGCATGAGGACCCCCGACGTATACCTCCGACTTGTTCCGTATACGTCCCCAACTCAGCCCCAGCAAACCCACACCGTAAACGCAGGCTTATCCACCGTCAGAGGCGGGGTTATCCACAGAACGGCCCGCGTCGCCCCCGTCACGCGTTAAGTGCATCGTAAATATCTGAAAACTTGATATCTATTTTCGGCTGATATTGGCGCGCATTACGATGGCGTGTGAAATGGATTTTCGTATTTAATACCCTTCACGCCCTTGATCATTATCGTCGGGAGGGTATTGATGAATACGCGCACGACAGCAGGCCTGCTGCCGCGCCTTGGCGCATGCCTGCTGGCTTCCACGGCATCGGCCCAGGTCGTGGTACCGGCCGGCGAGGATCTCGGGGGCTATTTGAACGGGACGTCCGGCGGTATCCCGAACTGGAATGCCGCACGATTCAGTTTCTCGTTGCAAAACGATGTCACATGGCAAATACCGGTGCAGTCCAATACCGGAGCGCGTGTGAATCTCGATATTCAGGGGAACGGTCATACGGTCACGCGTGGGCGGAATGCCGCGGTCTACTACGATGGCGCGACCGTCGCGGGCAGCGTCGTATCGCTGTCCGGACTCACGCTGACCCAGGCCGGCGCGCCTGCCGATGCCGTCTTTCACGACTTCGGCAGCGACCGTGCGTCGGAGGTGAGACTCGGCGGCGTAACGATGACGGGACTGCGCGGCATCGACGGCACCGCCGTGGCGCTGGCCGGCAATATCGCGGGCACCGCGATGCGTGTCGTCGCCGGACCCGGCGGCGGCATGTTCACGGGCAATACGGCCTCCGGCCGCGGTGGCGCCATGTTTGTCCGCGCGGGGACGCTCGTGCTCGATGCGCAGGGCGGGCCGATCGAGTTCGCCGGCAACGGGGACCGCGCGGCCGCCGGGGCACCGCGTCCCAATGCGATCCACTTCGCGGGGAACGCGAACCTGGTGCTCCAGGCCGCGTCGGGGCAACGCATCGTGTTTCGCGATCCGATCGATTCGGCGGACGACGCGGTGGTGACCGTGACCAAGTCCGGCGCGGGCGAGGTCGTGTTCCATGGCAACGCGGGGCAGGGCGCGTTCGATTCCGCGATCCACGCCAATACGATCGTCACGGGCGGCATGTTCACGCTGGCCGACGGGGTGCGCTTTGGCCGCACCGACGGCATTTCCGGGACGACGGCGGGGCTGGTCGCGATAGGGAGCGGCGCCACGATGCGCGGTGGCAATGAAGCCGTACTGCGTGGGCGGCGCTTTACCGTGCAGGACGGCGGCACAATCGCCGTGACCGCGGGGCGTTTCACGCTCGACGCGCTCGCGACGGAGCTGCAGGGCGGTGCGAGGCTCGCGGGCAATGGGACGCTGGCCAACACGCATAACCTCGTGCTGACCGGTGCGGTGACCGCTGACGTGGCGACGGGCGCCACGCTCGAGCTGATCAGCGGCATCAATGGCGCGGGATCGCTGCAGAAGTCCGGGGCGGGGACGCTCCAGCTCTCGCGCGCGGCGACCCATACCGGTGGCACGACGATTGCCGAGGGCACGTTACGCGTGGGCAATGGCGCGAACTTTGGCAGCCTGTCCGGCAATATCGCCAACAATGCCTCGCTCGTGTTCGATCGCGGCGACGCCCTGACCGTCGGTGGCGTCATCAGCGGCCGCGGCACGCTGACGAAGCGTGGTGCGGGCGAACTGCGGCTGACCGCCAGCAACACCTACACGGGCGCCACGATCCTCGAAGGCGGCGTGCTGGCGTTCTCGAGCCCGAACAACCTCGGCACACTCGGCAACGCCATCGTCTTCGATGGCGGCACGCTGCGATACCTCAATGGATCCTTCGGTTTCATCAGCCGGCCGATCACGGTACGCGCCGGCGGCGGCACGTTCGACAGCAACGGCTTCTCGACCGAACTGCGCAGCGCGATGACCGGCGCGGGCGGCATCACCAAGACCGGCGCGGGCACGCTGACGCTGACGGGCGACAGCACCTATACGGGCGGCACGACGATTCTCGGTGGCGTATTGCAGATGGGCAACGGCGGGACCAGCGGCAGTGTGGCGGGGCCGATCGTCAATCACGCGGCGCTCGTGTACCGGCGCGCCGATACGGTGGTCCAGGCAGCGATCATCAGCGGCACGGGTACGGTGACGCAGGCCGGTACCGGCAAGCTCGTGTTCCGCGGCACGCATGGCTATACCGGTGGCACCACGGTCGAGGCGGGAACGCTGGTGGTGGGCGACCGGCCGGACGTGGCGGCGGAGCTGTCCGGCGGCGGGCCGGTGTCTGTGGGGGCCAACGGCGCGCTGGGAGGCTATGGCAAGGTCACGGGGCCTGTCGTCAATGCGGGGCTGATCGGCGTCGGTAATGCGCTGCCCGCGCTGGCGGGCGGACCCGATGCGGTCTTCACGATCGCGGGTTCGCTCGACCATCGCGGCATCGTGACGATGATCAACGGCGTCGCCGAGGATCGGCTGGTTGTCGTTGGCGGGCCGTATGTGGCCAATGGCGGGACGATGCGCGTGGAAAGCGTGCTCGATGCCGGCGGCGCGGGTTCGCGCAGCGACCTGCTCGTAGCCGATGCGACGGCGCTTGGGAGTGGAGGGCCGACGCGCCTCAGCGTGCAGTCGGCCGGCGGGGCCGGCGCCGTGACGCCGGGCGACGGCATTCGCGTGATTGCCGTGGGCGGCCGCGATCGTTCGGCGGCGAGTACCTTCGTGCTCGATGGCCGCGTGGTGGCCGGGGCGTACGAGTACCTGCTTTATCAGGGCGGGGTGGCCGACCCCGCGGACGGCCAGTGGTACCTGCGCTCGGCGCGGCCGGCACCTGCCCCCGTACCCACTCCTGCGCCAGCTCCCGTACCCAGCCCTGCGCCCACACCGGTACCCGTACCCACTCCCGCACCCACGCCCGCACCCGCACCCGGGCCGACTCCCGTACCTACCCCTGCGCCATCGCCGGCCCCCGTACCCGGCCCAGCGCCTGCTCCGGCCGAGCCGGCCCCCTCGCGCACGCTCGCCCCCGCGGCGGTGCCCGTGCCGCTCTACCGGCCCGAGGTCGGCGCCTATCTCGCGAACCAGCGCATTGCCGGAACGATGTTCGTGCACAGTCTCCACGATCGCCCCACCGGGATGGCAACGGCCGCTGTGACCACAGCGGCCACGGAAGGCCGTCGGGGTCCCGCCTGGCTGCGCGCGGCGGGCCAATGGAGCGGCGGCACCAGCAGCGACGCCAGCCTGCACGTCAGGGCCGACGGCTTCCTGCTCCACGGTGGCGCCGAACTGGCACGCTGGCCGCAGTCGTCCGCCGCGGCAACCGATGGGGGTGCCCTGCACGTCGGCATCATGGCCGCCTATGGCCAGACCACCAGTCACGCCGACGCGGCGGGCAACGCGGCCCACGCGCGCGGCAGCGTGGAGGGCTGGCAGGCCGGCGCGTATGGCACGTGGTACCAGCACGACGACAGCCGCCTCGGTGCCTACGTCGATGGCTGGTTCGGCCACGGGTGGTTCCGCCAGCGCGTGGAGGGCGACCGGCTGCCCGCGGTCCACTACGATGGCAGCGGCTGGAACGTCTCGGCCGAAGCGGGTTATGCGCTGCCGCTGGCGGCGGGATGGATCGTGCAGCCGCAGGTGCAGTGGCTCTACGCGAGCGTCACCGACGACGACATCACCGAGCCCAACGGCACGCGCGTGCAGGGTACGGGCAGCGATGGCGTCGTGACGCGCCTAGGCGTGCGGATCGCGCGTCGGTCGCCCTCGCATCCAGGATCGGCCGGCAGCAGGCTGGAACCCTCGCTGACGCTGAACTGGTGGCATGGCCGCACCGACGGCGGCGTCGCGTTCAACCAGGTGCCGGTCGGCAGCCTGTTTCCGTCGAGCCGCTACGAAGTGAAGCTCGGCGTCGACGCGGCGTTCGGACGCCGATGGACGGGCTGGGCCCATGTTGCGGGCAGCTGGGGCGCGAACGATTTCCATCAGGCCGCCGTGCGCGCGGGCGTGACTTACGCATGGTGAATGCGCGTGCGATGCGTTCTTTGTCACGACACGCGGGTATCATTCCGTTCGCGCCGGAGACTCCCGGCATTTCTCCATTCGGGAAGGAATATGGCGGACAACGCGAAGGTGAAGAAGAGCGACAAGAAGGAAGGCGGGAAGAAGAAGACCGCGAGCGATCGTATCGAGGTCAGGCAGTCGGGTGTGCATGGCCGCGGTGTCTATGCCATCGGTCATATCGCCGAGGACGAGCGCATCATCGAATACAAGGGTGAACACATTTCGTGGAAGGAGGCGCTCAAGCGTCATCCGCACGATCCGGACGATCCCAACCACACGTTCTATTTCAGCCTCGACGACGGCAGCGTGATCGATGCCAAGCACGGCGGCAACCGCGCGCGCTGGATCAATCATGCATGCGAGCCCAACTGCGAGGCACGCGAGAAGAAGGGCCGCGTGTTTATCCACGCGCTGCGCGATATCGCCGAGGGCGAAGAGCTCTTTTACGACTACGGCCTCGTGCTCGACGCGCGATACACGAAGAAGCTCAAGAAAGAGTTCGAGTGCCGTTGCGGCAGCCCCGAGTGCCGCGGCACGATGCTGGCCCCGAAGGAAAAAGGCGGCAAGAAATAAGCGGGACGTCAGGCGCGGTGCGTGACGTGGGATAACGGCACGCCCGTCGGCGCGGGCGCGGGCTCGCACGGGATGCGAATCACGAACCGCATCGACGGCCGTCGCTGAACGGTGGTGTCGACGACGCTGGCGACGTCGGCGCCGGCGCCATCGGCACCCGCCTCGCGCCCATGCACCCGATCGGCTTCCGCCGCGGCGGGCGGCTGAACCGGTGCCGGCACATCCTCGATGCGGATCGTGCCCTGATGCAGCGTCACGATTTCATGCACGATGGCCAGGCCGAGGCCCGCGCCGCTCGGCGCCGCCTGGCGCGCGACACCGGGCGTATCGTCGCCACGGAAGAAGCGCTTGAACACCTCGTCGCGGCGCGCGGGCGGAATGCCCGGCCCGTTGTCCTCGATCATCACCACGGCCATGCCGCGATGGCCCATGGTCTCCCCACCGGCGCGCACCGTGATGCGCCCGCCGGCCGGCACATACTTCACTGCATTGTCGATCAGGTTGCTGAGCGCCTCGCGCATCAGCAGGCGGTTGCCGCGCACATGCGCGGGCGCGCCGCCCGTGAACGTCGGGCCCGGCAATACCTCGAAGCCAAGATCGATGCGCCGTGCCAGTGCCTGCGGGACCCACTCGGCGCCGATCTCGAACGCGAGCTCGGCCAGGTCGAAGTGCTCGACGGGCCCGAGCCGCTCGAGCGAGAGGCCCGGCTCCGCGCGCGCAAGCGACAGCAGCTGGTTGGACAATCGCACCGCGCGGTCCGCGGCGGTCTGCACCTCGCGCAGCGCATGGCGTGCCACGTCCAGCGTGTCCGCCTCCATCGCGCGGTCGGCATGCAGCTTGACGGCCGTGAGCGGCGTGCGCAGCTGATGCGCGGCATCGGCGATGAACTTGCGCTGCGCATCGAGGGCGTCGCGCAGCCGTGACAGCAAGGCGTTGAGGCCGCGAATCAGCGGCTCGACCTCGGCCGGCACCTGCGTCTCGTCGAGCGCCGCCAGCGAACGCGCGGTCTGGCGGTTGAGCTTGTCCGTCAGGATCTGCAGCGGCACGAGTTCTTCCTTGAGCACGTGCGACAGGATCAGGCTGCCGAGCAGCAGCAACAGCAGCAGCGGTACCGACACCGACAGCAGGATCTCGTTGGCGGCCGTCTCGCGGCGATCGAGCAACTCCGCCACTTCGACCACGATGGGCCCGCGCGGTGCGGCGGTCTCTGGCGTGCCGCTGCCGGCGGCGGCATTGGTGGACGTCCCGTACTCATCGTTGGCGGGACTCGGCAGCGTGACCGGCAGCCGCACCGCGCGGACCTGTCGTCCGCTGAACCACGCATAGAACAGCCGCGCGTCATGCAGCGAGGTCTGGCCCGTGCCGTAGCCGAGCCAGGTGTCCATGCCGCCGATCAGTCCGTCGGGACCATGGATGCGCCAGTAGATGCGATCGCTGCCCTCGGCCTCGACGAGCGTCTGCGCGATCATCGGAATGTCCTGCTCGAGCCGGGGCCCCGCAATGCGGATCTGCTGCGCGATATTGTTGGCCACGCCATAGAGCGCGCGATCGAATACCTGCGTGGTGTAGTGCGCGGCGAGCCAGTACGACAGCGAACCGCTGGTCAGCACGAGCGCGAATAGCGGCGTGGCCAGCGCCCGCAGCAGATGGATGCGCAGGCTTGGGTTGGACGTGCCGCGCACCCCGCCGCGCGCGCGTTGCCCGGCACCCGGCGTGGAGGGTGGGGTGGACGGAGGCGGTTGATGGCGCGGCCACATGATGGGTGTTGGCGGTGGCGGCTCAGGCGAAGCGGACGATGCTCATGATGACGGCGCGCCGCGCCGCGGCATCAGTGTCCGGCGCGGATCTGCAGCAGGTAGCCAAAGCCGCGCACCGTGACGATTTCCACATCGCTGTCCTCGAGCTTCTTGCGGACGCGGTGGACGTACACCTCGATCGCGGTGTCGCCGACCGTGTCGCCGCCTTCGCCGGCGGGGTGCGCGAACGTCGCGAGGTGATCCTGCATCTGCGCCTTGCTGACCACGCGGCCCTGGCGCTGCAGCAGCAGCTCGAGCACCGCGAACTCGCGCGGCGACAGCTCCAGCGGCCGGCCATCGACGAACATGCGGCGGTCGTTGCCAGACAGGCGCAGACGGCCGAGCCGCACGTCGCGTTCCGGCGCGGCCTCGCCGTGCTGGCTGCGGCGCAGCAGCACGCGCACGCGTGCTTCCAGTTCTGGCAGCGCGAACGGCTTGACGAGGTAGTCGTCGGCACCGGCATTGAGGCCGGAGAGCTTGTCTTCGAGTTCGTCGCGCGCGGTCAGGATCAACACCGGGGTGGTGCGGTTGCGCGCGCGGTAGCGTGCCAGCAGCGTCATGCCGTCGATGCCGGGCAGGCCGAGATCGAGGATGACGAGGTCGTGCTGGTCGCGCAGCAGGTGGTCCGTGGCATAGACACCGTCGTGCACGACGCGGACCTGGTGGCCTGCCCGCGACAGGCCAGCTTCCACGCCACTGGCGATTTGACGGTCGTCCTCGATCAGCAGGATGCGCATGGCTCTGTATGTAGGGTCTGGTTCGGGCCAACCATCATGCAAGTCGGCAATGTTGCCGATTGTACAGGGCCATGCCTTTCAGCGACCTAACAGGAAATCGGAGGAAATCAGCGCGCCAGCCCCGACGCCGCCTTCTCGATGAACGTGGCCAGGTCGATATCGCGCTGGGTCAGGCCGTCGGCATCGTGGGTGGACAGCGTGATGTCCACGCGGTTGTACACGTTGAACCATTCGGGATGATGGTCCGCCTTGTCCGCATGCAGCGCCACGCGCGTCATGAAGCCGAATGCCGCATTGAAGTCGGCGAAGCGGAACGATTTCTGGATGGCGTCGCGGCCGTCCACGGGGGTCCAGCCGGGCAGGCCGGCGAGCAGGCTCGCGCGAGCCTCTTGCGAGAGGGGATTCATGGTGGGCTCGATCGATAGGGGAGAGAAGGTGATTGTTCCACAAAGGGGGGCGCGCTTCAGCTTCAGATGTCTTCGCTCTCGCCCCAGCCCTCGCGCGTGCCCGTATGAATCACATCGTCCCTCGCTGCGATATCGCCCGCGCCGAGCGTGGGCTCCGCGCGCAGCGCGTCGTACAGTGGCGTGAAGTCGGGACCCGTCGCGTCGAACAGCTGTTCGAAGCTGTCGATGACGAAGTACGTTTTCTGGAACGTGTCGATGCGATACCGCGTGCGCATGATGCGCCGCACGTCAAAGCCGATCCGGTTGGGGCTGGCCGCGTCGAGGCTGTAGATCGACTCGCCCTGGCTCGACAGGATGCCCGCGCCGTAGATGCGCAGGCCCTCGGGCGTGCGGATCAGGCCGAACTCCACCGTGTACCAGTAGAGGCGCGCGAGCATGTCCAGCGCGCCCAGTCCGTGCGCTTTCAGGCCACCCTTGCCGTACGCCTCCATATAGTCCGCGAAGACCGGGTTGATCAGCAGCGGCACGTGCCCGAACACATCGTGGAAGCAATCGGGCTCCTGCAGGTAATCGAGCTGCTCGGGCTTGCGCATCCACCAGCTGGCCGGAAAGCGGCGGTTCGCCAGATGCTCGAAGAACACCTTGTCGGGCACGAGGCCGGGGACGGCCACGATCTGCCAGCCCGTCGCGCGCATCAGCCGTTCGTTGAGCGCGTCGAAGTCGGGCACGCGGTGCTTGTCCATGCCGAGGGTGTCCAGTCCCGCGAGAAACTCGTTGCAGACGCGGCCCTTGAGCATCGTGGCCTGCCGCTCGTAGAGCGTGCGCCACATCGAATGATCGGTCTCGGTATAGCGATGCACGGGCTGTGCGATGGTGAAGTCGTCGCGCAACGCCTGCCCCGACAGCAGGCCGGCGTCGAACTGTTCCTTCAGCTTCTCGGTCATGGTGATCATGTGCGCTCCAGCGATGCGGGAATACTGCACAGTTTATGGAGTCGCACTCGCAATAAGGCCGCAAAATCGACGCTGGCGGTGGCGAGGATGCATATAATCCGCATCAGATAAATAATCGGTGCGGAAATCACGTATGGTTGAACTCGATGCGTACGATCTGGCGCTGCTTGCCGCGCTGCAGCACGACGGTCGCTCGACCCATCAGCAGCTGGCGGACCGGGTCCATCTTTCGCCAAGCCAGGTAGGCCGGCGCATCGCGCGGCTCGAAGCGGACGGCGTGATCACCGGTTACCGCGTGAACCTGTCGCACCAGTCGCTGGGGCTGGGGGTCGTCGTCTTTATCAGTATCAAGCTCGCCCACCACGGCGACACCGCCGTCGAGCGGTTTCGCGAGGAAATCCTGCTGCTCGAGGAAGTGCAGGAGTGCTATGCCGTGGCCGGCGAGGCCGACTATCTGGTGCGTGTGGTCGTGCCGGACCTCCCGATGCTGGCGGACTTCACGATGAAGAAGCTCATGCGCGTGCCCGGCGTGGAAAGCGTGCGCTCGAATATCGTGCTGACCGCGCTAAAGCGAGAAGGCCAGTTGCCGCTGTCGCATTTGCGCTGAAAAGCAAGCTCCTCGCGGCTGAAATGTGCGCAGGCTTGCGCTTGCCATCGGCCCATGTCACGCTCGCCGGGTGCCAAAACCGGGAGAGGCAGGGATGAGGGGAATCGTCGCCATCGGATTCGCGTCGCTGGCCGCGCTGAGCGCCGCGCAGGCGCTCGCCGCGCAGATCACGCGTTTCTCGCCAGAAGGGGTGGTGCCGCGCGTGCGGCAGGTAGCCATCCGCTTTGACGAACCGATGGTCCCGATGGGCGACCTCAAGGCCGCCGCGCCCGCCGCGGTGGCCTGCCAGGGCGGTGGCTCGGCAGGCCAGGGCCGCTGGGTCGATGCCAGCAACTGGGTCTTCGACTTCGAGCAGGACCTGCCCCCGGGCGTGCGCTGCACGGTGCGCATGGCCAACGGGCTCAAGAGCGTGGCCGGCAAGGCGTACAGCGGCAAGCCCGAATACCGCTTCGAGACCGGCGGTCCCACCGTGCTCTCGGCGCGGCCGTCGGGTGGCCAGATCGAGGAGGACCAGGTCTTCGCGCTGCGCTTCAACGGCGCGGCCACGGCGGGCTCCATCCAGTCTCATGCATGGTGCCAGGCCGAAGGCCTCGGCGAACGCATCCCCGTGCGGCTGCTCTCCGGCAAGGATCGCGACACCGTGCTCGGGGCGATCCGCTGGTCCGACTTCGCGAAGCAGACGCCTGAAGCGATCCATCTGCTTGCCTGCCAGCAGCGCCTGCCGTCGGGCGCGCGCATGCAGCTCGTGCTCGACGCCGGTATCGCCACGCCCTCCGGCGTGGCCACCCGCGATGCGCGCCGCTTCGACTTCACGGTACGCGAGGCCTTCGCGGCAGGCTTCACCTGCGAGCGCGAACGCGCCGAGGCACCCTGCACGCCGCTGCGGCCGCTGCGCGTCACGTTCACGGCACCGGTGCCGCGCAAGGTTGCCGAACGCGTGGTGCTGAAGACGCCGTCGGGCGACCGCGCGCCCACGTTCGATCCGGACCTCTCCCCCGATGCCGCCGTCGACTCGGTGTCGTTCCCGCCGCCGTTCGCGGAGAACGCCGCGCTGACGATCGAGGCGCCGAAGGATCTGAAGGACGATGCGGGCCGTACGCTGACGAACGCCGATCTCTTTCCGCTCAAGGTCACCATGGCCGCGCTGCCGCCGCTCGCGAAGTTCGCGGCGGCGCCGTTCGGGGTGGTCGAGCGCTTCGCGGACGTTCCGCGCAACAAGTCCGATGGCGACTATCCGCCGCTGTTGCCCGTGACGCTGCGCAATGTGGAGGCCGATCTGCCGGCAACCGCGGTGCGCGCGCAGGCGGGTACCGTGGCGCGGCTCAAGGTCGATGACGACGGCGCGGTGCTGCGCTGGCTCGGGCTGGTCAAGCGCATGCACGAGACCTCATGGACGCGCGGCGAACTCGATGCCGTGCTGGCTGGCAGGTCACCCTACGAGGTGCGCAATCCGCGCAATGCACCGTCGATCGAAACGCGTTCGGTCTCGCTGCTCGACAAGGCCACCGGTGTGCGCAAGCTCGATATCCCGAAGCCGACCGGTGGCGATCCGCGTCCGTTCGAGGTCGTGGGCATTCCGCTGCCCGAGCCCGGCTTCCACGTGGTGGAGATCGCCTCGCCGCGCCTCGGTGCCGCGCTGCTCGGCCGGCAGGCGCCGATGTACGTGCGTACCGCGGCGCTGGTCACGAACCTCGGCGTGCATCTGAAGGTCGCGCGCGCGGCGACCGATGGCGACATGAGCGGGCTGGTCTGGGTCACCACGCTCGACGACGGCAAGCCCGTGGCGAACGCCGCGGTGGCCGTGCGCGATTGCGACGGCAAGCTCTACGGCGAAGCGCGTACCGATGCCACGGGCGTCGCACGCTTCGACAAGCTGCCCGCGTCGCGTCACGACGACTGCGCGAACGGCCTGTCCGGCTACTTTGCCTCCGCGCGCATCGCGGCCGATCATCCGCAGGCGCGCGGCAAGGCCGATATGGCGTTCGTGATGTCGGACTGGAATCGCGGCATCGAGACGTGGCGCTTCAACGTGCCGACCAATATGAGCGCCTCGCAGACGCTGCGCGCGCACACGGTATTCGATCGCACGCTGCTGCGCCTGGGCGAGACCGTATCGATGAAGCATCTGCTGCGCACCGAAACGCTGCAGGGCTTTGGACTGCCATCGGGCGAGAACGCGATGCCCGCGAAACTCGTCGTCACGCACGAGGGCAGCGGCCAGACCTACGAGATGCCGCTGGCATGGCGCGCCACGGCAACGGGCGGCCGCAGTGCCGAAAATACGTTCCAGATTCCGCCGGCCGCCAAGCTTGGCCAGTACAGCACGACGCTCGTCTATGCGAGCGGCCAGTCGCTCGATACCGGCGGCTTCCGCGTCGAGGCATTTCGCCTGCCGGTGCTCGCGGGCACGCTCCAGGCCGACAAGGACCCGAAGGCGAAGGGCAACGCGCTCATTGCGCCGTCGTCGGTGCCGGTGGGCATGGAGATCCATTACCTGTCCGGTGGCGGCGCATCGGGACTGCCCGTGCAGCTCTCCGCGCTGCTGCGGCAGAAGTCGGTGAACTTTGCCGACTACGACGATTTCTCGTTCGACGCGCCGCGCCAGCGCAAGCAGGCCGGCAGCGGCGGCGACGAGGATGCCGACGACGAGGACGCGTCGGCGCAATCGGAGCGGCTCGTCGCGGACAAGGTGCGCGTCACGCTCGACCGCAACGGCAACGCAAAGACCACGCTCAAGGATCTGCCGAAGATCGACCTGCCGACGGACCTCGTGCTCGAGGCGGGCTTTGCCGACCCCAACGGCGAGATCCAGACGCTGCGGCAGACCGTGCCCGTATGGCCGGCCGGCGTCGTGGCGGGTATTCGTGCGGGCAGCTGGGTATCGGTGACGCAGAAGATCGCCGTGCAGGGTCTCGCGCTCGATACGCAGGGCAAGCCGCTTGCGGATACGCCCGTGCAGATCCAGGCGCGGCTGCGTATCAATACGTCGGCACGCAAGCGCGTGGTCGGCGGCTTCTACCAGTACGACAACCGCAGCGAGATGAAGGACCTGGGTACCGTGTGCGAGGCGCGCACCGATGCGCAGGGCCGCGCGCACTGCAATGTCGCGCTGACGCAGGCGGGCGAAGTGGAGCTCGTGGCCATCGTGCGCGACGGCGACGGCCGCATGTCCCGCGCGGCCACCACCGTGTGGGTCACGCGTGCCGGCGAGCTATGGTTCGGCGGCGAGAACCACGACCGCATGGACGTGATTCCGGAGAAGAAGTCGTACGCGCCCGGCGATACCGCGGTGTTCCAGGTGCGCATGCCGTTCCGCCGCGCCACCGCGCTCGTGGCCGTGGAGCGCGAGGGTGTGATCGAAACGCAGGTCGTGGAATTGCGCGGCGACGATCCGTCGATCCGCCTGAAGGTGAAGCCCGAGTGGGGACCGAACGTGTACGTATCGGTGCTCTCGCTGCGCGGACGTCTGCGCGACGTGCCCTGGTATTCGTTCTTTACCTGGGGATGGCGCCAGCCCGTCGATTGGTGGCGCGCGTTCCGCACCGAAGGGCGCGAGTATGTCGCGCCGTCGCCGCTCGTCGATCTGTCCAAGCCCGCGTTCCGGCTGGGCCTCGCCGAGATTCGCGTGGGTAACGAAGCGCACCGGCTCGACGTGACCGTCACGCCGGACAAGGCCACGTATCCTGTGCGGGGCAAGGCGCGCGTGGCCGTGCAGGTGAAGCTGCCCGACGGCAAGCCCGCCGCGAACGCGGAGGTGGCATTTGCCGCCGTCGACCAGTCGCTGCTCGAGCTCATGCCGAACACGAGCTGGAACCTGCTCGATGCGATGTTGCAGCGGCGCAGCTACGGCGTGGAGACATCGACCGCGCAGATGGAGATCATCGGCAGGCGCCACTATGGGCGCAAGGCCGTGCCCGCGGGCGGCGGCGGCGGCAAGAGTCCGACGCGCGAGCTGTTCGACACGCTGCTGCTGTGGAATCCGCGCGTGCAGCTCGATGCCGAGGGCAAGGCCTCGCTCGAAGTGCCGCTCAACGATTCGCTGACGAGCTTCCGCATCGTCGCGGTGGCGGACCTCGGCGTGGGCCGCTTCGGTACCGGCAGCGCGAGCATCGCCGCCACGCAGGACCTGCAGATGATCGCGGGCCTGCCGCTGCTGGTGCGCGAGGACGACCGCTATCGCGCGATGTTCACGCTGCGCAATACGACGCAGCGCGCGATGACGGTGGAAGCGAGCGCGCGCGCCACGCTCGTCGACACCCAGGCACTGCCGACGCAGACGGTGCAGTTGCCCGCGGGCGAGTCGCGCGAGATCGGGTGGGACGTGACCGCGCCCGCGCTGCTCGCGTATAGCCGCAGCGGAACGATTCAATGGGAGGTGCAGGCGGTGGAGAAAGGCGGCGGCAACGCGAGCGATCGCCTCAAGGTGTCGCAGCAGATCGTGCCCGCCGTGCCGGTGACGGTCCAGCAGGCCACGCTTGCGCAGCTGTCGCCCTCGCTGTCGATTCCGGTTCAGGCACCCGCCGAAGCGCTGGCGGATCCGGCCGGCAAGCTGCGCGGCGGCCTGCAGGTGTCGCTGCAATCGTCGCTCGCGGGCGGCATGCCTGGCGTGCGCGAGTGGTTCCGCGCGTATCCGTTCTCGTGCCTCGAACAGCGGACGTCGAAGTCGATCGGGCTCAACGACACGGCCGCATGGGATGCGCTGATGGCGCAGTTGCCGTCGTATCTCGACAGTAACGGCCTCGCGTCGTATTTCCCGCTGTCGAGCGATGCGACGCAGGGCAGCGTGACGCTGACCGCGTACCTGCTTGCGCTGACGGACGAAGCCGCGCGCGCGGGACTGCCGATGCGCGTGCCCGATGCGCTGCGCGCGCAGATGGAGCGTGGCCTCACCGCATTCGTGGAGGGCCGCATCACGCCGCCGCGCTGGGCGCCGCAGTCCGCGACGATGGACCTCGAGGTGCGCAAGCTCGCCGCGCTCGAAGCGCTCTCGCGCACGGGCCATGCGCAGGCGCGCATGCTCGGCTCCATCCAGATCCTGCCGGCGCAATGGCCCACGTCCGCGCTGATCGACTGGCTGTCGCTGCTGTCGCGCATGCCCGACATCCCGCAGCACGAGGCGCGCGTTGCCGAAGCGCAGCAGCTGCTGCGTGGCCGGCTGACGGTGCAGGGCACGCGCCTGGTGTTCTCCACCGAGCGCGACGACAACTGGTGGTGGCTCATGGCCAACGGTGACGTCAACGCGGCGCGGCTGCTGGCGGTGGCCTCGCAGCTGCCGGCATGGAAGGACGATGTGCCGCAGCTGGTGACGGGTCTGCTCGGCCGGCAGGCGCGGGGCGCGTGGAGCACGACGACGGCCAACGCCTGGGGTGTGCTCGCGATCGCGCGCTACGCGCAGACATACGAGCGCACGCCCGTGAGCGGCACCACGCGTGCCACGCTCGGCGCCGAGTCGCGCGCATTCGACTGGGCCCGCGCGACCACGCGCGACGGCATCGCGACGGGCGCCGTCGATCTGCCGTGGCCCGGAGGCGCCGCGGGCGCGGCCCCGAAGCTGTCGCCGACGCCCGTGGCCGCACCGGCCGCGCTGCAGGTCGAGCATGCGGGCAGCGGACGTCCGTGGGCGACGGTGCGTGCGCTGGCGGCGGTGCCGCTGCGCGAACCCATTGCAGCGGGCTATCGCATCCGCCGCACGGTCACACCGGTGGAACAGGCCGTGGCGGGCAAGTGGTCGCGCGGCGATACGTATCGCGTGAAGCTCGACGTCGATGCGCAGGCCGACATGACGTGGGTCGTGGTCAGCGATCCGGTGCCGACCGGCGCGACGATCCTGGGCAGCGGCCTGGGCCGCGATTCGGACATCGCGACGCGTGGCCAGCAGGGCGGCACGTACGCGACGTTCGTCGAGCGCACGCCCGAGGCCTATCGCGCGTACTACGACTATGTGCCGAAGGGCGGCTTCACCGTCGAATACACAGTGCGGCTCAACAACGCGGGCGAGTTCGCGTTGCCGCCGGTGCGCGCGGAGGCGATGTATGCGCCCGACGTGTTCGGCGCATTGCCGGTCGAACGTCTGACCGTGGGGGCGCGCCCGTGATCCGCTTTGCCGTCAGGATGCCCGCGCGCGTGCGCGAATGGTGGTTCATGGGTGCGATCGCGGGTGTCATCTATGGCGTGCTGCTGCTGCAGGCCACGATGGTGCTCCCGCCCGGCGCGCCGCTGATCGGCGTGGTTTCGTACCAGCCGTTGTGGAAGTGCGCGATGGCGTTGCTGCTCGCGCGCGCGGCATGGTTCCACCGGCCGCTGTTCGAGCGCCGGTGGCTCGTCATCGCGCTCGTGTTGTCCGCGATCGGCGACCTGCTGCTGGCCTTGCCCGCGTTGCGCATCTCGTTTATCGGCGGGCTCGGCGCGTTTCTGCTCGCGCATCTCGCGTACCTGCGGCTGTTCGCGCCGCTTGGCGCGGACCTGCGCGCGCATCGCCTCGTCGCCTGCGGGCTCGTGATCGGCGCGGCCGGCGCGCTGCTCGGCCGCTTCTGGCCGAATCTCGGCGAGCTCGCGTGGCCGGTGGTGGTTTATATCGGCGTGCTGGCGGCCATGGCGTGCGCGGCGTTGCTCGCGCGCCTGCCGACGCCGCTGACCGCGCTCGGTGCCATCTGCTTCGTGATCTCGGACGCGCTGATCGGCACCGCGCGCTTTCTTTCCGCGTTCGATACGTATCAGCTCGGCATCTGGTGGTTCTATGCCGCGGCGCAGGTGCTGATCGTCGCGGGCATCGTGGGCGGACGGGAGACGCCCGGTGTGCAACCGATGGACGCAAAGGTGTAGCCGGCGATGCGCGGCGCGTCATCGTCCCCTCGTTGCTGGCGCGCCGTGCTTGCGGTGGCGATGATGCTGGCCGTGCCCGCCGCTTTCGCGGTCCCCACGTTCGGCGCCGTGCGCGATGCATGGCGCAGTGCGGACGTGGTGGTCGCCGATCGGCATGGGGAGACGATCGCGCGCATCCGCGACGACTTCCGCGCGCGGCGCGGAGACTGGGTCGGCCTTGCCGATACCTCGCCGGCGCTGCGCACGGCCATCGTGCTCTCCGAAGATCGCCGCTTCTATGCGCACAGCGGTGTCGACTGGCAGGGCGTGGCCGCCGCCGCATGGGCGAACCTCTGGAACACGCGCACGCGCGGCGCGTCCACGCTGACGATGCAGCTGGCGGGGCTGCTCGACGAGGATCTGCGCGCGGGGGGCGGACGGACCGGCGGACGCAGCATGACGCAGAAGGTCGGGCAGGCGGTGAGCGCGGCGTCGCTCGAGCGCGGCTGGAGCAAGGACCAGATCCTCGAGGCGTATCTGAACCTCGTGCCGTTCCGTGGCGAACTGGTCGGCCTGTCGGCGATGTCGCAGACGCTGTTCGGCAAGGTGCCGAGCGGGCTCGATGCGCGTGAATCGGCCGTGGCGGTGGCGCTCGTGCGCGCGCCCAACGCGACCCCCGCGCAAGTCTCGCGGCGCGCGTGCGGCATCCTGCGGGACATGCAGCTGCCGCGCGAGTGCGATGGCCTCGACGGCTTCACGCAGCTGGCACTGCTGCGCGCAAGCGGTGCGGGCGCGATGAAGCCGGCCGGGGCGAGTCTGGCACCGCATCTGGGCCGGCTGCTCGTGGCGCAGGCCGCGGCGGGCAAGCATGCGGCGAGTGGCAACGCGGCGATTGGCAACGCGGCGATTGGCAACGCGGCGATGGGCAACGCGGCGATGGGCACGGTGTCGCGTATCGACTCGACGCTCGATGCGCGCGTGCAGCGCGTGGCGGTGACGAGCCTCGACCGCCATCTGCGCGAACTCGCGGGCCGCAACGTCGAGGATGGTGCGGTCATCGTGATCGACAACGCGAGCGGCGACGTGCTCGCGTACGTCGGCTCGTCGGGCGTGCTGTCCGCGGCCGCGCAGGTCGATCACGCGGCCGCGCTGCGGCAGGCCGGCTCGACGCTCAAGCCGTTTCTCTACGCGCAGGCGCTAGAGGAGCGGCGCGTGACGGCGGCGTCGCTGCTCGACGATCGTCCCGTCAATCTGCCGACGGGCGGCGGGCTCTATATCCCGCAGAACTACGATCACCAATACGCGGGCTGGGTCAGCCTGCGCGCGGCGCTGGGCGCATCGCTGAATGTGCCCGCCGTGCGCACGCTGGTCATGGTCACGCCGCATCGCTTTCATCGCCGGCTCGTGGCGCTGGGCCTGCCGCTCACGCAGTCGGGCGACTATTACGGTTACAGCCTCGCGCTCGGCAGCGCCGACGTTTCGCTGCTGTCGCTGACGAATGCCTATCGCGCGTTCGCCAATGGCGGTGCCTATAGCGCGCCAAGGCTCCGCGCGGGCGACCCTCGCTCCACGCCGCGCGCGGTGATGCAGCCGGCCGCGGCCTATGTGATCGGCGACGTGCTCTCGGACCGCCATGCGCGCGCGCGTACGTTCGGGCTCGACAGCCCGCTCACCACGCGTTTCTGGACCGCCGTGAAGACGGGCACCAGCAAGGACATGCGCGACAACTGGTGCATCGGCTGGTCGCAGCGCTACACGGTTGGCGTCTGGGTCGGCAACGCGAGCGGCGCGAGCATGCACGATGTCTCGGGCGTGACCGGCGCCGCGCCGGTCTGGCACGACGTGATGGAGGCGCTGCACGGTGCCACGCCGAGCCGTGCGCCGGCCATGCCGGGCGGTGTGCGGCGCATCGGCCTGACGTTCGACCAGAACCTCGAGCCCGCGCGCGAGGAGGTGTTTCTCGACGGCACCGAGATGTCGCGCGTGAGCGTCGCCGCGGCGGCGCCCCGCGATGCCGGCGCCCGCCCGGCCATCGCCAGTCCCGCCAACGGCACGGTGTTCGCGCTCGATCCCGATATCCCGCCACGCGCGCAACGCGTGTGGTTTCACGCGTCGGCCTCCACCGGCGAGGTGGCCACCGGCGTCAGCTGGCGGCTGGACGGCAAGCCGCTCGGACGCGGTGGCGAAGTGGCCTGGCTGCCCTGGCCGGGCCGGCATCAGGTGGAACTCGTCGATGGGACCGGCCGCGTCGTGGACCGCGTCGCCATCGAGGTCCGTGGCGCAAGCGTGCGCGACGCGGCACCGGCGGCCCGGCCGCGCCGGCCCTGACATGGCTTTTGCTCCGCACGTGACCGGCATTTCGTTTCAAATGTGCGTATGCAGCAAACCCCCTCACCCGAAGGGGTCTTTGCGTTTCCGACAAAAACCGTTGCGCGCACGCAGCGGATATTTAAGAAAGACCCGGTAATTTCCGATGTTTTATTGGGTTAACCCGGGCTTTAGGGCGTTCCTTCTACGCATCGTTTTCATGTTTGAAACAGTCGGCGCTTCCGTCACGGGATAATGCGTGCCTTGGAGTAGGTCACATCAAGAGGAGTAAAGAGGAGCTATGAAGAACATCTATAAAAAGATGCTGGTGGCGGCCGCGGCCATGACGCTCGGCGGCTTTGCCCAGGCACAATCCGCGGGCAGCACGGTCGTGAGCATGGGCTGGTTCCGCGTCATGCCCACCGGGTCCAGCGAGAACCTGACCATCGACAGCCTCGCGGGCCGTCCGGTCGGCCAGCAGCGTCCGAACACGGGCGCGAAGATCGATTCGGCCGATACGCTGGGTCTCGCGCTCGATCACTTCTTCACGGACAACATCTCGGCCGAGTTCGTGCTGGGCGTGCCGCCGAAGCATGACGTGAGCGGCGATCGCGGATACGAGAAGTACGGCAAGCTCGGCGAAGTCCGCCAGTGGAGCCCGGCCGTCGTGTTCAAGTGGCACTTTTTCGACGCCAAGACCAAGTTCCGTCCGTACGTGGGCGTCGGCGTGAACTACACGTGGTTCACGGGCGAAACGGTCACGAACCAGAATTTCGTGAACAACGAGTTCGGACCGGGCTCGCGCATGACCGCGAGCGCCACGCCGTCGTGGAACCCCGTATTCAACGTCGGCGCCAACTACAACATCACCGACCGCTGGTCGGTGGGGGTGTCGGTCTCGTACGTGCCGATCTCGACGCGCGGCAACTTCGAAACCACGCTGGCCAACGGCGCGGTCGTGAAGTCGCATACCAAGATCAGCATCGATCCGGTCGTGACGTACCTGAGCGTCGGCTACCGCTTCTGACGCGACCCGCGGGGCATCGGCAAGGAAGAAGGGGCACCGTTCGGTGCCCCTTTCCTGTTATCTGGCCGCCTTCACGGGGTAGCCGGCTTCCTCGATGGCCTTGCGCAGCGCGGCCTGGTCGGCCTGGCTATCGACCTTCACGGCCTGCGTGGGCACATCGGCGGACACGCTGGCGGCCGGATCGACTGCCTGGACCGCGCGGGTGATCGCACCGACACAGTGGTTGCAGGACATGCCTTCGACTTCGAACTGGATCATCTTGAGCTCCGGATTGAGATGGAGGGATTGCACGGAATGGAGTGTGAACCTTCCCACCGTGGGAAGCGCAAGCGGAAAATTGTGGGGGGCCGACCTTGACCTTCCAATGATGGTAAGGTCCACGATGCAGTCGTCGCCACTGCCAATTGCCCGTCCATCATGTCGATTTCCGCCGAACCTTCTGTCGCTTTTGACGCCGCCACCGGCGCGGAGTGGAGTTTTCCCGTCGATGGCATGACGTGCGCGTCCTGCGTGCGCCGCGTCGAGAACGCGCTGGCCAAAGTGCCCGGCGTCAGCGATGCCTCCGTCAACCTTGCCACCGAGCATGTCACGCTGCGCGCCGCGCCCGGTGCCGATGCGGGCGCCGCGCTGTCGGCGGCCGCGCAGGCCGTCACCGACGCCGGCTACGAGGTGCCGCGAGAAACCGTCGAACTGTCCGTGTCCGACATGACGTGCGCGTCGTGCGTGGGCCGCGTGGAGCGCGCGCTGCGCGCGGTGCCCGGCGTCGTCGGGGCCGAGGTCAATCTCGCCACCGAGCGCGCGGCCGTGACCGTGCTGCGCGATGCGGTCTCCACCGACGCGCTCACCCAGGCGGTGACGCGGGCCGGGTACGGCGCCGCGGCCGTCACCGCGCCGGTCGGCACCGAGGCGCCGGCGCGGCACGATTTCTGGTCGAGTCCCTATGCGGTCGCGATTCCCGCGCTGCTGTCGCTGCCGCTCGTCGCGCCGATGGCGCTCGAGTGGTTCGGCGTGCACTGGATGCTGCCGGCATGGGTGCAGTGGTTGCTGGCCACGCCGGTGCAGTTCGTGTTCGGCTGGCGCTTCTACAAGGCCGGGTGGAAGGCCGTGCGCGCGGGCGCCGGCAATATGGACCTGCTCGTCGCGCTCGGCACGTCCGCGGCCTACGGCCTGTCGCTGTGGATGATGGCGACCGCGGGCGAACACCACGCGGGGCATCTCTATTTCGAGAGCGCGGCCGTGGTGATCACGCTCGTGCGGCTCGGCAAGTGGCTCGAGACGCGCGCCAAGCGCCAGACCGCCGACGCGATCCGCGCGCTGGCGGCGCTGCGGCCCGATACCGCGCAGGTGCGCCGTGCCGGGCAGGTCGTCACCGTGCCGCTCGCGGAGGTCCGCGTGGGCGACGAGATCGTGGTGCGCCCCGGCGAACGCGTGCCGGTGGATGCGCGGATCATCGAAGGCAGCAGCCACGTCGATGAATCGATGCTCACGGGCGAGTCCGTACCCGTTGCGCGCGGCGTGGGCGATGCGCTCACCGGTGGCGCCATCAATGCCGAGGGGCTGCTCGTCGCGCGCACGACGGCCGTGGGCGCGGAAACCGTGCTCGCGCGCATCATTCGCATGGTCGAGCATGCGCAGGCCGCCAAGGCGCCGATCCAGCGCCTCGTCGATCGGGTCAGCGCGGTGTTCGTCCCCGTCGTCCTGGTGCTGGCGCTGGCCACGTTGCTCGGCTGGGGATTCGTGGGCGGCGACTGGTCCGCGGCGCTGCTCAATGCCGTAGCCGTGCTCGTGATCGCGTGCCCGTGCGCGCTGGGGCTCGCCACGCCCACCGCGATCATGGCGGGTACCGGTGCCGGCGCGCGCGCGGGCATTCTGATCAAGGACGCCGAGGCGCTTGAAGTGGCGCACCGCGTCTCGGTGGTCGCCTTCGACAAGACGGGCACGCTGACGATCGGCAAGCCCGAGGTTGTCGCGCTGGAAGCCGCGGACGGCGACGAGGCGGGCCTGCTGGCCCAGCTTGCCGCGCTGCAGGCCGGCAGCGAACATCCGCTCGCGCGGGCGGTGCTCGCGGCCGCGCAGGCGCGGGGCATCGCCGCGCCGGCCGCCACCGATGTGCGTGCGCTGCCCGGTCGCGGGATCGAAGGGCAGGTCGGTGGCGTCGCGCTGCAGCTGGGCAGCGAGGGGCTCCGCGCATCGCTCGGCGCCGAACCGGGCGATGCGCTCCAGGCGTCGGCCACCCGGCTGCGTAGCGAAGGGCGGACCGTATCGTGGCTGCTCGATGCGCGCGCGCGGCGCGTGCTCGGCCTGGTCGCCTTTGGCGACGCGCTCAAGCCCACGGCCGCCGCCGCCGTGGCGCGCCTGCGCGCCGCGGGCATCCGCACCGTGATGCTGACCGGCGACAACGCGGGCGCGGCGCGCCATATCGGCGATGCGCTCGGTCTCGACGAGGTACAGGCCGAAGTGCTGCCCGAACACAAGGCCGCGCGCGTGCAGGCGTTGCAGCAGGGCGGAGCGGTCGTGGCGATGGTTGGCGACGGCATCAACGATGCGCCCGCCCTCGCCGCCGCTGACGTGGGTATCGCGATGTCCACCGGTACCGACGTGGCGATGCACGCCGCCGGCATCACGCTGATGCGTGGCGATCCGCTGCTCGTCCCCGATGCCCTCGCCGTGTCCGATCGCACGGTCCGCAAGATCCGCCAGAACCTGTTCTGGGCCTTTATCTATAACGTGATCGGCATCCCGCTCGCGGCGGCCGGTCTGCTCAATCCCGTGGTGGCCGGCGCGGCGATGGCGTTCTCGAGCGTCAGCGTCGTCAGCAATGCGCTGCTGCTGCGCCGCTGGCGCGCGGCGGCCGCGTCCCCCAATGCTTCGTCCCCCGTACAGGAGGCCACATCATGAATATCGGAGAAGCCGCCGACGCCTCGGGCGTCACCGCCAAGATGATCCGGCACTACGAATCGATCGGGCTGCTGGAAACCCCGCCGCGCACGGAGGGCGGCTACCGCCGTTACGATGCGCGCGCGGTCCATACCTTGCGCTTCGTGCGGCGGGCCCGTAATCTCGGATTCTCGCTCGACGAGATTCGCGGGCTGCTGTCGCTGTGGCACGATCGTGCCCGCGCGAGCGCGGATGTGAAAGCGCTCGCATTGCGTCATCTCGACGAACTGGAGACGCGCATCGCGGAGCTGACGGCCATGCGCGATACGCTGCGCGGGCTCGCCGAGTCGTGCAGCGGCGACGATCGGCCCGATTGCCCGATCCTCACCGATTTCGCACGGGAGGACGGCGCGCCGGCGTCGTGTTGTCACACGCAGCCGTAACACGTATCGGTCATAACCCAAAGCAGGCACACCCGGCGAGGAGACAATGGGATGGATGAACCTGTGACGATTACCGAGCGCGACATTCATTCGGCGAATGAAGATGGCGTGGCCGCAAATGCTGCCGCGAGCGCTGCCACGGCGGGCGCGATCCTCCCGATCGAAAGCCGCCAGCGCATGCGCGACGGCACCGAGCTGTCGCTGCGCACGTGGACGCCCGATCCCCGCCGGCACCCCGAACCATTGGGTACGCTGCTGCTGGTACACGGCCTTGGCGAGCACTGCGGCCGCTACCAGCACGTGGCCGAGGTGCTTTGCGGACTGGGTCTGCGCGTGCGCGCCTACGATCACCGGGGCCATGGCCACAGCGGCGGCCCGCGCATGGTGGTCCCCCATGCGGATGCCTATGTCGACGATCTGGCCGAGATCCATGACGGCGCCGTGCGCCAGTGGAACGAACTTCCCATCGTGCTCGGACACAGCATGGGCGGGCTCGTCGCCGCGCGTTTCGCGACGGCACGGGTGCGGCCGATCCGCGCACTGGTCCTGTCTTCGCCGGCGCTTGCGCTGTTCCTTTCGCCGCGCATGCTTACGTTCCAGCGCGTGCTGATGGCGCTGGCCCCACGTCTGCGCGTGCCCACGCAACTCGATGCTAGCGGCCTGTCGCACGACCCCGAGGTCGTGCGCGCATATCGGACCGATCCGCTCGTGCAGTCCACCATCAGCGCGGGCGTGCTCGAAACGTTCGTGCGCGGCATGGCGCAGGCGCAGGCCGATGCGGCGCGGCTCGAAGTGCCGACGCTGATGCTCGTCGCGGGCGCCGATCGCATCGTCGATCCCGCCGGCAGCCGCACCTTCCACGACCACGCGCCCGACGATCTGTGCCGCATGGAATGGTTCGCGGACGGCTACCACGAGCTGTTCAACGAAACGGAGCCACGCCGCGGAGAGGCCTTCGCGGCGCTGACGGACTGGCTGGGGCAGCACCTCGTGCCCCTCCGTTAAGACCCTGACGGCCGCCCCGGTCCAGTCGTGCGATGATCTCCGCATTCCGAAAACAAACCGATGCTGGACCAAAGGGACATGGAGACATACGACTACATCATCGTGGGTGCCGGCTCCGCCGGCTGCGTGCTGGCGAATCGCCTCACGCAGGACACCGACGTCAACGTGCTGCTGCTCGAGGCGGGTGGCAAGGACGACTATCACTGGATCCATATCCCCGTCGGCTATCTGTATTGCATCGGCAATCCGCGCACGGACTGGCTGTACCGCACCGTGGCGGAAGCGGGCCTGAACGGCCGCTCGCTCGGCTATCCGCGCGGCCGCGTGCTCGGCGGTTCGTCGTCGATCAACGGGATGATCTACATGCGCGGCCAGCGCGAGGACTACGACGACTGGGCACGGATCACGGGCGACGACGGCTGGCGCTGGGACAACGTGCTGCCGCTGTTCCGGCGCAGCGAGGACCATTACCGCGGCAATAGCGAGTTCCACGGCGCGGGCGGCGAGTGGCGCGTGGAAGCGCAGCGGCTGCGCTGGGACATTCTCGAACGCTTTATCGATGCCGCCGAGCAGGCCGGCATTCCGCGCACCGACGACTTCAATCGCGGCGACAACTTCGGCGTCGGCTACTTCGAGGTGAATCAGCGGCGCGGCATTCGCTGGAATACGTCGAAAGCGTTCCTGCGCCGCGCGGCCGACCGGCCGAACCTCACCATCGTCACGGGCGCGCAGGTCAGCGCGCTGACATTCGACGACGATGCGGGCGGCCGCCGCTGCACGGGCGTGCGCTATGTGGGCGGCGGCGTCGAGCGCGAAGCGCGCGCGACCGAAGAAGTCATCCTGGCTTCCGGCGCCATCAATTCTCCGCAGCTGCTCGAACTATCCGGCATCGGACAGCCGGAGCGGCTGCAGGCACTCGGCATTCGCGTGCGACACGCACTGGCCGGCGTGGGAGAGAACCTGCAGGACCATCTGCAACTGCGTACGGTGATGAAGGTCGAGGGCGTGCGCACGCTGAACACGCGCGTCGCCAACTGGTGGGGCAAGCTCGGCATCGGGCTGCAGTACGCGTTCAACCAGAGCGGGCCGATGAGCATGGCACCCTCGCAGCTCGGCGCGTTCGCGCGCAGCGATGCGAGCCAGGCACGGCCCAATCTCGAGTACCACGTGCAGCCGCTCTCGCTCGACAAGTTCGGCGATCCGCTGCATGCGTTCAACGCATTCACGGCCAGCGTCTGCAATCTGCGCCCCACGTCGCGCGGCAGCGTGCATATCGAGGACGCGGACTTTCGCCGCGCGCCGCTCATCGCGCCGAACTACCTGTCGACGGAAGCGGATCGCAAGGTCGCGGCCGACTCCATCCGGCTCACGCGGCGCATCGTCGCATCGCCGGCGCTCGCGCCATATCGCCCGCAGGAATGGCTGCCCGGTGCCGCGTTCGAGACGGACGAGCAACTGGCCGAAGCCGCGGGCGCGATCGGCACGACGATCTTCCATCCGGTCGGCACCTGCCGCATGGGCCGCGCCGACGATCGCGATGCCGTGGTCGATGAGCGCCTGCGCGTGATCGGGATCGTCGGCCTGCGCGTCGTCGATGCATCGGTCATGCCGCTGATCACATCGGGCAATACCAACTCGCCCACGATCATGATCGCGGAGCGTGCGAGCGACATGATTCGCGCCGACCGCCAGGCGCGCTCGCGCGGCGCTGCGTCGCATCCCACAGGCGTGTCTTACGCCTAGTGCAAACCCCGATGTTTTGCGACGCAGCAGGCGCACACAATAGTCGCCGGTATACGGTGCCCAAGCCTGCACATACGTGGTGCGGCGCGTTGGATGCCACCGTATGCGGGCGGTAGCCGCACCGCACAAAAAAACAATCCGAAAGGACTAGAAGCGGCAGTATGGCGACAAGCATGGCGACAGCGTGACGACAGCGCGCCGCGGATCCAACCATTGTCAGTGCCGGGCACAACCCGGTAACGCAGCAAGAGGGCGGGCAGGAGACTTATGAGGCCGGACAATACCGAGGACAACATCCTGGAGACCAGGAACCTCACCAAGGAATTCAAGGGGTTCACCGCGGTCAGCGACGTGAACCTGCGCGTGAAGCGTGGATCGATCCATGCACTGATTGGCCCCAACGGCGCCGGCAAGACCACGTGCTTCAACCTGCTGACGAAGTTCCTCGAACCGACGACGGGCACGATCCTGTTCAACGGTATCGACATCACGCGTGAAAAGCCCGCGCAGATCGCGCGCCGCGGCGTCATCCGTTCATTCCAGATCTCCGCCGTGTTTCCGCACCTGACCGTGCGCGAGAACGTGCGCATCGGTCTGCAACGCCAGCTCGGCACCGCGTTCCAGTTCTGGCGCAGCGAGCGTTCGCTCGACGTGCTGAACGATCGCGCGATGGAGCTGCTGGAGCAGGTCGGCCTGACCGAGTTCGCGGAGACCGTCACGGTGAACCTGCCGTACGGCCGCAAGCGCGCGCTCGAGATCGCCACCACGCTCGCGATGGAACCGGAAATGATGCTGCTGGACGAGCCCACGCAGGGCATGGGCCACGAGGACGTGGACCGCGTGACGCAGCTGATCAAGAAGGTCTCCGCGGGCCGCACGATCCTGATGGTCGAGCACAACATGAACGTGGTCTCGTCGATCGCCGACAAGATCACCGTCCTGCAGCGTGGCGCGATTCTCGCCGAAGGCCCGTACGCGGAGGTGTCGAAGGACCCGCGCGTGATGGAAGCGTACATGGGCACGGCGGACGCCGAGCTCCAGGGCGCGCACTGATCAACGGGACCCGACATGGCGAACGACACGACCAACAAGACCGCCGCGCTCGAGATCCGCGATCTGCACGCGTGGTACGGCGAATCGCACATCCTGCACGGCGTGAACCTCACCGTGAACCACGGTGAAGTGGTCACGCTGCTGGGCCGCAACGGCGCGGGCCGCACCACGACGCTGCGCGCGATCATGGGCCTCACGGGCACGCGCAAGGGCTCGATCCAGGTGAACGGGCACGAGACCATCGGCCTGCCCACGCACAAGATCGCGCACTACGGCATCGGCTACTGCCCGGAAGAGCGGGCCATCTTCTCGAGCCTCTCGTGCGAAGAGAACCTGCTGCTGCCGCCGCAGCTGAAGGTGCAGGGTGCCGAGGCCCGGCAGCCGATGAGCGAAGCCGAGATCTACGAGATGTTCCCGAACCTCGCCGAACGCCGGCAGAGTCAGGGCACACGCCTCTCGGGCGGCGAGCAGCAGATGCTGGCCGTCGGCCGCATCCTGCGCACGGGCGCGAACCTGCTGCTGCTCGACGAGATCTCGGAAGGGCTGGCGCCCGTCATCGTGCAGGCGCTCGCGCGCATGATCCTCACGCTCAAGAAGAAGGGCTACACGGTGGTGATGGTGGAGCAGAACTTCCGCTTCGCCGCGCCGCTCGCGGACCGCTTCTACGTGATGGAACACGGCACCATCGTCGAGCGCTTCGCGGCCGACGAGCTGCAGGCCAAGATGCCGGTGCTCAACGAACTGCTTGGGGTCTGATCGCGCGCGGCATGCATGCCGGCGGATCGAACGATTGCTGTAGGCAGGAACGGGTGGCTTCTCGCCGCCGAAACTCAGGAGACAAAACATGAAGATGACTCGGCTGGCGGTCGCGGTTGCGGCGACTGTATTGGGTGCCGTCTCGACGGCTGCTACGGCGCAGGTGTCGAACGACACCGTGAAGATCGGCTTCATCACCGATCTGTCGGGCCTGTACGCCGACATCGACGGACAGGGCGGTCTCGAGGCCATCAAGATGGCCATCGAGGACCATGGCGGCAAGGTGCTGGGCAAGCCGATCGAGCTGCTCTCCGCCGACCACCAGAACAAGGCCGACATCGCCGCCTCCAAGGCGCGCGAATGGATGGACCAGCAGGGCCTCGACCTGCTGGTGGGCGGCACGAACTCCGGTACCGCGCTCGCGATGAACAAGGTCGCTTCCGAGAAGAAGCGCGTGTACATCAACATCGGCGCCGGCACCGCGCGCCTGACCAACGAGGAGTGCTCGCCGTACACGGTGCACTACGCGTATGACACGGTGGCGCTCGCCAAGGGCACCGGCAGCGCGGTGGTCAAGCAGGGCGGCAAGTCGTGGTTCTTCCTGACCGCCGACTACGCGTTCGGCCACTCGCTCGAATCGGACACGGCGGCGGTCGTGAAGGCGAACGGCGGTACCGTGGCCGGCTCCGTGCGCCACCCGCTGTCGGCGTCGGACTTCTCGTCGTTCCTGCTGCAGGCGCAGGCGTCGAAGGCGCAGATCCTGGGTCTTGCGAACGCCGGCGGCGACACGATCAACTCGATCAAGGCGGCGAAGGAATTCGGCATCACCAAGACGATGAAGATCGCGGGCCTGCTGATGTTCATCAACGACGTGCACAGCCTGGGCCTCAAGAACACCGAAGGCCTGCTGATGACGGACAGCTGGTACTGGGACACCAACGACGAGACGCGCAAGTTCGCCAACCGCTATTTCGGCAAGATGAAGAAGATGCCGAGCTCGCTGCAGGCCGCGGACTACTCGTCGGTGTCGAATTACCTGAAGGCCGTCGAGGCCGCCAAGACGGACGATCCGGACAAGGTGATGGCCGAGCTGAAGAAGATGAAGCTCGACGACTTCTACGGCAAGGGCCAGATTCGCCAGGACGGCCGCTACGTCCACGATATGTACCTGATGCAGGTGAAGGCACCGGCCGACTCGAAGAAGCCGTGGGATTACCTGAAGGTCGTGGCGACGATCCCGGGCGACCAGGCCTTCACGACGGTGGCCGACTCGAAGTGCGCGGCGCTGAAGAAGTAATCACGCGTAGCTGATGTTGCTGGGGGAGGGGAGACCCTCCCCCGTCCCGATTCCACTTAGCGTTGCCATGGATATTTTCGGTATTCCTCTTCCCGCCATGTTGTCCCAGCTTCTGCTGGGCCTCGTCAATGGCGCGTTCTACGCGATGCTGAGTCTGGGGCTGGCCGTGATCTTCGGCCTGCTCAACGTGATCAATTTCGCGCACGGTGCGCTGTTCATGCTCGGCGCCGTGCTCGCGTGGGCCGGCATGGAGTATGCGGGCCTCAACTACTGGGTGATGCTCGCACTCTCGCCCCTCGTTGTCGGCGCGCTCGGCGTGATCATCGAGAAGACCATGCTGCGGTGGATCTACAAGCTTGATCACATCTACGGCCTGCTGCTGACGCTCGGCATCACGCTCGTGATCGAGGGCGTGCTCCGCTCCATCTACGGCGTGTCGGGCCTGCCGTATTCGCCGCCAGAAGCGCTGCAGGGCGCGACCGACCTCGGCTTCATGATCCTGCCGAACTATCGCGGCTGGGTCGTGGTGGCCTCGCTCATCGTCTGTATCGCCACGTGGTACGTGATCGAGAAGACCAAGCTCGGCGCCTATCTGCGTGCCGGCACCGAAAACCCGAAGATGGTCGAGGCGTTCGGCATCAACGTGCCGCTCATGGTCACGCTGACGTATGGCTTCGGCGTGGCGCTTGCCGCGTTCGCGGGCGTGCTCGCGGCGCCCGTCATCCAGATCTCGCCGCTCATGGGCCAGAACCTGATCATCGTCGTGTTCGCGGTGGTCGTGATCGGCGGCATGGGTTCGATCATGGGTTCGATTCTCACGGGCCTGGGCCTCGGCGTCATCGAGGGCCTGACCAAGGTGTTCTATCCTGAAGCATCGTCCACGGTGGTGTTCTTCATCATGGTGATCGTGCTGCTGCTGCGCCCGGCCGGTCTGTTCGGGAGGGAGAAATAATGAGCGGAGTTACCGGACAGGCGGGTCAGCCCGCCGTTGCGAAGAGCGCCAACGGCATCAAGGAAGGAAGCGGCGTGCAGAAGAAAGTCTTGTATGGCCTGCTGCTCGCGGGCCTGATCGCGGCGCCGCTCGTCGGCGCGTATCCCGTGTTCGTGCTGAAGGTGCTGTGCTTCGCGCTGTTTGCCTGCGCGTTCAACCTGCTGATCGGCTTTACGGGCCTGCTCTCGTTCGGCCATGCCGCGTTCTTCGGCGGCGCGGGCTATGTGGCGGGGCAGGCGATGAAGGTGTGGGGCGTGACGCCCGAGATCGGGCTGCTGCTCGGCACCGCGGCGGGCGCGGCCATCGGCTACGTGGTCGGCTCGCTCGCGATTCGCCGCCAGGGCATCTACTTTTCGATGATCACGCTCGCACTCGCGCAGATGCTGTTCTTCATCTGCCTGCAGGCGCCGTTCACGGGCGGTGAAGATGGCCTGCAGGGGATTCCGCGCGGCAAGCTGTTTGGCGTGCTGTCGCTCTCCGACGACCTCACGCTGTACTACGTGGCGCTCGTGATCATCGTGGCCGCGTTCGCATTGATCGTGCGCACCGTGCATTCTCCGTTCGGGCAGATCCTGAAGGCGATCAAGGAGAACGAACCGCGCACGACCTCGCTTGGCTACGACACCGACAAGTTCAAGCTGATGGCCTTCGTGCTGTCGGCCGCGCTGTCGGGGCTCGCTGGTTCGATCAAGGCGCTCGTGCTTGGCTTCGAGACGCTGACCGACGTGCACTGGTCGATGTCGGGCTCGGTGATCCTGATGACGCTGGTGGGCGGCCTGGGCACGCTGTCCGGCCCCGTGGTCGGCGCGTTCGTCATCGTCGCGCTCGAGAACAAGCTCGGCGATATCGGTGCGTTCCTCGCCTCGGCGACCGGTATCGGCTGGTTCAGCGTGCTGGGCGAGTCCGTGACGATGGTCACCGGCATCATCTTCGTGATCTGCGTGCTCACGTTCCGCCGCGGGATCATGGGCGAGCTGATCGCGCTCACGAGCCGCAAGAAGCACTGAAGGCACTCATGCGGCGCGTGAGTGCCCGCTTTTGGGGCTAGGGTTTCTGCTAGCTTGTCTCGGACGCACCGCTTAGTTACATTGCATATACGGTTTTCGCAGGTTACTTGGAGGCGGAAGCGAGGAGACGACAAGGCGCGCACCCGGTGTCGGGTAGCATGTGCCAAATAGATAAAAGGCGTTGCCGATAATATTCGGCAACGCCTTTTTTATTTCCCGGTACCGAAGGGACGATGCGGGCGCCAGCCCGTTCACGTCCGTATCGCGTCTCATTGTCGTCCATTCCCATGCCTTCTCCGACGTCTTCCGCTACCTCTTCCGATCGCGCTGCCCCCGCGCCGCTTCTCCGTGTCGCCGAATCGGCCGATGCCGATCGCCTCGACGCATGGCTCGCCGTGTGGCGTCCACTGCCCGTACCGGAGGCTCGGGCGCGCCGTCTGGCGCTCGAGGCGCTGCTCGCGCAGAGCGGACAGGGCGTCTGTGTGATGCGCGAGGCCGCCGATGGCACCAATCCGGTGCGCGCGCTCATGGCCGCCACGTTGATCCACCACCTCGCCCTTGCCGGCCGAGTGGCCATGGTGGCCGACTGGTGGTGCGATATGCCGGGCAGCGAAGCCGCCCGCGAAAGCTTCGATGCCTGCATCGGGCTCCTCGCCGACTGGTGCCGCGCGCACGGCATCCGTCATCTCCTGGCAGCGCCCACGCTGCTGCCCGGGGCCGAGGCACCCCGGGGGTTCGTGCGCGACGCCAGCGGGCTTTGGCGGCGCGACTGCATGCCGGCAGCGAAGTTGCTGGGATAGCGCCACCGTTTCAATCGGCCCACACTCGGGTTAATCCGCCTTCCCGCGCCAAATCGCTCTGTTAGACTGAATTCGCATTCCCGACCGTGCGGTCGGCGAATGCAGCTGCGCACTCCGGGGTAAGAGCCGCGCAGGACGGGAAAAACGGGACGTACTTCATCGCTCTGCGCATGCGTCGTTCCGGGACAAGTCGGCGAGGGCGCCAGCGATGCGCCCGGCGACCGCCACACAGAGTCCGCCAGATCATGACAAGCGGGCCCATATCAGGACTGGAGGCATCCGCCGGCCGGAAGGCGGCGGATGCCTTTTTTCATTTCTGCCACGGAAGGAGAGGACATGAGATTGAAGCGTGCCAGCTTGCTGGCGCTTGCCGCTGCCTGCCTGTTCGCTGGGGTCACTGGCGGCGCGGCCGCCCAGATCAAGATCGGGGTCACGGTCTCCGCGACGGGTCCCGCCGCCTCGCTGGGCATTCCCGAGAAGAACACGTTCACGCTCATGCCGAAGCAGATCGGCGGCAAGACCGTCGAGTACATCGTGCTCGACGACGCCTCGGATACCACCACCGCGGTCAAGAACACGCGCAAGCTCGTCAGCGAGGACAAGGTCGACGTGCTCGTCGGTTCCACCGTGACGCCCAACTCGCTCGCGATGATCGACATCGCCGCCGAAACCGGTACGCCGATGATCGCGATGGCCGCGTCGGCGCGGCTGATCGAACCGATGGACACCAAGCGCGCGTGGGTCTTCAAGACGCCGCAGAACGACTCGCACATGGCCACGGCGATCGCCGAGCACATGACCAACAACAACGTGAAGACGGTGGCGTTCATCGGCTTCGCGGACGCGTACGGCGACGGGTGGGCCACGGAGTTCGCGAAGGTCGCGGACCTGCGCAAGATCCGCGTGGTGGCCAATGAACGCTTTGCGCGCACCGACACGTCGGTGACGGGCCAGGTGCTCAAGCTGATGAGCGCCAATGCGGACGCGGTGCTGATCGCAGGATCGGGTACGCCCGCGGCGCTGCCCGCCAAGACGCTCAAGGAGCGCGGCTACAAGGGCAAGATCTATCAGACGCACGGCGTGGCCAATGCCGACTTCCTGCGCGTCTGCGGCAGGGATTGCGAGGGTACGTTCCTGCCGGCGGGCCCGCTGCTCGTGGCGGAGCAGTTGCCCGACAGCAATCCCGTGAAGAAGCCCGCGATGGCCTACAAGACGGCCTACGAGAAAGCGTTCGGCGGACAGGTATCGGGCTTCGGCGGCCATGCTTGGGATGCGGGCCTGCTGCTGCAACACGCGATTCCGGAAGCGCTCAGGAAGGGGGAGCCGGGCAGCAGGGAGTTCCGCAAGGCCCTGCGCGACGCGCTCGAACAGACGAAGGACCTCGCGGTCTCGCACGGCATCATGAACATGAGCGCGACCGATCATCTGGGGATGGACCAGCGCTCGCGCGTGATGGTGCAGATCGTCGACGGCAAGTGGAAGCTGCAGTCGCGATGAGCACATGGACCTCTCTATCGCGGCCATTCTCGCGCAGGACGGCATCACGACCGGCGCCATTTACGCATTGCTGGCGCTGGCGCTCGTGCTCGTGTTCTCGGTCACGCGCGTCATCTTCATTCCGCAAGGCGAGTTCGTTGCCTATGGCGCGCTGACGCTGGCGGCCATGCAGGCCGGCCACGCGCCGCGCACGACGTGGCTGCTGGTGGCCATGGGTGCGCTGACGTTCGTGCGCGAGGTCATCCTGCTGGTGCGAAGGCATCGGTTCGGCTGGCGCGCGCTGCTTGTGCTGGCGGGCAAATACCTGTTCTTTCCGCTCGCGGTGCACGGGATCGTGCAGGCCGTTGGCACGCAGCCGTTGCCGATGCCCGTGCAGATCGCGCTCACGCTGCTCGTGGTCGTACCGCTCGGCCCCATGCTCTACCGGCTCGCCTACGAGCCGCTCGCGGAAGCGAGCACGCTCGTGCTGCTCATCGTCTCAGTGGCCGTGCACTTCGCGCTGGTGGGACTTGGCCTCGCGATGTTCGGCGCGGAGGGCTCGCGTACCGACGCGTTCTCCGATGCGCGCTTCGAGGTCGGCACGCTCAGCGTGTCGGGCCAGAGCCTGTGGGTCGTCGGCGTGTCCGCGCTGCTTATCGGCGCGCTCTACGGCTACTTCGAACATACGATTCACGGCAAGGCGCTGCGCGCGACCGCGGTGAACCGGCTCGGCGCGCGCCTCGTGGGTATCGGCACCGCGCAGGCGGGCAGGCTGTCGTTCACGCTGGCCGCTGCAATGGGTGCGCTCTGCGGCGTGCTGATCGCGCCGCTGACGACGATCTACTACGAGTCCGGCTTCCTGGTCGGGCTCAAGGGATTCGTGGGCGCGATCGTCGGCGGCCTCGCGAGCTATCCCGTGGCGGCGGCGGGCGCGTTGCTCGTGGGCCTGCTGGAGTCGTACTCGTCGTTCTGGGCGAGCGCGTTCAAGGAGGTGATCGTGTTCACGCTGATCATCCCGGTACTGTTGTGGCGCTCGCTCACGGGCAAGCGCGTCGAAGACGAGGAGTAGGCGGTGACGATGCTGACCGAGGAGCCCGTCGCCGGACCGGCGGCGAACGCGCGTCGCGCGCGTGCGCGCCTGCCATGGCACCGCGTGCTCGCCACGCTCTTCGTGGCGGCGCTTGCGGCCATGCCCGTGCTGCCCACGCCGGAGTTCTGGATCACGCTCGGCAACTATATCGGGCTCTACAGCCTCGTTGCCATCGGCCTCGTGCTGCTGACGGGCGTCGGTGGCATGACATCGTTCGGACAGGCCGCGTTCGTGGGGCTCGGCGCCTACAGTACCGCGTACCTGACCACGCAGTTCGGTCTGTCGCCGTGGTTCGGGTTGCTGGCGGGGCTCGCGGTGACGTTTTGCTGCGCGAGCCTGATCGGCGCCATCACGATGCGCATGTCGGGGCATTACCTGCCGCTCGCGACGATCGCCTGGGGCCTGTCGCTGTTCTATCTGTTCGGCAATCTCGAGTTCCTCGGCAAGTACGATGGCCTGACCGGCATACCGGTGCTGTCCGTCTTCGGCGTCCCGCTGCAGTCGGGCCGCGCGATGTTCTACGCGATCTGGTGCGTCGTCCTGCTGGCCATGCTGCTGTCCGCCAATCTGCTGAACTCCCGGCCCGGCCGCGCGATCCGTGCGCTGAAGGGGGGTGTCACGATGGCCGAGGCCATGGGCGTATCCACGGGATGGATGAAGGTGGTCGTATTTATCATCGCGGCAATACTGGCGTGCATATCTGGCTTTCTCTATGCGCATCTGCAGCGCGCGGTGAATCCCACGCCGTTCGGGCTCAATCACGGCATCGAATACCTGTTCATGGCCGTGGTCGGTGGTGTGGGGCATGTGTGGGGCGCCATCGTCGGCGCCGGCGTGCTCACGATTCTCAAGGACGCGCTGCAGGGGTTGCTACCCCGGCTGCTCGGGTCGACCGGGAATTTCGAGATTATCGTGTTCGGTGTGCTGATGGTGCTGTTGCTCCAGTACGCACCGGACGGCATCTGGAATTACCTGTCGCGATGGTTTCCCGCGGGGCCGCGTGTCCACGCCCCCGATGAGGCACCGGCCCTGCCGAAGCGCCAGAAACCCGAGCCCGGCGAGTTGCTGCTCGACGTGCGCGAGGCGCGCAAGCAGTTCGGGGGGCTGGTCGCGGTCAACGACATCAGCTTCCAGGTCCGCGCGGGGGAGATCGTCGGCCTGATCGGCCCGAACGGCGCGGGCAAGTCCACCACGTTCAACCTGATTACGGGCGTGGCGTCGCTGACGGGAGGCGAGGTGCGCTACCGCGGCGACCTCATCTCCAACCGTCCTTCACGTGAAATCGTCGCGCGCGGCATCGGCCGTACCTTCCAGCACGTGCATCTGCTGCCGTCGATGTCCGTGCTGGAAAACGTCGCGCTGGGCGCGCACCTGCGCGGCGACTTCGCTCCGCAGGGTGGGGTGGTGGCGGCAATGCTGCGCGTCAACCGCGAGGAGGAACGCAAGCTGCTGTTCGAGGCCCGTACCCAGCTCGAGCGCGTCGGACTCGGCGATCGTCTCCATGACGAAGCGGGCAGCCTCGCGCTCGGCCAGCAACGCGTGCTCGAAATCGCGCGTGCGCTGTGTACGGATCCGGCAATGCTGCTCCTCGACGAGCCGGCCGCGGGACTTCGCCACCTGGAGAAGCAGGCGCTGGCCGCGCTGCTGCGCAAGCTCAGGGGCGAGGGGATGAGCGTGCTGCTGGTCGAGCACGACATGGATTTCGTGATGAACCTGACCGATCGCCTCGTCGTGATGGAGTTCGGTACGCGCATCGCGGAAGGAACGCCGGCGCAGGTGCAACGCGATCCTGCGGTGCTCGAAGCCTATCTGGGTACGGGAGACATCGACGGTGCTTGAGATCGACGACCTCCATGTGCGCTACCGCAAGGTCGAGGCCGTGCACGGTGCCAGCCTGCGCCTCGCCGCCGGCAGCATCGTCACGGTGATTGGCCCGAACGGGGCGGGCAAGTCCACGCTGCTCAATGCCGTGATGGGCGCGCTGCCCCCGTACGGGGTGGCGGCCGGCGGTATCCGGCTGTTCGGCGACGACGTTACGGCCTTGCCGATCGAGGATCGCGTGGCGCTTGGCATGTGCCTCGTGCCCGAACGCCGCGAGCTGTTCGGCGCCATGACGGTCGAGGACAACCTGGTACTGGGCGCGTTCCGGCGGAAGCGGGCAGGGGAGCGCGCGTACCTCGACCAGATGGATGTGGTCTACGGCCTGTTCCCGCGTCTGCGCGAGCGGGCCCGGCAGGAGGCCGGCACGCTATCGGGCGGCGAGCGCCAGATGCTTGCCATCGGCCGCGCGCTGATGGCCAGGCCGCGTGTGCTGATGCTCGACGAGCCCAGTCTCGGGCTGGCGCCACTGATCGTCCGCGAGATCTTCCAGATCATCGATCGCCTGCGGCAGACCGGCGTGGCGACCTTGTTGATCGAGCAGAACGCCCGCGCCGCGCTGCGGGTGGCGGACTATGGCTATGTGCTCGAGACCGGCGAGATCGTGATGGAAGGGGAGGCCACCAACCTGGCCAGCGACCCGCGCGTGGTCGATGCCTATCTTGGGCTCGGGCGGCACACGGTCGCCTAGGCCCCGACGAGGCGCCCTTTCCTGAGAAGCCTTCCGCCGCAGTGTTTCACGTGAAACACTGCCGGCGATTCCGATGTGCGTTCCACACGATGTTCCACGTGAAACATTGAAGGGGCCCAAAGTCCGGCCCCCGATTGCCGCTATAATTCGACATCCCAAATTTTCCGCTCATAACCTCCCGGAGGAGGTGTCCCATGCTTTACCCGAAAGAATTCGATGTCATCGTCGTTGGTGGCGGCCATGCCGGCACCGAAGCCGCCCTCGCAGCCGCCCGCATGGGCTGCCAGACGCTGCTGCTGACCCATAACATCGAGACGCTGGGACAGATGAGCTGCAATCCGTCGATCGGCGGCATCGGCAAGGGGCATCTGGTCAAGGAAGTCGATGCCATGGGCGGCGCCATGGCTGCTGCCACCGACGAGGCCGGTATCCAGTTCCGCATTCTGAACTCGAGCAAGGGCCCGGCCGTCCGCGCCACGCGTGCCCAGGCGGACCGTGTGCTGTACCGCAAGGCCATCCGGACCCGCCTCGAAAACCAGCCGAACCTGATGCTGTTCCAGCAGGCCGTCGATGATCTGATGGTGGAAGGCGACCGCGTGGTCGGTGCCATGACGCAGGTGGGCATCGCCTTCCGTGCACGCGCGGTGGTGCTGACGGCGGGGACATTCCTCGACGGCAAGATCCACGTCGGCCTCGACAACTACACCGGCGGCCGTGCGGGCGACCCGGCCGCGGTCTCGCTGTCGGCCCGGCTGAAAGAACTGAAGCTGCCGCAGGGCCGCCTCAAGACCGGTACGCCCCCGCGCATCGACGGGCGCACGATCGACTTTTCGGTCATGGAAGAGCAGCCGGGCGACCTCGATCCGGTGCCCGTGTTCTCGTTCCTGGGCCATCCGAGCCAGCATCCGCAACAACTGCCGTGCTGGATCACCCATACGAACGCGCGTACCCACGAGGTTATCCGCGGCGGTCTCGACCGCTCGCCGATGTACACGGGCGTGATCGAAGGGGTAGGGCCGCGCTACTGCCCGAGCATCGAGGACAAGATCCACCGGTTTGCGAGCAAGGAAAGCCACCAGATCTTCCTGGAGCCGGAAGGCCTGACGACCAACGAGTTCTACCCGAACGGCATCTCCACGAGCCTCCCGTTCGACGTGCAGCTGGACCTCGTGCACTCGATTCGCGGGCTCGAGAATGCCCATATCCTGCGCCCCGGCTACGCCATCGAGTACGACTACTTCGACCCGCGCGCCCTCAAGTCATCGCTCGAGAGCAAGGCCATTTCGGGCCTGTTCTTCGCAGGCCAGATCAACGGCACGACGGGGTATGAAGAGGCAGCGGCGCAGGGCCTGCTGGCCGGCATCAACGCGGGCTGCTTCGCGCGCGAGCGTGACGCCTGGGCGCCGCGCCGCGATCAGGCGTACCTCGGCGTGCTCGTCGATGACCTGATCACGCGCGGCGTGACCGAACCGTACCGTATGTTCACGAGCCGCGCGGAGTTCCGTCTGAGCCTGCGCGAAGACAACGCCGATATGCGCCTGACCGAGATCGGCCGCGAGCTCGGCGTCGTGGACGACGTGCGCTGGGACGCGTTCAACCGCAAGCGCGACGCTGTTTCACGTGAAACAGAGCGCCTCAAGAGCACGTGGGTGAACCCGTCGATCCTGCCCGAGGCGGACGCGGTACCGTTGCTGGGCAAGGCCATCGAGCGCGAGTATTCGCTCGCGGATCTGCTGCGCCGTCCGGCCGTCACGTATGAGGCCCTGATGGCGATGCAGGCAGGGCGCTACGCGCCCGAGCAGGCCCTCGATGCCGACCCGCTGCTGGTCGGCCAGATCCGCGAGCAGATCGAGATCGGCATCAAGTACCACGGCTATATTGCGCGTCAGGCCTCGGAGGTGGAGAAGCTCGAGGCCAACGAATCGACGCGGCTGCCCGCCGGTTTCGACTACACCGAAGTCCGCGGGCTTGGCTTCGAGGTCAGCCAGAAGCTCAATCAGCATCGGCCGGAAACGCTGGGCCAGGCCTCGCGGATCTCGGGCGTTACCCCGGCGGCCATCTCGCTGCTGCTGGTGCATCTGAAAAAGAAGGGCATGGGTCGCGCTGCCGCGGCCGGTGGCCAGGAGGCAGCCTGAGTGGGGGGCTCCCGTTATTCGGCAGGCCGTGCGGTCGTGGATGCGACCGCACAGCGTGCGCGGCTGGAAGCCGCGCTCGACAGCATCGGTCTTCCGCTTGCTGCCGCGCAGGTCGATACGCTGCTTGCGTACCTGACGCTGCTGGGCAAGTGGAACGGGGTCTATAACCTCACGGCCATTCGTCATCCCGACGAAATGCTCACGCATCATCTGTTCGATTCGCTCGCGGCCGTGCCCGCGCTCGCGGAGGCCGCACGTGCCCATTCCGTCCGTGACGATAGCGTGCGTGACGATCGCGTGCGTGCCGCCGCGCGGGGCAGGGTGCTCGACGTCGGATCGGGCGGCGGCATGCCCGGCCTGCCGCTCGCGATTGCCTGTCCGGACGTGACGGTCCGTATGGTCGATATCGTCCAGAAGAAGACCGCGTTCCTGACGCAGTGCCGCGCGCAGCTCGGACTGGGCAATGCCTCGGCGCACTGGGGACCCGTGGAAAAGCTCGAGGATGCGGACGGCTATGCCGTCATCACCTCGCGCGCGTTCGCGGAACTCACGGACTTCGTCACGCTGTCGGGGCACCTGCTCGCGCCGGGTGGACGGCTGATGGCGATGAAGGGCGTGTACCCCCAGGCCGAACTGGATCGCATGGAAGCCGCGGGGCTGATGGCCGCGTGGCAGGTAGACGCGGTACCGCGCCTGACGGTACCGGAACTGGACGCGGAGCGGCATCTCGTGGTGCTGTCGCGTCGAGTGGATAATCAAGCACATGTCTGATGCGAACCTCGCATCGGTACACACACAGGAGCTTCGGGAGCCTATGGCCAAGGTATTCGTGATCGCAAACCAGAAGGGCGGCGTTGGCAAGACCACCACGACGGTCAATCTTGCCGCGGGCCTCGCCGCGCAGGAACAGCGCGTGCTGCTGGTGGACCTCGATCCGCAGGGCAATGCCTCGATGGGTTCCGGCATCGACAAGCAGTCGCTCGAACACAGCGTGTACCAGGTGCTCGTGGGGCTGTCGACGGTCTCGCAGGCGCGCCAGCGCTCGGAGGCGGGCAAGTACGACGTGCTGCCGGCCAACCGCGAGCTCGCCGGCGCCGAAGTGGAACTGGTCGAGCTCGATCAGCGCGAACGCCGGCTCAAGCAGGCGCTCGCCGAGGTCGATGACGAATACGACTTCGTGCTGATCGACTGCCCGCCGTCGCTGTCGCTGCTGACGCTGAACGGCCTCTGCGCCGCGCATGGCGTGATCGTGCCGATGCAGTGCGAGTACTTCGCGCTGGAAGGGCTCTCCGATCTCGTCAACACGATCAAGCAGGTCCATGCGAACCTCAATCGCGACCTCAAGGTCATCGGCCTGCTGCGCGTGATGTTCGACCCGCGCGTCACGCTGCAGCAGCAGGTGTCGGCCCAGCTCGAGGCCCACTTCGCCGACAAGGTGTTCAAGACCGTGATCCCCCGCAACGTGCGGCTGGCGGAAGCACCGTCCTACGGCATGCCGGGCGTTGCCTTCGACGTGTCTTCCAAGGGGGCCAAGGCCTATCTCGATTTCGGCGCGGAGATGATCGCCCGCGTCAGGCAGCTCGGCTGAGCGCCATCATCCGAAGGACTGGGACATGAGTACCGCAAAGAAGAAGGGCCTCGGCCGCGGGCTGGAAGCGTTGCTGGGCGGCCCCGCCGAAATCGTCGAGACGTCGAAGCAGGAGGGCGCGCCCTCGGTGTTGCGGCTCGAGCAGCTGCAGCCCGGCAAGTACCAGCCGCGCACGCGCATGGACGAGGGCGCGCTGCAGGAGCTTGCGGCGAGCATTCGCGCGCAGGGCCTCATGCAGCCGATTCTCGTGCGCCGCGTGGCGGAGCCCGATCGCTACGAGATCATTGCGGGCGAGCGCCGCTTCCGCGCGTCGAAGCTCGCGGGCCTCGATCGTGTGCCGGTGCTCGTGAAGGAAGTCGCGGATGAAGCCGCGGCGGCGATGGCGCTGATCGAGAACATCCAGCGCGAGGACCTCAATCCGCTGGAAGAAGCGCAGGGCATCATGCGTCTGATCCGCGAGTTCCGGTTTACGCACGAGCAGGCCGCCGAGTCCGTGGGCCGTTCGCGCAGCGCGGTCTCCAACCTGCTGCGCCTGCTCAACCTGGCGTCGCCGGTACAGACGATGCTGATGGCCGGCGATCTCGACATGGGCCATGCGCGTGCGCTGCTCGCCGTCGATGGCGCGAACCAGATCACGCTCGCGAACCAGATCGTCAACAAGCGCCTGTCGGTGCGCGAGACCGAAAAGCTCGTCGCGTCGACGCTCAAGCCGTTCGATCTCAAGTCCCTCAAGCAGAAGAGCGGGACGGGCATGCGCGACGTGGCGCGTCTCGAGGAAGAACTCTCGGACGCGCTCGGCCTCGCGGTGCAGATCAAGCTCGGCGCGCGCGGCAAGGGCCAGCTCACCATTCACTTCACGAGCAACGACGCGCTCGACGGTGTGCTCACGCGATTGCGCGAGCCCGGCGGCAGCCAGCCGGCAGCGGTATAAAAATCGTGGGCGATAGCCGGCCATCGAGGTAACCGGTGGCCGCGATTGTCGGTCTCGAGCGGGCGGCCGGCACGTCCCGCACGAAGCAATTCGATGACGTCGTGCGTCAACGTCGCGCAATTTCAGCACTGCCATCATCGGTGCGTGATAGCAACCGTTGTGCGAAATTCACTGCAAGCTAACTGAAAGCAGATTGACTCGCATTGCCTATTGCTCGTAGAATCGTGCGGTTTGAATTCTGGCCGGAAACGAATCGTTACGGCCTGGAACGAGGGCCTGAAACAAGGGCTCGCAACGAGGTTACGCAGGTGGTGGTTCGAGACCGTCAGCAGGGCAATGTCAATGCCGCCGATCCCGCGGACAAGTTCAGGGATCCGTGGGACGACGATGCCGAGAGGGAAGAACAGGTCGATCCGCTGTCGCATGCCGAAGCGGTGAAGCTGCTTGGCGAACGCGCGATGCGTCCGTCGCGGATGACGCCGGGCAAGGTCGTGCTGGCGCAGGCGGTGGTCACGCTGTTGTCGGCGATTGCCTGGGCGATATTCGCTCGCGAGCAGGGGCCGTCGGGCTGGTCGGCTTTCTTCGGCGGCGCCGTATGCGTGATTCCGAGCGGCTTCTTCGCATTTCGCCTGTGGATGGCGCGTGCGCGGCCAACGGTCGGCGGCCTGGTGGCCGGCGAGGCGATCAAGATCTTCGCGACCATCGCGCTATTCGTAGTGGTGGTCGTGCTGTATCGCGATCTGCGCTGGGTACCGATGCTCGTCACGTTCCTGTTGGCGCTCAAGACATACTGGGTGGTGGCGCTTGCGGTTCGTTGACGGGTTCGTTTACGGGTTCGTTGAAGCGCAGGCATCTCAAGGGCTTCCGTCTCAGGTGGGGTCCTCATACGCATAATCAAGTGTTTTCCGTGCGGCGTGTCACGACGGTGAAGCGCCACGCGGCCAAGGTGACGCCCGGACGAATCGGGTACGAAGAACAAACAGGCAGTCCTGCCTCGCGGTAACCGGCCATGTGGCCGAAGGCGAAGCAAGACCCATACCGGCAACCGTGCACAGCGCGGGTGCGGTCCAAAAATTTCGCAATATATCGTTCGCATCGACATGTCAGAAGCTAACCAAGCCGCCGAGCATGCGCTCACACCCTCAGGCTATATCGCCGAACACTTGAAGAACTTGAATTCGGTGGGCGGCAAGCAGCATTCCGTCGTCGATTTCAGCATCCTCAACTACGACACGATCTTCTGGTCGGTACTGTGCGGCGCCATCGTGCTGATCGTGCTGTACGTCGCGGCACGCCGCGTGACCCCGGGCGTGCCGGGCCGCTTCCAGGCCTTCGTGGAAATGGTCGTCGAGATGGTGGACGATCAGGCCAAGGGCATCATCCATGGTGACCGCTCGTTCATCGCGCCGCTGGCGCTGATGGTGTTCTGCTGGATCACCATGATGAACGCGATCGACCTGATCCCCGTGGACTGGGTCACGGGTCTGAACCACTTCCTGGGCCTGTTCCATCTGCACCTGCCCCACCACCGCGCCGTGGCCACCGCCGATCTGAACGGCACGCTGGGCATGTCCGCATCGGTGCTCGTGCTGATGATCTACTACAGCTTCAAGATCAAGGGCGTGGGCGGCTTCGCGCACGAACTGTTCTCGGCCCCGTTCGGCGCCAAGTGGTACCTGGCACCGTTCAACCTGATCCTGAACATCATCGAATTCCTGGCAAAGGCCGTTTCGCTCGGCATGCGGTTGTTCGGCAACATGTACGCCGGCGAACTCGTGTTCCTGCTGATCGCGCTGCTGGGCTCCATGTGGACGTTCGGTGCGGACCTTTCCGCGCTGGGCTTCGTCGGCCATGTGATCGCAGGCGCGGTCTGGGCGATCTTCCACATCCTGATCGTGCTGCTGCAGGCGTTCATCTTCATGATGCTGACGCTGGTGTACATCGGCCAGGCTCACGATCACCACTGATTTTTCCGGTTTTCAGTTTTAGTTTTTTGGTTTTTTGGTTCTAAGTCTCTCTAAATTTAAGGAGTCATCATGCAAGCATATCTCGCCAACATCCAGGGTCTGACCGCAATCGGCATCGGCATCATCATCGGCCTCGGCGCCATCGGCGCGTGCCTCGGTATCGCTCTGATGGGTGGCAAGTACATCGAAGCGTGCGCACGTCAGCCCGAACTGATGAACCCGCTGCAAACCAAGATGTTCCTGCTGGCCGGCCTGATCGACGCTGCATTCCTGATCGGCGTGGGTGTTGCCATGCTGTTCGCGTTCGCCAACCCGCTGCTGTCGGTCATTCAGTAAGTCTTTTCGGTCTGCATGATGCTGACGGGCGGATCTGGCCTACGTCTGATGGCCCGGCCGCCCTTGTGCATTTATCTGTAGTTTGATTACCGAAAGGAACACACCATGAATCTGAACGCAACGTTTTTTGCGCAGATGGTCGTGTTCTTCATCCTGTGGTGGGTTGTTGCCAAATTCATTTGGCCGCCGCTGGTGAAGGCGCTCGACGAACGCGCAAAGAAGATCGCCGATGGCCTCGCCGCTGCCGAAAAGGGCAAGGCCGAGCTCGAACTGGCTAACAAGCGTGTGGACCAGGCTATGGCCGAAGCCCGCACCGAGGGTGCCCAACGTGTCGCTGACGCCGAAAAGCGTGCCCAGCTGACGGCCGACGAGATCAAGCAGAACGCCCAGGCGGAAGCCGCACGCATCATCGCCCAGGCCAAGGCCGAGGCGGAGCAGCAAGTGACCCGCGCACGCGAAGAGCTGCGCGACCAGGTTGCCGTGCTGGCCGTGAAGGGCGCCGAGCAGATCCTCAAGCGCGAAGTGAACGCGCAGGTGCACGCAGACCTGCTCAATCAACTGAAGGCTGAGCTCTAATCATGGCTGAATCCGCAACCATTGCCCGTCCCTACGCAGAGGCGCTGTTTCGCGTCGCAAGCCAGGCGGATGCAGGCAACGTGGGTGCATGGTCCGAGCTGGTGTCGGAGATGGGGCAGGTTGCCGCCAACCCCGACATGAAGGCGCTTGCCGACGATCCGAACGTCCCCGGCCAGAAGCTGGCCGAGGTGTTTCTGTCGGTGCTGAAGTCTCCGGTCAACGACGAAGCCAAGCGCTTCGTGAACCTGCTGGTGGAGAACAACCGCCTGACGGTCATGCCGGAGATCGCCGAACAGTTCCATGCGCTCAAGAACGCCCGCGAGGGTTCGTCCGATGTCGAGATCACCAGCGCGTTTCCGCTGGACGACTCGCAACTGAAGGACCTGGTCGCCGCACTCGAACGCAAGTTCGGCCGCAAGCTGTATCCGACCGTGAACGTGGACTCGTCCCTGATCGGCGGCGTAAGCGTCAAGGTCGGCGACGAAGTGCTCGACACCTCCGTGCGCGCGCGCCTGGCTGCCATGCAGACCACGCTGACCGCCTGATCGCTACGGCCGACGGATTGAAGAATTAGGAGCATTGTGATGCAACTGAACCCCTCAGAAATCAGCGAGCTGATCAAGTCCCGCATCTCGGGTCTTGGCGCCGACGCTGAAGTGCGCAACACCGGCACGGTGATCTCCGTGACCGATGGTATCTGCCGCGTGCACGGCCTGTCCGGCGTGATGCAGGGCGAGATGCTGGAATTCCCGGGCAACACGTTCGGCCTCGCGCTGAACCTCGAGCGCGACTCGGTCGGCGCCGTGGTGCTGGGCGAGTACGAACACATTTCGGAAGGCGATACGGTCAAGTGCACCGGCCGCATTCTGGAAGTGCCCGTTGGCAAGGAACTGCTGGGCCGCGTGGTGAACACGCTGGGTCAGCCGATCGATGGCAAGGGCCCGATCAACGCGAAGGAAACCGACGTGATCGAAAAGGTCGCGCCGGGCGTGATCGCGCGTCAGTCGGTGAGCCAGCCGGTGCAGACCGGCCTGAAGTCGATCGACGCGATGGTGCCGATCGGCCGTGGCCAGCGCGAGCTGATCATCGGCGACCGTCAGACCGGCAAGACCGCCGTGGCTGTCGACGCGATCATCAACCAGAAGGGCAAGGGCGTCTTCTGCGTGTACGTGGCAATCGGCCAGAAGGCTTCGACGATCGCCAACGTGGTGCGCAAGCTCGAAGAGCATGGCGCCATGGAATACACGATCGTCGTGGCCGCTTCGGCTTCGGACTCGGCCGCCATGCAGTACCTGGCCGCCTACGCCGGCTGCACGATGGGCGAATACTTCCGCGACCGCGGCGAAGACGCGCTGATCGTTTATGACGATCTGACCAAGCAGGCCTGGGCCTACCGTCAGGTGTCGCTGCTGCTGCGCCGCCCGCCGGGCCGCGAAGCCTACCCTGGCGACGTGTTCTACCTGCACTCGCGTCTGCTCGAGCGTGCCGCTCGCGTGAACGAAGACTACGTGGCCAAGTTCACGAACGGCGCAGTGACCGGCAAGACCGGCTCGCTGACCGCGCTGCCCGTGATCGAAACGCAGGCCGGCGACGTGTCCGCGTTCGTGCCGACCAACGTGATCTCGATTACCGACGGTCAGATCTTCCTGGAAACCGACCTGTTCAACGCCGGTATCCGCCCCGCAATCAACGCCGGTATCTCGGTGTCGCGCGTGGGTGGTGCCGCTCAGACCAAGGTCGTCAAGAAGCTGTCGGGCGGTATCCGTACCGATCTGGCGCAGTACCGTGAGCTGGCCGCGTTCGCGCAGTTTGCTTCCGACCTCGACGATGCGACCCGCAAGCAGCTCGAGCGTGGCCGCCGCGTGACGGAACTGCTGAAGCAGCCGCAGTACCAGCCGCTGCAGGTGTGGCAGCTGGCCGCGTCGCTGTACGCCGCGAACAACGGCTTCCTGGACAACGTGGACGTGAAGGACATCCTGCCTTTCGAGAAGGGCCTGCACGACCATCTGAAGACCAAGTTCGCCGATCTCGTTGGCCGCATCGAGGATACGAAGGATCTCTCGAAGGACGACGAGGCCGCTCTGCGCGCCGCGATCGAGGATTTCAGGAAGTCCGCCGCGTTCTAACCGCGTGATTCCACGGATCGTGCCGCGCGGCCGGTAACGGCGCGCGGCACGGCACGAATGGAGAGGAAGATATGGCCGGAACGAAAGAAATTCGAACCAAGATCAAGAGCGTGCAAAACACGCGCAAGATCACCAAGGCGATGGAAATGGTCGCCGCGTCCAAGATGCGCAAGGCGCAGGAGCGGATGCGTAACGCCCGTCCCTACGCTGAAAAAGTGCGGAACATCGCGGCGCACCTGGCCTCGGCCAACCCCGAGTTCAAGCATCCGTTCCTGCAGGCACGCGACATCAAGCGTGCCGGCCTGATCGTGGTGACGACCGACAAGGGTCTGTGCGGCGGCATGAATACGAACGTGCTGCGTACGGTGACCAACGAGCTGAAGACCCTGCAGGGCCGTGGCGTGGACGTCCAGTCCACCGCGATCGGTACCAAGGGCATGCAGTTCCTGGGCCGTATCGGCGCAAAGGTGATTTCGCACGTCGTGCATCTTGGCGACACCCCGCATCTGGAAAAGCTGATCGGCGCGATCAAGGTTCAGCTCGACGCCTTCACCAATGGTGAAGTCGACGCCGTGTACCTGGCGTACACGCGCTTCATCAACACGATGAAGCAGGAACCGGTGTTCGAGCAACTGCTGCCGCTGTCGGCAGACAAGCTGACCCAGACCGAAGACGAAAAGCGTGCCTACTCGTGGGATTACATCTACGAGCCGGACGCCCAGACCGTGATCGAGGAACTGCTCGTTCGCTACGTCGAGGCGCTCGTGTACCAGGCCGTGGCCGAGAACATGGCGTCCGAACAATCGGCGCGCATGGTGGCCATGAAGGCTGCATCCGACAACGCGAAGAACGTGATTGGCGAACTGCAACTGGTCTACAACAAGACCCGTCAGGCAGCGATCACGAAGGAGCTGTCGGAAATCGTCAGCGGTGCCGCGGCGGTTTAAGGCGTCAAGTATTCAAGCTATCGGAGATACGAAATGAGTATCGGAAATATTGTGCAGTGTATTGGCGCCGTGGTGGACATCGAGTTCCCGCGCGATGCCATGCCGAAGGTGTACGACGCCCTCACGCTGGAAGAGTCCGGCGATGCGTCGTTCGCTGAAAAGGGTCTGACGTTCGAAGTGCAGCAGCAGCTCGGCGACGGCGTGGTGCGTACCATCGCACTGGGTTCGTCCGACGGCCTGCGCCGCGGCATGGCCGTGAAGGGCACGGGCGCTCCCATCTCCGTGCCGGTTGGCCACGGTACGCTGGGCCGCATCATGGACGTGCTGGGTCGCCCGATCGACGAGGCAGGCCCGATCGCCGCCGACGAGAAGCGCGCGATTCACCAGAAGGCACCGAAGTTCGACGAACTGTCGCCGTCGGTTGACCTGCTGGAAACCGGCATCAAGGTGATCGACCTGGTCTGCCCGTTCGCAAAGGGCGGCAAGGTGGGTCTGTTCGGTGGTGCTGGCGTGGGCAAGACCGTCAACATGATGGAGCTCATCAACAACATCGCCAAGCAGCACAGCGGTCTGTCGGTGTTCGCCGGCGTGGGCGAGCGTACCCGTGAAGGGAACGACTTCTACCACGAAATGAAGGACTCGAACGTGCTCGACAAGGTGGCCATGGTGTTCGGCCAGATGAACGAGCCGCCGGGTAACCGTCTGCGCGTGGCGCTGACCGGCCTGACGATGGCCGAGCGCTTCCGCGACGAAGGCCGTGACATCCTGTTCTTCGTCGACAACATCTACCGCTACACGCTGGCCGGTACGGAAGTGTCGGCACTGCTGGGCCGTATGCCTTCGGCCGTGGGCTATCAGCCGACGCTGGCCGAAGAAATGGGCAAGCTGCAGGAACGCATCACGTCCACCAAGACTGGCTCGATCACGTCGATCCAGGCCGTGTACGTGCCGGCGGATGACTTGACCGACCCGTCGCCCGCAACGACCTTCCTCCACCTGGACTCGACCGTCGTGCTGTCGCGTGACATCGCCGCGCTGGGTATCTACCCCGCCGTCGATCCGCTCGACTCGACCTCGCGCCAGCTGGATCCGCAGATCGTCGGTACCGAGCACTACGAAGTGGCCCGCCGCGTTCAGCAGACGCTGCAGCGCTACAAGGAACTGCGCGACATCATCGCGATTCTGGGCATGGACGAACTGTCGCCGGAAGACAAGCTGTCGGTGTCCCGCGCGCGTAAGATCCAGCGTTTCCTGTCGCAGCCGTTCCACGTGGCCGAAGTGTTCACGGGTTCGCCGGGCAAGTACGTGCCGCTGAAGGAAACCATCCGCGGCTTCAAGATGCTGGTGGACGGCGAGTGCGATCACCTGCCCGAGCAGGCGTTCTACATGGTCGGCTCGATCGACGAAGCCTTCGAGAAGGCCAAGAAGCTCCAGTAAGCATTGCCACACGCCCCGCATCCTTCCGGGGCGGCAACGCGATTGGACATAGGAGTTCACATGGCAACCATTCTTGTAGACGTCGTCAGCGCGGAAGCGTCGATCTTCTCCGGTCAGGCGAAGTTCGTGGCGCTGCCCGGTGAAGCCGGCGAGCTGGGCATTCTGCCCGGCCACACGCCGCTGATCACGCGCATCGCGCCTGGTCCGGTGCGCATCGAGAAGGAAGACGGCAGCGAAGAATTCGTGTTCGTGGCCGGCGGCATTCTCGAGGTCCAGCCGAAGCACGTGACCGTGCTGGCCGACACCGCGATTCGCGGTGGCGACCTGGACGAAGCGAAGGCTCAGGAAGCCAAGCGCGCGGCGGAAGAGCTGATGCAGAACCAGAGCAGCGACCTCGACCTGGCGCGTGCACAAAGCGAGCTGGCCGTGGCAGCAGCCCAGCTGGCCGCCATCGCACGCCTGCGTCGGAAGAAGTAATCGGCCCGCGGATCGCACCTGTTGTTTTTTGGGTGCGGAACGCGGAGCGGAACAAAAAAGGCAGCCGCGTGGCTGCCTTTTTTGTCGAAGCGACGATATATTTCGTCTCCTGAACCGCAAAAAAAAGCGCGCGGGCCGGGGAGGCTCCGCGCGGACGGGAAAATCCCTTCGAGGGGTCAATTCGAAGGAACGGGTTCGGTTCAGGATAACTTACAAGGCGCAGATTCCAAGTTCCGTACTAGTTTCGGTACTAGTTTCGGTACTAGTCTTGGTCCTAGCGTCGTCGGTCTTCCTGGTGAGCCGGGCCAGCACGTCGCACGATGTTGTTTCGCATGCTGCTGGTCCGGTAAATCTGGGGTACGTCTTCAGGCTTTCTTCAAGCTGACTTCAAGCGCCAGTGCGTTTATCGATACATTCACATCGATACCTCACTGGATCGCCGTCTTCTCATTCCCCACCCTTGTTCGTCGTCTTTAGCTGGCGTCAACGCCGCCCAACGCTGGGTGTGTCAATGCATTGTGGGGGAAACTTTAGGGGAAGGCAGTAACAAAATGTATCGTTTTGCAAGTAGATGAAAGAGCGGCGGCGAAAAATACGGCGCTTCAAACACTTTTGAGCGTTTCCCGCTACCTCCACGCCACTTCCAGTTGCATTTTGTGCCACGGGCAATGAGCGATCACTTGCACGCTAATGGCCTGAATGGATTACGTTTTTTTGCCTGTAATAATGCCCGCCCCCTACTTTCCGGGGGTAAGCATTTTCGGCAAAACGGAATTGTGTTCGATACCGCATTCAACGTTACGATTGGAAACGTCGCACCGAACACATTTTTCACCGCCCGCAGTCCATTAAACTGCCGCGGTGATTTTACATTCACCGTAGATTTTCGTATTCCCATGGCGATCGATCCTCAGCTTCTCGCTTACTACCAGCGCACGGCGGCCCATTTTGCGGGCGCACCCGTACCCGTTACAGCGCCCGAACGGCGCGCGCGATTCGAAGAAGTGGCCGCGCTGTCGCAACTGCCGGACCCCGACGGCATGACGGTCGCCGATCTCGTCGTGCCGCTGCCGGGCCGCGACCTGCCGGCGCGGCTGTTCCGGCCGGCCGGCATCGATACCCCACGTCTGATCGTGTACTTCCATGGCGGCGGCTGGGTCGTCGGCTCGCCGCGCACGCACCATACGGTTGCGGCGCTGCTGGCGGCGGACACGGGCTACGCGGTGGCGAGCGTTGATTACCGGCTGGCGCCCGAGTGCGCGTTCCCCGCACCCTGCGAGGACGCCACGGGGGCCGTGGAATGGTTCGCGACGCAGCGCGAAGCGCTGGGCTTCGCGACCGGATTCCTCGCGGTGGCGGGCGATAGCGCGGGCGGCCATCTTGCCGCGCAGGCCGCCGCCACCGTCAACGCGGCGGCGCGCGCCGATGTGGTCAACGCGCAGCTGCTGATCTACCCCGTCGCATCTCCGGTGCTGACGACGGAAAGCTATCGCGCCTTCGGGGATGGCGTGGGGCTGACGCGCGACGAGATGCACTGGTTCTGGACCCAGTTCGCCGGCGATGCGGCCCTTGCGCGCGGCGCGGAGAACGACGATCCGCGTCTGTACCTGATGGCCTCGGCGCCGTCCCGCCAGCCGCCCGCGAGTGTCGTGCTGGTTGCCGCCAACGATGTGCTCCGCGACGACGGGCTTGCCTATGCGGATTTCCTCGTGCGGCATGACGCGCCGGTGGTGACGATCGAGGCCAGCGGCATGACCCACGGCTTCGCGCGCCTGCAGCCGGAAGCGCCCCGTGCGCGCGAATGGATGCGCCGCGCGGCCGAGGCTTTCCGTTCGATTGCCGACGACGTCTGAACAACAGCGGGGCCGGTTCGATGAAGGAAGGTGTCCGGGACCGACGTGTCCCGTAGAATGGCGGTCTCACGAGAGACCAACATGACCGTACTGCAGAACGACACCTTCCTGCGGGCGCTGCGCCGGCAACCGACCGAATACACGCCGCTCTGGCTGATGCGCCAGGCGGGCCGTTATCTGCCCGAGTACAACGCCACTCGCGCCCGCGCGGGCAGCTTTCTCGGCCTGGCGAAGAACCCCGCCTACGCGACCGAGGTCACGCTGCAACCGCTGGACCGGTATCCGCTCGATGCCGCGATCCTGTTCTCGGACATCCTGACCGTGCCCGACGCGATGGGCCTCGGGCTGTCGTTCGCGCAGGGCGAGGGGCCGCGCTTTGCCCATCCGGTACGCAATGAAGCCGACGTCGCGAAGCTGGCGGTGCCCGATATGGCATCGCTGCAATACGTGTTCGACGCGGTGTCGGAGATCCGCCGCGCGCTGGTACGCGACGGCCAGCAGCGCGTGCCGCTGATCGGCTTCTCGGGCAGCCCGTGGACACTGGCCTGCTATATGGTCGAAGGTGGCGGCTCGGACGACTTCCGTACGGTGAAGAGCATGATGTACGGCCGGCCCGACCTCATGCATCGCATTCTCGAGACCAATGCACAGGCCGTTTCGGCCTACCTGAACGCGCAGATCGAGGCGGGCGCGCAGGCCGTGATGATCTTCGATACCTGGGGCGGCGCGCTTGCCGACGGCATGTACCAGGCGTTTTCGCTCGCCTACATGCGCCGCGTGCTCGAAGGCCTGCGCCGCGAACACGACGGGCAGCAGGTGCCCGCCATCGTCTTCACGAAGGGCGGCGGACTGTGGCTGGAACAGATTGCCGCGATCGGTCCCGATGCGATCGGGCTCGACTGGACCGTGAACCTGGCCGAGGCACGCCGCCGCACGGCAGGGCGTGTGGCGCTGCAGGGCAATATCGATCCGACCGTGCTGTTTGCGCCGGAAGCGGCGATTCGGGCACAGGTGCGCAATGTGCTCGACAGCTACGCGGCCGGCGGCGGCAGCGACGGTCATGTGTTCAATCTTGGCCACGGCATCTCGCAGTTCACGCCGCCAGAGAACGTGGCGGTGCTCGCAGACGAAGTGCACGCTTACAGCCGGACGCTGCGCGGGCAAGGCTGACCCCGCCAGGATGGCGAAAGGCGGGGGGAAAGACGGCATGAGAATCGAACGGCTGTTTACCCCGCGCCGCAGCGATGCGTGCACATGGCTGCCGGTGGTAGCCTGAGAGGCGCTTCCGGCGCGGTGTCAAGTAAACTATTTCGCCAGCTTTCGCCAAAAAGGTGCCCCGCAGCGCGTGTCAAGGCTTGACTTATGCACACCGATAGGTTTGCGGCACTGCACGAGCGGGTTACCCCTTAGCCCTGTCGGGGGATATAGGCAACTCCTTGATTTTAAAGGCTTTGAATGTTCTTCAAACGGGCTTGCGAAGACGATGGAAGCCTTGTTTCGTGGGGGTTGCAGGGTAGATCGCCTGACTTTTCAACAAAGTTATCCACAGGGGCGCGGCGAGGCCTGGAAAACCATTCATCTATCATCGACTTAGGGTCACATTTGAAGTTTTACTTTAAGTTGATGTTGCGCCGCACACAGACTTCGCCTTGCCCGTTCCCGCAGACTCCCGTGCACAACCACCGCGCACCCCGCATGCACCGTCGCGGCCCATGCCATGGTGACTGAAGCGGCTCCGGACGCCGCCGGCGTCGCGTCGGGACCACAGACAATGGGCGCACATTTGCCCGCGGCCCGGATTGCCCGCGTGGCGATCGACACGCCCGCCGACGACTGCTTCGACTACCTGGCCGAAGGGCCCGATGGCGCTTTTGCCGCGCCGGGTGAGCTCGTCGTCGTGCCGTTCGGGCGCCGCAGCGCCGTCGGCGTGGTTGTCGCGGTAGCCGACCATTCGGACGTTCCCGAGGATCGCATTCGTCCCATTGCCGCGCGTGTCGATTGGCTGCCCCCGCTTGCGCCGGCATGGATCGCGCTCGCGCGCTTTGCCGCCGGCTACTATCAGCGCCGTCTTGGCGAGGTGATGCTGCCCTCGCTACCCCCCTCGCTGCGCGAGCCCGACACCTGGGCGCGTCTTGGCGACCGGGCACGGACGGTCCGCTACCGCCTGCTGCCGGGCGCCGCGGACGCGCTGCGCGCCGCCGTACCCGCGCGCGCGAAGACGGTGGTGGCACTGGCGGAGGCGCTGATCGCGAACGGTCCCGAGGCGGGCAGCGAGGGCGATGGAGGCGACTGGATGCCGTTACCGGTGGCGCGTACCCATTGCAGCGCCGCGCCCGCGCGTCTAGCCGAATGGGTGGCGGCCGGATGGGTCGAGGAATCGCGCGCGATCGGCCCGCTGCTCGAGGTCGCGCCCGGCCGGCCGCCGTCGCCGCGCCCCGCGCTGCACGCGGAGCAGGAGGCTGCTGTCGCCGCCATCGGCCACGCCACCGGGTACGCGCCGTTCCTGTTGCACGGCGTCACGGGCAGCGGGAAGACCGAGGTCTACCTGCACGCAATGGAGACGGTGCTCGCCGCCGACTCCACCGCGCAGGTACTGATGCTGGTCCCCGAAATCAACCTGACGCCGCAGTTGCAGGCGCGCGTCGCCGCGCGGTTCCCGGCCCTGCCGCTTGCCGTGCTCCACAGTGGCCTCGCGGATCAGGAGCGCAGCCTGCAATGGCTGGCCGCGCATACGGGCGAGGCCCGGATCGTGCTGGGCACGCGCATGGCCATCATGGCGTCGGCACCGAACCTGCGCCTGATCGTCGTGGACGAGGAGCACGACACGTCCTACAAACAGCAGGAGGGGCTCCGCTACTCCGCGCGCGATCTTGCCGTCTGGCGCGCGAAGCAATTGGGGATACCCGTGGTGCTCGGATCGGCCACGCCGTCGATGGAGACATGGTGGCGCGCGGAGCAGGGTGCCTATCGCAAGCTCGTGCTGCGCGAGCGCGCGCAGGCCGATGCCGCGCTGCCGACGGTTCGCCTGATCGACCTCAATATGGAGCGCCAGCGGCAGCGGCCGATGTACGAGGGCCTGTCGCAACCGCTGATCGAGGCGATCGAGGCCCGGCTCGCCCGCGGCGAGCAGAGCCTGCTGTTCCTCAATCGCCGCGGGTACGCCCCCGTGCTGGCCTGCGACAGCTGCGGCTGGCTGTCGGGCTGTCCGCGCTGTTCGGCGTACCTGGTGCTGCACCGTCCCGAGCGGCGGCTGCGCTGTCACCACTGCGGCCTGGAGTCGCCGGTGCCGCACCACTGCCCGGACTGCGGCAACGTCGATATCGCCCCGCTGGGCCGTGGCACGCAGCGCATCGAGGAGGCGCTCGCCGCACGGTTTCCGCAGGCCCGCGTGGCCCGCATCGACGCGGACTCGACGCGCCGCAAGGGCAGCGCGCAGGCGATGTTCGACGGTGTGCACGCCGGCGAGGTCGATATCCTGGTCGGCACGCAGATGGTTGCCAAGGGCCACGACTTCCAGCGCGTGACGCTGGTGGGCATCGTGCATCCGGACGCGGCGATGTTCAGCCATGACTTCCGCGCGGCCGAGCATCTGTTCGCATCGCTGATGCAGGTATCCGGCCGCGCGGGGCGGGCCGGACTTGCGGGCGAGGTGCTGATCCAGACCCGATACCCCGATGCGCCGGCCCTCCAGGCGCTGGCCCGCCACGACTACGACGGGTTCGCGGCGAGCCAGTTGCGCGAGCGCCGCCAGTCCTGCCTGCCGCCCTTCGCGTACCAGGTGCTGCTGACGGCCGAGCATCGCGAACTCGAACGGTCGCTCGCCTTCCTGCGCGCCGCGCGCGAGGCCGCCGAGGGTTGCGCCGGCGCCGAGGAGGTGCAACTCCACGATCCGGTGCCGATGTCGATGGTCCGCGTCTTCAACAAGGAACGCGCGCAGATGCTGATCGAGGCGGGCTCCCGCCCACTGCTGCAACGATTCGTGGCAGGCTGGTTGCCGTCGCTGGACACCCTTGGCGACGCGGGGCGCGGCGTCCGCTGGCAGCTGGAGATCGACCCGCTGCGCATCTGAAGGCCATCGCGCGTGTGGTGAAAGTGCAACCCGCATTCAGCGGTTGCAATTAAGTGGTTGCACTAGGTTGCACCTTAGGGCGGGCCGCGCGTAATATGCGCACAGTCCCGCAGGCTCGCGCCTGTTCCCGCTTTCCGGAGATCTCCTCGCATGGCCACCACTACGCTCGGCGTCAAGCTCGACGACGCATCGCGCGAACGCCTCAAGCGCGTCGCCCAATCCATCGACCGCACCCCGCACTGGCTGATCAAGCAGGCCATCTTCACGTACCTGGAGCAGGTGGAACGCGGACAGCTGCCCGCGGAAGCCGGTGCCGCCGCTGTGACTGATGCCGATGGCACCGACGCGGGCGAGGTCGCGGGCGACGCCATGCCGCAGCCGTTCCTCGAATTCGCGCAGAGCATCCAGCCGCAGTCCGTGCTGCGTGCCGCCATCACGTCGGCCTACCGCCGTCCGGAGACCGAGTGCGTACCCGTGCTGCTGGAGCAGGCCCGCCTGCCGCAGAAGCAGGGCGAGGCCGCCATCAAGATGGCCAAGACGCTGGCGAGCCGGCTGCGCGAGCAGAAGGTGGGCACTGGCCGCGAAGGGCTCGTGCAGGGCCTGATCCAGGAGTTCTCGCTGTCGTCGCAGGAGGGCGTGGCGCTGATGTGCCTGGCCGAAGCGCTGCTGCGCATTCCCGACAAGGCCACGCGCGACGCGCTGATCCGCGACAAGATCAGCGGCGCCAACTGGCAGTCGCACCTCGGGCAGAGCCCGTCGCTGTTCGTCAACGCGGCGACGTGGGGCCTGCTGCTGACCGGCAAGCTCGTGGCGACGCATACGGAAGCCGGCCTGTCGAAGGCGCTCACGCGCATCATCGGCAAGGGCGGCGAACCGCTGATCCGCAAGGGCGTGGACATGGCCATGCGCCTGATGGGCGAGCAGTTCGTGACCGGCGAAACGATCTCCGAAGCGCTGGCCAACGCGCGCAAGTACGAAGCCGAGGGCTTCCGCTATTCGTACGACATGCTCGGCGAGGCCGCGATGACCGAGGCCGATGCGCAGAAATACCTGGCCTCCTACGAGCAGGCGATCCACGCGATCGGCCAGGCATCGCGCGGCCGCGGCATCTACGAAGGCCCGGGCATCTCGATCAAGCTGTCGGCGCTGCACCCGCGCTATAGCCGTGCCCAGCACGAGCGCGTGATCGGCGAACTGTACGGCCGCCTGAAGTCGCTGACGATGCTGGCACGCCAGTACGATATCGGCATCAATATCGACGCGGAAGAGGCGGACCGCCTCGAGATCTCGCTCGATCTGCTCGAGCGCCTCTGCTTCGAGCCCGAGCTCGCGGGCTGGAACGGTATCGGCTTCGTGGTGCAGGGCTACCAGAAGCGTTGCCCGTTCGTGATCGATTACCTGATCGACCTCGCGCGCCGCAGCCGCCATCGCCTGATGATCCGCCTGGTCAAGGGCGCGTACTGGGACACCGAGATCAAGCGCGCGCAGGTGGACGGGCTCGAGGGCTATCCGGTCTACACGCGCAAGGTCTACACCGACGTGTCGTACATCGCGTGCGCGCGCAAGCTGCTGTCCGTGCCCGATGCGATCTATCCGCAGTTCGCCACGCACAACGCGCATACGCTGTCGGCGATCTACCAGATCGCGGGCCAGAACTATTACCCCGGCCAGTACGAGTTCCAGTGCCTGCACGGCATGGGCGAGCCGCTGTACGACCAGGTGGTGGGCGCCATCGCCGACGGCAAGTTCGGCCGGCCGTGCCGCATCTACGCACCGGTGGGCACGCACGAGACGCTGCTTGCGTACCTCGTGCGCCGTCTGCTCGAGAACGGCGCGAACACGTCGTTCGTGAACCGCATCGCCGACGAGACCGTCGCGCTCGACGAGCTCGTGGCCGATCCGGTCGCCGTGGTCGAGGACATGCACCGCGAAGAGGGCGTCCTGGGCCAGCCGCATCCGCGCATTCCGCAACCGCGCACGCTGTACGGCGATTCGCGCGCCAATTCGGCGGGCATCGACCTGTCCAACGAGCACCGTCTGGCGTCGCTCTCGTCCGCGCTGCTGGCCGGCACCAGCGAGCAGGTACGGGCGGAGCCGCTGCTGGGGGCCGAGGTGGATCGCGCCGACGCGGTACTTGTGCCGGTGCTGAACCCGGCCGACCATCGCGACGTCGTGGGCCATGTGAGCGAGGCCACGCCGGCCGAGGTGGAAGCCGCGCTGGCCGCCGCCGTGAATGCCGCGCCGATCTGGCAGGCCACGCCCCCCGAAGTGCGCGCCGCCGCGCTGGAGCGTGCCGCGGACCTGATGGAAGCCCAGATGCAGTCGCTGATGGGCGTGATCATGCGCGAGGCCGGCAAGACGTTCTCGAACGCGATCGCCGAAGTGCGCGAGGCCGTGGACTTCCTGCGCTATTACGCGGTGCAGGTGCGCGAAAGCTTCTCCAACGATACGCATCGCCCGCTCGGTCCCGTGGTCTGCATCAGCCCGTGGAACTTCCCGCTGGCGATCTTCACGGGCCAGGTCGCCGCGGCACTCGCGGCGGGCAATACCGTGCTGGCCAAGCCGGCCGAACAGACACCGCTGATCGCCGCGCAGGCCGTGCGCCTGCTGCGCGAAGCGGGCGTGCCGGCCGGTGCCGTGCAACTGCTGCCGGGCCGCGGTGAAACCGTGGGCGCCGCGCTCGTGGGCGACGCGCGCGTGAAGGGCGTGATGTTCACGGGCTCGACCGAAGTCGCGCGCCTGCTTCAGCGCAACGTGGCGGGCCGCCTCGACGCGGCGGGCCGCCCGGTGCCGCTGATCGCCGAGACCGGCGGCCAGAACGCGATGATCGTGGACTCGTCGGCGCTGGCGGAACAGGTCGTCGGCGACGTGGTCACGTCGGCGTTCGACTCCGCGGGCCAGCGGTGCTCGGCGCTGCGCGTGCTGTGCCTCCAGGAAGATGTGGCGGACCGCGTCGTGGAGATGCTCAAGGGCGCGATGCGCGAACTCGCGCTCGGCAATCCGGACCGGCTGTCGGTCGATGTCGGCCCCGTGATCGACGAGGAAGCGCGCGGCAATATCGTGCGCCATATCGAGGCGATGCGCGCCAAGGGCCGCCGCGTGCACCAGGCCGATGCCGCCGCCGCCGAATCCGCTGCCTGCCGCCACGGCACGTTCGTGCCGCCGACGCTGATCGAGCTCGACAGCATCGAGGAGCTGCAGCGCGAAGTGTTCGGCCCCGTGCTGCACGTGGTGCGTTTCCCGCGCGCGTCGCTGGACACGCTGATCGGCCAGATCAACGGCACCGGCTACGGCCTGACGCTCGGCATCCATACGCGGATCGACGAAACGATCGCGCATATCGTGGGCCGCGCGCATGTCGGCAACCTGTATGTGAATCGCAACATCGTGGGCGCGGTCGTGGGCGTGCAGCCGTTCGGCGGCGAAGGCCTGTCGGGCACGGGTCCCAAGGCCGGCGGTCCGCTGTATCTGCATCGCCTGCTGTCGGTGTGCCCGCAGGACGCGGTGGTCCGCACCGTGCGCGCCTCGGACGTGACCGGCGCGCCCGAAGCACTGCGGCCGGGCGCGAACGCGCTGGAAGCGCTGAAGACGTGGGCGCAGGGCGAGGGCGATTCGGCACTGGCCGCCGCCTGCGAGCAGTTTGCTGCCGCCTCGCCGTCCGGCCTGTCGGCCACGCTGCCGGGCCCGACCGGCGAACGCAACACGTACTCGCTGCTGCCGCGCGAGCGCGTGCTGTGCCTCGCGCAGCAGGAGTCCGACCTGGCGCTGCAACTGGCCGCGGTACTGGCCGTTGGCGCGGAGGCAACATGGGCCGATATCCCGCTCTCGAAGGGTCTGTTGGCACGCCTGCCCAAGGCAGTACAATCGCGCGTCCGCCTCGTTGCCGATCGTGGCGACTGGTCGTCCGCCGATGCCGCATTCGATGCTGTGCTGCATCACGGCGATTCGGACCAGCTGCGCACGGTTTGCGAACAGGTGGCCGCGCGTCCGGGCCCGATCGTCGGTGTGCAGGGGTTGGCGCACGGTGAACCGAATATCGCGCTCGAGCGTTTGCTGATCGAGCGCTCGCTGTCGGTCAACACGGCCGCGGCGGGGGGCAATGCAAGCTTGATGACGATCGGCTGAGCGCCTCGGCCGTCGGCATATCTTAGGGGGTGACGGCGCGGCGATCCCGCGGCCGTCGCACAACCAGTGATGGGTCCGGTACTGCCACGCCGGACCGCAATAAACGCCGACTACATCGGCATAGATGGGACCAAGGAGAACTGATGAGCACGACCTTCCACAAGACGGCCATGACGATCGCGATGACCGTTGCCGGGCTGACCATGGCCTCGGCCGCGTTTGCGCAGGCGCAGGAAATCAAGCTGGGTTTCGCCGCACCGATGACCGGTGGCCAGGCGCAATACGGCAAGGACATGCAGAACGGCGTGGTCCTCGCGATCGAGGACATGAACGCCACCAAGCCGAAGATCGGCGGCAAGGAAGTGAAGTTCGTGCTGGTCTCCGAAGACGATCAGGCCGATCCGAAGACCGGTTCCGTCGTCGCGCAGAAGCTCGTGGATGCGGGCATCCAGGGCATGCTGGGCCATTTCAACTCGGGTACCAGCATCCCGGCGTCGATGGTTTACAACCGCGCGGGCATTCCGCAGATTGCGATGGCGACCGCGCCCGAGTACACGAAGCAGGGTTTCAAGACCACGTTCCGCATGATGACGTCCGACACCCAGCAGGGTTCGGTGATCGGCGCGTACGTGGTGAAGAAGCTCGGCGCGAAGAACATCGCGATCGTCGATGACCGCACCGCCTACGGCCAGGGTCTGGCCGACGAGTTCGAGAAGGCCGCCAAGGCCGCCGGCGGCAAGATCGTGCGCCGCGAGTTCACCAACGACAAGGCCGTGGACTTCAAGGCCGTGCTGACCAACATCAAGCGCAGCAACCCGGACGTGATCTTCTACGGCGGCGCGGAAACGCAATCGGCGCCGATGGCCAAGCAGATCAAGGAACTGGGTCTGAAGGCACCGCTGGTGTCGGGCGAAATGTCCAAGACCGACAACTTCCTGAAGCTCGCGGGTTCGTCGTCGGATGGCACCGTGGTGTCGCTGGCCGGCCTGCCGCTGGAACAGATGCCCGGCGGCGCTGCGTACGAGAAGAAGTACGAGAAGCGCTTCGGCAGCAAGGTGCAGACGTATTCGCCGTACGCCTATGACGGCGCCACCGCGATGATGACGGCGATGATCAAGGCGGGTTCGGCCGATCCGGCGCGCTACCTGCCGGTGCTGGCCGCGACCAGCATGCCGGGCGTGACCACGAAGACGCTGGCCTATGACGCGCGTGGCGACCTGAAGGACGGCGGTATCACCGTCTACAAGGTGGCTGACGGCAAGTGGACCGTGCTGGAGACGGTCGGCGGCAAGTAAGCCACCCTGGCTTTGTTTCGCCAGCTTTTGTTTCGCTAGTTTGTCCCGCCGGGCCGATTCGATATCGGCCCGGCGTCGTTGGTGTCTTGTCGTTGGTGTCTTGTCGTTGGTGTCTTGTCGTTGGTGTCTTGTCGTTGGTGTCCTGTCGTCGGTGTCCCTCCCTCCGCGCCGCGCACTCAATCGACGTTGGTGGTCGTCTCCAGATCGTCCGCCGCGATCATCAGCGCCAGCCGTGCCTGCTCCACGGTATCGAGCGTCCCTTCGTCGCCGGCCGCGCCATGTTCCAGCGCGTGCAGCCGCGCCTCCACCGCGGCGCGTTGTCCGCGCGCGATCAGTACCTCCGCCACCTCCACCGCATCGGGCAGCGTCGCGAGCGTCGCTATCGCGCGCGTGTCCAGCGTCGCATCGCGGCTGGATTGCTGGAGGTAGTCGGCGAGCACCTCGATCATCGCGCCATTGCGCAAATGGGCATCCACATCGGCGCGCGCGGTCAGCCAGTTGCCATAGCGCTCGGCGTCGAACACGGCGACGTGGTGGCGCGGTCCATCGAAGACGGGCGGATTCCGCGTCAGGTACTGGCGGACCGCGCGCAGGCGGATCGGATCGAGCCGGGCGAGCAGGGCGCCGCGTTCGGCCGGGTGAGTGGCCGTCATGAGCGCGTGTCCGACGGCCTGCAGATCCGCGAGGCCGCCGGCGTCGCTTCCCGGGTTGCCATCCGGGTTGCCACCCGCGTCACCACCCGCGTCACCACCCGAGTCGCCACGCCGGTTGCCCACAGCCGCGCCCGCGACGGCTCCTGGCGCGGCGGGGGCCTGAATCGGCGGCAGGCCTGACGCGTCCGCCGGTGCGGGCGCAGCGTCGGGTACGGTCCCGGCATCGCCGGCGGACCGGTGCACCCGTACGACCACGGCGACCGTCGTGCCGCCTAATATCAGGAGCAGCAATCCCTTGGCAACCCATCGAAGCATGACTGTCTCCATTGAAATGGAGCGTCCTTTATATCCCGGCACCGGCGGGTGCCGAAATCGCCATCTGTCCAAATGCGGCGCGGCAGGGCGGGAAACCGTTCGGCAGGCAAGCCGAAACAGGCGCCTTTTCCCTCTTGTTCTCTCACTAGGACATGGCGCGGCTGGCGCATAATTCCGCACTTGCTGAATTTTCTCCGAAGGAGCCGTCGGTGCAGGATGTGAGCTACGAGCGCGCGGTCGCGCTGGCCGGGGCGGGACGCCAGGACGAGGCGCTCCGCATCGCCGAGCAGCTCTGGCTGAACGAGCCGGATGTGGTCGACCACGCCACGCTGCGCGCGCAATTGCTGGCCGACGCCGGCGATCTGCCGGCCGCGCTCGCCGCGCTGGACGAGGCCATGGCACGGCTGGCGGCCCCCGCCGATGCGGACGCCGCGCTGGCCCCCATGCATCGCCTGGCCTCGCAGGGATTGCTGGCGCACCAGTACGGCACGCTGCTGCTGCGCGCGGGCCGGCAGCGCGAGGCGCTGAACTGGCTGCACGAAGCCGCGCAGCGCAACGGCCTGGCCACGGGCGAGTGGGCCGCGCACTTCTACGCGGGCCTGGCCGCCTACGAACTCGAGGACTTCGCGCGCGCCGGGCGCTACTGGCACGATCTGCTGTACCGCGCGCCGGATCTCGGCGCGGCGGACATCCTGCCGCTGGTGAAGGCCCACATCGACGCCGCGGAAGCTGCCGATGCCGCAGGTGGCCCGGCCGCCGAGCCGCTGATCCGGGCCTGCCTCGGCCGCATCGCGCTCGACTCGCCCGACCTGCTGGACCTCGAGCCCGAAGCCGGCGACGCGCTGGCCGCCGAACAGGCCGCGCGCATTCTCGCGGACGCGCCCGACCACCCCGAGGCGCGCCGGCTGCGCGCCCCGCTGCGGCTGGGCGACGATCGCGCCGGCGCGCTCGACGACCTGGCCGTGTATCTGCGCCAGCAACCCGATCCGCAGGCACAGGTACGCGAACTGGCATGGCGCCATGCGGCGACCGAGCCGGGCGCGCCGCCCGCGTGGCAGGGCTTTGCGCTGACGACCGCGAGCGACGATGGCGCGGGCTATTACCGGGCGGCCGCCGCGTTGCAGGACTTCATCGACGACGTGCCGGCCGCGCGTGCCGCGCTGCAGCCCGTGGTGGTCCAGGCCTGCCGCACGGGGCTGGAGCGGTTCGAGCAGTACTTCGCGTCGGGTGACGGCGACGAGAGAGGCCACGGCGGCAACGCCGACCCCCATATCTATTCCCAGCTGTGCGGTCTGCTGGCCCGCAGCCTGCCGGCCGATGCCGCGCATCTGGAGGAACGGCTCGCGCTGCATCGCAAGGGCATGGCCGCCAGCGATTTCATCGAGCACTGGATCGACATGCTCGACGCGTACGCGGGCGCGGGCCAGTGGCAGCAGGTGCTCGACCTGGCCGCCGAAGTGCTCGAACGCCATCCGGTCGAGCGCGATCCGTCGCGCGTCGGCTGGGCGTTCAGCCGCATGATGGGCGCCTGGGCGCGCATCGGCGGCAGCGAAGCGCTGGCCACCGCCACCGAAGCGCTCGCGCGCATGGACGCGCGGCTCGACGCGCTGCCCGTGGAGGCCCGCAGCGAGGCCGGCCATGCGATGGCGCATACGCGCGCGCATTATGCGGCGCTGCTGGGCGCGGGCGTACCCGCGATGGATGCGCATGACCGTGCCCACGCGCTCGACGAGATCGAGGCGCTCCAGCGCCGCGCGCTCGTGGTGGAGGATCCGTGGCTGCACAACCGCTTCGGCGGCGTCTGGCGCGACCTCGGCGATATCGGCCGCGCGCTGCCGTTGTTCGAAGCCGCCGTCGCGCTGACCGAGGGCGATCCGTACGATCAGGCGCCCCCACGCGTCCAGCGCGCGCGGATCCTCGTCGGCGAAGGGCGCCACGAGGAGGCGCTGGCCGATTTCACGGCCGCGATTGCCGTGCGGGACGACTGGGATGCCGAGACGTGCCTGCTTGCCACGCAGGCCGCACTCGGACTCGCGCAGCGGGAGGTCGCGCTGGGCTGGTTCGAGCGCGCCCGCGCGCAGGGGGCCGAGAAGGGCCGCACGCGCGGGCTGTACGCCAAGGTGGAAGCGGCGCTCAAAGAGACGCGCCCCGCATGGAAGATCTGGGGCGTCTAGCCTGACCTGAAAAAACTACAAAAAGCACCATCGGCGACGATGGTGCTTTTTACTTGCTGTTCACGCGATATGCGTGCGGAATGCAAACACTGTCGGACAAACCCCGACAAGCAATTTGAAGTGCTTCCGTTACCATGTCGCCCATGAATGGACTGAGTCAACTTTTTCCCACGCTGCCCCTGGCCCCGAGCGGCCTGTTCTGGGTCGGGCTCGCGCTGATCGGCGCGGGACTCGCCGGCGAACTCGGGCGGCGCTGGCTGGGCTTTCCGCGCATCGTCGGGTACGCGGTGGTGGGGCTGTTCGCGGGTACGCTGGGACGCAGCATCGTCGACGACAACATGATCGCGCAGACGCGCGTGCTCATCGACATGGCGCTCGCGCTTGCGCTGTTCGAGCTCGGGCACCGGCTCTCGCTGTCGTGGCTGCGCGCCAACCGGTGGCTGTTGTTTACGAGCGCGGCCGAAAGCCTGCTGACCTGGGGCCTCGTGGCGTTCGTGCTGCAATGGCTGGGCGCGTCGCCCGGCGTCGCGATCCTCGCCGGCGGTATCGCCGTGAGCACATCGCCGACCATCGTGCTCCAGCTCAAGAACGAGTTGCGCGCCGAGGGGCAGGTGACCGAGCGGCTGATGGCGATGGCGGCGCTCAACAGTATCTATGCCGCCGCGATCGTCCAGGTCGCCACGGGCTGGCTCCACTCCGAATACGGCAATATCGGCGCCGCGCTGCTCCATCCGCTCTATCTGCTCGTGGGCTCGTGCCTGCTCGCATGGGTCGTGGGGAAGGTGGGCCACGCGATCTATACCCGCATGTCCGCGGACGATCACTACAGTTTTCTCGTGCTTGTGGGGCTCGTGCTGTTCACGCTGGCGCTGACGCGCGTGCTCAAGCTGTCGATGCCGCTCACGCTGCTGCTCGCGGGCATCGTGTTCAAGCATCAGGACCGCCAGCCGCATGTCTGGCCGACGCACTTCGGCAGCGCGGGCAGCCTGCTGATCATCGTCATGGTCGTCTCGCTGGGCCTGCCGCTCACCGCCCATGACTGGGTCGTCGGCGGTATGCTGGCGCTGGTGCTCGTGGTAATGCGGCATGTGGCCAAGCTGATCGGCGTGGTGTCGCTCGGATCGTTCTCGGGGCTGAGCCTGCGCCAGTGCATGGCGCTCGGCCTCGCGCTCACGCCGATGTCCGGCCTCGCGTACCTGTTGATGAGCGATATCGCGCGGCTCTACCCGAGCACGGGTGGCCCGCTGGCGTCGATCATCCTCTGCGCGCTCGCGATCGAACAACTGGTGAGCCCGCTCATCACGGCCTGGGCCCTGCGCTATGCGGGCGAGGTCCGCAGCAATGGAGGAGGGCGCTGATGTCGCTCGAACCGTTCAAGCATTCCGAGGCGCTGACCTTCGGCGTCGAGCTCGAGCTGCAGCTCGTCAATCGTCACGACTATGACCTCGCGCCCTTCGCGCCCGATCTGCTGCGCGCGCTCAAGGGCGCCCAGCATGCCGGCGATATCAAGCCCGAGATCAGTCCGTCGATGATCGAGATCAGCACGGGCATCTGCCGCGACTACGCGCAGGCGCTCGACGAACTGACCACGATGCGCGACCTCATGAGCACCGCGTCGAAGTCGCTGAATCTCGGCATCTGCGGCGGCGGCACCCATCCGTTCCAGCAATGGTCGGACCGCACGATCTCCGACTCGCCGCGCTACCAGTACATCTCCGAACTCTATGGCTATCTGGCCAAGCAGTTCACGGTATTCGGCCAGCACGTGCATATCGGTTGTCCCAGTGCGGACGAGTCGCTGTTCCTGCTGCATGCAATCGGCCGCTACGTGCCGCACTTCATCGCGCTGGCCGCGTCGTCGCCGTACGTGCAGGGTGTGGATACCGGCTTCGCGTCGGCGCGCCTGAATTCGGTGGCCGCGTTCCCGATGAGCGGTCGCGCGCCGCACGTGCTCACGTGGGATGGTTTTGCCGCGTACTTCGAGAAGATGCGCAAGACCGGCGTGATCGAGAGCATGAAGGACTTCTACTGGGATATCCGTCCCAAGCCCGAATTCGGCACCATCGAAGTCCGCGTCATGGACACGCCGCTGACGGTGACGCGCGCGTGCGATATCGCGGCCTATATTCAGGCGCTGTCGCGCTATCTGCTGCTGTCGCGCCCGTTCATGCCGCAGGAAGACGACTACCTCGTCTACACGTTCAACCGCTTCCAGGCGTGCCGGTTCGGTCTCGATGGCGAATACGTCCATCCGAACGAACTCACGCGCATGCCGATCGCGGACCACATCATTTCCATCTGCGATGCACTGGTGCCGCACGCGGAGGCATTGGGGTCGCTCGACGCACTCGCCAATATCCGCGCGCTCGCCGAACGGCGCGATGGGGATGCGAGCTGGGTACGCGCGGCCGATGCGGAGGCGCACAGCCTGCGCGACACGGTACGGCTGACATGCGAACGCTGGGAAGCGTAAGGCTTCCGCGCGGATATCGCGGTACGGCGCTCCCTTACTGCAAGGTGTAGCCCTTGCCGCTCATGCACGCGCGCCAGGCCTGCCAGTAGGCGCTGATCGCCTGCTGGTTGCCGGCCGATACCTGCGCGTTCTGTGCCTCGGTTTCGCGGCGCTGCTGCCGATGCTGCATGCCGCCGGCCATCGTGCCGACCGCCGCGCCCGCCGCGGCGCCCTTGCCGGCGTCGCCACCGATCGCGCCCGCCACCGCACCCATGGCCGCGCCTCCGGCCGCGCCGCGCACACGTTGCCCCGAGGGCGCCTGCGCGGGGGGCGGCGCGGCGGCAAGCTGCGCCGGATCGACACCCGTCTGCCGTTTCGCCCAGCCGATGCAGGCGTCGTCGTCGCTGGCCTGCTGTTCGGCCGACTGCCCCTTGGCCGGATACGCAACGGGCTTGCCCTGCGCGTGCGCCATGCCGGCGAGGCCGAGCGCGAGCGCGGCCGCGCCGGCGACGCCTGTGGATAAGATGCTGATGGATGTCATGGCCACTCCCCGGCGCGATCCACATCGCGCGCTTGCCGCCAGTATTTGCAGCGGCCCGGGGGCACGTCAATTGAATAAAATCGCGCGCGCCGAGCGCGATATAAGCGCGGTTTTCTGCGATGGCAGTCGTGCGCGTTCAGGCTTCAGTAGACAGGCTCGCAGCGCACTTCCGACTTCACCGAGTTCGCGATATAGCACGCGTCGTGTGCCGCGTGATGGAGCCGGTCGAGGTCTTCGCGCGTGGGAACGCGTTCGCCCGAGAACGCCACGTCGGGGCGCAGCGTGATCACCGTCATCGCGATGCGGCCTTCGGGATTCTTTTCCATCACGCCGACGGCCTTGTCCACATAGCGATCGACGCGGAATCCCGCCTTCGCCGCGAGCCCCAGAAACCAGAGCATATGGCAGGTCGATAGCGACGCCACGAACGCCTCTTCGGGATCCACGGCCGATGCATCGGACAGCGGCACGGGCACCACGCGCGGCGAAGAGGAGCCGGGGATCTCGAGGCCGCCGTCGAAGCGGATCAGATGGCGGCGGCTATAGCGCTTGTCGAGGAAATCCTGCTCGCCCCGCTCCCACAGCACCTCGGTCGTGTATTCGGACATGTCGTTCCCCCTTGCAGTTGAAATCAGGCGCCGTGCGGCACGCGTTCGCCGTCGCGCTCGCGGCCATGCAGGCCCAGCTGCTGGTTGGCCGGGACGGCGATATCGATCAGTTTGGGACGCGGCAGGTCGAGCGTGCGCATCATCGCGATGAACTCGTCGCGCGAGCGTCCCGCCACGCGGCTGTTATGCGCGCGTTCCTGCGCGATCGACGACGACGTGCGGCCCTTGTAGTCGTGCGCGGGATAGACCTGCGTGTCGTCGGGCAGGCGGAACAGCTTCTGCGTCAGGCTGTCGTAGAGCGTGCCCGCATCGCCGGACTGGAAGTCGGTGCGGCCGCACCCGTCGATCAGCAGCGCATCGCCGGTGAACACGCGGCGCACCGTGCCTTCCGGCACCGGTTCGTCCCACAGGTAGCTCATGCTGCCGGCCGTGTGCCCGGGAGTGTGCATGGCGCGCAGGACCTGGTTGCCGAAAGTCAGCGTATCGCCATCGATCAGCTGTTTCTGCGCCGGCTTGATATCGCAGCCCGACGGCGCGGCGGTGTGCGCGCCGGTCTGCTGCGCGACGTGGCCGGCCGATGTGATGTGGTCCGCGTGCGCGTGCGTTTCCACGACCCATGCGAGCCGCGCGCCCTCGGCGGCGAGCAGGGCCATGTCGCGGTCGAGCTGCCGGTCGACGGGGTCGATCAGCAGTGCCTCGCGCGTATCGCGGTCGATGAGCAGGTAGGTGAAGGTCGACGAGACGTCGTCGAACAACTGGTGGAAGGTCTGCATGGCCGTGGCATTCTTGTTAGAGGGGCGCAACAGGATCATACGCGCGCGCCCGCCGGCCGCAAGCCCGCGCCGTGCCGATCAGCACTCCACGATATTCACGGCGAGTCCGCCGCGCGCGGTTTCCTTGTACTTCGTCTTCATGTCCGCGCCCGTCTCGCGCATGGTCTTGATGACCGAGTCGAGCGATACGTAGTGCGTGCCATCGCCGCGCAGCGCCATGCGCGCGGCATTGACAGCCTTGACCGAGGCCATCGCATTGCGCTCGATGCACGGAATCTGCACGAGGCCGCCGACGGGATCGCAGGTCAGGCCGAGGTTGTGCTCCATGCCGATCTCCGCGGCATTCTCCACGTGCTCGGGCGTGCCGCCGAGCACGGCCGCCAGCGCGCCCGCGGCCATCGAGCACGCCACGCCGACCTCGCCCTGGCAGCCGACCTCGGCCCCCGAGATCGAGGCGTTGAGCTTGTAGAGCAGGCCGATCGCACCCGCCGTCAGCAGAAAGTCGACCACGCCCGCGCGGTTGGCGCCAGGTACGAAGCGATCGTAGTAATGCAGCACGGCCGGAATGATGCCCGCCGCGCCGTTGGTCGGCGCCGTCACGACGCGACCGCCCGCCGCATTCTCTTCGTTGACGGCCATCGCATACAGGTTGACCCAGTCCATCACCGAGAGCGGATCGGACAGCGTGCGCTCCGCGCGCTCCGTCAGGTTGCGATACAGCTCGGGCGCGCGCCGGCGGACCTTGAACGGGCCGGGCAGCTCGCCCTCGGTGCGGCAGCCGCGCGCGACGCATCGCTGCATCACGTCCCAGATATGGAGCAGGCCGTCCGTGACCTCCGCCTCCGTCCGCCACGTGAGTTCGTTCTCGAGCATCAGCCGCGCGATGGACTTGCCGCTCTCGCGGGCCATGTCGAGCATCGCGCGCCCGGTCGTGAACGGGTGCGGCAATTGCCGCGCCGCGGCCAGGACCTGCGTGTTCGGCGCGCCCGCGGTCACGACGAAGCCGCCGCCCACCGACAGGTAGCGCGCCTCGCGCAGCGAGGCGCCGGTGGCATCGAACGCGTGGAACTTCATGCCGTTGGGGTGCTCGGCCATTGCTTCGCGCCGGTAGAACGCAATGTGCTCGCGTTCGACGAAGGGCACCGCATGCTTGCCCAGCAGCGTCATCGTGCGCGACTGGCGCACCACGCCGAGCTTCGCGTCGATGGTATCGGGGTCGATGGTATCGGGCGCCTCACCCATGAGGCCGAGCATCACGCCCTTGTCGGTGCCGTGGCCCTTGCCGGTGGCGCCGAGCGAGCCGTAGAGTTCCACGCGCACGGCGGCCACCTGGGGCAGCAGGCCATCGCGCTCCAGCCCCTGCGCGAACATCAGCGCGGCGCGCATCGGGCCCACGGTATGCGAGCTCGACGGGCCGATGCCCACCTTGAACAGATCGAAAACGCTGACAGCCACGGTATGTCTCCATTACTGCGATGTGCCGGGATCGCGCCACAGGGCGTCCAGCTTTCGCTCGTTCGAGGGCGATTCCTCGTGCCGCATCACGCTGACGGTGCCGTCGGTCTCGAGAATCGCGAAGCGCACCTGCTCGAGGCGTTCGCAGCCCGCGCGGCGCAGGATCTTCTGCAACTCGTGCGAGCTGATGCGCTCGCGCCGCATCACGGCGTCGCTGATCTTGCCGTCATGAATCAGGATCTGCGGCTTGCCATCCACGAGCGATTCGATTCGCCGGTTGCGCCAGGTGAAGTAGCCCAGCGCCGCATCGGCGCCGAACAGTGTCAGGGCCAGGATCAGCCCCGCGGCCACCGAATTGTCGCCGGCGTTCATCGCGTTCTGCACGGCGTTGGAGATGATCAGCAGCAGGACCAGATCGAATGGCGTGAGCTGGCCGGTCTGCCGCTTGCCGCACAGCCGCATGAGGATAAGCAGCGCGCCGTAGACGATCAGGCCGCGCAGTACGAATTCCCACCAGGGCGCTTCGAGATGCCACATGAAAGAGGTCTCCGCTCAGAACGCGCCGCGATCGTGGGCGCGCTCCGAGCATAGCGCGTTGGCAGCACCGGTGGGTGTCCGGCGCCGCCTGACAACGCCCCCTCAGTCCTGCGCGTACTCGCTCATCGGCACGCACGAGCAGAACAGGTTGCGGTCGCCGTACACATTGTCGGCACGGCCGACCGGCGGCCAGTACTTCTGCGTGCGCAGCGACGCCACCGGGTAGGCGGCTTCCTCGCGCGTGTACGCGTGCGTCCATTCGTTCGCGGTAATCACGGCCGCGGTGTGCGGTGCGTGGCGGAGCGGGTTGTCCTCGCGGTCGAACGAGCCGTCGGCCACGCGCGCGATCTCGGCGCGAATGGCGATCATCGCGTCGACGAAGCGGTCGAGCTCGTGCAGCGCTTCGCTCTCGGTCGGCTCGATCATCAGCGTGCCCGGCACCGGGAAGCTCATCGTCGGCGCGTGGAAACCGTAGTCCATCAGGCGCTTGGCCACATCCTCGTTGGTGATGCCCGTTTCCTTCTGCAGCGGACGCAGGTCGAGAATGCACTCGTGCGCGACCAGGCCGTGCTGGCCCGTGTACAGCACCGGGAAGTGCGGCGCCAGGCGGCGGGCGACATAGTTGGCCGTGAGAATCGCGTTCTCGGTGGCGGCCGTCAGGCCGGCCGAGCCCATCATCGCGATATACATCCACGAAATGGGCAGGATGCTCGCGGAGCCGAACGGCGCGGCGGAGACACCGCCGATGCCGTTCTCGTCGCGGCGGTAGCCGACGCTGTCCTGATTCGGCAGGAAGTCCGCGAGGTGCGCGCCCACGGCAACCGGACCCACGCCCGGGCCGCCGCCGCCGTGCGGAATGCAGAACGTCTTGTGCAGGTTCAGGTGCGAGACGTCGCCGCCGAAGTGGCCCGGCGCGGCCGTGCCCACCATGGCGTTCATGTTGGCGCCGTCCACGTAGACCTGGCCGCCGTGGCGATGCACGATTTCGCAGATTTCCTGAACGCCCGCTTCGAACACGCCGTGCGTCGACGGGTACGTGATCATGATCGCGGCCAAGTTGGCGCTGTGCTGCTCCGCCTTCTTCGCGAGGTCCGCGAGGTCGACGTTGCCGTTGTCGTCGCAGGCCACGACCACCACCTGCATGCCGGCCATCTGCGCGGAAGCGGGGTTGGTGCCGTGCGCGGACGACGGAATCAGGCAGATGTTGCGATGGCCTTCGCCGCGGCTTGCATGGTACTTCTGGATGATCAGCAGGCCCGCGTACTCGCCCTGCGAGCCTGCGTTCGGCTGCAGGCTCACGGCCGCGTAGCCGGTGGCCGCGCACAGCATGGCTTCCAGCTGGTCGATCATCTCGCGGTAACCCACGGTCTGGTCGAGCGGCGCGAACGGATGGATGCGGCTGAACTCGGGCCACGTCACCGGGATCATCTCGCTGGTGGCATTCAGCTTCATCGTGCACGAACCGAGCGGGATCATCGTGCGGTCCAGCGCGAGGTCCTTGTCCGCCAGCATGCGCAGGTAGCGCAGCATCTCGTGCTCGGCATGGTGCGTGTTGAACACGGGGTGCGTCAGGTACGCGCTCTGGCGCGCCAGCGCGGTCGGGAAACCGTCGCCGACCGTGGCTTCGATGGCGTCGAAGTCGGGCAGCGGCTTGCCGTGCGCGAAGATTTCCCAGAGCGTGACCACGTCCGCGCGCGTGGCGGTCTCGTCGAGCGAGACGCCGATGCGCGTGCCGCCCGCGTGGCGCAGGTTGATGCCGTGCGAGGTGGCGGCCGCGTGGATCGCTTCGGTGTTGAAGCCGGTCTCGAACGTCAGCGTGTCGAAGAAGGTCGCGTTCAGCGGCGTGTGGCCCAGCGCCTGCAGGCCGGCGGCCAGCGTGGCCGTCAGGCGGTGCACGCGCTGCGCGATGCGCTGCAGGCCCTGCGGACCGTGGTAGACCGCGTACATCGAGGCCATCACGGCCAGCAGCACCTGCGCGGTACAGATGTTCGAGGTCGCCTTCTCGCGGCGGATATGCTGTTCGCGCGTCTGCAGCGCGAGGCGGTAGGCCTTGTTGCCCTGCGCGTCGACGGTCACGCCGACGAGGCGGCCCGGCATCGAGCGCTTGAACGCATCCTTGACGGCCATGTAGCCCGCGTGGGGACCGCCGAAGCCGAGCGGCACACCGAAGCGCTGCGAGTTGCCCACCGCGACGTCCGCGCCCCATTCGCCGGGTGCCACGATCAGCGTCAGCGCGAGCAGGTCGGCGGCGGCCACCACGAGACCGCCGGCCGCGTGCACCGCGTCCGCGATCGCGCGGTAGTCGGCCACGTCGCCGTTCACGCCCGGGTACTGCAGCAGCACGCCGAAGGCATCGGCGCCGGCCGCGTCGGCCGCGGGGCCGACCTTGATCTCGATACCGAGCGGCAGTGCGCGCGTGCGTACCACTTCCAGCGTTTGCGGGAGCACGTCGTCGGCTACGTAGAACGTGTTCGATGCATGCTTGTTCACGCGCTGGAGCAGCGTCATGGCTTCCGCGGCGGCGGTGCCTTCATCGAGCATCGACGCGTTCGCGATGTCCAGGCCGGTCAGGTCCGTGATCATCTGCTGGAAGTTCAGCATCGCCTCGAGGCGGCCCTGCGAGATCTCGGGCTGGTACGGCGTGTACGCGGTGTACCAGGCGGGGTTCTCGAAGATATTGCGCAGCACCACGCCCGGCGTGAGCGTGTTGTAGTAACCCTGGCCGATGAAGCTCTTGAACACCTTGTTCTTCGACGCCAGCCCGCGCAGCTTTGCCAGCGCGGCTTCCTCGGTCAGCGGTGCGGTGAATTCACCGAGCGGCATGCCGTCGCGGCGGCGGATGGCGGCCGGGATCACGGCATCGATCAGCGCGGCGCGGCTCTCGTAACCGAGCACCTTCAGCATATGGCGCTGTTCGGCGGAGTCGGGGCCGATATGACGGGCGGCGAAGGCGTCGCGCGCCTCCAGTTCGGCCAGCTTGGGCCGGGATTGCGCGGCAGCGTTCGTGGGCAGCGGGGCGTTCATGGCAAGGATCTCGTTGTGGCGGCACCGGTGGTCGGCCGGTGCGCCGGGTACATCGGGGGGCAGCTTCCCGCCGGCTCAGCGGGAAGCGATGTCGGCTCAGGCGCCGACGCTGGCCTTGTAGGCGTCCACGTTCATCAGGCCGTTCACGTCGTCGCCGTTGGCCGGCTTCAGCTTGAACAGCCACGCGTCGAACGCGTTGGCGTTGACGCTTTCCGGAGCGGCCGTTGCGGCCTCGTTCACGGCGATGACTTCACCGGCCACCGGCGCGTAGATGTCGGAAGCGGCCTTCACCGATTCCACGACGGCCAGCGCGTCGCCGGCACCGACCGTGCGGCCGACCTCGGGCAGTTCCAGGAAGACGATGTCGCCCAGCGCGTCCTGCGCGTGGTCGGTAATGCCGATGGTCAGGGTGCCGTCGGCTTCGACGCGTACCCACTCGTGCGACTCGGTGTACTTGAGGTCGGCGGGGAAGTTCATGAGGGTTCTCCGGATGCAGATATCGGGGTTGGGGTGCCGGCGGGCGGCCATGCCTGCCGGCGGTCCATCGTGTTGTTGGGCGACCGTGGTTGCGAGCGTCAGCTCACGAGTGCCTTGCCATTGCGCACAAACGGCAGTTTAACCACAGTTGCAGTCAGTTTGCGGTCGCGAATCTCCACCTGCACCTCGGCGCCGGGTGCAATGTCCTTCGGCAACCGTGCGAATGCGACAGACAGCGACAGCGAGGGGCTGAACGTCCCGCTCGTGATCTCGCCGTCGCCGGAGGCGGTGACGACCTTCTGGTGCGCGCGGAGCACGCCCTTGTCGCGCAGGATCAGGCCGAGGAAGTTACGCTGCTGGCCGTTGGCGACGAGCGCCGCCTTGCCCGTGAAATCGCGTTCGCTCTGCAGATCGACGGTCCAGGCGAGGCCGGCGTCCAGCGGCGAGGTCTCGATGTCCATGTCCTGGCCGTACAGGTTCATGCCGGCCTCGAGGCGCAGCGTGTCGCGCGCGCCCAGCCCGGCCGGGCGGACGCCCGCGGCGTGCAGCTTCTCCCAGATGCCGGCCACGTTCTCGGCGGGCACCACCAGTTCGAAACCGTCTTCGCCGGTGTAACCGGTGCGGGCGACCATCAGTTCGCCGACGGCGGGATCCTGCACGACGACGGCGTTGAACGGCTTGAGCGCGTCGGCCGGCTGGGTCGACGGGAAGGCCGCGTAGACGCGGGCGCGTGCGTTCGGGCCCTGTACGGCGACGATCGCAAGCGCGTCCGTGCCGGCGGGCGCCACATCGCCGCGGCGGGGCGTGATGGTGACACCGCTGCCGGTGGCGGCGTTGCGCGCGCGGATCCATTCGATGTCGCCGAGGGCCGTGCTCGCGTTGACCACGAGGCGGAAGTGATCTTCGGCAAAGAAATAGACGATCAGGTCGTCGATGACGCCGCCCTTGTCGTCGAGCATGCAGGAGTAGAGCGCCTTGCCCGGCGTCTGGAGCTTGTCGACGTTGTTGGCCAGCAGGCCGCGCAGGAACGCGCGCGTGTTGGCGCCGGCCAGGTCGACCACGCACATATGGGAAACGTCGAACATGCCGGCGTCGGTGCGCACGGCATTGTGCTCCTCGATCTGGGAGCCGTAGCTGACCGGCATGTCCCAGCCGCCGAAGTCGACCATGCGGGCGCCGAGGGCGCGGTGGATGGCGTTGAGGGGCGTGGCCTGGAGCGTCATGGAGGGCTTTCCTTCGGTCGCGAAAACAAAAAAGGGGCCATCCGTCGCGAGGCGCCGTGGTATTGACCACGATGCCCGTCGCGACGGATGACCCCTCTGTCCTCGATACCTGAGAGATTACGAAACGCTGCGCGTCGTTCACGCTCCGCTTCGTGCGCCCCTTCGGTGGACACGCTCATCATGCATGAAAGCAATGACGGGTGTCGCTCTCCAGAGTTCGGTAGCAACGCTGTGCATAGTTGTACCGATCCGCCCGGTCCTTGGTGCCTGAGAGTTTTCGGGTGATACCCCTTCGGCGGCGCAGATCTGCGCGCTCTCCCGGACGGATGCGCGTGAATGTACGGGAGGGCCGGAGCGGTGTCAACGGCCCGCGCCCCGATTCCCTCCCGCGTATGCCGCGTGTAATTACTTCCGGTCGTTGGTAATCACATTACCCACGACGCCGCCCACCGCCGCGCCGCCGAGCGTACCCAGCGCGCTGCCGTTGGTCAGCACGGCACCGCCGGCCGCGCCCACGCCCGCGCCGATCGCGGTATTCCGCTGCTTCGGCGACCAGTCCGCGCAGCCCGCGAACAGGCTGACGGTCAAGCCGATCAACGCGACGCGCGAGAGTTTGTTCAAGGTAGTCATGATGGCCCTCCATGTGGTGTTGAGTTATGGGTGGCACGGCGTTCCGAATCGGCTGACCTCGCGTGCCATGACACTAAGAGGCAACATTCGTGCCGCGAGTTGCGGGGGCTTACGGACCCTTACCAAGTGTTACCCCGGTGAAACACCTCGACCGGCGCTCGCGCGGGGTGACGGACCCGCCGGGATCTGCGTGCTACCATCGACCGCTTTCGCACGGTGGACCGTGCGTGCCTTTCGGGCCACGCCGCTGCCGGCTGAACCCCGCCCAGAATCTCTCCCGATCTCCACCCCCATGACCCACGGACTCAACGCCGCGCAATCCGAAGCCGTCCGCTACCTGGACGGGCCATGCCTCGTGCTGGCGGGGGCGGGCTCCGGCAAGACGCGCGTGATCACGCAGAAGATCGCCCACCTGATCGAGGACAAGGGCTTCGAGCCGCGCCATATCGCCGCCGTGACGTTCACGAACAAGGCGGCGAAGGAAATGCAGGAGCGCATTGCCAAGCTGATGGAGGGCAAGACCACGCGCGAGGGCAAGCGCATTCCGCTCAAGCAGCTCACGGTGTGTACGTTCCACTCGCTTGGCGTGCAGATCCTCCGCATGGAGGCCGAGCATCTGGGCCTGAAGCCGCAGTTCTCGATCATGGATTCGGACGACTGCTTCGGCCTCGTGCAGGAGCAGCTGGCCACCACGGACAAGAAGCTCATCCGTAGCGTGCAGGGCACGATCTCGCTGTGGAAGAACGGCATGGTCGATCCCGAGACCGCGATCGCGCAGGCCGCCAACGGCGACGAACATCAGGCCGCGCTCGTCTATCGCAATTACGTGGCCACGCTGCATGCCTATCAGGCGGTCGACTTCGACGACCTGATCCGGTTACCGGCCGAACTGTTCGCGCGCGACGAGGCGGTACGCCTCAAGTGGCAGAACCGGCTGCGCTATTTTCTCGTCGACGAGTACCAGGACACCAACGCCTGCCAGTACCAGCTGCTCAAGCAGCTGGCCGGCGGCTCGCACCTGCGCGCGCCGGCGTTCACCGCCGTGGGCGACGACGATCAGGCCATCTATGGCTGGCGCGGCGCCACGCTCGACAACCTGCGCCTGCTGCAGACCGACTATCCGGACCTGAAGGTCGTCAAGCTCGAGCAGAACTACCGGTCGACCGTGCGCATTCTCGAGGCCGCCAACGCGGTCATCGCGAACAATCCCAAGCTGTTCGACAAGAAGCTCTGGAGCGAGCACGGCATGGGCGATCCCATCGCCGTGCATGGGATGAACGACGAGGAGCACGAGGCCGAGTCCGTCGTGTTCCGGCTTTCCGCGCACAAGTTCGAGCGGCGCGCGCAGTTCCGCGATTACGCGATCCTCTACCGCGGCAACCATCAGGCGCGGCTGTTCGAGCAGATCCTGCGTCGCGAACGCATTCCGTACGTGCTGTCCGGCGGCCAGAGCTTCTTCGACAAGGCCGAGATCAAGGACATCTGCGCGTACCTGCGGCTGATTGCCAACCCCGACGACGATCCCGCGTTCATCCGCGCGATCACCACGCCGCGCCGCGGCATCGGCACGACCACGCTCGAGGTGCTGGGCACATTCGCGGGACAGGCCAAGGTCTCGCTGTTCGAGGCCGCGATGATGGGCGGTATCGAGGGCAAGCTGCAGCCGCGCCAGCTGGAACCGCTGCGCGTGTTCTGCGAATCGATGGTCCGGCTGGCGGACCGCGCCGGCAAGGATCCCGCGACCGTCGTGCTCGACGACCTCATGGAGGGCATCCACTACGAGGCGTACCTGTACGACACGTTCGACGAGCGGCAGGCGCAGTCGCGGTGGACCAATACGCTCGAATTCCTCGACTGGCTCAAGCGCAAGGGCACGCGGCCCGAGCCGGCCGACGGCGCGGAAGCGACGGGCTTCGACAATGCCGACGGCTTTGGCGACGAGGGCAAGAACCTGCTCGAGCTCACGCAGACCGTGGCGCTGATGACTATGCTCGAGGGCCGCGAGGAAGATCCCGATGCGGTGCGGCTTTCCACGCTGCATGCGTCCAAGGGCCTCGAGTATCCGCACGTGTTCCTGGTCGGCGTGGAAGAGGGCATCCTCCCCCATGCGCGCGAGGACGAGGACATGAGCGACGAGAAGATCGAGGAAGAGCGCCGCCTCATGTATGTGGGCATCACGCGCGCGCAGCGCAGCCTGCAGATCAGCTGGTGCAAGAAGCGCAAGCGCGCGCGGGAAACCTACTCGTGCGAACCGTCGCGCTTTATCGCCGAGATGAAGCTCGAAGACGCCCCCGCGCCGAAGGACGAGACGCCGGCGATGAGCCCCAAGGACCGCCTCGCCGGCCTGAAGGCGCTGCTCGGCAATGCCGGCAAGCCGGCCGCGGGCTGATGTCGGCGGGGCTGCAATACAACTGATACAAGCCGGACAAGACCGCCCGCGCGGGCGCCCCTAGCATGGCGGAACGCGAGACGTCTCGGCGTCATGCGTCACACCGCGCTCGCCCTTCGGTTGCGGTGTGGCCAGGCATGCGAGCCTGGCTTCTTCCCTGTTGGACGCTCCCGGCGCGGCAGCACCGGGAGCGTTTTTTTCCGGGTCGCCGTCTGCCTTGCGCCGGGCATGGCGCATACATCACGTACCAATACCGATACAAATCGGCCTCGGCAGGCCACGGGCAAGCTGGTACAGTGATTTGCGCTTCGGCGCCGCGCCGCGGTGCGCCCGCAGCTGCCCTGCCTTATCGAGTTGCCATGGATCTTTCGCCCTCGCTTCCCATCCGCTTGCTGATCGTCGATGACGATCCCCAGATTCGCTCCATGCTTGCCGAATATCTAGCGACCTTCGGCATGGAGGCGGACGGCGCCGAAGGGGGCGCGGCGATGCGGTCGGCGATGAGCCAGAACAGCTACGACCTCGTCATCCTCGACCTCTCGCTGCACGGCGAGAATGGCCTGACGCTGTGCCGCGAGCTGCGCGACCAGGGCGACACGCCCGTGATCATGCTGACGGCGCGCGCGGAACTTGCCGACCGCGTCGTGGGCCTCGAAGTCGGTGCCGACGACTATGTGACCAAGCCGTTCGAGATGCGCGAGCTCGTCGCGCGCATCCACACGGTGCTGCGCCGCAGCCGCGCGGACAACAAGCGCGCCGCCGTGGCCGCGGGGCACGAACTGCGCTTTGCCAACTGGCGGCTCAACACGACGCTGCGCCAGCTCGTCGACGAGGAAGACACGATCGTGCCGCTCTCGAACGCCGAGTTTCGCCTGCTGCTGACCTTTATCGAACATCCGAACCGTGTGCTGGACCGCGAGGTGCTGATCAACCAGGCCCGCGGGCGCGACCTCGACGTGTTCGATCGCAGCATCGATCTGCTCGTCTCGCGCCTGCGCCAGAAGCTGCGCGACGATCCGCGCGACTCCGCGCTGATCCGCACCGTGCGTGGCGAGGGGTACGTGTTCACCGGCAGCGTGGAACATTGACGCGTATGGCCGAGTCGATGCCGCCGTCGACCGACGTGCCGCCCGCGGGCATGGCAGTCGCGCGCGCGGAATCGCGCAGCGAATCGAGCACCGAAAGCGTCTGGCACGACCGGCGCCACGACTCGATGTTCGTGCGGCTGTTCTTCGTCATGGCCGCGATCATGCTGGCCGTGCATGTGCTTGGCGTCACCGTCATCGAAGGATTGTTTCCGCGCCCGGGTTCCGACCGGCATGCGCAACAGATGCGCCGCGCGGCGTCGGACGCGATGGCGGGCATGGGCGGCATGGGCACCGCGCCGCAAGGGTTGCTGCAACGCGCCGATACCGACGGTGACGGCGATATCGACGACGACGATTACTACGGGCCGCCGCTGCGCAGCCTGCACGACAATCGCTTCGGTCCGGGGTTCAAGCCGGAACAGGGCGGCATGCGTGGCGGTCCGCCGCCGGGCGGTCCGTTGCACGGCCTGTGGCCGCCGCATCTCGGCATGGTGTTCCAGCTCGCCGCGATCCTCATCGCCTCGTGGGTCGGCGCGCGGCTGCTCGCGCGTCCGGTCCAGCAGCTCGCGCGCGGGGCCGGGCGTCTTGCGCAGGACGTCCACGCGCCGCCGCTGGACGAGCATACGGGCCCGGCCGAAGCGCGTGCCGCCACGCATGCACTGAACCTGATGCAGCAGCGCATCCGCACGCAGCTCGCGCAGCAGTCGCGGTTTCTTGCAGCGGTGTCGCACGACCTGCGGACGCCGCTCACGCGCATGAGCCTCCGCATCGAACGCATCGAAAGCAATGACGTGCGCTACCGGCTGCGACAGGACCTCGCCGAGATGAACGGGCTGATCGACGCCACGCTGTATTACCTGCGCGAGCGCGACGATGCCACGGGCCCGCGCCAGCGTGTCGATGTGCAGGCGCTGCTGCAGGCCATCGTCGACGATGCGCAGGAGATCGGGCAGGACGTGGCGCTGATCGGCAGCGCGCAGCCGATGCATGCGTACCCCGCGGAATTGCGGCGCGCGGTCGTGAACCTCGTCGAGAACGCGCATCGTTATGGCGGTGCCGCGCAGATCGTGCTGTCGGACAGTGCCGAGCGCGTCGTGATCGATGTATGCGACAGCGGGCCGGGTATTCCGCCCGCCGAACTGCAACGCGTGCTCGAGCCGTTCTACCGCGTGGAGTCGTCGCGCAGCCGCGCGACGGGCGGCGTGGGCATGGGCCTCGCGATCGCGGCCGATATCGTGGCGCGCCATGGCGGCGAGCTCGAGTTGTCGAACCGTCTGGAAGGCGGCCTGCGCGTGCGCATCGTGCTGCCGAGAGACTGAGCCCGAGGAGGGATGGCTAGGCCCGCTGCGGGGCGCCGTCCTTGCCGATGACCGCCAGCTGCACGTACTGCGACCCGCGCGCGCCGCGCGTGAAATCGAGCAGAAAATCCCCGACGTCGATCCGTGACTGCATCGCGCGCCGCAACTCCGGCGCCCCCGGTGCGCGCGTACCCGCCGCTGCGCGCGCGAGCCATGCCGCGCCGATGTATCCGGCCAGCGTCGCGGGCGAAGGCGGTTCGTCGAGGTACTGCTTCATCCGTGCCACGTGTTCCTTCACCACGCGCAGCGTCGACGCCTGCGGGCCCGGCGCCACCTGCGTGAGCACGATGCCGCCCGCATAGCGCGCGCCAAGAATCTCGCGCGCCGATGCCGGACTGACCGATGACAATCCCACCAGAAAGCCGAACCAGCCCTGCGCGGCCAGCGCGCGGCCGAGGTTGCCGTACGCGAGCGTATCGCCGGCAATCAGCACGGCACCGGGCTTGCGCGCCGCGATCTGCCGCGCGCTTTCCGTGACGTCGCCCGTCAGTTCGAACGCGCGCGTCGACATGTCCTGCTCCATCCGCGCGAGCCACGGCGTCCCCTTGCGCAGCGTGCCGGCCGCGAAGTCCGGCGCGACGGCGAGCGCGATACCCGACAGGCCGTAGCTGCGCAGCTGCTTCACCGCGACATCGAGTTCGGACTCGTAGTCGGACCGCGTGTACCAGACGTTGTCCGCGGGCAGGGCCAGGCCGGACAGCGGCGCAACGATCTGCACGCCGCGGCGCGTGAGGTCCGTCGACTGCACGAGCGCCGGCAGCAGGCCGTCGCCGGGGCCGAACAGCACGTCGGCGCGCTCGTTATCGACGAGCGCCACGGCCTGCCGCAGCGCATTGCGGGGATCGGGATCGGCGTCGCGCACGATATGGGCGATATGGATGCCGCCGTTCACGGCACCGTTTGCCGCATTCGACGCATCGAACAGCACCTTGGCGCCCGCGAGGTAATCGCGGGCAAGATCGGCCTGCGTCCCCGCGCGGTCGACCAGATGCACGACCACGAGTTGTCGTCGCCCGATGGTCGCGGGACTGGCGGTCTGCGCATACGACGGCCATACCCAGCCCGCGCCGAGCGCGGCCAGTGCCGATAGCGTTCGCCGGCGGGCAACGGACACGGGGAGCGCATGCTGCGCGGACGGTGCGGGCGATGGACGCATGGCGGGCTCAGGTAGCACGGGTGGCTCACGAAGGGCGGAGCGTAGCCAGCGTTCGTGTCTGCGTTGTGACGCCCGGCCTGTGGATAACTTCGTTGCCGTCGACTTGATACCGATCAACGCGTGCGGAAATTCGTGGGAATACGATCTCGAACATCGCCCCATCTCTGTATGCGCCATGTCAGGCCCCGACTTTCCGTTTCTCTTTCCCTTTTCCTACGCCTCCCAATCGCCGCCTGCGGCCGTCACGCGCTTCGATCGCGATGCGCTCGCCGACTTCCGCGCGCTGGCCGGACGCATCGATGGCAACGGGCCGCGCTATACGTCGTATCCGACGGCCGATCGTTTCCATGCGGGATTTCCGGAGGCCGGCTATCTCGACGCGCTCGACGATTGCGCGCGGGACGCTTCGGCGCCGCTGTCGCTCTACCTCCATGTCCCGTTCTGCGACAACGTTTGCTACTACTGCGGCTGCAACAAGATCGTCACGCGCGATCATGGCCGCAGCAGCCGGTACGTCGACTATCTCGTGCGCGAGATGGTGCTCGTCGCGCAGCGGCTCGGCACGCGGCGCCCCGTCATGCAGTCGCACTGGGGCGGCGGCACGCCGACCTTTCTCGATCCCGGCGAGATGGAACGCGTGATGGCGGCTCTCGATGCGCATTTCGATCTGCTGCCCGAGGGCGAACATGCGATCGAGATCGACCCGCGCACCGTCGATGACGCGCGCATGTCGCGGCTGCGCGATCTCGGCTTCAATCGCATCAGCCTCGGCGTGCAGGACTTCCATCCCGAGGTCCAGCAGGCCATTCACCGCGTGCAGCCGTTCGCGCAGACGCGCGACGCGGTGTTCGCGGCGCGCCGGCTCGGTTTCCGCTCGGTCAGCATGGACCTGATCTACGGGCTGCCGCACCAGACGACGGCGCGGTTCCAGGAAACGCTCGATCGCGTACTGGTACTGCTGCCGAACCGCATCTCGGTCTACAGCTACGCGCATCTGCCGCACGTGTTCAAACCGCAACGCCGGATCGACACAGCCGCGCTGCCGGCGCCGGCCGAAAAGCTCGACATCCTCGTCTCGACGATCGAACGGCTGACGGCGGAGGGGTACGTCTATATCGGCATGGACCATTTCGCGCTGCCCGACGACGACCTCGCGCGTGCCCAGCGCGACGGCCGGCTGCAACGGAATTTTCAGGGCTATGCGACGCATGCGGGCTACGACCAGCTCGGCTTCGGCGTGTCCGCGATCGGGTCGGTGGCGGGACGCTATGTCCAGAACTACCGGACGCTCGACGACTACTACACGGCGCTCGACGCGGACCGCCTGCCCGTGTCGCGTGGCTTCGAGATGTCCGCGGACGACCATCTGCGCAAGACGGTCATCGGCGAGCTGATGTGCAACGGCAGGCTCGATATCGCGCAGATCGAGGCACGCTTCGCTATCGATTTCGCACAGTCTTTCGCCCCCGAACTCCGTGACCTGGACGAACTGGCCACGCAGGGCCTGGTACGCCGCGACCCGACCCGCATCGACGTCACAGAACTCGGCCGACTGCTGGTTCGCCGCATCGCGATGGTGTTCGACCGTTATCTGAGGGAGGCGGAACCGGTGCCGCTGCGGTATTCGCGGGTGGTGTGAGGAGGGCGATGAGTAGAGAATTCAGAGAACGACGAGTTTGCAAACCGATCTCCGCTCGCTTATCATCAAGCCGTTGGGTCCGCTGGGGCGTCGGATAGTTGTTCGTTACCCGAGCGAGCGTACCCTTCAGATTCCAGGCCGCTTTCGAGCGGCCTTTCCTTTTTCTGGCATGCGGGAGGGGCTTCGGCTTGCCTTGCCGGACTGACATCGCCTTTCGGAATGACCGAGTACAACTCGGCTCTCGGCTTCCGTGCCGTCAACTCCAGGATTGCCATGTCCCGCACTGCGCTTCCGTAGCGATCCACGCGTACAACGATACTCCGAACGGTAGTCATCTTGCTCGATGCATGGACGACGGCGGACTCGGCCAGCGCGCTTGTCATTTGAGCTATCACATCGTCGATGGTGTAGCCATCTCTCACGATCCGGCTCTGATGCAAATGCCGCCCAAGAAAGACGATCTCGGGTAGTTCGAGGCCAGGGAGTCCGTGCGCGGTCCTGGCGACATTGATGGCGTCATGTTGTGCGGCTGTCAGTTGGCCGATGAGCATCGGCCTGAGGCGGACGCCTTCTGCGATGTGCTTGAGATGAGCACGAATCTCACCCTCGATACCCTCGAATAGCGGCATGTGCCTCTTCACCTCGTCCAAAGAAAAAGGCCCGCAGTTGCGGGCCTTTTTGAGAATCAGTGCTCGACTCGATACGAGCGTCACTGTCTTCCTTGGCGAGGGAACCAACAATGGCAACAATCCGAATTCAGATCACTGTTTGATCCCAAACAACTCTGTCACTTCGCGGCGTTGACCATGTAGTTCGAGGCTGCGATCACGTCGGCGTCCGGGCCGCCGTAGCCACCCTTCGGCGGCATCACGCCTTTGCCCTTCAGCGCGTAGTTGTGGATGGCGTCCATCCCTTCCGCGATACGCGGGGCCCAGGCCGCCTTGTCGCCGAACTTCGGCGCGCCGGCGACACCGGCGGCGTGGCAGGCGGCGCAAACCTGGTCGTAGACCTTCTTGCCGACCTCGGCCGACGCTGCGGCCGGAGCGGCGGCAGCTGGGGCAGGGGCGGCAGCTGCGGGTGCGGCAGGTGCAGGGGCCGCAGCGGCAGCGGGTGCGGCCGGCGCCGAGGCCTCGGCCTGCGCGGGCGCGGCGGCGGCCGGTGCCGGCGCGGGCGGCTCGGGGAACTTGGCACCGCCGGCGTCGGCCATGTAGACCACGGCGCGGCCGAGTTCGTAGTCGGTGTAGTCGTCAGGCGTGGTGCCGGCGCGCGCGGGCATGGCGCCCTTGCCGTGCAGCACCGAGTTCAGCAGGCCATTGAAGCCCTGTCCGATCCGCGCGGTCCAGTCCCCGGCGGTACCGTACTTGGGCGCGCCGGCCGCACCGGTCGCGTGGCACGCGGCGCAGACTTCCTTGTAGACCTGCTCGCCCGTCTTGAAGACGCGCGGCGCGTTCGGATCCTTGATTTCGAGAGAGGCGATCGGCTTGATCCGGTCGTTGACCGCTTCCGCCGTCTGCGTCGATCCGGCCCCTTCGAGGGAACCGTGGCCTACGAAGTTGACCAGCAGGATGATGACAATGATCGGGATCAGGAAGGCAGCAATCACCACAGCGATCAACTGCTTGGGCGTCTTGATGGGAGACTCGTGATGGTCGTTATGGACGTCGTCACTCATACAGAACTCTCGATTTTGCAGGAAACCTGGTGCAGCTCGCGTTTAACGGCTTGCTTTATATGGCCCTTTGTCGGGGGTGGATTCTGTCGCCATCTGCGCCATCGGACTGTCCCGGGTCACGCTCGGGGCAAGCACCGCCTGAAAAGGCAACGCAAGAGCCACGAATCGACGCAAATAGCCAAGGATTATAAGCCCAACCCCGGTGCGTGGGGGCCAAAAGCGGCGGCTGCGAGACCTCCGGACTTCCCTCTCCGGCGTCCCCCGCATGGACGCGGGATCGCAAACGCTGTATCCTATGCGACTTTCCGGCGGCGGCATTCGCCCGCAGCCAAAGTCGTCACCCCAACGCGCCCGTAGCTCAATGGATAGAGTACTGCCCTCCGAAGGCAGGGGTTGCTGGTTCGATCCCAGCCGGGCGCGCCAATCCCCCATAAGGGTTTCCCCCATTTGCCCGCTACCGCCGCGAAGGGCGACTGCACCTAGAGTGCACTTACCTTCGATGCTGGCATCTCCGTCGGTGGCATCACCCACTGCGTCAGGTGATCCGCCGACAGGTGCGCATACCGCTGCACCATTTCCATCGTTCTCCAGCCGCCGGCTCGATTAAAGCGCACACGCGGCATCGAAACTATGAGCGCCACGCCGTCGCGTGGGCATATTTGCCGGGAGACGAAAGGTCTGGGCGAAGAGCCCCAGAAGCGTGGGGGACCGCACTGCCACCTTCGTCGCCGAGGCCCTCCTAGATGCCCTTACGGCGCCAGCCAGATATGTGCGCGACTGCGCAGAGTCTGTGGAAAGCGGCGCCCCGACGCCCTGCAAGGTTCTGTGCCAGAATACGCACCCAATTGCGATGTCTCGGCTGTCGGGCCCCCCGGAGGGCGTCACTTGCGGGAGATAGGGCGCGAATTCAGGTAAAGTTGGTTGGAAATGTGCCGTAAGAGCTTCTTGTGTGGCACATATAAGACGACAGGACCCAATGCAAGCGTGCTAGACTGCGAAGCCCTGCGGGAAGCCCTCCTAAAGGTGTTGACAAACGAAATCTATTGGACATCGTTTGAACCGTATCGTAGGCTTGACCCGTAGCCTGTCGGATGAGTTGGAACTCTGGCAGGCAAGCAGGATCAGATTTCAGGAGTGCGCGTCTCTGAGTGGAGCGTGTACAGCAAAGGTTTGAATTTTCGTCCCAACCAGGAGAGACCGCTATGACACAATACTTTGAACGTCTGCCGAAGGCGGAGCGCCTGCCTAAGGCCTAAGCGCGCCCCTTCGTGAAAAAAGCCCACCATCAGGTGGGCTTTTTTTATTCCAGCATTGCTAGGTAGCTGTGATTCTTGGTGTCCCTGAACCACGCCAAATCTGCATCGATTCTCGCTTCATTCTTGCTTTCTTCGCTCATTTTTATTGCAAAGCGTAGATTATCCAGCGACTTCAAAATAAATTTGTCAGCCTGCACCGAATTGCCAGCATCCGCGAATTTTTTGGCAACCAAGCAAGAATAACAGGCGATATTATAAACCGCCACTTCGTCAACAATATCGTACTTTTGCTGCAATTCTTCGAGCAACCTGATGGCAACCTCCAGTTGACCCATGCGTCGATAAATATTGCCCTTGGTTATAATCGCACGTTTCAAAACCATATCATCCACTGCTTCCCGGCTATCCACAGCGTTTAGATAATAGATTGCTTTATCTAGACATTCGAGAAAGACCTTATCCTCTTCGAATTTGTGACCTGGCTTGCATTGATCAAGAATGGCCTTGTAAGCATCAGCAATGTGCCGCATAACCATGCCGGTAACTACGTTAAGCTCCGCCCGATTGTCGGCCGGATATCGACGCTTGATGAAGTCCTGAACCTCTGACAGGGATTGCTCGGCCTTTCGTTGAGCTTCCTCCGCTCTGGCGACGGTGTCGTCAGCCTTCTGCTTGGCCGCGAAAAACGAATCCACACCTTTGAAGCCCAAGAAGGCGATTAAGGCGGCCATAGCCGCTATGACGGAAAAAAGCTTGTCGTACATATCCTTGATCGAATCGTACTTATCCTTCGATCCATCAAGCGCGAGCTTCGCGACATCTACGATTGTTCTGTTTTCGGAAGGATCCGCCGGGCTCTTAATGCCATTCTCGGCGGTGGCCACTTTCCCACTTGAAGGGATATTGTCTAGCTTTTCCGATTTGGCAACGTCGGCAACGGGGATACCGGTAAGAGCGGAAATCAGCGAATTGGAAACCGCTTTCGGCATTGCAATGAAGAGCAAAGTAATGACGATCAGATACAGTGGGATATGGTAGGCGAAGGCACGAGCAATCTTCATGACCGCGCTTTTCTTCCATGTGAGGACCTCACCGTCCTTCGTTGCCGGGGCCGCTGCCGGGACTGCGTGCCCCGCTTTGTCGTCGTTAGCCATCGATGTTTTTCTCTCAAGGAGCTCAAAAGAAGAAGCTGGCAAGACGACAAAACAACGTCCTGCAGCAAGGTGCCGCAAATGTACTTTGTTGTACCTCTGCAAGCAATTGGCGCGCTGGCGAAAGTGCCACAAGGATCGCGCGTCGGCGGCCACGGGCGGTGATCATTGTGATCGGAGCGCTATGCCGCGAATTGATGAGGGAGGCGCGCCTGGAGGAGAGCGCCCGCGGCAGGCGGAAATAGAGTGATCGATCGCGGGCTAGCGGGGCGGGCTCAAGGGCGCCCAAGCGGAGGGATGCCGGCGGCGTAACGGATAGGGTAGGTGAGGCTGGGATTTGCCCGCAGACGTGCGGAAGGGGCTAGGTCCGAACGGACTGTAGCTAAATCGCACCTAGGAAAGCCTTGGGTAGCCTTGATGAACCTTGATTAGACTTGGTTCCGCAAGTTGCACAAGGCGTTGATTTATAGAGCGTTTCAGTGCATCACCGGAACTCCGAAGGCAGGGGTTGCTGGTTCGATCCCATCCGGGCACGCCAAGAATTCTCCCGCATTGTCGTAAGCCCCTCCCTGCGTTTTCCGCAAGCAAACGGGCACAAATTCAAAGATTCGTTGATTGCGACCGTGCTTCCTGCGTCGCATAGTCGAGTCATCCAGCCCATGCCAGTACGCCGTTGCACGTCATCCAGCAACGGCCGAGCCCATGGGCTTCTTTTCGTCCACGACTGGCCTCGCAGACCTTCCCTGACATCCAGGCGCTGATCCGAGCGGCGATGGGCGCAACCAATTTCTGTGTTGGCAAAAAACGCTTGCCGCCTTTGCCATCCGCGGCCAGGCGCTTCGGGCCATCAGCATGCGGAAGGCGAACCAGCGAGAGGTACGACGATATGAACAAGCGTAAGACACCGAAACCCGTGACCGATGCGGAGGACGCAGCCATTCGTCGGGCGGCGGCGTCGGACCCCGACGCGCGCGAGTCGACCGATGAGGAACTGGCGCGCTTGAGGCCGGCCAGTGAAGTGCTTCCGCAACTGGTGGGCAAGGCGAACGCAGCGGCGCTGATGAAGCGCCGTGGGCGTCCGGCGCTGACGGCCGACGAACGCAAGGTCACGCTCAATATGCGTGCCGACCGCGACGTGGTGGACGCGTTTAAGGCTACCGGCGATGGCTGGCAAACGCGGATCAACGAGATCCTTCGCGCCTATGCCAAGTCTCACAAGATGTTGCCGCAAACGTAGCCATCACGATGCCAAGCTCATACATCGAGCGTCTTCATCCGTTCCACGACCCAATCCACGAACACCCGCAGCTTCGCGCTCACATGCCGGTTCGGGCGATAGGCCACGTACATCGGCATCGTCGGCATCTGCCAGTCCTCGAACAACGGCACGAGCGTCTTGCGTGCGACCGGGTCGGTGGCCATGTAGCGCGGTAGCCGGAGCGCGCCCATGCCGGCGATGCCCGCGGCCACGAAGGCGTTGCCGTCGTCGACCGTGAGGGTGTAGCGGCCCTGCACGGTCACCGTTTCGTTCCCCCGTTGCATCGAGATCGGGAACGGTTTGCCCGACCGGGCCCAGCGGTAGCCGATCAGGTGGTGCGCGGGCTTGCCCAGATCGGACGGATGTCTGGGCACACCCGCATGCTTCAGGTACGCCGGCGCCGCGTACACGCCTAGCCGAAGCTCGCCGATGGGCCGGGCCACCAGCGACTGGTCGCGCAGCTCGCCGCCGCGCACGACGCAGTCCACGTTTTCGTCGATCAGGTCGACCATGCGGTCGCTCACGCCGAGGTCGAGGTGGATGTCGGGATAGCGCGCATAGAAATCCGGCAGCGCCGGCACGAGGATCCCGCTTGCGAACGGCGACGGCACGTCCACACGCAGCCGCCCCCGCGGCGCGGTCGACGCCTGCGACAGGCTCGTCTCCGCATCGTCCATCTCCGCCAGCAGCCGGACCACGCGTTCGTAGTACGCCGCCCCATCCTCGGTCACGTTCACCTTGCGCGTGGTCCGGTTCAGCAGCTTCACGCGAAGCCGCGCCTCGAGTTGCTGCACGAGCTGCGTCACCGTCGTCTTGCTCATATGCAGGGTGTCCGCCGCCCGGGTAAAGCTTCCCGTTTCCACGACACGCGCAAACGCCTGCATGGCGTCGAATCGATCCATTCCGGCTCCCGGTCGGTCCGTTGATTGTTTGGATTCTACAAACAGTGCGGAACAAAGGTACGCGTTTATCGCCGCGACGCCGCCGCGTAAAGTGGTTGCCATCGTGATCCCTTGATGGAGTCAGCCATGACCACCCGCGACGTCGTCTTCCCGCCCAAACGCCACGCCCTCTACGCAAAGAACCGCTATTCGCCTGCCGTCCGCTCCAACGGCTTCCTGTTCGTCTCGGGCCAGGTCGGCAGCCGCGACGACGGCAGCCCCGAACCCGACCTCAAGGCGCAGGTTCGCCTCGCCTTCGAGAACCTCAACGCGATCCTCGCGGCCGCCGGCGGCTCGTTCGAGGACGTGGTCGACGTCACGGTCTTTATGGTCGATCCGCAAACGACCTTCGAAACCATCTGGGAAGTCGTGCCCGACTACTGGGGCGACGCGCCATATCCCACGATCACCGCGGTCGGTGTCACGTGGCTGTACGGCTTCCAGTTCGAGATCAAGGTGATTGCCAAGGACCGGTCGTGATCAGCCCTCGCTGATCAGCCGGCCCGCGAGCAACCGCACCGTTCGCGTGAGTCCAATCGCATCGAGAAACGCCTCGTCGTGGCTCACCACCACCAGCGCGCCTTCGTATGCGCGCAGCGCAGCCTCCAGTTGCGCAATCGCTTCGAGGTCGAGATTGTTCGTGGGCTCGTCGAGCAGCAGCAGCGTCGGTGCCGGCTCCGCGTGCAGGATGCAGGCCAGCACCGCGCGCAGGCGCTCGCCGCCGGACAGGGCTTCGACCGGAAGTGCCATGCGCGCGCCGCGGAACAGATAGCGGGCGAGGAGGTTGGCGCGGTCGGCGGCGGCCATGCCCGGTGTGAACGTCGCGAAGTTGTCGGCGACGGTAGCAGCGGGGTCGAGCAGGTCCAGCCGCTGGGACAGGTACGCCATCCGTCCCGGTCCCCGATAGACCGAGCCCGCGCCGACAGACAGGTCCCCGGCGATCAGGCGCAGCAGCGTCGTCTTGCCCGCGCCATTGGCACCCGTCACCGCGATGCGCTCCGGACCCCGGATATCGAGGTCGACGCCGTCGGCCGCAAAGACGGGCCGGCCATCGCGGAAGACCTGCATGCCTTCACCGAGAAACACCTGCCGTCCCGCGGGCACGCGCGTGGCCGGCAGCGAGAGGTCGAAGCTCACGGTGTCGCGCACGGCATCGACCGCGGCGCCCAAGCGGGTCCGGGCATCGTCGATGCGCGCGGCATGCGTGTCGTGCGATTTGCCCGCGGACACCTGCGCCGCGCGCTGGCGCCCGCCGGCGACGATCTTCGGCAGGCCCGCGTCGGGCGCCCGGCGCGCGGCCTGTCCCGCGCGGCGCTCGCCGCGTTCGTGGGCCAGCTGCATGTCGCGCCGTTCGCGGCGAACCGCCTGACGCAGGCCGCGCACCGCTTGCTCGGCCGCGCGCTGCTCGACCTCGACCGTTTCGCGATACAGGCCGTAGCCACCCCCGTACAGCCGCAGCGTGTGTCGATCGAGCTCGGCGATCCGATCCATGCGATCGAGCAGCGAACGATCGTGGCTCGCGACGATCAGGCATCCGGTCCAGTCGTCGAGCAGACGGTACAGCCGCTCGCGCGCATCGCGGTCGAGGTTGTTCGTGGGTTCATCGAGCAGCAGCACATCGGGCTGGTCCAGCAGCCGCGACGCGAGACCGAGCGCCATGATCTCGCCACCGCTCAAGGTATGCAGCGCACGCGCGAAATCGATCTCGCCGAGCCCCACACGCGCGAGCGCGATGCGCGTGCGGTCCTCGATGTCCCAGGCATCGCCGACCATATCGAACAACGCCGCGTCGGCGCGACCGGATGCAATGGCCGCCATCGCATCGAGCTGCGGGGCGATGCCGAGTGCCTGCGCCACGCGCAGGTCGCCGCCGAGCGGCAGATGCTGCGGCAGCCATGCCACGCGTCCGATGACCTCGATATGGCCGGCCAGCGGCGCGAGTTCGCCCGCGATAAGCCGCAGGAGCGTGCTCTTGCCGGCGCCATTGGGGGCAATCAGGCCTGTGCGGCCGGTGCCGAACGTTGCCGACAGATTGTCGAAGACGGGGGTGCCATCAGGCCAGGCATGGGAGAGATGAGCAATGCGAACGAGCGCGTCGGGCATGGAGGAGATCGCCAGATATGGCGGCGCCCGGCGTGCGCGACGTCAATCCGTGCGCGCGAGCGGAACACCAGCCGTGTGAACGTGAAACGCGACGGCAACACGGCGCGCATGCACAGCGCGATGACGGTTGCGGTCGCGGGACGGGAGGGCAGGGCCTCGGTTCACATGGCGGTGAGCGATCTCCGAAGGGGATACGCGCATTCTACGCGCAACGGTCAGCCGCGCGCGTTCCAGCGATTGGCGATATAGCGCCCGGCACGGCCGCGTTCGAGGTCGTCCGCGAGCACGCGGGCCGGGTTGCCCGCCACCGTGACGTTGGCAGGCACGTCGCGCGTCACGACGCTGCCCGCGCCCACGGTCACGTTATCGCCGATGGTCACGTCCTCGACGATGCAGACATTGGGGCCGATATAGACGTTGTCCCCGATGGTCGCCGCCTGGCCATGGTTCGCGCCGATCGTCACGCATTGCGAGATATTGCAGTTGGCGCCGATGACCACCGACTCGTTGAGCACGATGCCGCCGAAATGGCCGATATAGAAACCGGGGCCGATGCGCGTGCCGCGCGGAATCACGATGCCGAGCTGACGCTGCTTGCGGCGAAGCATCAGCTTGAGGAACGCGCCGCGCACGCCCGTCGTGCAGGCCGAGGCCAGCCGGAACCATACGAGGTAGTGAAAGCCTTCGGTGGCGACGTAATGCTTAAGGAAAGCTTTGACCGAGGTTTCGCCCGCGACGCGATACAGGTCGCTGCGGATCAGTGTCGTCGCGGAATCGTGGATCGCCTCGCGGCCAGCATGATGCGAGGGGTGCGGAGGGTGCGAGGGGGGCGACGACGATCGACGCGTCGGCGACGCGGGCAGCATCATGATGCGGCGCCCGGTCAGGGGCGAAGCAGGTCGAATCCGCCGAACGCGACCACGCCGCTCAGCACGACAAAGGCAGGCGAGTCGCCTCCCAGCAGAAGGATGGCGGCGGCGAGCCAGGTCGTCAGCGTAAAGGCGATCGTGCGTTTCATGATGCGGCGGCAGAGGCGTCCGGCGCATACAGGAAAGGGGGAGCCGGGCGGAAGTTGGCTAAGTATAAACCCGCATCGCGATGTTTTGCTGCGGTGCATCAAACGTCGCTTCCGGCCAACACGAAACGGGCCTTATTCGGCGCCTCATCGGTGTAACCGATTGGGCCGATTCTGACCCCGGCACCGGGCCACGCGCGCCCCGACGCCAACGCCGCCGCCCCCCTGCGGCCGATGGCGCGCGGCTTGCATCGCATCGGGATCGGCTCAATCCGAAGGGGAGGTGTGCCATGGCAACGATAGCTTCGGGTCACTTGGAGGCGCTGCGACAGGCCGTGCACGGCCGTGTGCTGCTGCCCGGCGACGACGGGTACGACGTGGCCCGTACGGTATGGAACGCGACCGTCGATCGGCGGCCGGCCATCATCGTGCAGTGCTCGGGCACGACCGATGTCGTGCACGCGGTCAACTTCGCGCGGGACCGCGGCCTCGTGCTCGCCGTCCGCGGCGGCGGCCACAATATCGCCGGCAGCGCCATCTGCAATGATGGGCTCGTGATCGACATGTCGATGCTGCGCGTGGTGAGCATCGAGCAGCCCGACCGCGTCGCATGGGTGTGCCCCGGCGCCACGCTTGCGGACTTCGATCACGAAGCGCAGGGCTGCGGCATGGCCACGCCGCTCGGCATCAACTCGACGACGGGCGTCGCGGGCCTGACGCTCGGCGGCGGCTTCGGCTGGCTCACGCGCAAGTACGGCATGTCTGTGGATAACCTGCTCGGCGCGATGGTCGTGACGGCCGACGGGCAGCGACGCTGGGCCAGCGCCACCGACGATGCGGACCTGTTCTGGGCGATACGCGGCGGTGGCGGCAACTTCGGCGTCGTCACGCTGTTCCAGTTCCGGCTGCACGATGTGGGGCCGCAGGTCCATGCGGGACTCATCGTGTTTCCGGCCGCGCAGGCGCGCGACGTCCTGCGGCAATACCGCGTGTTCACCGAAACCATGCCCGAAGACCTCAACGTCTGGGCGGTCCTGCGCAAGGCGCCGCCGCTGCCGTTCCTGCCGGCCTCCGCGCATGGCACCGACGTGGTGGTACTCGCCGCGTTCCACCTCGGCACGCCCGAGCAGGTGCAGACGGACATCGCGCCGATGCGCGCGTTCGGGCAGGCCATCGGCGAGCATATCGGGCCGGTGCCCTACACCGCGTGGCAACAGGCCTTCGACCCGCTGCTCGGTCCGGGCGCGCGCAACTACTGGAAGTCGCACAACTTTTCGCGCCTGGACGATGCGGCGATCGACGCGATGATCGACTACGCGGCGCGGCTGCCGTCGCCGCTGGCCGATATCTTTCTCGGCCATGTCGGCGGCGTGGCCAACCGCGTGCCGCCCGACGCCACGGCCTATCACCACCGCGACGCGCGCTTCGTGATGAACGTGCATTCGCGCTGGGAGCGCCCGGACGAGGACGCCAACTGCATCGCCTGGGCGCGCGACTTCTTTCGCGCGACGCAGCCGTATGCGAGCGGCGGCGTCTACGTGAATTTCCTGACCGAGGATGAAGCGGGGCGCACGAGTGACGCGTATGGGTCCAACTATGCGCGGCTCGCCGCGCTGAAGAAGCGCTACGATCCGCACAACCTGTTCTGTACCAACCAGAACATCGCGCCAGCGTCCTGACCGCAATTCCCACCGCCGGCCCGCGCGTTGCTATCATCACGCGCATGGCCGGCGAATTCCACATCCCTCACCACGAATACGAGATCACCGCGATCCGCGCGCAGGGCGCGGGTGGGCAGAACATCAACAAGGTGTCCAACGCGGTGCATCTGCGCTACGACGTGCGCGCGTCGTCGCTGGCGGCCGACCACAAGGAGCGGCTGCTCGCGCTCAGCGATCACCGCATCACGCGCGATGGCGTGGTCGTGATCAAGGCCCAGCAGCATCGCAGCCTCGAGCTCAATCGCGAGGACGCGATCCGCCGGCTCCACGAGCTCGTGCTGAGCGTGGCCGAGGCCCCGCGCACACGGCGCGCGACGCGCCCCACGTTTGCTTCGCGCGTGCGGCGGCTCGAAGGCAAGACGCAGCGCAGCCAGGTCAAGGCGCTGCGCGGCAAAGTGACCGATCACTGAATCAGGGATTACCGAATCCGCGCGGGAGCACGCCGCGCACGAACTGCGCGGCCTCGTCGAGCGCGCGCCGCGCCTCCGGCAGAAACGGATGGTAGATCTGCCACACATGCGGTACACGCTTCCAGATGCGCAACTCGGCCTTGCCGCCGGCCGCGCGCACGCGATCGACAAGCCGGCGCGAGTCGTCGAGCAACACCTCGCGATCGCTCGCCTGCACGAACAGCGGCGGCAGCGCCGACATCTCTTCCTTGCTTGCATAGAGCGGCGATACGAGGGGATCGGTGGCGGGAATATCGCCCAGATAGAAGCGCGCCGCGCGCCCGACCGATTCGCCATGGAACATCACGTCGCTGCGATCGTTCGTGCGTAACGTTTCGCCCGTGGCCGCCAGGTCGGTCCACGGCGAGAACAGCAGCGCGCCCGCGGGCATCGGCAATCCCTCGCGTTGCAGGGCGATCAGCGTCGCCAGCGCCAGTCCGCCGCCGGCCGAGTCCCCCGCCAGGACGAGATGCCGTGCCGACAAGCCGCGTGCGAGCAGTGCGCGATAGGCCGTCAGCGCATCGTCGAGCGCGGCCGGATGCGGATGTTCGGGCGCGAGCCGGTAGTCGAGCGAGAACAACTGCACGCCCGACTTCTCGGCCAGCGCGAGCGTCAGCGGGCGATGCGTCTGCGGCGAGCAGAAGTAATAGCCGCCGCCGTGCAGATAGAAGATCGTCGGCGTATCGACCTGGGTCGCCACGTCGTCATTGTCGGCGCCGTTCGCATGTACCGTGAGCAACGGCCGCGTCCATTCGCCGGGCAGGTCGGGCGCCGTGGAGGCCCCGATGCGCCAGCCTTCCGGAATGCGCGCCTGATGACCGAACTGGCTCATCGCGCGCCGCGTGCCGGGAATGTCGATATGCTCGGGCGGCGGCCCGCGCCTGAGCTTCTTCCGCAATCCGTACGACAGCAGCAGGTTCTGCAGACTCATCGGCGATCTCTCCGGAATGACGATTCAAACGCGCCTACGACAGCTTGGCGGCCGCCTTCGCGGTACGCGGGAGCGCCGCGGTCGATGTGGCCAGTGCGCCGAGGTTCGGCGCGCCGGCACTGGCACCCAGCAGCAGCCAGCGAATCAGCTGCGTGGCCTGCAGCGCCAGCCGCTTGCGTTCGGCGGCACCGGCCTCGAGGTAGTCGGCCGAGGCATGGAACAGATGCGAGACCACGTAGCGGCTGAAATCGTCGAGCGCCGCGCGCGGCAGGGCCGGGCATAGTTCGAGCCGCTCGATATCCTCGGCCATCTCCGCGGCGATGGCCGCAAGCAATGCGCGAATGGCTTCGCGCAACGCGGGCTGCGGCCCGGTGATTCCGCACAGGCCGACGACGAAGGCATCGGCATGCGCGCGCGCGTACGCAAAGAATGCCTCGCACGCACGCGTCGCCACCTCCTGCGGATTGTCGCGGGCGGCGGCCCAGCGTACCGCGCGCAGCATCGGCCGCAGCTCGTCGCTGACTTCGGCGAGCGCGGTCACCGCGAGATCTTCCATATCGCGGAAATGGCGATAGAACGTATTGGGATTGAGTCCCGCCTCGCGCGCGAGTTCCCGCAGGCCGAGCGCGGCGAAGCTGCGGCGCGCGGCGGCGAGGCGCAGCGCGGCATCGATAAGCCGGCGCTTGCCGTCGGCAATGTCTTCCATGTTCTCTCGCGTTATCGAAGAATCGAACGATCACTCGGTTCGCACGCATTGACTTTGCCTGCAAAGTAGACGATTGTCTACGGAAGATTTTCTCGGACAATCCCCCGCCATGGCCTCCCAGACGTCCGGCTCCGCCGCTCCACCGTTCGCATCGGCATCGCTGGAACCCATTCCGCGCGATCCGGGACTGCCGATCCTCGGCAATCTGCTGCAGATCACGCCCGGCGCCGTCGGGCAGCATCTGCTGGCGCGCAGCCGGCATTTCGACGGCATCTTCGAGCTCAATTTCGCGGGGCGGCGCGTCCCGTTCATCAGCTCGGTCGAACTGGCCACGGAGGTGTGCGACGTATCGCGCTTTCGCAAGGTCATCGGGCCGCCGCTGTCCTACCTGCGCGACGTGGCCGGCGATGGCCTGTTCACCGCGCACAGCGACGAGGCCAACTGGGGTTGCGCGCATCGCATCCTGATGCCCGCGTTCAGCCAGCGCGCGATGAAGGGCTACTTCGACGTGATGCTGCGCGTCGCCAATCGTCTTGTGGACAAGTGGGACAGGGAAGGCGCCGACTCCGATATCGCCGTCGCCGACGACATGACGCGCCTGACGCTCGATACCATCGCGCTATCGGGCTTCGGCTACGACTTCGATTCGTTCTCGCGCGCGCAGCTCGACCCCTTTATCGTCGCGATGGCCGGCGCGCTCGGCGAAGCGATGGACAAGCTCACGCGCATGCGCGTGCAGGACCGCTGGTTCAAGGGCGCCGAGCACCGCCAGTTCGCGGCAGACATCGCCTATATGCGCGACGTCGTCGACGACGTGATCCGCCAGCGCCGCGCGGCGCCGGCCGCATCCGCGAAGGGCGCCGACCTGCTGAACCTGATGCTCGAAGCGCGCGATCCGGAAACGGACGTGCAACTCGACGACGCGAATATCCGCAATCAGGTCATCACGTTCCTGATTGCGGGGCACGAGACCACGAGCGGACTGCTGACTTTTGCGCTGTATGAACTGCTGCGCAATCCGGGCGTGCTCGCGCAGGCGTATGCGGAAGTGGACGCGGTGTTGCCGGGCAACGCACCGCCGGTCTACGCCGACCTCGCACGCCTGCAGGTGCTGGAACGCGTGCTCAAGGAAACGCTGCGGCTGTGGCCCACGGCGCCCGCGTTCGCCGTGGCGCCGTTCGAGGACACCGTGATCGGCGGGCGCTATGCGATTCCGAAAGACCGGCGCGTATCGGTCGTGCTGACCGCGCTGCATCGGGACCCCAGGGTGTGGGCCGATCCCGAGCGCTTCGATATCGACCGGTTCCTGCCGGAGAACGAGGCCGCATTGCCGCCGCATGCGTATATGCCGTTCGGCTCGGGCGAGCGCGCGTGCATCGGCCGGCAGTTCGCGCTGACCGAGGCCAAGCTCGCGCTCGCGCTGATGCTGCGCAACTTCGCGCTCAGCGACCCGCACGACTATCAGTTCCGGCTCAAGGAAACGCTGACGATCAAGCCCGACAACTTCGTGCTGCGCGCGCGCAGGCGCCGGGCGCACGAGCGGCTTGTCGCGTCGGGGACGACGCGGGCCGAGTCGACCGCGGCCGCGCCCGCGCAGGTGCGAGGCAACGGACAGTCGCTCACGGTGCTCTGCGCGTCGAGCCTCGGCACCGCACGCGAACTGGCCGAGCAGATTCACGCGGGCGCGGTCGCGTCGGGCTTCGATGCCACGTTGCGCGACCTCGACGACGCCGTGGGCGATCTGCCGGGCGCGGGCATCGGCGTGGTCGTCGCCGCCACCTACAACGGCCGCGCGCCGGACTCCGGCCGGCGCTTCGAAGCGATGCTCGATGCGGACGAGGCCGCCGGCTATCTTGCGGAGGCCGGAGCGAAGGGACTGCGGCTCGCCTTGCTCGGCTGCGGCAACTCGCAATGGGCCACATACCAGGCGTTTCCGCGGCGCGTGTTCGATTTCTTCGTCGCCGCCGGCGCCACGCCGCTGCTGCCGCGTGGCGAGGCCGACGGCAATGGCGACTTCGACGGTGCCGCCGACCAGTGGCTCGCCCAACTCTGGCAGGCGCTGGAAGCGGATAGCGCGGCGATGAGCGGCGGCCTGGGCGTCCATGCCGATCTGCGCAGCATGGCCGCGATTCGCGCCGATACGCTGCCCGCCGGGACGCAGGCCTTCACGGTGCTGTCCAACACCGAACTCGTGCAGGATCCGTCTGGCCTGTGGGACTTCGCGCGCGAGGCGCCGCGCACTTCCACGCGCGATATTCGCCTGCAGCTGCCACCGGGTACCGCCTACCGCGCGGGCGATCATGTTGCGGTGTGGCCGCAGAACGCGCCCGAGCTCGTGACGGCGCTGTGCGAACGGCTCGACCTCGATCCGCAGGCGATGGTGACGCTGTCGGCCACGCATGGCACCGCGCGCGGGCTGCCGATCGGCGAGGCATTGCCCGTCGCGCAGTTGCTCACGCATTTCGTCGAGCTGCAGGACGTGGTGTCGCGGCAGACGTTGCGCGCGCTGGCGCAGGGCACGCGCTGTCCGTTCACGCGCGAGCAACTGGAAACGCTCGCCTCCGACGACGAGGCGCAGGGTTACGCCGCGCGTGTGGCGGCACCACGGCTTGGCTTGCTCGACGTGCTGATCGCGCATCCGGCCATCTCGCTATCGCTGGCACAGCTGCTCGACTGCACGGTGCCGATGCGGCCGCGCTTCTATTCGATCGCCTCGTCGCCGCTGGTGTCGCCCGATGTCGCCACGCTATTGGTGGGCACGGTATGGGCACCCGCGCTGTCGGGCCGCGGGCAATTCCGGGGGGTGGCGTCGACATGGCTGCAGGGACTCGCACCCGGCGCGCAGGTCTCGACGTCGATACGCACACCGAACCCGCCGTTCGCGCCCGAGGACGATGTTTCGGTGCCGATGATCCTGATCGGTCCGGGTACGGGGCTCGCACCGTTCCGCGGCTTCCTCGAGGAACGCGCGGCGCAGCGGGCTGCGGGAATCCCCGTGGCCGCGGCGCAGCTGTACTACGGATGCCGCCATCCGGCGCACGACTGGCTCTATCGGGACGATATCGAGCGCTGGGCCAGCGATGGCGTGGCCGACGTGCATGTCGCGTACTCGGTGATGGACGGGGCGCCGCGCTATGTGCAGGACCTGCTGTGGACGAATCGCGCCGATGTATGGGCGCGGCTCGAAGCGGGGGCGACGGTATATGTCTGCGGCGATGGCCGGCGGATGGCACCGGCCGTGCGGCAGACCCTGATCGACATCGCGGTAGCGGCGGGCGGCATGGACACCGCCCGCGCGTCGGACTGGCTGGCGACGATGGTGGCGCGGGGACGCTACCGGCAGGACGTGTTCAACTAGGCGACCTCCCGCGCACTCAGGCTCAGCGCTGTGCGCTCTGCAGCGCCGCAATCCGCGATTCGATCGGCGGGTGGCTCGAGAACAGGCCCATCCACGACTTGCCGCCCGCGATGCCCATTGCCTGCATGTTCTGCGGCAGGCCATCGGCGTCGAGACCGCCGAGGCGGCGCAGTGCCGAGACCATCGGCGAAGGTGTGCCCATCAGCCCGGCCGCGCCCGCGTCGGCGCGGTATTCGCGATGGCGCGAGAACGCCGCCACGATGATGCTGGCCAGAATGCCGAACACGATCTCGCAGATCACCACCGTGATCATGTAGCCGATGCCGGGGCCGCTCGACTCTTCGTCATTGCGGCGCAGCCACGAGTCGACGAAGTAGCCAACCACGCGCGCCATGAAGATCACGAAGGTGTTCACCACGCCCTGGATCAGCGTAAGCGTGACCATATCGCCGTTGGCGATGTGCGCGACCTCGTGCGCGAGCACGGCCTCGACTTCTTCCTGCGACATCGAGTTGAGCAGGCCCGTGGACACCGCCACGAGCGAGTTCTTCCTGGAGGCGCCGGTCGCGAATGCATTCGGCTCGCCATCGTAGATGGCCACTTCAGGCATCGGCAGGCCCGCGCGCGTGGCGAGCTTCTCGACCGTCTGCACGAGCCAGAACTCGGTGGTGGTGCTCGGGTGCGTAATGACCTGCGCGCCCGTCGACCACTTGGCAATGGTCTTGGACATCAGCAGCGAGATGAACGAGCCACCGAAGCCCATCAGCGCGGCGAACACGAGCAGCATGCCAAGGTTGAGGCCATTGGCGGTGAGGAAACGGTTCACGCCCAGCAGGCTGGCCGTGAGGCTGAGGACGAGCACGACGGCGAGGTTGGTCGCCAGTAACAGGAAAATGCGTTTCATGGTTTGTGGGTGGAGCCAGAAAGTCGCGGCGGATGCCGCGGAAGCATGACGTACCGATGTTGGGAACAACGGCACGCCGCGCGGAAAAACAAGGCGAATACGGTGGGCGCGCGACGGCGGCATGCCGCGCGCGGGCAAATCAGCCGCGCGGCGGGCGCGGCAGGCGGGGAAGGTCGGGATCCGGCAAGGTGATGCCGGCATAGCGGGGCAGCGCGCCCTGCACGTCATGCACCGCCACGCGCAGCGGGGGCGGCGGCAGCAGTTGTTCCGCGAAGTCGGCGCCCGGCGGCGACGGCTCGGTGGTGTCCGCGGGATAGGGCGATTCGGCAGGCCCGCCGCTGTCGGCGAGATCGCCGAAGCCCGTCTGGCTCGCGATGGCAATGTCCCCGAGCGTCGGGGCGGACGCGATATGCGCACTCGCCTCGCACACCGCGGGGGTTCCGGGCATGGACGCACCGGTGCCTGCCCAGGCCTGCAGCGGCAGGAAGGCAAGCAGCACGATCGTCAGCATGAGCCGGAAAAATTGCACGAATGTAATGCACATCTGGGCATCGCCCGATGCAGGGAATTCTACAGGATGGCGAGCCGCTTATCCGACGACCCGCAATGCGGCACGCGTACCCCACCATGCGGCCTCCTCGAACACCGACAGCCCCGACAGGTCCGCATGGGCGAACAGCACCCGGCCGTCGGCCTCCCGCAATGCCGCGATCCCGGCGTTGGACAGGAATCCCGGCGTCGGCGTGGCCATGGCGTGGCCGCGCGCGGTAATCTCCACGGCGTCCGCATGGCGCCAGAAGTCGCGGCCGTAGACCGCGCGCAGGTCGGTGGTGGCCAGCGCCATGAGTTCGGCGGGCGTGGCCGTGGCCAGCCAGCGGCGGATATCTCCGGGGCGCTCCGCCGCGGCGCCACCGCGGTACGCGGTATCGTCGAGCGGGCAATAGGCTGTAAACACAGTCTCGGCGGGGCGGGCCTGCCGGATCCACTGATGCGTGGCCACCACATAACCGAGCCCGCGGCCGCCGTGCACGACGTTGTCCCATGCGAGCGGCACGCCAGCGGCTTCATCCGGAAAGCCCCGCAGATGAAAGCTCGAGACGAGCCACGGCGCATGCGGCGTCAGATGCCGGGCGGGGTCGAAACCATACCGGCGCAGATCCATGATGCGCGCGGCCACGTGCAGCGGCATCGCGCAGATGACACGGCGCGCGCGGACGCGCCATGCGCGTGGCGCGGCGCCGGAGGCCACCCCGCCAGGCCAGTCTACGCCCTCGACGACCACGCCATGGGAGTGTTCCCCGACGCGGATGGCCATGCCCGGGCGACGCCACGGCTGGCGGCGCGTACCCATCTGCGCACCCTGGCGCGCATCGATTCGCTGTACCAGCCGCGACACCAGTCCGTGCAGGCCGTCGGACCACGTCAGCACGGCGCCATCGGCCGCGTTGCGCGCGTGCCCGCCGCGACTGGCAAAGTAATGGAGGCCGGCCCACGCCGAAACGGTGTCATGACCGGCCCCGTAGTCGTCGCGGCAGCAGTAGTCGGCGTACCAGTGCAGCGTCGGCGCGGTAAAGCCCTCGGCCAGCATCCACTGCCGGAACGTCTGGCGATCGAGCGCGCGCCAGGCCGGATCGCGCGACGCCAGCGCGAGCGGGATGGTGAACACCTTGCGCCCGTCGCTACCCACCGCATGGCGCAGCGTATCGAGCCGCGCGAAAAACGCCGCGTGCTGACGGGCATCGTCGCCGGGCAGCGCGTTGTCCGGTACCAGCCCATCGTGCCATGCGCCATCGAGGAACAACCGCTCCTCCGGGCCGTGCACGAGCACGCGTTCGTCGTAATGCGGCCGTGCGTCGAATGCATCGCGCTCGATCACGCCGATGTCGGCGAGCATCTCGCGCACGTGCGTCGACTCTTCCGACGGCAGCGGCAGGTAATGCGCGCCGCGTGGAAAGCTGACGTCGCCGAGCCGCCCGCCTGCCGCGTTACCACCGAACTCGGGACCGTCGATCATGACAAAGTCGTGACATCCGGCGCGCGAGAGCTGCCACGCCGCGGCGATGCCCGCGGCGCCGCTGCCAAGGATCGCGACCTCGGTCGTCAGGTCGTCGCCCGCGTCCCGGCCACCGGCGATCCCGGACCCGCCATCGCGCAGCGCGTGGCCTTCGGCCATGCCCGGCCGCAGCACGATGGGATCGGGCTCGCGCAGCCCGAGTCCCGCAAGAAAGCGCGCCGCATCGCCGTCGAGGCGATCGCATCCCGCCAGCGCGGTAGCGCCCGCGGCGAGCAGAAAGCGGCGGCGGTCCCAATGCATGCCCACTCTCAGCGGATCACGTTACGCCAGTCCCGCTCGAAATCGTGCACGAGCGTCTGCTCATTGAGCCGGTTGGCCGTGCCCTCGCGCGGCGCCATGTCCGCCGGAAAGCGGAACATCAGCGCGGTGCTGTCCGCATCGAGGAATTTCATCGGCACGTCGTAGTGCGTCGGCGGCGTGTAGTCGCCGCGCTTGCCGGCGAGGATAAAGCCCCATTCGCCGAACGACGGCACGTAGGTGTGATACGGCCACGTGTGCAAGCCCGCCTCGCGCAGCGTGGCATCGATATCCCAGAACGAGCGCGGCGCGTAGTACGGCGATGTCGATTGGACGACCGCATACCCCTTCTCCGCAAGATGGCGCGAGAGGAGCCGGTACATCGGTACCGAGTAGAGCTTGCCGAGGCCGAAGTTGGACGGATCGGGCAGGTCGACGATGATCGCGTCGAAGCTCTCGCTGTTCTGCTCGAGCCATTGCGCGGCATCGGCATTGACCACGGTCACGCGCGCATCGGTCAGTGAGCCCTGGTTCAGCGCGCGCAGCGGCTCGCTGCGCGAGAACAGCGTGGTCATGGCCGGGTCGAGGTCGACGAGCGTCACGTGCTCGATGCCGCGGTACTTGAGCACTTCGCGAAGCGCCAGACCGTCGCCGCCGCCGATGACGAGCACGCGGCGCGCCCACGGCAGCGCCTGCAGCACGGGGTGCACGAGCGCCTCGTGGTACCGGTGTTCGTCGCGCGACGAGAACTGGAGGTTGCCGTTGATATAGAGCCGCAGGTCGTCCTTCCAGCGTGTGATCACCAGCCGCTGGTATGGCGTGGTCTGGCTGTGGATGATCTCGTCGCCGAACAGCCCGCGCTCGGCCCAGTGCGTGAGGTGCGACGATCCCGCGAAGCCGGCCGTCAGCACGGCCAGCACCATGCCCGCGCGCAGCATGCGGGCGGGCACCTGCGTGAGTTCGGCGCGGAAGATGCGCAGCGTGAACAGCGCCACCGCCACGTTGAGCATGCCGAACAGGAAGCCCGTGCGCGACAGCCCGAGCCGTGGCGCCAGCACGAGCGGAAACACGAGCGAGACGGCCAGCGCGCCGAGATAGTCGAACGTCAGCACGCGGCTCACGAGCTCGCTGAACGCGGCGCGGCGCGCGTTGAGGATGCGCATGACGAGCGGAATCTCCATGCCCACGAGCACGCCGATCACGAATACCAGCGCATAGAGGGCCGTGCGAAACGGCGCGGACAGCCAGGCGAACACCACGAACAGCAGCGCGGCCGAGATACCGCCGAGCAGCCCGACGAGGATCTCGATATCGATGAAGCGCGCGAGCACGTCTTCGTCCTTCACGTACCGCGACAGCCACGAGCCCACGCCCATCGCGAACAGATAGCAGCCGATGATCGACGAGAACTGGAGGATCGAGTCGCCGAGCAGGTAGCTGGACAGCGCGCCGGCGATGAGCTCGTAGCCGAGTCCGCACGAGGCGACGATCAGGACGGAAAGAACGAGGGTACGGTCGCGCATGAAGGGGCGGCAGGACGGCGGATAAAAGCCGGTGAGGGCGGATGAGGGCGGGTGAGGGCGGGTGAGCGCGGCGCGAAGGAGGGGTTCTGAAGCGACCGCTTCTGAGTTTATACTTGGCCGCAAATCGTGTCGATGCGTGGCCACGCCACGCCTGGCCATAACAACGAGGGCACCGGCAAGACCATGCAACCGATCATCGCCTCGACGATCATTGATTCATCGATCATGAATTCGATCTACGCCTATGCGACGCACCTGCTGGCCAGTCTCGTGCTGCTCGCCGTGTTCGTCGGAGTCTACACCAGGATCACGCCATTCCATGAGTTCGCGCTCATCCGCAAAGGCAATATGGCGGCCGCGCTATCGCTGGGCGGCAGTACGCTCGGCTTCTGCTTCACGCTGTCCTCGAGCATCCAGCACAACGACGACTTCATGATGTTCCTGCTGTGGGCGCTGGGCGCGATGGTTGTGCAGGCCGCCGCCTACGCGGCGCTCACGCGCGCGCTGCCGGACATGAACGCCGCGATCGAATCGAACAATATCGCCATGGGCGGCCTGATGGGCACGCTCTCGGTAACGGTGGGCGTGCTCAATGCCGCCTGCCTGTCGTGACAGGGAAAAAGGGAGCGATCATGAGCATCGGGTCATTCATCAAGAAGCAGTTCATCGACATCATCCAGTGGACCGAGGACACGGATGGCGTGCTGGCATGGCGCCACCCGATGGAGGACATGGAGATCCAGTACGGCGGCAGCCTGACGGTGCGCGAGTCGCAGATGGCGGTGTTCGTGAACGAAGGCAAGATCGCCGACGTCTTCGGTCCCGGCATGTACAAGCTGACGACCCAGACGCTGCCCGTCCTCACTTATCTGAAGAACTGGGACAAGCTGTTCGAGTCGCCCTTCAAGTCGGACGTCTACTTCTTCAGCACGCGCCTGCAGATCGGCCGCAAATGGGGCACGCCGCAGGCCATTACCATTCGCGACGCGGACTTCGGCATGGTGCGGCTGCGCGCGTTCGGCCTGTACTCGTACAAGATTGCCGATCCGGCAAAGTTCTATGGCGAGATCAGCGGCACGCGCGCGTCGTACTCGCGCGACGAAGTGGAAGAGCAGCTGCGCAACCTGCTGATCGCGACGATGACGAGCACGCTCGGCGCATCGTCGGTGCCGTTCCTCGACATGGCAGCGAACCAGGGGCTGATGTCGCAGACCATTCGCGAGAAGCTCGCGCCCGAGTTCGAACGCTACGGCGTGGCGCTCGACAACTTCGCGGTGACCAACGTGTCGCTGCCCGAGGAACTGCAGAAGGCCATCGACACGCGGATCTCGATGGGCATGATGGGCGATATGTCGCGCTACACGCAGTACCAGGTCGCCAGTTCGATCCCGCTCGCGGCACAGAACGAGGGCGGCGTGGCCGGCCTCGGTGCCAGTCTTGCCGCCGGCGCGGTGATGGGGCAGGCGATGGCCGGGGGGCTCGGTGTTGCGCCGGCGGCCGGCGCGCCCGCGCCCGCGGTGCCCGCGGCGGCAGCACCGGCTGCCGACGATCCCGCCGCCCGCCTGGGCAAGCTCAAGGAACTGCTCGACAAGGGACTCGTCACGCAGGCGGAATTCGACGCCGCCAAGGCCGAGATCCTCAGGAAGCTCGTCGGCTGATCGGACTGCATGCAAACGGTCAACTGTCCGGGCTGCGGCGCGGAGGTCAGCTTTCGTTCGTCCGCCGCGGTCATGGCGGTCTGCGAGTATTGCCAGAGCACGCTGCTCAGGGACGCCGATTCCGTCCGCGACATCGGCAAGATGTCGGCCGTGCTCGAGGACTACACGCCGCTGCAGATCCATACGAGCGGCCGGTGGGAGGGGCAGGGCTTCACGCTCGTCGGCCGCATCCAGCTGCGCTATGACGCGGGCCTCTGGAACGAGTGGTACGTGCTGTTCGACGACGGCTCCGACGGATGGCTCGCCGATGCGTCGGGCCAGTACATGCTGTCGCGCCGCGTGCGGCCGGAGGCCGTGGCCAGTGCCACATCGGACCCGCTGCCGCCGTTCGCGCGCCTGCGCCCGGGCACGCCGCTGCGTTACGAGGGCCTGCCGTTCGTGGCCGGCGACGTCCGCGCGGCGCGCTGCACGGGCGGACAGGGCGAACTGCCGTTCTCGGTCGGCGCGGGATGGACCACGCAGGTCGCGGACTTCCGTTACGAAGGCCGCTTCCTGACGCTCGACTACGCCGACGGCGAACCGCCCGCCGTCTATGCGGGGCAACTGGTCACGCTGGACCGTCTGCAATGCCAGCTGTTGCGCGCGGCGGACGAGATCGGCCGGACCGCCGACCGCTATCGCGGCAAGGCGGTGCCGCTCGCCTGCCCGCATTGCGGCAGCTCGATCGCCTATCGCGCGGGCACGGCGAACTTCGTGATTTGCTCCAGTTGCCATAGCGAAGTCGATTGCACCACGTCGACGGCGCTCGTGCTCGCCAAGCATGAAGAAGTCGAAGCACTGCGCACGAGCCTCGCGCCGGGCGACGTCGGCACCATCGACGGCAAGCCGTACACGGTGCTCGGCCTGCTGCAGTGCACGGACAACGACGACGAGGAAACCTCGACCTGGGTCGAATACCTGCTGTTCAACGAGGACGCGGGACTGCTGTGGCTCGTCGAGCAGGACAGCGGCTGGGATCGCGTGCGCGTGCTCGACGTCTGGCCGAAGCAGAGCGGCGCGAACGAGGTCACGTTCGAAGCCAAGCCATATCGCAAGGGTTTCACGTACGAGAGCGAGGTGCTGTACGCCGCGGGCACGTTCAACTGGCGCGTGCAGGCCGGCGACAAGACGCAGCTGACCGAGTACGGCTCGCCGGCGCGGCGGCTCACGCAGGAGACCAGCGAAACGGAGATCGTCTGGACGCTGTCGACGACGGTGTCGCGAACGCAGGTCTCGCTCTGGTTCCAGGACAACAAGGCGCTCGCCGAGGCCGCGAAGCTGCCCGAACAAAAGCGATCGGCGGGAGCCGTCGATGACCTCGGCTATTGCACGCGCGCGGCGTGGGGCTTCGTGTTCCTGCTGTGGCTGCTGAACCTGCCGATGGTGCTGATCGGCCGCGAAGACTGGGACGGGCTGATTTACGGAACGTTGGCGCTGTGGGCGCCGATCTGGATCGCGCGGCATTACGGCGGATCCGGCAGCGGGGATGAGGACTGAGGGATGCGGATACTGTTTCTCGTGTACGGCATGATCGTGCTGTTCGGCGCGACGATGTACACCTACAAGTCGGTGGGCGGCAGCGGCGGTGGCAGTGGCGGTGGCACGTCGTCCCGCGGCTGGAGCGGTTCGAGCGGCGGCGGCTGGTCGTCCGGGGGCGGCCACAAGTGAACGCGCCCGTGCTGCCATGCCCGCCGGTCTTGGGCCGCCACCTGCTGCTGGACATGCAGGGGGTGCCGGCGGCGGTGCTGACCGATGCCACGCGCATCGAGCAGATCCTGCACGACGCCGCCCGCGCGGCCGGCGCGACGCCCATCGCCTCCCGCTTCCAGCATTTCGGGCCGGGCCTCGGCGTGACGGGCGTGCTGCTGCTGCGCGAGTCCCATATCAGCATCCATACATGGCCCGAGTACGGGTTCGCGGCTGTGGATATCTTCATGTGCGGCCAGGCGGCGCCCGAGCGCGGCGTCGAGGTCATCGTCGGGGCGCTGGCCCCGGCGTCACACCACGTCCGCGATGAAGCGCGTGGCCCGGCGTCGGGGCCGGGCCGCCAAAACCCCTGACGCCGACAGGGCTTCCCGCATTGCCCTACACTGGCAAAACCCTGTAACGACTACAGGGATGTTGGCAAGGAGCCTGTCATGCGCATCGGCGAACTGTCGCGCCACAGCGGCTGCGATATCGAGACCATCCGGTATTACGAGCGGGAAGGGCTGCTGGACGCACCGCAGCGCGAGGACAACGGCTACCGCCGGTATGGCGACGGCCATCTGGTGCAACTCAACTTCGTGCGGCACTGCCGTTCGCTCGGCATGAGCCTCTCCGACGTGCGCCGCCTGCGCGATTTCCAGCGCAATCCGTCGCTGGCGTGCGACGACATCAATCATCTGCTGGACCGCCAGATCGACCAGATCCACACGCAGCGCGTGGCATTGGAAGCGCTCGAGGGCCAGCTGCGCGCACTGCGCGAGACGTGTGCGACGCCCCATCCGGCGAGCGAGTGCGGCATCCTCCAGAACCTCCAGCAGGCCGCCGAGGGCGCTCCCTGCGAGTGCCACGCGCACACGCACTGATATTCCGCGCACCCGTTCGTCCGCACTCCGGGCGTTTCACGGCGTGCAACGCACCATTCGTCGCAGCGGTATTTTTCCTTGCGGACGAACCTTCTACTCTTCAGCCTGTGCCCGCGCTGCCACCAAGATGGCCGATTAGCAAGCGGGCCGCATACAGTTGAAGGAGTCCCAGATGATCGCCAAACGCATGCTTGGCGGCGCCCTTGTCCTGGCGGCATTCGTCGCCTCGGCCACCGCGTTCGCCGCACCCGCCGCCAAGAAGGTCGGCAAGATGGATGTCTACGCCGACGCGTCCCGCGCGGCCAAGGCCGACGTATATACCGATGGTTCCAAGCGCGACAAGTTCGACCCGTTCACCGACGGCCTGCGCCAGGGCAAGTTCGATACGTTCAGCGACGGCACGCACACGTTCAGCGGCGAGATCTCGGCTTCCGCGCTCGAGAATTCGCGCAACGGCGACCTGTACGGCTATCGCGTCTGATTACCCGTCCTCACGGCAATCGTGAGGGCCAGCAGTTTTCTCTCCCACCTGCCCGGCCGACCTCCTCCTTCTCTCTCCGCCGGGCAGGTGATTTTTCCCCTACGCTTTTCCAATTCGCACTGCGGCTTGCAGGGTTTTCGCTGCTTATAACTGCCGCGCGGCAAACGTGTCGCATTTGCGGATGTCGCCCGTCGTCAGACCCTGGCGCAGCCATCGCACGCGTTGCTCGCTCGTGCCGTGCGTGAACGCTTCCGGCACCACATATCCCTGCGCCTGACGCTGCAGCCGGTCGTCGCCGATCGCGGCCGCGGTTTTGAGGCCTTCTTCCACGTCGCCCGGCTCCAGCAGTTGCTGGTTGGCCTTTTGCGCGGTGGCCGCCCATACGCCGGCGAGGCAATCGGCCTGGAGTTCGAGCCGCACGGACAGCTGGTTCGCCTGCGCCTCGCTCATGCGACGGCGCGCGGCGTCGACCTTGGCGGACACGCCGAGCAGGTTCTGCACATGGTGGCCGATCTCGTGCGCGATCACATACGCCTGCGCAAAGTCGCCACCGGCACCGAACCGCTGGCGCAGTTCGTCATAGAACGCGAGGTCGATATAGACCTTCTGATCGCCGGGGCAATAGAACGGACCCATCGCGGACTGTCCGGTACCGCACGCGGTCGGCGTCGCGCCGCTGAACAGCACCAGCGTCGGCGGCGCATACCGGCGATTCAGGTCCGTCTCGAAGATGTGCTCCCATGTGCGCTCGGTATTGCCGAGCACCTTGCGCGTGAACACGGTCAGCTGGTCGGTGGCGGGCGGGCGATGCTGCTGCGGCGCGTGCTGCGGTTGCTGCTGCTGGCCCTGGATCACCGACGCGCCCTGGAAGATCACCGAGGGGTCGATACCAAAGAAGTATGACGCGGCCAGCGCGACGATGACCGTGCCGATGCCGATGGTGCGGCCGCCGACCGGAAGTCCGAATCCACCGCCGCCTCCATAACCGCCGCCGCGGCGGTCTTCTACGTTCTGGCTTTCGGCTTCGTCATCGAGACGCATGGATACTCCGTGAGATCGGGAACGCCGGCAGCCGCATGCGTGACATCGCGCCGCTGCCGTTATGCCGTGGAGTATAGCAACGGCGCCATGCCTTCCGGAGTCCTCCGCCGTCTCACACGCCGGCCGTCACACGCCGGCCGTCTCCTTCGGCGACTGGGTGAGGGCGGCGCCGCTCAGCGTAAGGTCGGGCGATGCGCCGCCGACTTCCGCCACGCGCAGCAGGTTGGTCGTCCCGCCTTGCCCGAACGGTATCCCCGCCGCGATCGTGATCTGGTCGCCGGGCTCGGCATAGCCCTCGACGAGCGCGGCGCGCGTGGCCGCCTGGACCATCTCGTCCACGCTCTGCACATCGGGGCTGACGGTCGAGTGCACGCCCCACGTGATTGCGAGGCGGCGCGCGATATCGAGATTGGGCGTGATGCTCACGATCGGCGCGCATGGACGCTCGCGCGCCGCGCGCAGCGCCGTGGCGCCGGACGAGGTGTACGTCACGGTCGCGCGCGCGCCGATGATATGCGTGACTTCGCGCAGCGCCGCGCAGATCGCATCCTGCCGCGTGGAAAGCGGCGCCTCGTGCTGGGCATCGAGCATGTTGCGGTAGAGCGGATCGCGCTCGACCTCGATCGAGATGCGGTCCATCATCGCGATCGCCTGCACGGGGTAGCGCCCGTTGGCTGACTCGGCCGACAGCATCACGGCGTCCGCGCCGTCGTAGATCGCGCTCGCCACGTCGGATGCCTCCGCGCGCGTCGGCACCGGCGAATCGATCATCGACTCCAGCATCTGCGTGGCGATCACGACTGGCTTGCCGAGCTGGCGGCACACGCGCAGGATGCGCTTCTGCACGCCCGGGACGCGCTCGGGCGGCAACTCCACGCCAAGATCGCCACGTGCGACCATCACCGCATCCGACACGCGCACGATTTCGTCGAGCTGCTGCAGCGCGGCAGGCTTTTCGATCTTCGACAGCACGCCCGCGCGCGTGCCGATGATCTCGCGCGCCTCGACGATATCGGACGGGCGCTGCACGAACGACAGCGCGATCCAGTCCGCGCCGAGCGACAGCGCGAAGTCCAGGTCCTTTCGATCCTTGTCGGTCAGCGCGGGAATGGGAATCACCGCGTCAGGCACGTTCACGCCCTTGCGATCGGACAGCGTGCCGTTGTTGACCACGCGCGTCACGATGCTCCCGCTCGAGACCGACTCGATGGCCAGGCGCACCTTGCCGTCGTCGATCAGCAGCGACTGGCCCGCGCTCGCCGCGCGAAACAGTTCGGGGTGTGGCAGATGCACGCGCGTGCCATCGCCGGGCGTGGGATCGCTGTCGAGCACGAAGCGGTCGCCCGCGCGCACCGCGACCTTGCCCACCGCGAACGTGCCGATGCGCAGCTTGGGACCCTGCAGGTCCGCAAGAATCGCGATGGGGCGGCCCGTCTCGGCCTCCACGCGCCGCACCGCGTCGTATCGCTGGCGATGATCGTCGTGCGTGCCATGGCTGAAGTTCAGCCGGAACACGTCGGCACCGGCCTCGAACAGTTCGCGGATCACCGCGATATCGCTGCTGGCCGGACCGAGCGTGGCGACGATCTTCGCTTTGCGCTGGCGTCTCATGTTGTCTCCTGGTTCTTGTGGGCGCGCGTCAGATCACGAGGATCGCGCGAAAGTCGTTGACGTTGGTGCGGGTGGGGCCGGTGACGATGAGGTCGTCGAGGCCCGCAAAGAAGCCGTAGCCGTCGTTGTTGGCCAGATGCGCGCGCGCGGAGAGGCCGCGCGCGGCGGCCCGCACGAGCGTGTCGGGCGACAGCACGGCCCCGGCGTTGTCCTCCGAGCCATCGATACCATCGGTATCGCCGGCAATCGCGTGCACGCCGGGCAGCCCGTCGAGCGCGACGGCCAGCGCGAGCAGGAACTCGGCATTGCGGCCGCCGCGGCCATTGCCGCGCACGGTCACCGTGGTCTCGCCGCCGGAGAGCAGCACGCAGGGTTTGGCGAACGGCTGTCCGCGCGCGGCCACCTGACGCGCGATGGCCGCATGCACCTGCGCCACGTCGCGTGCCTCGCCCTCGATGCAGTCGGAAAGAATATGGGTCTCGAGGCCGAGCTCGCGCGCCCGCGCCGCCGCCGCTTCGAGCGATTGTTGCGCGGTGGCGAGCGTCACGCTGCGATGGCCGGCAAAGCGCGCGTCGCCGGGCTTCGGCGTTTCGCCGGCGCCGCTCTCGAGGTGCGCGCGCACGTGCGCGGGGATATCGATGCCGTACTTGGCGATGACCGCGAGCGCGTCGGCGCACGTGGTGGCGTCGGGCAGCGTCGGGCCGCTGGCGATCAGCGTCGGATCGTCGCCGGGAATGTCGGAGATAAGCAGTGTCTCCACGCGCGCCGGCGCACAGGCGAGCGCGAGCCGTCCGCCCTTGAGCGCGGACAGGTGCTTCCGCACGCAGTTCATCTCGCCGATGTTCGCGCCGCTGCGCAGCAGCGCCTTGTTGATGGCCTGCTTGTCCGCGAGCGTCAGGCCCGGTGCCGGCGCGGCGAGCAGCGCGGAGCCGCCGCCCGAGATCAGGCACAGCACGAGGTCGTCGGCGGTCAGGCCCTGCACGAGCCCGACCATGCGTTCGGCGGCGCGCTGTCCCGCTGCATCGGGTACGGGGTGGGCGGCCTCGACCACCTCGATGCGATGGCAGTCGGCGCCGTGATCGTAGCGCGTGACCACGAGGCCCGACAGCGGTCCCTGCCAGTGCGCATCGACGGCCTGCGCCATCGCGGCGGCCGCCTTGCCGGCGCCGATGACGACGGTACGGCCTTTCGGCGGTGAGGGCAGGTGAGGGGGAAGGCAGTGGCTGGCGCTGACCGCGGCCACGGCGGTATCGAACAGGTCGCGCAGCAGCGTGCGGGCCTGGTGGGGGTCGCGATAATCGGCGAAGGACCGGCGGGCAGGCGTCAGTCGCGCGGCATTGGCGGCATTGGCGTCCGAGGCGTACATGGGGAATCCTGGTGCGGCGGGCGGGATGCGTGAGGCATCGCGCGCGAGGCGCGACGCCGTGCTTCGAAGCGTGTGGTGTTACTTGTCGCTCTTCGCGATCTCGTGGTTCGACATGATCTCGATCGCGCGGCACAGCGCCGAGTGATCGAGCTTGCCGAAGCCATGCGCCGCGCACGCGTTGAACAGTTCCTGCGCGGCCGACGTGTTCGGCAGCGACACGCCGAGCGCCTTGGCGCCCTGCAGCGCGAGGTTCAGGTCCTTCTGGTGCAGTTCGATGCGGAAACCGGGATCGAACGTGCGCTTGACCATGCGTTCGCCATGCACTTCGAGGATGCGCGACGAGGCGAAGCCGCCCATCAGCGCCTGGCGCACGCGCGCCGGATCGGCACCCGCCTTCGAGGCGAACAGCAGCGCTTCGGACACGGCCTGGATATTGAGGGCCACGATGATCTGATTCGCGACCTTCGTGGTCTGGCCATCGCCATTGCCGCCGACGAGCGTGATGTTCTTGCCCATCAGCTCGAACAGCGGCTTCACCTGCTCGAACGCTTCGCCGGGGCCGCCGACCATGATCGTCAGCGAAGCGGCCTTCGCGCCCACTTCGCCGCCGGACACCGGCGCATCGAGGTACGACGCGCCCAGCTTGTTGATGCGCGCGGCAAAGTCCTTCGTGGCGATCGGCGAGATCGAGCTCATGTCCACGACGATCTTGCCGTACGTGGCCTCCTTGCCCGCGGCCTTGTATGCGGCCGCGATGCCGCGCTCGCCGAACAGCACGGCTTCCACGTGCGGCGTGTCCGGGACCATCACGATCACGATCTCGGCGCGCTTGGCCACTTCTTCCGCGCTCGTGCAGACCGTGACGCCGGCATCGACGAGCGCCTGCGGGGCCGGGTTCACGTCATGCACGAACAACGTGTGACCCGCCGCGCGCAGATGACCCGCCATGGGTGCGCCCATGATGCCGAGGCCGATAAAGCCGATAGTGCGTTGGTTTGCCATGTGTGTCTCCTCCAGTCCAGATTCGGAAATAGGTTTTGCTGATGTCTGTCAGCCGATGCCGTGCGCGGCGCGCCAGCCGAGACCGGCCTCGGTCGAGGCGCGCGGCTTGTACTCGCAGCCGATCCAGCCCTGGTAGCCGATCTCGTCGAGATAGCCGAACAGGAAGCGGTAATTGATCTCGCCGGTGCCGGGCTCGTTGCGGCCGGGGTTGTCGGCCAGCTGCACGTGACGGATCTTCGGCAGGTTGGCCTTGATCGTCGCGGCGATCTCGCCCTCCATGCGCTGCATGTGATAGATGTCGTACTGCACGTAGAGGTTGGGCGCGTTGACCTGCTCGATCAGATCGACGGCCTGCTGCGTGCGCGACAGCGCGAAGCCGGGAATGTCGAACGTGTTGATCGGCTCGATCAGCAGGTCGATACGCTCGGCCGCGAGCGCATTGGCCGCGAAGCGCAGGTTCTCGACGAGCGTCTCGTTGGCGGCCTCGCGCCGCACGCCCTGCGGCAGGATGCCCGCCAGGCAGTTCAGCTGCCGCACGCCGAGCACCTTCGCGTACTTGATGGCCTCGCCCACGCCGTCACGGAACTCGCTGACGCGATCGGGATGGCAGGCGATGCCGCGTTCGCCCGCTTCCCACTTGCCCGCGGGCAGGTTGTGCAGCACGAGGTCGAGCTGGAAGCGGTTGAGGCGGTCGGCGATCTGGTCCGCATGGAACGCATACGGGAACAGAAACTCCACGCCGCGGAATCCCGCGCGCGCGGCGGCTTCGAAGCGGTCGAGAAACGCCACTTCGTTGAACAGCATGGTGAGGTTGGCGGCTAGCTTTGGCATCGTTGGCTCTTTGATGGATGACGCGGTCAGGCGGTTTCGGTCTCTTCCGAGAGGATGGCCTCGCCGGCAGCTTCGCTATCCGCGCGATCCTCGATCGGCTCGAACTCGTTGATGTTGTCGATCTCGGTTCCCATCGCGATATTGGTCACGCGCTCCAGAATCACCTCGACGACCACGGGCACGGAGAACTCGGCCATCAGGTCGCGCGCTTCCGCGAACGCGGGGGCGATGTCCTCGGGCTTGAACACGCGCAGCGCCTTGCAGCCGAGGCCTTCCACGACCTTCACGTGATCCACGCCGTAGCCTTCGAGCTCGGGCGCATTCACGTTGTCGAACGCGAGCTGCACGCAGTAGTCCATCTCGAAGTTGCGCTGTGCCTGGCGGATCAGCCCGAGGTACGAGTTGTTCACGACCAGATGGATATAGGGCACCTTGAATTGCGCGGCCACGGCCAGTTCTTCGATCATGAACTGGAAGTCGTAGTCGCCCGAGATCGCCACGACATCCGAATCGGGCGACGCGGTCTTGACGCCGATCGCCGCGGGAATCGTCCAGCCCAGCGGGCCGGCCTGGCCGCAGTTGATCCAGTGGCGCGGCTGGTTCACCGACAGGAACTGCGCGGCCGCGATCTGCGACAGGCCGATCGTGGTCACGTAGCGCACGTCGCGCGGGAAATACTGGTTCATCTCGCGATACACGCGCTGCGGCTTGACGGGCACGTTGTCGAAGTCGCTCTTGCGATGCATGGTGCGGCGGCGCTTCTGCACGTCGGCGACCCATGCCTTGCGGTCGGGCAGGCGGCCGGCCATCTTCATCTCGCGCGCCACCTCGACGAACAGCTCGAGCGCGGCCTTTGCATCGGAGACGATGCCGAGATCGGGACCGAACACGCGGCCGATCTGCGTGGGTTCGATATCCACGTGCACGAACTTGCGGCCCTTCGTGTAGACGTCGATGCTGCCCGTGTGGCGGTTCGCCCAGCGATTGCCGATGCCCATCACGAAGTCCGAAGCCAGCAGCGTCGCATTGCCATAACGATGCGACGTCTGCAGGCCGACCATGCCCGCCTGCAGCGGGTGATCGTCGGCCAGCACGCCCCAGCCCATCAGCGTCGGCACGACGGGCACGTTGACGAGCTCGGCGAACTCGACGAGCAGTTCGGAGGCGTTCGCGTTGATGACACCGCCGCCGCAGACGATCAGCGGGCGCTCGGCCGCGTTGAGCATGGCGATGGCCTTCTCGATCTGGGCGCGCGAGGCGGCCGGCTTGTACGGTTGCAGCGGCTGGTACGTTTCCGGATCGAATTCGATCTCGGCCACCTGCACGTCGAAGGGCAGGTCGATCAGCACCGGGCCCGGACGGCCCGAGCGCATCAGATGGAACGCCTGCTGGAACACCTGCGGCACCAGCGCGGGTTCGCGCACGGTGACGGCCCACTTGGTCACGGGCTTGGCGATCGACTCGATATCGACGGCCTGGAAGTCTTCCTTGTACAGCCGCGCGCGGGGCGCCTGGCCCGTGACGCAGAGAATGGGGATCGAATCGGCCCAGGCCGAGTACAGGCCCGTGATCATGTCGGTGCCGGCGGGGCCGGACGTGCCGACGCACAGGCCGATATTGCCGGGCTCGGCGCGCGTATAACCCTCGGCCATGTGCGAAGCGCCCTCGACGTGCCGGGCCAGCAGATGCTTGATCGATCCGGCCTTGCGCATCGCCGAATAGAACGGGTTGATGGCGGCGCCGGGGACGCCGAACGCGGTGGTGATGCCTTCCTTCTCCAGCACCGCGATCGCGGCGTCGACGGCTCTCATCTTCGGCATGTTTTGTCTCCAATAACGGGTGGGCCTGTGATTGGATTCGATGCTATGCCCGCACCGGGCTCGGGATAAACGGAACGACGATCAATTGATTCGATACTTCAGGTTTCGAATGGCTGGCAGCAACCCTCGAAATGTGATCGATGCGGTATGCAATCGCCATGCGTCCTGAACCCCCAATGAGTGGGGAATCCGTGCGAACTCGCACATTGGTGCTGTTCGGCGCGCGTCATGATCGCCACAATGTCGGGTTGCCAGATGTTCGATGTTTCCGCTCACATTCGACCCATGTACGCCCGGTTGCCGCCTACCTACGAACTGATCGAAGCGCTTCGCGCGACCGACGTCGCGACGCCGGCGGCGACCGGCAGTCCGGCGGTGTCGGTGGCACGCGTGCTCTGGGCCGCATTCATTGCCGCCGTCGTGCCGACCGTCATCACCGGCAGCGCGCTGGCGTACTGGCACCTGCTGCTGCGCCAGACGCCGCCGGTCTGGCTGCCGGAGGCCTTCCACGCGGCGCTGGCGGCCAGCGCGGCCTGCTATCTCGGTGCCTGGCTCGCGCGCATCGCCCAGCGGCGCGAGGCGCTCTGGCATCCGCTGCGCTGGATGACGCGGCGCCTGGATTCGCAAAGCACGGCCGAGAACGCGCTGCTGCTCCAGCTCGGCCGCATTCCACCGCTGCAACTGCGCGCGCGCCAGCGCCGCGTGGTGCTGCAGGTCCGGATGTGGGAAGGGTCGGCGCGTACCGTGGCCGTGCTGCTCGCGCTCGGTCCGGCCGCGTTCGTGCTGTTCGACGGCACCGCCGGCGCGCCCACCGCGGCCAGCATCCAGCAGGTGGTGGCCGTCTACGGCGCGGTGCTCGTGGCCGGCGCGGCCTTCGCGCTGTTCGCCCAGCTGCAATGTTCGGGGCCGCTGCGCCGGCTGGCCCATGTGCTCGGCGAAGCGGCCGAGATCAACGAAGCGCTGGGCCGCTCGCGCTGAGGCGACGCATAGCGGGTATCGCAGTCGGGGGATGCGCAAGCCGCCGCGCATGCTTCACAATGGCCGGCAGGAGACAACCTGCAATCTGGCCGACATGGATAAATTCAAGCAGATCGAGGCATTCATCGCCGTGGTGGAGCAGGGCAGCATGGCTTCGGCCGCGCTGACGCAGAACGTGACACCGGTCATGATCGGCCGCCGCATCAACGCGCTGGAGGCGCGTATCGGCGTCAAGCTGCTGCACCGGTCCACGCGGCGCATCGTGGTGACGGAGCAGGGCGCGGCGTTCATGGAGCAGTGCAAGAAGGCACTGTCCGATCTCGATCGCGCGGAGATGCTGATTGCGGAAGGGCGGCACAAGGCGACGGGCCACCTGATCGTCTCCGCGCCCGCCGCCTTCGGGCGCAAGCACGTGGCGCCCCATGCGCCGGCGTTCCTGGCCGCGAACCCGGACGTGCAGATCTCCTTCAACCTGACCGATCGCGTCGTCGATCTCGTGCGCGAGGGGTATGACGTCGGCATCCGCATCGGCGGTGCGATCGATCCCAATTTCGTGGCCATCAAGCTGTCGTCGAACAAGCGCGTGGTGTGCGGCACCCCGGCCTACTTCGCGAAGCATGGCGTACCGCGCACGCTCGAGGATCTCGAACACCACAACTGCCTCGCGTTCAACCTGCAGGGCGGCCAGCAGCGCGGATGGTATTTCAACGACAACGGGAAGACGGTGACCGTGCGCGTGAACGGCAACCTCGACTGCAACGACGGCGAACTGCTGCATCGCTGGGCGGGCGAAAGCCTCGGGCTGGGCTGGCGCTCGACATGGGAAATCCTGCCGCAGCTGGAAAGCGGGGAATTGATTACGGTACTCGATGAATTCGCGTTGCCGGACTACGACATCCTGGCGGTGTACCCGCAGCAGCGCCCCGTGCCCGCGAAGATCCGGTTCTTTATCGAGCATCTGAAGGCGCAGTACGCGAAGCCCGGGTACTGGAGCGGCCGGGTATAGGGCAGAAAAGGGCAGAAAAGAAAAAGCCCGCAGAGCCGTTGCGGTCTGCGGGCAGCCCTTCTTTCGAAGGACGGGGAGAGCCGATGAAGTGCGCCCCCGCAACTTCATGGCCAGACCGATGATGCGCGTACTACCGGTCCCCCGCCTTGATCGATATCAAATGTGACGGCATTGCGCGGATTACGCGAGCAGCGCCGCCACGAGGTCCTTGCCGCGCGCGGCGTCCGGCACCTCGTCGAAATGCAGCGCGGCTTCGACGTGCGCGAGGTGTTCCACCATCAGCGCCACCGCGCGCTCGGCATCGCCGGCGCGTGCCGCCTCGATGAACTCGCGGTGCTCGTCCGACGAGCACGTGGCATCGCGCCGAGACTGGTACAGCATGGTGATCACCGCGCTGCGCATCGACAGCTCGCGCATGATTTCGGTGAGCACGCTGTTGCCCACCACTTCGGCCATGACGATATGGAAATCCCCGAGCAGGCGCGTGCGCGTCTGGGCATCGTTGCCGTTCAGCGACTTGCGCTCGGCGGCCAGATGCTTGTCGATGCGCTTGTAGTCGGCGGCCGTGGCCCTGGCGACGAACTCGCGCGCGAGCGCCGCCTCGAGGATGCGGCGCACCGCGAAGACCTCCCGCGCCTCCTCGGCGCTGGGCTTGGCGACGAACGCACCCTTGTCGGGCACGATCTGGATCACCTTGTCCTTGGACAGCATCAGCAGGGCCGCGCGGACCTTGGTGCGGCTCACGCGGTAGACGCTCGCGAGCGCCTCCTCCCGCAGCTTGGTGCCGGGCGGGAGGCGGTGCGAGACGATGGCGGCGACGATATCGTCGGCAATCGCCTCGGCGGTCATGTCTGGATCGATATGCTCGGGCATGATGGCGCGCGTCGGGCGTGGCTCCGCGCTGAGACGAGAATCCCGAGATTCTAGCGCCCCACGGCGCTGCCGGGCAGCGGCGCGCTGGCGGGCACCTCGATTCCGCCCGCCACGGGAGGCGGCATGCCCTCGTCGAGCTCGCCAGCGGAGATCGCTCCATCGAGCACCGCATGGGCGCGTTCGCGGTCGATATCCTTCTCCCACGCCGCCACCACCACCGTCGCCACGCAGTTGCCGATGAGGTTGCCGAGCGCGCGCGCGATACCGATGAACCAGTCCACCGACAGCACGAGCACGAGGCCGATTGCCGGAATGGCGGGATGGGCCGACAGCGTGGCCGCGAGAATCACGATGGCGGAGCCCGGAATGCCATGCGCGCCTTTCGACGTCACGAGCGCCACCGCGAGAATGCCAAGGAGGTCGCCCAGCGCGAGCGGCGTGTTGGTGGCCTGCGCGATGAACACCGCGGCAAGCGTCAGATAGATCGAGAACGCATCGAGATTGAACGAATACCCGGTGGGAATGACGAGGCCCACCACCGACTTGCGGATGCCCATGAACTCGAGCTTGCGCATGACCTGCGGCAGCACGCTGTCCGACGACGCGGTGCCCAGCACCACGAGGAGTTCGGCGCGCAGATAACGAATCAGCTTGAAGACCGAAAAGCCGCAGGCGCGCAGGATGCCGCCGAGCACCGCGAGCACGAACACGACGACCGCGCCGTAGAACAGCACGACGAGGAAGCCGAGCTGCTTGAGCGAGCCGATGCCGTACTTGCCCACCGTGAACGCCACCGCGCCCAGCACGCCGATGGGCGCGAGCTTGATGATGAAGCCCATCATGCGGAACAGCGTCTGCGAGAACGTGTCGATCAGGCTCACGAGCGGCTTGCCCGGCTCGCCGACCAGCGACAGCGCGCAGCCGAACAGCACCGAGATCAGCAGCACCTGCAGCACGTCGCCGCTGGCGAAGGCACCCATCACGGTGTTCGGAATCAGCTTGAGCAGGAATTCGACGGTCCCCGCGCTCTTCACCTTCTCCGCGCCCTCGACATAGGCGGCCATGGCCGACGCATCGAGCGATTGCGGATTCACGTTCATGCCCGCGCCGGGCTGGAACACGTAGGCGAGCACGACGCCCAGCGCCAGCGCGATCGTCGTCACGATCTCGAAGTAGATCACCGCCTTCATCCCGACGCGGCCCACCTTCTTGAGTTCGCCGGCACCGCAGATGCCGGCCACGACCACGCAGAACACGATGGGGCCGATCAGCATCTTGATGAGCTTGATAAAGGCGTCGCCGAGCGGCTTGAGCTTGGCCGCGAACTCGGGCGCAAGGAGCCCGAGTACCGTACCGATCACGAGCGCGATCAGCACCTGGCCGAAGAGGGAACGGGTAAAGCGGGTGTGCAGGCGTGCGGGCGCACGCTGCGAGGGTACGGCAGGCTGCATGGCTGTCTCCGTGCGGACCGGTCCGCGCGTGCCGCGCCTATGCCGGTCCTGTCTGGTTCAAGGTCGCCCGTCATCGTTGTCGAACCCGATTGTTCGCGGCCGATTGTCCGTGCGTGCAGGCCAATATAGTGCATATAATTTTTGTATGCAATTTTTGAATCCACTGTGCTAACATGAATCGCAGAGAATAAGACTCTGGCGCGTTTCTTGTTAGGCAACAGATGCAATTTCGCGCAGAGTCACTGGCTTGAGCAGGAGACACGCATGGCAGCAAATCCAACGCCGGCCGCCGCATCCGTGAACACCACGGGCGCGCGCATCATGGAGTGGGCCGACGCCCTCGCCGTTCATACCGAGCAGCCCGGCATGCTCACCCGTACCTATCTGACCGACGCCCACCACGGCGCGGCCGCGCAGCTCGCCGCCTGGATGGAAGCCGCGGGCATGACCGTGCGCCGCGACGCGGCGGGCAATGTCATCGGCCGCTACGAAGGCACCACGCCCGACGCGCCCGCACTGCTGACGGGCTCGCACTTCGACACGGTGCGCGACGCCGGACGCTATGACGGCAACCTCGGCGTCATCCTGCCAATTGCCTGCATCGACGCCTGGCACCGCGCGGGCCGCCGCTTTCCGTTCGCGATCGAGGTGGTCGGCTTTGCCGAGGAGGAGGGCGTGCGCTTCAAGGCGACGCTGCTCGGCAGCCGCGCGATCGCGGGCACGTTCGACACACGCGTCCTCGACAACCTCGACGACAGCGGCACCGCCATGCGCGACGTGATGCGCGGCGCGGGGTTCGAACCCGACCAGTTGCCCGCCGCCGCGCACGATCGCCGCAAGGTGCTCGGCTTTGTCGAGGTGCATATCGAGCAGGGTCCCGTGCTGCTGAACGAAGGGTTGCCGGTCGGCGTGGTGACGGCGATCTCGGGCGCCTCGCGCTTTCTCGTGGAACTCGAAGGGCTGGCCGGCCATGCCGGCACCGTGCCGATGGATATGCGCCGCGACGCCGCGATGGCGGCCGCCGAGATCGGGCTGTATATCGAGCGCCGCTGTGGCGGCAAGCCGGGCCTCGTCGGCACTGTCGGCCAGTTCAACGTGCCCAACGGCGCCACCAACGTGGTGCCGGGCAAGGCCGTGTTCTCCATCGATATCCGCGCCGGCGACGACGCCGAGCGCGAAGCCGCCGTCAACGACGTGCTGGCCGAGATCGAGCGCATCTGCGCGCGCCGCAACGTGCGCGCCGCGCAGGTACGCAAGACCCACGAGGCGGCCAGCGTGCCGTGCGCGCCGTGGCTGCAGGACCAGTGGGCCGCCGCGATCGCGCGCACGGGCGCGCCGGTCCGGCACCTGCCTTCCGGCGCGGGCCACGACGCCATGGCCATCGCCGCGCTGACGGACGTGGCGATGCTGTTCGTGCGTTGCGGCAACGGCGGCATCAGCCATCACCCCACCGAAATCATGACCGCCGGCGACGCCGAGGTGGCCGCGAACGTGTTCAGCACGTTCGTCGAGCACTTCCAGCCCCGGCAATAAGCGATTGCTACCTACATAGAGACACAGGGCCAAGACATGACCGCACGCGACAACATGAATCCCACCGACACCACGCTCGTCCAGTTCATCGACACGCAGCGCCCGGCGCAGGAAGCCTTCCTCGCCGAGCTCGTGAAGGTGCCGTCGGACAACCCGTCCGGCGACTGCGCGGCGCATGGCCAGCGCGCCCGCGCGCTGCTCGAGCAGCTCGGCTTTACGGTCGAGGCGCACAAGGTGCCCGAGGACAAGGTGCGCGCGGCCGGCATGATCAGCGCCACCAACCTGATCGTGCGCAAGCAGTTCGGCACGGGCGGCCCGACCATCGCCATGAACGCGCATGGCGACGTGGTGCCGCCGGGACTGGGCTGGACGCGCGATCCGTACGGCGCGGAGATCGGCGACAGCGAGCATGGTCCGGTCATGTACGGACGCGGTGTTGCGGTCTCGAAGTCGGATTTCGCGACGTACACGTACGCCACGCTCGCGCTGATGGAAGCGGAAAAGCAGGGCGCGCGCCTCAACGGCACGGTCGAGCTCCAGTTCACGTACGACGAGGAGACCGGTGGCGATATCGGCCCCAGGCTGCTGCTCGACGAAAATCTGACCAGGCCCGACTACGCGATTTCGGCGGGCTTCTCGTACGGCATCACCTCGGCGCATAACGGCTGCCTGCACGTGGAAGTCACGGTCAAGGGCAAGCAGGGCCACGCGGCCATGCCCCATACGGGGGTGGACGCGATCGAAGCCGCCACGCATATCCTGCAGGCGATCTACGGCCTGCGCGCGCAACTGGCCATGCGCAAGTCGAAGGTGCCGGGCATCGACCACGCGACGCTCAATGTCGGCCTGATCAAGGGCGGCATCAACACGAACGTGGTGCCGGACCTCGTGACGTTCCGCGTCGACCGCCGCATGATCCCCGAGGAGATCGGGTTCGATGCCGAGGGCGAACTGCGCGCGGTGGTGGAGAAGGCCGCGGCGGAGCGCCCGGGCATCGAGGTGAAGGTCGAACGCATCATCCTCGCCGAACCGCTGTCCGAGCTGCCGGGTGTGGAAAAGCTGATCGGCGCGCTGAAGTCGCGCGCGGAGGCGGTGTTCGGCGTGGAGATTCCCGTCCACGGCGTGCCGCTGTACACGGACGCCCGCCACTACACGAGCCGTGGCATCCCGACGGTGCTGTACGGCGCCGGCCCCCGCACGCTGATGGAGGCGCGCGGCCACAACTCGGACGAGAACCTGCGCCTGAACGACCTGAACCGCGCAACGAAGGTGGTGGCACTGGCGCTGGCGGACCTGATGGCCTGATCACCCACCTGGCGGGCGGGAGCGGGGGCTGCGCCCCAGGCGCTATAGTCGCGGTTATTCCCAATCGCAGAGGCCCGCCATGATCACGATCTACCACAACCCCCGCTGCTCGAAATCGCGCGAAACGCTCGCCCTGGTCGAAGCCGCCGGCGAGCGGCTGGGCGAGCCCGTGGAGATCGTGGAATACCTGAAGCAGCCGCCCACCGTGTCCACGCTGCGCCAGCTGCACGCCATGCTCGGCGTCCCGGTGCGCGACATGCTGCGCGACGGCGAGGCCGTCTACAAGGAGCTCGACCTCGCCGACGAAGGTCTGACCGACGCCGAGCTGCTCGAAGCCGTGGCCGACCACCCGATCCTGCTGCAGCGGCCCGTCGTGGTGCGCAACCGCCGCGCCATCATCGGCCGCCCGCCCGAGAACGTGAACCCGCTGTTCGACTGACGCCGAAAACAAACCGGCCCCCGACGCAATGTCGGGGGCCGGCCGGTCAGGCTAGGGGGATCGCTTCAGGCGGGGTTGTCGTTATTGAACACCCAACCAGTGCATGGCCTCCTGACCGAAAGCGATCCCTGCCATCACAACCAGCAGTACGACCAGCGTGACGGTGCTTACGTAAAGCGTCGCCTTGGCGATCTCCGCATCTTCCTCGGCCCAGTGAGACCGGGAGAAGGAGCTGTGGGCGTTGTGCGTCGAAGATCGATCGTGGTTCCAGTGCGGCCAGTGAATCCGGGCCGTCCAATCCTTGAAGTGGGTTTCGGGATGGAATCGCATGATCAACACCTCCTTGGGCATCGTGGCCCAGGTCGCCATCGGCACACTTCTACTATAGGCCGGCGCGCGTGAAATGTGGCCTCGGCCCACCGTGAGAAGCGTGGGGCAGCTAACCCCGAGGCGATGGAGGTGACTGCTCGCTTTCGGCAGAATCGGTGTCTGGCAATGGTTCGGCGATAGCAGCGCGCTGCGCTTCACGCTCGCGTAGCACGGCCAGCATGTTGCAGAAAAGCGCACCCTGCTCGAGCGCGTCGTCGATTGCAACGTGCGTATGAGGCAACGGATCCTTCCAGTGGTCCGGCAGCGCGGGTTTGACGGTCTTGCGGTAGGGCAATCCCGTCAGCGCGAACCCCAGCGTCTTGATGTCCAGCGCGGCCCAGCCGAACGGCGAGCGGCCCGCAAAGCGCATCATGTACCAGAACATCCACGTGAAATCGAATCCGGCCGGAAACGCGACGAAGACGGGCTTGCCGGGCAGCGCCTCGACCCATTCGACATAGCGCACGATCGCCTCTTCGGGCCGCTGGAGGTCGCGCCGGCAGGCGGCCCAGGCCTCGGGCTGGGTTTCCCACCACTTCATCTGCACGGGATGGCCGCTCGCGCCCTGCAGCGTCTCGAGGTTGGCCGAGAACGTGCCGACCACGGTCTTGTCGGCCAGCATCGCGGCCGAAGCGAACGACAGCATCGAATGCGGGCCGGGAATCGGTCCGTCGGCCTCGATATCGGTGCTGACGTAGATTTCCGGACGGGTATCGGGTGCCTGTCGTTTCGCCATGGGTCAGTCTACCCCCACCACGTGGTCGGCGACAAAAGGATTGCTCCGGCGCTCCTCGCCGAACGTGGAGACCGGCCCGTGGCCGGGCACGAACGTCACGTCCTCGCCCAGCGGCCACAGGCGCGTGCGGATCGAGCGAATCAGGTCCGCATGGTTGCCGCGCGGAAAATCCGTGCGGCCGATCGACCCGGCGAACAGCACGTCGCCGACGATCGCGAGCCGGTTCCCGCGCGAAAAGAACACCACGTGGCCAGGCGTATGGCCGGGCGTGTGATAAACCTCGAGGGTTTCGCCGCCGAACGTCACGGTATCGCCATCCTCGAGCCAGCGGTCGGGCTCGAACGCCTCGGCCTGCCCGAACCCGAATCGGCGGGTCTGGTCGGGCAACTGGTCGATCCAGAAGCGTTCCGCCTGCTGCGGCCCCTCGATCGGAATGCCGAGCTCGCGCGCCAGCGCCGCGGCGCCCGCACAATGGTCCACATGCCCGTGTGTCAGAAAGATCTTCTCGAGCGTCACGCCATGTTCGGCCACGGCCGCATGAATGCGGTCGAGGTCACCGCCGGGATCGCAGACGGCGGCACGGCCGGTCGCTTCGTCGATCAGCAGCGAGCAGTTTTGCTGGAAGGGCGTGACGGGAATCAGGAGGACTTTCATGGCGTCTGGCAGGCATCGGCGCGGTGGCCCGGAGGTGGGCCATTGTAGCCCGCGACGCGCATTCGGACCGACGCGTGGCCCACTATAAGTGCGCCTTACGACACGCGGCTTCGGGGGAATGTAAATTTCCGCAATCCCTTGTCAGGCCAAGGATTGCGGCGATTTGTGACGCCGATTCAGACGGCTGTCTTAAATTTCGTAACAAAATCAAGGCTTAAGCCTCGGGGACCCAGTGTTAGACTTCGGGCCATGACCAGTCTAGCCACCATGCGCCCCGGTATTACCGAGGGGGGCCACCGTTTGCTTCACCGTTGCGCCGTCATCGCGTGCGCGCTGGTGATGGCCGCCTGCGCGACGCCTCCGGGCGGCAGCGACGGCGCGGATGTGGCGGGCTCGCCGGGCACCATCGCCACACCGGGTACCGCGACGCGCGGTGCCACGAAGGGCGGTATCAAGTCCGCCCAGCAGGGCAAGTCCGACAAGTCTGCAAAGTCCGAAGGCGCCAAGCCCGACGACCGCGGCAACTGGGACCTGTTCGGGTGGGGCAAGCAGGATCGCGATACGCCCGACAGCGCATCGTCGCTCGAAGGCCTCCGCGCCGACATGGGCACGTTCGAACAGCGCGGCATGGCGTCCTGGTACGGCAAGGGCTTCCATGGCCGCAAGACCGCCAATGGCGAGCGCTTCGACATGCGTGCGATGACCGCCGCCCACCCGTCGCTGCCGCTCGATAGCTGGGTGCTCGTGCGCAACCTGCGCAACGACAAGGTGGCCGTGGTCCGGATCAACGACCGGGGTCCCTATCACGGCAACCGCGTGCTCGACCTCTCGTACGCGGCCGCCAAGCGCCTGAACTTCGTCGATCACGGCGCCACGCAGGTGGAAATCCGCCGGCTGTCGCGCACCGAGGTGGCGGCGCTGGGTCCGCAGATCGACGCTGGCAACAACGAGGCCGGCGACGGTACCGGTGCCGACGATCTGAGCCCGCCCGATACCGCGAATACGCTGGTCCCGGCTGGCAAGAAGAAAGCGGCCGCCAGGGCCAGGACCGTCAAGCGCAAGCATTGATGTAGTCTTCCAGCCCCGGTGACGGACCGCAAAGATCCTCCTACCGCGCCCCGCCCCTCGATGGCTCCTCCCGGAGCCATCCCGCAGTCTCCCGCGTCCGCGGATTCAATCCTCCCCGTCCTCTTCCCCTTGCGACTTGCGCGACAGCGCGAGCCGGTACAGCGCATCGGTCTTGGCCCCGGTAATCGACGCAGCCAGCTTGGCCGCGCGCTTGGCGGGCAGTTCTGGCAACAGCAGATCCAGCACGCGTACGGCCTGCGGATCCAGCGCGGCATCGGCGTCCTCCGCCTGACCGCGCCGCGCGCCTTCCACCACGATCACGAACTCGCCCTTGCCACGCGTGGCTTCGGCGGCGAGCCATGCCGGCGCGTCCGCTGCCAACAGGACCGGCGTTTCCTCGAACAGCTTCGTCAGTTCGCGGCCGATCATCAGGCGCCGCGCGGGCAGCGCGGCCGCCAGCGCGGCCAGCGTCTCGCCGATGCGGTGCGGGGCCTCGTAGATGACCCATGGGTGGGCCAGTCCGGCCAGTCCCGCAACCGCCTCGTCGCGGGCCTTAGGCTTGCCCGGCAGGAAGCCGACAAACGTGAAACGCCCTTCGCCGTGCTCGAGCATGTCCCCGGCCACCGACAGCGCCGCAACGGCCGCGCTGGGGCCGGGCAGCGGCACCACGCCATGGCCGGCCGCACGCACGGCCTCCACGAGCCGCGCGCCGGGGTCGGAAATGCCGGGCGTGCCCGCATCGGAAACATAGGCGATGCGCTCGCCGGCCGCCAGGCGCGCGACAATGCGGTCGGCCGCCTCGCGCTCGTTGTGCTCGTGCACGGCCAGCAGCGGGCGATGCAGGCCCACGCGGGTCAGCAACTGGCCGGTATTGCGCGTGTCCTCGCAGGCGATGGCATCGACCAGCCCCAGCACATGGAGCGCGCGCAGGGACAGGTCCGCGACATTGCCGATCGGGGTGGCCACCACGTACAGGGTGCCGGGTGGATAGGTCTGGCCTGCGGCCAGCGAGTTCCAGTCAGCCATGCTTGAGAACTTCCCTTGAATCGTCCATTCAAAACCACCACGACGCAGACGGGCGCACGGGCGGAAGACCGCGCGCTGGCCTGGCTCGAGGCACGCGCCATGACGCTGGTCGTCCGGAATTATCGCTGCAAAGGCGGCGAGATCGACCTGATCATGCGCGCAGCCGACCAGACGCTGGTGTTTGTCGAGGTGCGCGCGCGGCGCGGCCGCGCGTTCGGCGGGGCGGCGGCCAGCGTCACGACGGCCAAGCAGCGGCGCCTGCTGATCGCTGCGGCGCAGTACCTGCTGACGCTCGATTGCACGCCGCCATGCCGCTTCGACGTGGTCGCGATGGAAGGCGGGCGCCTCGAATGGCTGCAGAACGCGTTCGATCTCGACGCGGCTGCGTCATAATGCGGCGGCAACCGTGACACCCGCAGCAAGCAAGAAGGAAGAAGGAAGGCCCACAGAGCCATGAGCATCGACAGTATCCAGCAGTATTTCCTGGACAGCGCCGACGTCGTGCGGCAGGCCGCGGCGACGATGGCGCCCCAGATCGACGCGGCGGTAGAGCGCGCCGTGGCCGCGCTGACGAGCGGCAACAAGATTCTCGCGTGCGGTAACGGCGGTTCGGCCGCCGACGCGCAGCATTTCGCGGCGGAGCTGATTGGCCGTTTCGAGCGCGAGCGTCCCGGCCTCGCGGCCATCGCGCTGACGACGGACAGTTCCATCCTGACCGCCATCGGCAACGATTACGATTTTTCGGTCGTGTTCTCGAAGCAGGTGGAAGCGCTCGGCCAGCCCGGCGACGTGCTGCTCGCGCTTTCCACCTCGGGAAATTCGGCCAACGTCGTCGCCGCGATCGAGGCGGCGCGCCATCGCGAAATGACCGTGATCGCGCTCACGGGCCGCGGCGGTGGGCAGATCGGTACCATGCTGGAGGAGTTCGATATCCACCTCTGCGTGCCCAGCGACCGGACCGCGCGCGTGCAGGAGGTGCACCGGCTGACGTTGCACTGCCTGTGCGACGGTATCGACGACGCGCTGCTGGGCGAGGCCTGAGGCCGCGAAAAAGTCTTCGCGCCGGCATGGACCGGCAAAGTTATCCCGGGTTGTGCACAGCGATATCCACAGCCCGACGCTCTTTTCAGCTGGTTGTTCACCCCTTATCCACCGGATATCGACCGGTTATTCACCCGGTTATCGACTGGAAAAGGAGCGGTTATCCACCGGATACCCACAATGCAGCATCAACTTCACCGTTATTGCCCCGAGCCAAGGACCGCATGAAGAACGTGCTTCTCCCGAACCCCCCCATTCCCGCTTCGTCCACGCGCCGCGCGCGCACCGCCCGTGCCGCGCGCACTGCCGTCACCGTGGCCGCACTGCTGGTTTCCGCGACGCAACTGGCCGGCTGCTTCCCGGTGCTCGCCGGCGCGATGGCGGGCGGCGTGCTGCTGGCCGCCGACCGCCGCCCCACGGGCACGCAGGCGATCGACCGCGGCCTGCAACTCGAGATCGAGAACACGCTGAGCTCCCGCTACAGCGGCGGCCAGGCCAGCGTGAGCGTCACGGTCTTCAACCGCAAGGTCCTGCTGACCGGCGAAGCCAGCAACGAACAGGTCAAGCAGCAGATCGAGCAGTACGTGCGCAGCCTGCCGAACGCGCGCGAGGTCATCAACGAACTGCAGATCACGTCGTCGCCGGGCTTTATGACCACGAGCAACGACGCGTACCTGACCAGCAAGGTCAAGACGCTGCTGGCGACGGCCGACGGCGTGCCCGCGAACTCGATCAAGGTCACCACCGACAAGGGCGTCGTGTACCTGATGGGCGTGGTCACCACGGCCGAAGGCGACAAGGCGACCGATATCGCGCGCAATGCGAGCGGCGTGGTCAAGGTGGTGAAGGCCTTCGACTACGTGAGCGACGCCGAGCGCGCGCGACTCGACCAGGCGGCGGCGGGCGGCAACGGCAATACCGGCGACACGCCGGTCGGCACGCCGGCCCCGGTGCAGTCCGTGCCGGGCACCGCGCCGAACGCGCCGGTCACGTCGGGCGCGCCCGCCAATACGCCCGTGCCGACCGCGGGCGATGGCACCGTCAGCACGCCGGTGGGTTCGCCCGTCACGGTGCCGGCGGGCCGCAACCTGCCCTGACCGATGCGCGCGCCGGGGAACAGCCTGATGGCCGCACGGGTGGACGCACGGGTGGACGCGCAGGTGGACGCACGAGCCGCCGCACAGCCCGGCGCGCGATCCGATGCGCGATCCGGCGCCGGCCGCCGCGCCCGGGTCGCCCTCCGGCTGGCCGGCGCGCTCGGCGCGTTGGCCTGCGCCGCGCTCGGCGTCCTGCCGGGCTCGGCACAGGCCCAGCCCGCCGTCCCCGATAGCCGCACGACCGTCGGCGTGCAGGCCGAGCGCGCCTTGCAGGCACGCCAGCAGGCCGCCAGCTGCGCGGCATGCCATGGCCCCGACGGCCACGCACCGGCGGGCAGTCCCATCCCGGGGCTGGCCGGCAAGCCGCAGGCGCAGATGATCGAACAGATGCTCGCGTTCAAGAACGGGCAGCGCGCGGGCACGGTCATGCCGCAGCTCGCGCGGGGCTACAGCGATGCCGAGATCGTCGCGATCGCGGCCTGGTTCAGCGATCCGGCGCAGACGCGGAGATAACGCCATGCAACGACGTTCGTTCCTCGGCGCGCTCTCCGGCGCCGCTGTCATGAGTACGGGTCTCGGCATGCTGACCCCGCGCCAGGCCCGCGCGGCCGCCCCCGCGAAGGTGGTGGTGGTCGGCGGCGGCTATGGCGGCGCCACGGCCGCGCGCTATCTGCGCGCCTGGAGCGGCAACGCGATCGAGGTCACGCTCGTGGAGCCGGACGCGGCGTTCGTATCGTGCCCGCTGTCCAATCTGGTCGTGACCGGCCAGCGCACCATGGCCGACATCACGCGCTCGTACGACACGCTCGCGAGCCGCTTCGGCGTGCGCATCGTGCGCGACACCGTCACCGCCATCGATCCGTCGCGCCGTACCGTGCGGCTGGCCGGCGGCGATACGCTGCCCTATGACCGGCTGGTGTTGTCGCCGGGCGTGGAGATGCAGACCGGCGCCATCGCGGGCCTGAGCCGTCCCGGCGGCGACCAGATCCTGCATGCGTGGAAGGCCGGCCCGCAGACCGAGGCACTCGCCAGGCAACTGGCGGCCATGCGCGACGGCGGCACGTTCGCGATCACGGTGCCGCTGGCGCCGTACCGCTGCCCGCCCGGGCCATACGAGCGCGCAAGCCTCGTAGCCGACTATCTCAAGCGCAACAAGCCGCGCAGCAAGGTGCTGATCCTCGACGCGAATCCGGACATCACGTCCAAGGGCGCGCTGTTCCGGCAGGTCTGGCAGACGCGCTATGCCGGCATGATCGAGTACCGGCCGCAGTACGAGACCGTCGATGTCGATCCGGCCACGCGCACGCTCAAGTTCGACGTACAGGACGACGAGCGCGCCGACGTGATCAACCTCCTGCCGCCGCAGCGCGCGGGGGCGATCGCGGTCGCCACGGGGCTGGCCACGGCCAATGGCCGCTGGTGCGAGGTGGACTTCCTGACGATGGCGTCGCGCGCGGCGCCCGATATCCACGTGATCGGCGACGCCATCCAGATCGCGCCGCTGATGCCGAAGTCGGGCCATATGGCCAACCAGCACGGCAAGGTGGCCGCGGGCGCCATCGTCGCACTGCTGGCGGGGCAGGCGCCCAATCCCGCGCCGCTCTACAACAACACCTGCTACAGCTTCACGTCGGCCAGCGAGGCCGTCCACATCGCAAGCGTGCACCGCTACGACCCCGCGCAGAAGACCATGGTGACGGTGCCCGGCTCGGGCGGTCTGTCGCCGGCGCCGAGCGATCTCGAAGGCCGCTATGCGCAGGCCTGGGCGCAGGGCATCTGGACGGACATGCTGGGCTAACCCCCGCCCCTATTTTCATGCTGGCCAAAGACCGCCTTCTCGCCCTCGGCATCATCGTCGTCTGGGGCCTCAACTTCGTCGTCATCCGGATGGGCCTCAACGGCATGCCGCCCATGCTGCTGGGCGCGCTGCGATTCCTGCTCGTCGCGTTTCCCGCCGTGCTGTTCGTGCCGCGCCCGCGCGTGCCCTGGCCGAAGCTCGTGGCCTACGGCGCGTTCATCAGCCTGGGCCAGTTCGCGTTCCTGTTCTATGCGATGACGGTGGGCATGCCCGCGGGCGTGGCCTCCCTGGTGATGCAATCGCAGGTGTTTTTCACGGTCGCCTTCGCGGCCCTGTATCTGCGCGAACCCGTGCGCTGGCACCATCTGGCGGGCATGATCGTCGCGGCCGCGGGCCTCGCGCTCATCGGCACCGGCATGTCCGGACAGACGGGCGGCGGCGCGCAGGGCATGACGCTCGCCGGCTTCGTGCTCACGCTGTGTGGCGCGGCCTGCTGGGCCACGGGCAATATCGTCAGCAAGACCATCGGCCCCGTCGATCTGCTCGGACTGGTCGTATGGGGCGCGCTGGTGCCCGTCGTGCCGTTCCTGCTGCTGTCCCTGGCGCTGGAGGGGCCCGCGCGCGTCGCCGACAGCCTGACGCACCTGTCGGGCATGGCCGTCTTCGCGGTCTGCTATCTGGCGTTCGCCGCGACGCTCTTCTGCTACACGATCTGGGGCCGCCTGCTGAACCGTTACCCGGCCAGCAAGGTCGCGCCGCTCACGCTGCTGGTGCCGCCGGTCGGACTGATTTCCGCCCACCTGCTGCTCGGCGAGGACCTCGCGGCCGCGCAGTGGATCGGCGCGATGGTGGTCATGGCCGGGCTGCTGCTCAGCGTGTTCGGCGGCCGGCTGGTGCCGGCGCGCAGGCTGGATCGACCCTCGTGAACCCGCAATGCGAGGGTTAACCCTTAAATCGGCGCCGCGACCCCTTGCCGCAGGCATATCGATATCACCGCGGCGTCCGTAGGGCATTGGATTCTTGAGGCAAAATAGCGGACTGGCCGCTTATGCCCGGGGAACATCGGGCACCGCCCCCCATCCTGATCACCGATACGATGCGGGTGGCCAACACGCGTCGCACGCGGCGCCTTTTGCCGTCCCCACGGCTTACGAGTTTGGAGCCAACAACAAATGAAGCAGTTCGTAATCGCAACGCTGATGCTGGCGGCTGCCGCGTCGGCGCACGCCGTCGATGCCGCCAAGGCACAGGACATCGCCAGCAAGAACGCCTGTATGGGTTGCCATCAGGTCGACAAGAAGCTGGTGGGTCCGTCGTTCAAGGACGTCGCCGCCAAGTACAAGGGTGACAAGGGCGCGCTGGCCAAGCTGACCGCGAAGGTCAAGAACGGCGGCGCGGGCGTCTGGGGTCCGGTGCCGATGCCCGCGAACGCGGGTGTCAGCGATGCCGACATCAAGACCGTGGTCGAGTGGGTCCTCGCGGGCGCGCCGGCCAAGTAAGCCAGATCGCAACGCAACAACGGCGGCGGCCTCCGGCACGACACGGCGGCCGCCGCTGGCAGTCAGGCAGTGCAGCAAAACCTATAGCAGTCGAAACGGGTAGCAGACAAAAGACGACATGAATCAGAAACGACGAGACGTCCTGCGGGTCACCGCCGTGCTGTCGCTGATGGCCGCCACCGGCCTGATCAGCGAAGCGCAGGCCGCGGAGTGGAACAAGAACGCTTTTGACGGCAAGAGCGTGGCCGACGTGATCAAGGCGCTCGGCGGCAACGGTACCGAGAAATCCGGTTCGATCACCTTCACCGCACCCGATATCGCCGAGAACGGTGCCGTGGTGCCCGTGGCGGTAACGAGCAGCATTCCCGATACCGAACAGATCGCGATCCTGGTGGAAAAGAACCCCTACACGCTGGCGGCGGACTTCAAGATCCCGGCCGGCACCGAGCCGTTCGTCTCCACGCGCGTGAAGATGGGCCAGACCTCGGTCGTGTACGCCGCAGTCAAGGCGGGGGGCAAGTGGTACGTGGCCCAGAAGGAAATCAAGGTCACGCTCGGCGGCTGCGGCGGCTGAGGCATTCATCAGGAGAGAGAGAACATGGCAGATCCGATGCGCGTCCGCGCCACCGAGAACGGTGGCGTCGTGGACGTCAAGATTCTGATGAAGCACGACATGGAAACCGGCCAGCGCAAGGATGCGAGCGGCAAGACCGTTCCGGCCTGGCATATCCAGACCGTCGTCGCGCAATGCAATGGCAAGGAAGTCTTCAACGCGCAGTTCGGCACGGCGGTGTCCAAGGACCCGTTCCTGAACTTCAAGTTCAAGGGCGGCAACAAGGGCGACAAGGTCACGGTGACCTGGGTCGACAACCGCGGCGACAAGCGCACCGACGAAGCGACCATCGCCTGATCCGGCGACGCCTCGAACACGCATATACGAAGGAACGCAGCATGCGGCGAGCATTCTTCAAGGCCACGGCGGCACTCGCCGCGGTGGGTCTGTCCGCGAAGGCCATGGCGCAGGCCAGTCCGGCCGCGCAGGGCAAGGGCGGCAACAAGGTCAAGGTCGTCTACCAGATGTCGGAAGGGCTCGATCAGGCCGTCCGCATGATGAGCAACCTGCGTAACCATCTGAACGGCGCGCCGGGCACGAAGATCGTGGTGGTGGCCTTCGGTTACGGCATCGACTTCCTGCTGGAAGGCGCCAAGGATGCGCGCGGCAATGCGTTCGACGCGCCGGTGGCCGCGCTGGCCGCTGATGGCGTGGAATTCCGCGCCTGCGGCAACACGCTGGCCGCGCGCCGCATTTCGCCGTCGAGCCTGCTGCTCGAGGCCAAGGTCGTCCCCGCGGGCGTGGTGGAAGTTGCCAACCTGCAGTTCAACGAAGGGTACGCGTACATCAAGCCGTAACGCTGTCACGGCCCGTACGCCCGAATCCCTCCATAACGCGAACGATGCGGGAGCCACCGCATCGCGAGGAGAAGGTCCCCATGCAGAACCATCGACGCCGCCCCGGTGCGGCGCTGCTGGCCATTGCCGCCACCGCCGCTGCGGCCGCCGCCATGGTCGCGGCACTGCCCGTCCAGGCGCAGGGCAGCACCGCCGAAGAGCTGGCCAAGTACCGCCAGATGCTGGCCGAAGGCAATCCCGCCGAACTGTGGGAAGCCGCTGGCGAGGAGCTGTGGAAAAAACCGGCCGGCCCGAAGAACGTCTCGCTCGAACAGTGCGATCTGGGCAAGGGTCCGGGCGTGACCAAGGGCGCCTACGCCGAACTGCCGCGTTACTTCAAGGACGCGGGCAAGGTCATGGACCTCGAGCAGCGCCTGGCCTGGTGCCGCGTGACGCTGCAGGGTCTGACGCGCGCGCAGGCCACGGCGAATCCGTTCTCCTCGCCCGGAAAATCCTCCGATATCGAACGGCTGGTCTCGTTCATCGCCGGCGAATCGCGCGGCGTGAAGATCAACGTCCAGCTGAGCACGCCTGAAGAGAAGAAGGTCTACGCGCTCGGCCAGAAGATCTTCTTCTACCGCGGCGGCGCGTACGACTTTGCCTGCGCCACCTGCCATGCGGTGGATGGCCAGCGCATCCGGCTGCAGGATCTGCCGAACCTGCTGCACGCCAGCGGCGCGCAGGCGGCCTACACGACGTGGCCCGCCTATCGCGTCTCACAGGGCGAGGTACGCACGATGCAGCACCGCCTGTACGACTGCCTGCGCCAGCAGCGCTTTCCCGAACCCGACTACGGTTCCGACGTGATCACCGCCCTGACGATGTTCCTCGCGAAAAACGCGAACGGCGGCACCTACGACGGTCCGAACCTGAAGCGCTGAGCGGGAGAGCCAATATGAATCGAATCCATGCATGGATGCTGACGAGCGCCGTGGCGACTGCGGCGATCGCAACGCCGGCGTTTGCACAGGACAGCAAGCCGGCCGCGAAAACCGCCGCCAAAGCTTCGGCCAAAACCACCGCGCCCGTCGCGGACGTGGGCGAGGGCGACCTGAAGAAACTCATCGCGCTGTCGTTCCACTCGAAGGGCCCGGCCACGCTCGAAGGCGTGCTCCAGCAGGACGCCACGCAGCAGGCGTGCAGCCAGTATCCGGACCGCACGAGCGTGCCCGAAGCCGTGGCCAAGAAGATCGAGGCGGCCGAGATCAAGCAGGTGAAGTACCCAACGGACGGCAAGTACCTCGGTGACTGGAAGGCGGGCGAGCAGATCGCGCAGAACGGCCGCGGCATGCAGTTCTCCGATCCGGTCGGCGGCACCAACGGCGCCAACTGCTACGCGTGCCACCAGCTCACCAAGGCCGAGATCTCGTTCGGCAATATCGGGCCGTCGCTGTATCAGTACGGCAAGCTGCGCGGCAACTCGGAAGCGGTCATCAAGTACACGTGGGGCAAGATCTGGGACTCGAACGCGTTCAGCGCGTGTTCCAACATGCCGCGCTTCGGGCACAAGGGCATCCTCACCGAGCAGCAGATCCGCGACGTGATGGCACTGCTGCTGGACCCGGCCTCGCCGGTCAACCAGTAAGCACGATGGGCGCGCGCCGGCGGTTCCTGCTCGCCCTCGCGGCCGGGGTCCTGTCCGCCGCCGGCGTGACCGGCGCCACGGCCGCCGAGGTGGGCGACGTCATCGCGCTGCCGCCCGTGCAGCTGCTCGACGGCCGCACGGTGCCGCCCTCGCAGTGGGCCGGCAAGCCGCTCGTGATCGAGGTGTGGGCGTCGTGGTGCCCGTTCTGCGCGCTGCAGAACCCGCGCTTGCAGGCGCTCTACGACAGCACGCGCAAGGCGGGGCATCCGCTTCAGGTGCTGACCATCAGCATCGACAAGGAACCGAAAGTCGCCGCCGAGTACCTGAAGCAGCGCGGCTACACGTTCCCGGCCACGATGGACTCGCCCGATCTGCGCAAGGCGCTGGGTCCGCGCAAGGGCCTGCCCGAACTCTATGTGCTGGACGCGCGCGGCCGCGTCGTCCAGAAGGAGCTCGGCGAAATGCTCGACGACGACGTGGCTGCGCTGGCCCGTTACGCGAAGTAGGCGAAAGACGCATGAATCGGCGCGAATTCCTCCAGATACTGGCCGTCGCGGGGGCTGGCGGCATGGCGTTCCCCACGAGCGAGGCGCTGGCCGCGAGCGCTGTGGATAACCTCTACGACGTGCCGCGCTTCGGCAATGTGCATCTGCTGCACTACACCGATTGCCACGCGCAGCTGCGACCGATCCATTTTCGCGAACCCAACGTCAATCTCGGCGTGGGAGAGTGGGCCGGCAAGCCCCCGCATCTGGTGGGCGACGCGTTCCTGCGCACCTACGGCATCGCGCCGGGCAGTGCCGCCGCGCATGCCTTCACATCCCTGAATTTCACGGATGCCGCGCGGCGCTACGGCAAGGTCGGCGGGTTTGCGCACCTGTCCACGCTGGTCAGGCGCATGCGCGCGGGCCGGCCGGGTGCGCTGCTGCTCGATGGCGGCGACACGTGGCAGGGCTCCGCCACTGCGTTGTGGACCAAGGGTCAGGACATGATCGATGCGGCGCTGCTGCTCGGCGTCGATATCATGACCGCGCACTGGGAAATGACGCTCGGCGCCGAGCGCGTGCGCGAGGTCGTGGAGAAGGATTTCAAGGGACGCGTGGCGTTCCTCGCGCAGAACATCAAGACGAACGACTTCGGCGACCCCGTGTTCGATGCGTACACGATGCGCGAGATGAACGGCGTGCCGGTGGCCATCATCGGCCAGGCATTTCCCTATACGCCGATCGCCAATCCGCGCTACTTCGTGCCCGACTGGACGTTCGGCATCCAGGAAGAGAATCTGCAGCAGGTCATCGACGAGGCGCGCGGCAAGGGCGCGAAGGTCGTGGTGCTGCTGTCGCACAACGGGATGGACGTCGACCTGAAGCTCGCCTCGCGCGTGCGCGGCCTCGACGCGATTCTCGGCGGCCATACGCACGACGGCGTGCCCGCGCCCGTGCCGGTGCGGAATGCGGGCGGCACGACGCTGGTAACCAACGCGGGCTCCAACGGCAAGTTCCTCGGCGTACTCGACTTCGACGTGCGCGACGGCCGCGTGACGGACTTCCGCTACAAGCTGCTGCCGGTGTTCGCGAACTACCTGCCGGCCGATACGGAAATGAACCGGCTGATCACCCGCGTGCGGGCGCCATACGAGAAGCAGCTGAACGAGGTACTGGCCGTGAACCGCGGCCTGCTGTACCGCCGCGGCAACTTCAACGGCACGTTCGACCAGCTGATCCTGGACGGCCTGATGGCGGTCCAGAACGCCGAAATCGCGTTCTCGCCAGGCTTCCGCTGGGGCACCACGCTGCTGCCAGGCGAGGCCATCACGATGGAAGCGCTGATGGACCAGACCGCCATCACGTACCCCTACACGACCGTGACCCCGATGACGGGCGAGACGATCAAGACCGTGCTCGAGGACGTGGCGGACAACCTGTTCAATCCGGACCCGTACTACCAGCAGGGCGGCGACATGGTCCGCGTGGGCGGCCTGCAGTACACGATCGACCCCAACCAGACGATCGGCCACCGCATCACGGACATGCGCCTTCACGGCAAACCGCTGGAAGCGGGCAAAACCTACAAGGTGGCCGGCTGGGCCCCCGTCGCCGAAGAAGCCCGCCAGACCGGCGGCAAGCCGATCTGGGACGTCATGGCCCAGTGGCTACGCACCCAGAAGGAAGTCACGGCCCGCCCGCTGAACGTCCCGAGGGTAGTCGGCATGGACGGCAACGCGGGCATCGCGCCCACCTGAAGACCCATGGTCGTGCGCCTGCAACGGCACGATTGAAAGCGCAAAAGGTTTTGCGCTAGAATCATCCGCTACGGGCCGATAGCTCAGCTGGGAGAGCGCTGCGTTCGCAATGCAGAGGTCGGGAGTTCGATCCTCCTTCGGTCCACCAGAAATTTCCTTGTAGAACAACGCACTACGTCTCGCGATGTAGTGCGTTGTTTTGCTTTGCAGTGCGTTGTTTTGCTTTATACGCCGGAAGATCCCAAGGACAGGTACGTAACGTTCAGCGTCCTGATCTCGTCATAGCGCAGAACAAAAACGTCCCCGGCGATCAGATAGAAGCGGTTCGTGTCTTCTTCGTGCTGATTCATTGCCGCGTCGTAAGCCCGATCGAATGTGAGCTTGCGGCGCTGGGTTTGCACCAGCAGGAGCCGATCCAGATCGCCGGCCTCATTGACTTCGTAGTCGAGCATCATGCCCTGATACAGGTAGGAGCCTTCTGCCTTGAACTCGACGACTGCCGCCACCACCGTGCCGTCTGAGCCAGGCGAGGCCGCTCGCGACATCCTTGAGCGCGCTGGCGCCGCCGACAAGAAGTCGGACAGCGTCCCCGATATCGATCCTGTAACCCAGCCACAACCAGGTTCGCGCAGGCGGCGCATAGCAGCGCTTGCAGGGCAATCGCATTGAACGGGGTGTGGTCAAACGTTCTGACTTCCCGTCTGTGGGCGAACAGCCGGAAGACAAAGCCAGGAAGAACCAGGAGAAAGAGAAGTACGGCCGGAAACGCAATATTCATCTCATGCGCCGCAGCCGATCACCCGAAGGAGCCTGGGCCAATAGCAGACAGGCTTGCCGTGCGCATCGCGCGTTTCGATCCTGACCTGGCTTTCGCCGCCAGCGGATGCGGATGCCAGAAAGGCGCGCAATTGCTCCGCCGCCTTCGGATCGCGAAGGACGTTCTCGAGCTTCTTGCTGCGTATCACTTTCATTCGCCTCGGCATGGTCTTCTCCAGAATAAGGGCGAGCCGACATCCTCACATGGCGGCCGTCACACGGCACGCCAGGTCGTTTGAGGCATCCTGGCGCGACGAGAACCCGCACTGGTGTGTCGACTTGTTACATCGCAAGTCGCAGCCGCCACCCCTGTGGAAATCAAGAAACACCGCAGCAAATTAAGCGAAGAGCGATTTCAATCGCCGCAGCAGCGCACTTACCGCGCGCTGTCGATAAACGCCCCGAGCCGTTCCAGTCCGTGCGACCAGAACAGCGATAGGCCGCGCTCCTGTGCCTGCCGCAGGTTCAGCACCTTGAACACCCCCGCCAGCGCAGCGGCGGGTACGACCTGGATCGTGCCGAATTGCTTGATCCAGTGCTCGGCCTTGACGGCCGCGTCGTTGTTCAGGCGTTTGACGCTGTTGGTGGCGCTGTTCGACACCTTGCATTCGATGGCCATCAGCCGGGTGTCGTGCAGCCGCACGACGACGTCCGCCTTGCGTTCGCCGAGCGGGCATTCCGCGCAGAATTCCATCGCCTGCGGGCCGCGTACCAGCGTGTTGATGGGAACCGCCGCCACCTCGTGGAAGCCGAGCCCGCGCAGGTAGTCCTTGACCATCGTCTCCTGCGTATCCTTGCCATCGTTGCGCCGCTCGGTCGCGATGCGCTGGGCGGCCAGCAGTGCCGCGGAGGCGAGCAGGGCGGCTTCGCGCTCGGCGGCCGTGGGCGCCGTGCCCGCGGCGAACCACGGGAAGCGATGCGGGTCGATCACGCGTTCGATCACGCCGAAGACCTTCCGCAATGCGGCGGCATCCCTGCGCAATACGCCCGGCGCGCTCGAGTCAACGTCGGCGATCACGCGCAGGTCGTCATCCGAGATCGGTGGTCCGGCGAGGTAGCGCAGCGCTTCGCCAAGGCCCTGCCCATACGCGGCCGCCAGGCTCGCGTCGGTAATGCCGGCCGGCGTCAGGTCGCCCAGCGTGCGGAACAGCTGGTCGAACTTGTCACGCGCCTCGCGGTATTTCACATCCCATGCGTCGGAGATTTCCAGTCGCTCGGCACGAAACTGCGCAGCAGCGATGGCCGCGTCGCCGGCGAGCTCCTCATGGGTCCAGTGGCGCGGCAGGACGGTCATCCGAGCAGCCGCTCCAGCGTCGGAATCCGCAGCCGCTCGATCTCCTTCGGCTCGAACTTGGTCAGCCCGCCCGCATAGGTGCGACCGCTCCCGGTATCGATATTCCCATTGAGCCATGCCGCCAGCGCATGCATGACCTCGGGCGCAAGCACCTCGCGCGGATACAGCCCGTGCGCGATATTGATATGCCGCGCGTCGCAGGTATTGACCGTGAACTGCGGCGGGCGTCGCGCCATATAGGTACAGAGGATCGGCGCCGGCGCCTTGAGCCCGACCGACCACCACGCCTTGCGATGCGTCGCGATATACCCCTCGTGCGCGCCTTGCCTGCGCGCCCACGACAGGAACGCGTCGATGCGCTTGCGCTCCTCGCGCGTAAAGCCATCGAGTTCCGCGGGCAGATCGATCACGCTGCGCAGCGCGCCCGCCGTCCGCAGATGCGCGCCCGCCTGAATCAGATCCATCGCCTTGGTCACGGACGGAAACTTGACCCGCGCGGGCAGATCGTGCGCATGATCGCCCGCGATCCAGATACCGTTGGCCCCGGTCACCTGCCCGCGATGCACGCGAAACAGTTCGCCCAGCTCGATCTCGCCCGCCTGCGGCGCCGCCGGCGGCCGCACGATGATCGACCACTTGTGCGCGGACTGCAGCGTCGCCCGCGCGATCTCGGTGCCGCCCGCGAGCCGCCCCAGTTCCGGCAAGGCCTCGACCGCATGCACGGTGACGGGCTCGGCATGCTCGCCCACACGGAAACACGTGATCGCGGCCGTCGTGGCCGTACCCGGAAACGCCTCGATCGTCGGCGCCAGCACATGCAACGCGGTGCCGCCAAGCTCATCGATCAGCAGCTTGCGCAGCGCGGACCCGTAGTTCACGTCCATCCATTCGGCCGACGTGATGAACGCGCCGACATCGCCCTCGTGCGCGAGCAGCCGCGTCTGCAGGAAAAAATGCAGATGGAGCCCGGCCAGCGCACTGGCCTTGATCCCGAGCGAGGCAAAGCGCTCGGCATACCAGGCCTTCCACGCCTCGCCGATATCGTGATGGCGCACGTAGGGCGGATTGCCGATAAACGCGGTCATGCCGTCCACGCGCGGCAGCTTGACCTTGCGATAGTCCTTGACCAGCACGCTGACGCGTCCGGCCCAGCCATGCGCGGCGGCATTCGCGCGCAGCATCAGCGCGGCGAGCGGATCCATCTCCACCGCGACGAGCTCGGCGCCGGGAAACATCTGGCCGGCTGCGAGGATAAAGCGCCCGGACCCGGCACCCGGATCGACGATGCGCACGGGAGTACCCTGCGTGGCCAGCCACGCCATCATCGCGTCCACGATCGGCTGCGGCGTGTAGACCGCGCCGGCCGCGCGCCGGTCGTCCGCGGAACGGATCGACGCAAACGCCTCGCCGAGCGGATCGGCCCCGCGCGCAATCTGCCTGCGCAATGCCTGCACGGCCTTGTTATCCACAGCCTCGACGCCTTTCACGAGCCGGCGCTCGGCCGCGGACAAGCCGCTGTCGTCTCCGATGAGTGCGTGGCACACGGAGACCAGATCCTGTTCGGTCCGCAGCATCATGTCTTGTCTCGATCGCCGGGCGGAAACAGGTCTGCCTGACCCTGCTGCTGTCTTTCGGTGAACGCGCGCATGTAGTCCCGCAGCACATCGGCGGCGGCGCGGTTATGGGCACGGCAGGCCTGCACGAACGCATCGCGCAGGTCTTTCTCGACCCTGATACGCATTCCGGAATCTTTGAGCGACATGGCAACGGAGCGTAGCACAGTGGATACACAATGTGTATCCATCACGGGACGGTGGAATAACGCCCACGGCGCACAAATGCCGCCGCGCGTGGCATGCTAGCCGCGTCTGTCCTCGCCGATCGCGGACATCCTTCGATTTGCCATCCATGACCTTCAGTCCCGCCGAAGCCAACCCGCCCGTCACCGACGAGGCGCTGGAAGTCCGCCACCTCGCCGCACGCCGCAGCACGCTGGTCAGCGTGTTCGTGAATATCGCGCTCACCATCGTGCAGGCGGCCATCGGCGTCGTCGCGGGCTCGCAGGCGCTGATCGCCGATGCCGCGCATTCGCTGTCGGACCTCGTCTCGGATTTCGTGGTGCTGGTCGCGGGCCATCACAGCCGCAAGGACGCCGACCTCGATCACCCCTACGGCCACCAGCGGTTCGAGACCGCGGCGTCGCTGGCGCTGGGCGCGCTGCTGCTGGCCGTCGGCATCGGCATGCTATGGACGGCGGTCCAGAAGATCGAGCATCCGGAGCAGGTCCAGCCCGTCAAGCTCGTCGCATTGTGGGTGGCCATTGGCGCGCTGATCGCCAAGGAACTGCTGTTCCGCTACATGCTGCGCGTGGCCGAACGCGTGCGCTCGAGCATGCTCGTGGCCAACGCGTGGCACGCGCGCTCGGACGCGGCGTCATCGCTCGTGGTCGCGCTCGGCATTGGTGGCAACCTGCTCGGCTATCACGTGCTCGATCCCGTGGCCGCCATCGTGGTCGGCCTGATGGTGGCGCGCATGGGCCTGCAGTTCGGATGGGATGCGCTCAGCGACCTGATGGACCGCGCGGCCGACGAAGATACGGTGGCGGCCCTGCGGCAGACGATGCTCGAGACGCCCGGGGTGCTGGGCCTGCATGATCTCAAGACGCGGAAGATGGGCGACCTGATTCTCGTCGATGTCCATCTGGAGATTGCCGCCGACCTGACCGTCGAGCAGGGCCACGCGATCGCCGTGGACGCGCGCGAACGCGCAATGCGGCGCGACGACGTGCTCAATGTCATGACGCACGTCGATCCGGTCCGGCGTTAAGCCGCTCCGGTTACCGCAGATCGGCCCGCCGGTAGAGGCTCAGGCCCACCGCCAGGAACGCGAGCATCCCCGCGCAGCTGCGGTTGATCCATTTGAGCGTCCGCGCCGAGAACGTGCGCACCGCATGGCGGCCGCCCAGCGCGTAGATCGTCATCACGATCAGGTTGATCGTCGCGCTGATCAGTGCCAGCACCGTGTATTGCAGCGCGATCGGCCCGTCCGCGTGTACGAACTGCGGCAGGAAGGCCGAGACGAACAGCAGCGCCTTGGGGTTGGACAGCGCCACGAACAGCGCACGCAGGAACGCGGCCCGGCCGCTGGCCGAGGCGTCGTCGCGCTCCGCCACGAGCGCATGCGTGGGCGAACGCCAGATGACCCACGCCAGATAGAGCAGATACACCGCGCCGATCCACTTGATGGCCTCGAACAGGCGTTCGGACGCCAGCAGCAGCGCGCCCAGCCCGCAGCCCACGGTCCCGATCAGGATCAGATCCGCCAGCACGGCGCCCGCCATGCCGCAGGCGGCCACGCGCATGCCGCGCGTCGCGCCGTTGTTGAGGGCCAGCAGCACGGTCGGCCCCGGTGTGGCGATCACCGCCGAAACGGCCATCGTGTAAAGCAGCAACGTCGTCGCGTCCATCGATCGGATCCTGTGGAAAAACTCGGGAAAACCCTGTGGCCACGCTGGGGGTTCGCCATGGGATGCGCTGTGGAGCGTATACGAATAACTCGCGGCTTTCGACGTATACGCAAAAGGCCCTGTGGATGACCCAGCGTATACGCACAGCGTTGCCCAGACGGTTGTGAGCGCGGCAACTCACTGAGCCAAAAGGGAAAGTTGCGGTTATCCACGGCGCGAGGCCTGTGTTAACTACTACTACTATCTTCGTATACGTAAACAATGCAGTAAACGTATACGCGTGCCGTTGCAGGAAACGAAAGATTTCCACAGCGGCAATGCAGGAAGGCTTACAGGGGCTGTTGCAGGAATGCACGCATCCTTCCTCAAAAGTGCCGTAAGCCTCGCGTCTGGCAAGTCGCGCGCCTAGAATGGCCGATCCTTCCGCAGATCCCGCTCGGGCCGGTCACCCATGCATGACAAGAACACACCGGATCGTCCTTCCTCGCCGGACGGCCTCCGTCCGATCTCCCTGCAATGGGGATTCGCGCTGACGTTCGTCGCCTGGTTCGCGGAAGTCCTGCTGACGATCCTGCTGCGGCCCACGCTGCAGCGTCATGGCATCCAGCCGATCGCCGCCGGCGGCGTGATTCGCGTGATCTGCTATGGCGGCGTGTTCTCGTGGATGCTGCATGCCAGCCAGATGACGTACCGACAGCTGTTGCACCCGAGCCGGGCGAGCGTAGGCGCCACCGTGGGCCTGCTGGCGCTGCCGATCCTGATGATGGTGCCGATGATCGTTTTGCTCGATGCGGCGGTCAACTGGGTCCTGATGCAGGTGCTGCCGATGTCCGCGGAAGAGTCGAACTGGCTCGAACACGGCCTCACGAGCGGTATCGGCAGCTGGGTGCTGGTCTGTGCCATCGCGCCGATGGTCGAGGAAATGTTCTTCCGCGGCATTCTGCTGCGCGGCATGCTCAAGCGCTATCCGCCAGCCGATGCGATCGTCTACTCGGCGTTCGTGTTCGGCTTCGCTCACCTCAACGTCTACCAGTTCGTTATCGCATTCCTGATGGGACTGTTTGCCGCCGCGCTCTATCGGCGCACGCAGTCGCTCTGGCCCGGCATCCTGCTCCACGCCGGACTCAATACCGCCGTGATGATCTGGGCCAATCTCGGCAGCCAGGTATCCGGCGCCGCGGCGGCATGGCCGCCCGTATGGGTCTGCGCGGTGTTCGCCGCGGCCGGCATCGTGGGCGCGTGGATGCTGCGACGGATCCTGTGGTCCGCGCCATGGGGCGGAGAGATGTCGCCAGACGCGGATCCGACGCCGCCGGCCGCCTGAGCGGCCGCGGACGCCCTAGCGGGGCACCTGGAATGCCTTGCGCGCGCGCAACGCTTCCGCGCGCGTCGTGCAGCCTTCCACGTGATCGTTGACGAGTCCCATGGCCTGCATCAGCGCATACATGGTCGTCGGCCCGACAAACTTCCAGCCACGCTTCTTGAGGTCCTTGGACAGCGCGATGGATTCGGGCGACGTGGTCATCGCGGCCAGCGTCTCGCGCGTGATCTTCTTCGGGCGGGTCGCGGGCTTGGGCTCATAGCGCCAGAAGTACGCGGCGAGGGAAGGTTCGGTCTCCAGCAGCTCCAGCGCGCGCTGGGCATTGTTGATGGCGGCCTCGATCTTGCCGCGATGCCGCACGATGCCGGCATCGCCGAGCAGGCGCTCGACGTCGCGCTCGTCGAAGCGCGCGACCTTGCGGATATCGAAATTGGCGAATGCCTTGCGGAAGGCCTCGCGCTTGCGGAGGATCGTCAGCCAGCTCAGGCCGGACTGAAAGCCCTCCAGGCAGATCTTCTCGAACAGGCGCCGGTCGTCGTCTACCGGAAAGCCCCATTCGTTGTCGTGATAGTGGCAGTAGTCCTCGATGGTGCCGCACCAGCTGCACCGCTCGCGCTCTGCGTTCGGGGATTGGGTCATGAGAGAAGTCCGCGGGAAGGATGGGGATATCGCCAACGGAATATACCCAATCTTCCCGACGGGAAGCGCGACCCGTTGCAGGCGCGCCCAGCCCCCGATCAGAGGGCCGGAAACAGCCAATCAGGCAATCGGCTTGCCGGTACGATCGTGCATGAACAGCAGCGCGACGAAGCTCAGCGCCGCCGCGGCAATCGCGTAGTAGGCGGGTGCATGCTTGTCGCCGCTCGACTGGATCAGCCACGTGACGATCAGCGGCGAGAAGCCGCCGAAGATCGTGACCGCGAAGTTGTATGCGAGCGACAGGCCCGTGGAACGCACGTCGGTCGGGAACTGCTCGGCCAGCACGGCCGGTGCCGGACCCGTGAAGGCGGCAAGCAGGATGCCGAGCACGATCTGCACCTGCAGCAGCGTGCTCGTGGTCGGTGACACGTTGAGCCAGTGGAACAGCGGGTACGCGAGCACGCCGATCAGGAGCGCCACGGTGCCGAGCATGCGCTTGCGGCCCACGCGGTCCGACAGCATGCCCATGAGCGGGCACAGCACGAGGATGATCGCGCCGCAGATGGCCGTCGATTCGAACGTCGCGCCCAGCGGCAGACCGAGCTGCTGCTTGGCGTACGACGGCATGTAGAACACCAGCACGTACGTGCAGACGGTCCACAGCACGGTCACGCCCAGGCCCGCGACCACTTCACGCGGATGCTCGCGCAGCACCTGCGACAGCGGCGAGAACTTGACCTTGGAGGCCGCACGCTCGGCCTGGCGCGCCTCGAACTCGGGCGGCTCTTCCAGTTGCGAGCGGATATACATGCCGACCGGCGCGATCAGCAGGCCGAACAGGAACGGAATGCGCCAGCCCCAGGCATCCACCTGTGCCGGTTCCAGTCCGTTGATGACCAGCGCACCCATCGCGGCACCGAGCATGAACGAGATGCCCTGGCTGGCCTGCTGCCAGCTCGCATAGGCCCCGCGCTCGCTGTCGGGCGCGTGTTCGATCAGGAACGCCGTGGCGCCGCCGACTTCGCCGCCGGCCGAGAAGCCCTGGATCAGGCGGGCCAGCACGATCAGCGCGGGCGCCCACGGGCCGATGGAGGCGTAGGTCGGCGCGAAGCCGATGATGGCTGTGCCCAGCGCCATCAGCAGGATGGTCAGCGTCAGTGCCGCCTTGCGGCCCACGCGATCGGCGTAGACACCGAGCACGATCGCGCCGACGGGGCGCATGACGAAGCCGACGCCGAAGGTCGCCACCGTCAGCAGGAACGACGTGATGTCATCGCCGGTAGGGAAGAACAGCCGCGAGATGATGACCGCGAAGAAGCTGTAGACCGTGAAGTCGAACCATTCGAGACCGTTGCCGATGGTCGCGGCGAGGATGGTTCGTCGTCGTTTGGCGGCGGAAGGAAGGGAATGTTGCGTGGCAGTGGCTTGCATGGATGTTTTGGGAATCGTTGTGCGGGCGATGCGCCGATATGGGGCACGGCCCGACGCCATCTTAAGCGATTCCTTACAACATCCAGAGAGAGGTCAGCCCGGCGGGTGGGGTTTGTGCGCGGCGTCCGCGGCGCCGGAATGGTCCGGCTGGGTGCGCGGGCGCCCGTGCGGGCGCCGCCGCGTGAACCACAGCCACACGGCGCTGGCCAGCCATCCGGTCACGAATACGGTGTCGCCCGCGTGGTTGAACAGGGCGGCGGCCGTCGCGGCATTGCCGAACAGCATGTTCAGGATTTCCGCGGGCAGACGCGCGACGATCCAGAGCAGCACCGCGGGTACGCTGCCATAGACGCCCGCCTGCCACCACAGCGCGTGGGGGAGGGTCGGGTCATGGGGCGTGCGCTTGGCCACGGTCGTGAAGGGGTAGAAAACGCGGTTGCGAGGCGCGCGGACAGGCTGTCCGGGCGTTGCCGGGCGGTACTTGTACAGGAGTTGCCGCCCTGTCTGCATCATAGGCCTAAACCCTTGAGTCCGGCCGTTCCAGTGCCGTGTTGGCCATTCGTGTGTGTGCGTTCACCCACGCTTTCCGGGCGCCGCGACGGCGCGCCGATCTTCAGTTTTTTTGCACGACCCCTTCGCATTTGACTCCCTCCACGGCCATCCATATTGGCCACACTGAATACATCGAAGAAAGCTTTTGAAGGGTGCAACATGCTTCCCGCCATTTATGTTTCGCACGGTTCCCCCATGCTGGCGATCGACCCGGGTCCGACGGGCACCGCGTTCGACGCGCTCGGCGAGCGCCTGCGCGCGCTCGCGCCCAAGGGCATCGTAGTCATCTCCGCGCACTGGATCTACAGCACGCTGGCCGTCAGTACGCGCGAGCGCCAGGAGGCGTGGCACGACTTCGGCGGCTTCCCGCGCGAACTCTACGCGCTGCGCTACGACGCGCCGGGCTCCCCCGCGCTGGCCGCCCGCGTCAAGCAGGCGCTGGAAAGCGCAAAGGTGCCGGGCATCAGCTACGTGGCCGAGGACAACGACCGGCCGCTCGACCACGGCGCGTGGATGCCGCTGCGGTATTTCTTCCCCGATGCCGACGTGCCCGTGATCCAGCTGGCGCTGAACCCGTACCTGCCGCCCTCGCGCCAGATCGAGATCGGCCGCGCGCTGGCGCCGCTGCGCGAGGAGGGTTACCTGATCATGGCGTCGGGCAGCTTCACGCATAACCTGCAGGAAGTGTTCGGCAACGGCCGGCCCGTGCAGCACGGCACCGACGTGGCCCCCTATGTGGACGCGTTCCGCGGCTGGATGCGGTCCGCCCTCGACGAGGCGCTCGCCACCGGCGACACCAGCCGTATTGCCGACTATCGCGAGCAGGCGCCCTATGCGCGCCGCGCGCACCCGACCGACGAGCATCTGCTGCCGTTCTACGTGGCGCTCGGTGCGGCGCTGGGTCCGGCGCCGGACGATGCCGACGGCAGTGCCCATGTCGACCGCGTGGCCGACGACGTCACCTACGGCGTGCTGGCGATGGACACCTTCGTGTTCGAGGGCATCGGTGCCGGCGCTCAGGCGCCGCTGGCCGAGGGCGCCGCGGTCAGGTAACGCCGCGCGGCGCGCGCGCCGAACAGTGCGATCCAGCCCATGGTCAGCGCCACCAGCGCGAGGCCGATGCGCAGGTTCGTCAGGTGCGCCGCGCCGCCGATCAGCACAGGCCCGAGCAGCAGGCCGACGTACGCGAAGCGCGCCACGCGCGCGATGGCCTCGGCCGGCGCCACGCCGGGCAGCCGCGAGGCGGCCACGAAGAAGATCGGCACCATGTTCGCGGCGCCGAGCCCCATCAGGCAGAAGCCGCCCAGCGCTGCGATGGGTATGGGCAGCAGCAGGGCCAGCACGATGCCGGCAAAGCCCGTCCACGCGCTGGCCGTGAGCGTAGGGCCGTCGCCGAGCCGCGCGCGCAGCCAGTCGCCGCCGAAGCGCCCGCAGGCCATGCCGCCCGAGAACGCCGCATAGCCGAAGCTGACCCAGTCGGGCGGCGACGCCGCGACGTCGCGCATGTACACGCTGGTCCAGTCGTACATCGCGCCCTCGCCGATCAGGCCGAGGAAGGCCATCAGCCCGAGCAGCCAGAGCGCGCGCGTCGCATGCTCGCGATGATGGGCCGCGGACGGCATGACCGGATGATCGGCGAGCAGGCCGGGCAGCGTGACCACGGCCACGGTGGCCGTCAGCGCGGCCGTCATCGCCGCGTGCGCGAGCGGCGCGACGCCCAGCGACAGCATCAGTCCGCCGAACGAGGCCCCGGCCATGCCGCCGAGGCTGAACATGCCGTGCAGCGCCGACATCACGGGCCGCGTGCGGCTCGCTTCTACCGTGGCCGCCTGCGCGTTCATGCCGACGTCGAAGGCTGCATTGCACATGCCGAACAGCAGCAGCGCGGGCAGCAGCAGGACGAACGTGGGCATGGCCAGGATGGCGACGGTCGCCAGGGCGTAGGCGAGCCCGCTGAGCATCGAGGCGCGCGCGCTGCCGACGCGGGCAACCCAGCGGCCGACCGGCCCCATTGCGACAATGGCGCCACCCGCGACCGCGAGCATCGCGAACGACAGCATCGCGTCGGACAGTTCGAAGCGGGCCTTGATGGTCGGAATATGAACGCCCCACGTCGCGAAGGTCGCGCCGTTGACGAAGAACAGGGCCATGGTGCCGCGCGTGGCGCGGGAGACGGAATCAGTCGGTACGGTAGTGGAATCGGACATCGGAGGCCATGCGAAAGACAAGCCGCATGGTCTCACAATGCCGTGGCTGTCGCGTGCAGCAGGCCCCGCCGCCGCAACGCAAAGACGAACGCGCCGAGGCCCGCGAAGGCCAGCAGCACCATCGTCCAGAGCATGAGCCAGTATCCGTCCGCCGCGCGCCACATCAACGCGCCAAGCCATGGCGCCACGGCCTGCGCGAGCAGCACCGGCGTCATCATCAGGCCATTGAGCGTGGCGTAGTGATGGCGCGAGATCAGCTCGGGCATCGCCATCGCGCGCAGCATCGTATTGACGCCGTTGGCGCAGCCATAGAGCACGGCGGCCAGCATGAGCCAGCCGCCCTTGCCGACCGCGAGGCAGGCCAGGCCGATGCCGAGCACCGTATAGGTCGGCAGCGAGAGCCGGATGGGCTGCCGGACCGGCAACTGCGTCATCACGAGCCGGCCCGCGACCTGCGCGGGACCGATCAGCGCGGCCACGATCAACTGCTCGGCCAGCGGCAGGCCTTTCTCGTTGAGCATCGGAATCAGGTGCGCGCCCAGCAGCGAGGCGATGACCGCGGTAGCGGTGAACGCGATCACCACGGCCCAGAACACGGGCTCGCGCAGCGTGCCGCGCGCGATGCCCGCATTGGCGCCCGTCGCGGCGCCCTCGAGCGGCGTGGCCGGTTGCACCGCGTGGTAGGTCGGATGGATCGTATAGCGCAGCAGCCGCGCATGCATCGGCGCGCAGACCAGCAGGTTCATCGCCGCAAAGCCGATCAGCGTGGGCCGCCAGCCCACATGGAGCACGAGCCATTGGGCGAGCGGAATAAACACGGTACTCGCCAGCCCGGCCATCAGCGTCACGTGCACGATCGGCTTCTGATACCCGTCGCCGAACGCCTGCCGCAGCACCACGAACGCGGGTTCGTACAGCGTGGAGGCCATGGCCACGCCGAGCGGGATCCACATCAGCAGGAACATCGTCTCCGACGGGCTCCACGCCCAGAGCAGCAGGCCGATGCCCGCGAGCACCGAGCCGCCGCACATCACGCGATGCGCGGGCACGCGATCGAGCAATCGGCCCACCGCGAACGAGCACAGCGCCCAGACCAGCAGCCCAAGCGAGAAGCCGCCCGCGAGGAACGGCTTGCTGAAGCCGAGCGCGGCCTGCATCGGATCGATGAGTACGGTGAAGGAGAAGTAGAGCGTGCCCCAGCTGATGACTTCGGTCAGGCCGAGGGTCCAGACGAGCGTCCGGGGGGAGGGTAAAGGCCGGCTATACGCGTTCTGCGGAGAGGGAGCGGACTGAGTCATGGCGCGCCCGCGGCTGCGCGCAGGTCACGGAGATGGGGGTCGGCCCATTGTATCGGGGGTGGTGCCGGCGGTGGCCGCGCGTGACCATGGCGTCGCATCGCAGCCACATGTCATGGCACATCGTCAGCAAGATCCGGTGGCCCCTTGAGCTCGACCATATTGCCGTCCGGATCGTGCAGATAGATCGACGGCCCCAGTCCCTCGGCACCATATCGCTGTTCCACGGGCCCGGCATCCACGCCATGAATACGAAAATGCTCGTAGATGGCCTTGGGATCGAACGGCTCGATACGCACGCAGAAATGATCGAGATTGCGTCCCTCGCGGCCCGGGCCGGCGCCGCCCATCCGGCCGAGCGTGCCGTCGAGCGAAATCACGTCGATCAGCGCACTGCCCGCGCGAAGCTGCGTGAGGCCGAGAGCCACCTGCTCGCGTTCCACATGGCAGCCGAGCGCTTCCACGTAGAAGCGCACGAGGCGCGGGACATCTGCGGTGCGCAGCACGAGGTGATCGAGGCCGGCAATGCGGAACATGGTGGCTCCCTTCGTGGGTGGCTTCGTGGGTGGCGGCCGGACTCAGTTGTCCGGAATCAGGCGCTTGCCGAGACTCACGGCGGCATCGGCGCCGTAGCCGAGCTTCTCGTAGAACGCCATGACGGCGTCGTTGCCCTTGCGCACGAGCAGGTTGATCTTGGGGCAGCCGCGTTCCAGCAGCAGCGCCTCGGCGCGCGCCATCAGCATGCGCCCGTACCCGCGTCCCTGCAATGCGGGTTCCACCGCCACGTAGTACACCCAGCCGCGATGACCGTCGTATCCGATCATCGCGGTGGCCACGACGCGGCCGTCGTCCTCGCCGACGAGAAACAGCTCGGGCTGCTCGGTGAGCTTGCGCGCGATATCGCGCTTCGGATCGTTCCATGGCCGCGTGAGGCCGCAGGCGTGCCAGAGGGCAATCACGGCCGCTTCGTCGGCCGGGGTGTAGGAGCGAAGTTGCATGGGACTGGTGTCGGGCCAAACCACCAGTGTACCCATGCCGGACTCAGGCGGCGCGCTGTCCCGTCTCCGGATGCCGGAACTGCTCGAGCAACTTCGCCCACCGCGCCCGCGCCGCCGCGAGGTTGTTCTCCTTCACATGGCCGAACCCGCGAATATCGTCCGGCAGATTCGCCAGCGCGACCGCGGTGTCGTGATTGGCCTGCGACAGCCCGCCAGCCAGTTCCTCGACCAGCGACCGATACTCGCCGATCAGTGCGCGCTCGGTGCGGCGTTCCTCGGTACGGCCGAAGATATCGAGCACGCCGCCACGCAGCCCCTTGAGCTTCGCAAGGATCCTGAACAGCGTCATCGTCGATGGCCCAAAGCGGCGCTTGACCAGATGTCCCTTCTCGTCGCGCCGGGCCATCAGCGGCGGCGCAAGCCAGAAGTTGAGCTGGTAGTCGCGCCCCGGCTCGCCTTCGAACTGCGCGCGCAGCTTGTCGAGGAACACGGGGTCCGTATAGAGCCGCGCCACCTCGTACTCGTCCTTGTACGCCATGAGCTTGGCCAGATTGCGCGCCACACCCTCGGTCACCGGCAGCGGCTTGCCACCCCCCACCAAAGCCGACTCCGCGGCGCGGACCCGCTGCACCACCTCGCGGTACTGCTCGGCATACGCGGCGTTCTGGTACTTCGTCAGCAGATCCACACGGCTGGCAATCAGCTTCTCCAGCAGCGCGCCCGACGACGTCGGCAGCTTCACCACGTCGCCACCCTCGGCCACGTTGCCGAGCTTGCCCGTCAGCGACAGCACATGCTCGGGGTCGTGCGCCATATGGCGGCCCCAGTCGAACGCGGCCTTGTTCTTCTCGACGGACACGCCGTTGAGTTCGATCGCGCGTTCGAGCGCTTCCAGCGTCAGCGGAATCCAGCCCTTCTGCCAGGCATAGCCGAGCACGAGCGGGTTCGTGTAGATGGCATCGCCGATCAGTGCCACGGCCAGCGCGCTCGCGTTGATGAAGTCGCACGACTCGCCCACCGCGTTGCGCAGATCCTGCTCGGCCGACAGGCCCGGGAATTGCCACTTCGGATTGCGGATGAACTCCGCCGTCGGGGTTTGCGCGGTATTGACCACCGCGCGCGTCCGGCCCGCCTGCGTCTTCGAGATGACCTCGTCGGTTGCCGAGACGATCGCATCGCAGCCGATCACGAGATCGGCCTCGCCCATCGCGATCCGCGTCGCATGCAGGTCATCGGGTCGCGCGGCAATCTGCACGTGCGAGAGCACCGCGCCACCCTTCTGCGCGAGGCCTGCCATGTCCAGTACCGTCACGCCCTTGTTCTCGAGGTGCGCGGCCATGCCGAGCAACCCGCCGATCGTCACCACGCCGGTGCCCCCCACGCCCGTCACCAGCACGCCATACGCGCGGTTCAGCGTTGGCAGCACGGGCAGCGGCAGCGCGGGCAGGCTCGACATCGAGATGCCATGCGCCTCGGGCTTGCGCACCTGCGCGCCTTCCGCCGTGACAAAGCTCGGGCAGAAGCCGTTGAGACACGAGAAGTCCTTGTTGCACGACGACTGGTTGATCTGGCGCTTGGTGCCCAGCTCGGTCTCGAGCGGCTCCACCGACAGGCAGTTCGACTTCACCGAGCAATCGCCACAGCCCTCGCACACCGCGTCGTTGATAAACGCGCGCCGTGCCGGATCGGGATACGTGCCGCGCTTGCGGCGGCGGCGCTTCTCGGTCGCGCAGGTCTGGTCGTAGATCAGGATCGTGCAGCCGGGCACCTCGCGCAGCTCGCGCTGCATGGCATCGAGCTGCTCGCGGCCATGGACCGTCACGCCTTCCGGCAGCCGGATGGCGCTGTTGTACTTCTCGGGCTGGTCCGTGACGATGACGATGCGCTTCGCGCCCTCGGCATGCACCTGGAACGCGATGTCCTGCACCGACAGCTGGCCATCGACGGGCTGGCCGCCGGTCATGGCCACCGCGTCGTTGTAGAGGATCTTGTATGTGATGTTCACACCCGCGGCAATCGACGCGCGAATCGCGAGCAGTCCCGAATGGAAGTACGTGCCGTCGCCGAGGTTGGCAAACACATGCTTGTCGCCCGCGAACGGCGCCTGCCCGATCCACGCCACGCCCTCGCCGCCCATCTGGCTGAACGTGCTCGTATTGCGGTCCATCCAGACCGTCATGTAGTGGCAGCCGATGCCGGCCAGCGCGCGCGACCCCTCGGGTACGTTCGTGGACGTGTTGTGCGGGCAGCCCGAGCAGAACCAGGGCTTGCGCTCGGCCGTCACGCGCGGCGTGGCGAGCGCGCGCTCCTTGGCTTCGATGATTGCCAGCCGCGAGGCGATGCGCGCGCGCACGTCGGCGGGCAGCTCGAACTTCTCGAGCCGCGTCGCAATCGCCTTCGCGATGATCGCCGGCGACAGCTCGTAGTGGGCCGGCAGCAGCCAGTTGTTCTGCGGAATCGACCATTCGCCGCCCGCATTGTCCTTCTCGTCGAACTTGCCGTAGACCTTGGGCCGCACGTCGTCGCGCCAGTTGTACAGCTCTTCCTTGAGCGCGTACTCCATGATCTGGCGCTTTTCCTCGACCACGAGGATTTCCTGCAGCCCTTCGGCGAACGCGCGCGCGCCGTGCGCTTCCAGCGGCCAGACGCAGCCGACCTTGTACAGGCGGATGCCAAGCTGCGAGCAGGTCTCGTTATCGAGCCCGAGGTCGCACAGGGCCTGGCGCGTATCGAGGTATGCCTTGCCACCGGTCATGATGCCGAAGCGCGCGTGCGGCGAATCGATCTCGATACGGTCGATCTTGTTGGCACGCACGTACGAGAGCGCCGCGTACCACTTGTAGTCGAGCAGCCGCGCTTCCTGCTCCAGCGGCGGATCGGGCCAGCGGATATTGAGCCCGCCCGGCGGCAGGATGAAATCCTCGGGCAGCACGATGCGCACGCGGTGCGGATCCAGCTCCACCGACGCCGACGACTCCACCACGTCGGTCACGCATTTCATCGCGACCCATAGTCCGGAGTAGCGGCTCATTGCCCAGCCGTGCAGGCCGTAGTCCAGGTATTCCTGCACGTTGGACGGAAACAGCACGGGCAGCCCGCAGGCCTTGAAGATATGCTCGGACTGGTGCGCGAGCGTGGAGGATTTGGCCGAGTGATCGTCGCCGGCAAGGACCAGCACACCGCCATGGCGCGAGGAGCCCGCCGAGTTCGCATGCTTGAACACGTCGCCGGTCCGATCGACGCCCGGTCCCTTGCCGTACCACATGCCGAACACGCCATCGAACTTCGCGTCCGGGTACATGTTGACCTGTTGCGAGCCCCAGACCGCCGTGGCGGCAAGGTCCTCGTTGAGTCCAGGCTGGAAGACCACCTCGTGCGCGGCCAGATGCTTCTTGGCTTTCCAGAGCGACTGGTCGAGCGCGCCGAGCGGGGAGCCGCGGTAGCCGGAGATAAAGCCCGCGGTATTCAACCCGGCGGCGCGATCGCGTTCGCGCTGGAGCATGGGCAGGCGTACCAGGGCCTGCGTGCCGCTGATGTAGATACGGCCGCGTTCCAGCGTGTACTTGTCGTCCAGGGAAACATTGTCGAGCGCGCGACGGATGGCGTCGCTGACCGGGGCGGTCAGGGGTGCGTTCATGAAGGCTCCTCTATGGGGCATGCTGTCGGGATCGCCGACACATCATTTATGGGGCAGGCAGGCATTGCCTCTTGTGAAGGCGCCGCGTGACTGTGTCTCTGCGCGGATGGTAGCACTGCCGCCGCGCCGGCGGTACCTTGCCATGCAGCATAAAACGGGCCAGATCCCCCATGGTTTCCCCTAAGGACAGGTCTATCGCGTGTACACTGCGTTGCATCCAAGACCGCACCACCGGGTGTCTTTCCCGAGCCAAAGATGCGCATGCGCCGCATCGCACAGACCGCCAGATTCGCCCGGCCGCTTATTCCGCAAACGACATGACCATTGTTCCCCGCCAGGGCACCGCGACCCTGGCCGTGCTGATCGACGCCGACAACGCGACGCCCGCCATCGTGGAAGGCCTGCTGGCCGAAGTCGCCAAGTACGGCGTCGCCGCCGTCAAGCGCATCTACGGCGACTGGACCAAGCCCAACCTTGCCGGATGGAAGGAAAAGCTGCTGTCGCACTCGATCCAGCCGATCCAGCAGTTCCGTTACACGGTCGGCAAGAATGCCACCGACAGCGCGATGATCATCGACGCGATGGACCTGCTGTACACGGGCCGCTTCCAGGGCTTCTGCATCGTGTCGTCCGACAGCGACTTCACGCGCCTGGCCTCCCGTATCCGCGAGCAGGGCCTGACGGTCTATGGGTTCGGCGAGCGCAAGACGCCCAAGCCTTTCGTCACGGCCTGCGACAAGTTCATCTACTCGGACGTGCTGCGCGCCGAAGTGGATGTGGAAGGTGTGGAGGGTGTCGAGGGGGTGGACGGCGCCGAGGGCGCGGTGGCACCGGCCCGCCGCCGCAACACGGGCGAACTGCGCCAGGACTCGCGCCTCGTGCGCCTGCTGCAGAGCGCCTCGAAGGCGGTGTCCGACGAGGACGGCTGGTCGACGCTGGGCGGCATGGGCAACCACATCGCCAAGCAGGCGCCCGAATTCGATTCGCGCAACTATGGCTACGGCAAGCTCTCGGAACTCGTGGCGGCCACGGGCCTGTTCGAGGTGGAGACGCGCAACGGCGGCAACAACAAGACGATCTGGGTACGCCTGAAGAAGCGCAACAAGGGTGGCGGACAGGACGTGAAACCGCCGCAGCGCCCCGTACCCGCGCCTGCGTCGGACGCCGCCTTCGGCGTCGATCTGGACGAGGTGGACCACGCGCCGGCCGTACCCGCCGCGGCGCCTGACTTCGACGACGAACCCGAATCGGATCTCGACCTCGACCTTACGCCCGAACCGGCACCGGTCACCCTGACCCCGGAAGTGGAAGAGAACGCGGGCTCGGCATCGACGCTGATTCCGGAAACCGTGGACGAGGGGGAAGACGAGGCACCCCGGCAGTCCCGCTCGCGCGGCAAGCGCACGCGGCGTCCCGAGGTGACCCTCGGCGACAAGCCCTGGCCGATCGACGCATCGGTGTTCGCGGCGCCGGGCAATACGGTGGTATCGGCCAGACCGGAAACCGCGCCGGTGGCCGAGCCCGAATCCGAGCCCGAATCCGAGCCGGCCGTCGCTCCAGCTATCGACACACCGGAAGCGGACGAGGCGGCCCCGGCCCCCGCGAGGAAGGCCCCCGCCAAGCGCGCACCGCGAAAGCGCGCCCCAAAGAAGGCGGAGGGCTCAAAGAAGGCGGAGGGCTAATCCTCAGCGCACCAGCTGGTTGATCTCGATAATCGGCATCAGCACCGCCAGCACGATCAGCAGCACCACGACGCCCATCGTCAGGATCAACAGCGGTTCGAGCAGGCTGGTCAGGAACAGTGTCCGCCGCTCGAGCTCCTGCCCCTCGCCGGTGGCGGCCCGCTCGAGCATCACCGGCAGGTTGCCGGTCGCCTCGCCCGAGCGAATCAGATGCACGAGCACGGGCGGAAACTGGTTCTGCGCCGCCAGCGCGCGCGCCAGCGACGCGCCTTCGCGCACGCGCGTGGTCGCATCATCGACGTTGGTCTTGAGCGCCTGATTGGTCAGCGTCTCGCCGGCCGCCTGCAGGCTGCGCAGAATCGGCACGCCAGCCGATACGAGAATCGCCAGCGTGCTCGCAAACCGCGCGGTGTTGTACCCGCGGATCAGCTTGCCCATCAGCGGTGCCGTCAACAGCCAGCGATGCCACGCGAGCCGGACATCGGGCTGCCGCAGCAGACTGCGGACGATCAGCGCGATGACCGCGATCACGCCCAGCGCCGCCCACCACCAGTTCCGCACGAAGTCCGACAGTGCCAGCATGACGATCGTCAGCGTCGGCAGCTTCTGCTTGGTGTTGGCGAACACGCTGACGACCTGCGGCACCACGTACGACAGCAGGAAGATCACGATCGCGAACGCCACCACCGTGACGATCGCCGGATAGGTGAACGCGAGCCGGATCTTCGAGGTCAGCGTGTTGCGCGTCTCGATATAGGTCGCCAGCCGCTCGAGCACGAGCCCCAGATGCCCCGAATGCTCACCGGCCGACACGAGCGCGCGGTAGATATCGGGAAAGTCCTTCGGATGCTGGGACAGCGCCACGGACAGCGAACTGCCGCCCATGACCTCGGCGCGAATGCCGGCGAGCAGTTCGTGCACGTACTGCCGCTCGGCCTGGTCGGCGAGCGCGCCGAGCGCTTCGTCGAGCGGCAGTCCGGACACGATCAGGCTGGCCAGCTGCCGCGTGAACAGCGCCTGCTCCTGCGTGCTGAGCCGGCGCACGAACAGCGCGCCGCCGGTCCGCTTGGCCATGCCGCTGCCCGCGAGCGGATCCACGATGATGGGCGTGAGCCCGCGCGCGCGCAGCTGGCTGCGCGCCTGCTTGGGACTGTCGGCCTCGATGACGCCGCGATCGGCGCGTCCGGCGGCGTCCGCGGCTTCGTAACGATATGCGGGCATGCTGCGTCAGGCTCCGGGGCTAATCGCGCGTGACGCGCAGCACTTCCTCGAGTGCCGTCGCGCCGCTGTCGATCCAGCGCTGCGCATCGCCACGCATCGTGTGCATGCCCTTGGCCAGCGCGGCCTGCTTGATCTCGGACTCCGGCACCTGTCGATGGATCATCGTGCGAATCTCGTCATCGACGCTCAGCAGTTCGTAGACACCCATCCGCCCCTGGTAACCCGAATTGCCGCACTTGTCGCAACCCACCGCGTGCCAGACGCGCTGCAGCGGCTTGCCCTCGGTGCGCAACACCTCGGCCTCCGCGGCGGTGACCTCGATGACCTCTTCGCGCTTGCAGTGCGGGCACAGCCGGCGTACCAGCCGCTGCGCGAGCACGCCGAGCAGCGACGACGACAGCAGGAACGGCTCGATCCCCATATCGACGAGACGCGTGACCGCCGAGGCCGAATCGTTCGTGTGCAGCGTGGCCAGCACGAGGTGGCCCGTCAGCGATGCCTGCACCGCGATCTGCGCGGTCTCGAGATCCCGGATTTCCCCGATCATCACCACGTCCGGATCCTGCCGCAGGATCGCGCGCAGGGCCTTGCCGAACGTCATGTCGATCCGCGGATTGACCTGCGTCTGACCGATGCCGTCGAGGTCGTACTCGATCGGATCCTCCACGGTCATGATGTTGGTCGTGTGCGAATCCAGCCGCGACAGCGCCGCGTACAGCGTGGTCGTCTTGCCCGAACCGGTCGGCCCCGTCACCAGCACGATGCCGTGCGGCTGGTGGATCAGGTGATCGAAATTGACGAGCGTCTCGCGCGCCATGCCGAGCTTGGCAAGGTCGAGGCGACCCGCTTCCTTGTCGAGCAGACGCAGCACCGCGCGTTCGCCGTGGCCGGTCGGCAGCGTCGAGACGCGGACGTCCACCGGACGCCCGCCCACGCGCAGCGTGATACGGCCATCCTGCGGCAGTCGCTTCTCGGCGATGTCGAGCTGCGCCATGATCTTGATCCGCGAGATCAGCGCGCCGTGAAGGGCCTTCTTGGGCCGCACCACGTCGCGCAGCGTGCCATCCACGCGGAAGCGCACCACCGAGGACGACTCGAACGGCTCGATATGGATATCGGAGGCGCCTTCGCGCGCGGCCTGCGTGAGCAGCGCATTGATCATGCGGATGATCGGCGCGTCGTCTTCGGATTCGAGCAGATCCTCGACCGCCGGAATGTCCTGCATCAGCCGGGACAGATCGACTTCGCCCTCCACCTCGCCAACCACCTGCGCGGCGCTGCCGTCCTGGCGGTTATAGGCATCGGACATCGCGCGTTCGAGCGCTTCCGGCTCCAGCACGCGCAGGCGCAGCGCGCCATGGACGCGGGTCACTTCGGCCAGCGCGGACGGGGCCGTGGCGCGGCTGACCCAGACCTCGAGGCCATCGGGACGCTGGTGCGCGATCAGCAGCCCGGCTTCGCGGGCAAAGCTGTACGGCACGAGCCGCGCGGCAACGGCCGAGGGCGGCTCGAGCGCGTCCAGCGCGTCGGGCGTGCCGGGCGCGAGGTCGGTCTCGTCAGGCTGGGTGGATACGTCGGTGGCCATGACAGGACTTTAGTTGATGGGGCCGCGCGAGAACGCATCGGCGAGCGCCACGGCCGGATTCGAGCGCTGCGACAGCGGCCGCGACGGCTGCAGCGCCGGATCCGGCACCTGCTGCGGCGGCGTCAGCGGCTGCGGCGTCTGCTGCAGCGGCAGCGGCGGGGCCAGCGGCGTGGTGCTGCGCGGATCGACAAATGGTGCGGTCGGCGCCTCGGCCGGCGGCAGCTGCGGCGTGTCGCGCTGAGGGATCATGATGTTCTGCGGCACGAAGCCGGACTGCTGCGCACGCATGAAATCGTAACGGTCCTGCGCGAGCCGATCGGTCGCCGCGCCGGTACGCATGACGTAGGGCCGCAGGAATACGAGCAGGTTGGTCTTCTCGCGAACCTTGCTCTCGTAGCGGAACAGGCCGCCGATCCACGGCAGATCGCCAAGGCCGGGGACCTTCTGCACGTTCTCGGTGGCATTGTCCTGGATCAGGCCGCCCAGCACGATGATCTGGCCGTCGTCGACGAGCACGTTCGTCTCGATCGACCGCACATTGGTGGTCGGGCCCGACGTATTGTTCTGCGTGCCGTTCAACACCGATGACGATTCCTGATAGATCTGCAACTTCACGAGACCGCCGTCGGTGATCTGCGGGCGCACGCGCAGCGTGATACCGACGTCCTTGCGGTCGAACGTGTTGAACGGCGTCACGGTAGACGTGCTGCCGGTCTGCGCGTACGAGCCCGTCGTGATCGGGATGTTCTGGCCGATCAGGATCTTCGCTTCCTCGTTCTCGAGCGTGATCAGGTTCGGCGTGGACAGCAGGTTGACGCTCGAATTGGTCCCGAGCGCGCGCAGCAGCGCGCCCAGCCCGATCGCGCGATTCACGATGCCGAGGTTCAGGCCGCCCAGCGACGGGACGAACTGGCTTGCCGCGGCGAGTCCCGCCGTCGGATTCTGGTTGTACGCGGCGACGGCACCGGTCAGGTTGAGGATGTTCTGCCCGCCCACCCCGAAGTTCGTGCCCGCGAACACGCCCGTATTGTTGTTGTCCGAGCTCAGCAGCCCCTGCCACTGAATGCCCAGCTCGGCCGAGTTGTTGGCCGTCACCTCGACGATCATCGACTCGATATAGACCTGCGCGCGGCGCTGGTCGAGGTCGTCGATGACGCTGCGCAGGTTCCGGTAGACCGGTTCCGTCGCCGTGATGATCAGCGTATTGGTCGCCGGATCGGCCTGGATGATGCCGCCCGTGGTCGGCTGCTGGTTCGTGGCGAACGACGCGGAGAACGCATTGCCGCCGCCGCTGCCGAAGCTCGACCCGCTGCCCGACCGGCTGCCGCTGCTGCCGAAACCGCCGTACCCGCCCGAGCTGCTGCCACCAAACTGCCCGCCAGTCTGCGAGCCCTGCGACTGCGCGTAACCCCCCGCGCCCGCGGCGGCCGTGCCGCCCGCGCCGCCAGGCTGCGTCGTGGACGCAAAACTGCTGTCGGCCGCGACGATCGCGCGCAGCGTGGCCGCGAGCTTCACCGCATCGGCATTGCGCAGCGGCACGACCCAGATATTGCCGGGGCGCGCATAGGGCTGATCGATCTTCTCGATCAGCATGCGCGCCTGTTGCACGCGCGCGCGACTCGACGCGCGAATCATCAGCGAATTGCTACGCGGCTCGGCCACCACGGTCGTGCGCAGGCTCGAATCGCCCGTACCCGCCGCCGCGGTGCCGCCGGCCGCGGACGGATCGAGCAGCTTCTGCAGCGTGAGGGCCGCATCGCTGGCAATCGCGTTCTTGAGCGGCACGATCTCGACTTCCCCGGTCGCCGGCGCATCGACGGCCGCGATGATGCGGGCCAGGCGGCGCAGGTTGTCGGCGTAGTCGGTAATGACGAGCGTGTTGTTGGCCGGGTACGCGGTAATCGTGTTGTTCGGCGCGATCATCGGCCGCAGCACGGGCACGAGGTTGTTCGCGGACTCGTAGTTGAGCCGGAATACCTGCGTCACGACCTGGTCGCCGCGTCCCGCCGCGCCGCCGATCACGGTCGGCGAGCCCTGCAGCTTGGCGTCGGCTTCGGGCACGACCTTGGTGAAGCCGTTGCTCTCGACCATCGCGTAGCCCTGCATGCGCAGCACGGAGCCGAGTGTCTCGAGCGCCTGCGCGCGCGACACCGGCTGTTCGGTCACCAGGTTCACGGTGCCCTTGACGCGCGGGTCGATCACGAAGTTCTTGCCTGTCGCCTGGCCCACCGCCTTGACCACGGAGTCGAGGTCCGCGTTGACGAAGTTCAGCACAACCTGGTCCCGGCTTGGCGGCGAGACGTCGGCCTGCTGCGCCCAGAGCGGCGCGGGCGCAAGCAGGGAAAGGCCGCACAGCAGGGCGGTGGCGCGCGCGAGGGCGGTGCGGATGAAGGGTCGGTGTGCTTGGGTTTTCATAATCGGTTCCAGCCGGCTTCGGATGCGTCGTAGTTCAGAAGCGCAGCCTTGTCACATTGTCCTCTCGTCGTCCCAGCAGGCTCAGCAGCCCAGCCAGTTGCGCGGCCGCATCGGGATCGGCCTTCGCCGTTCCATCGAATCGTGCCGGCTTGCCCAGCGTGCCGCTGCCCTCCAGGTACAGCGGCCCCGCCATGGTCTTCAATTCCAGTCTTCCCGCCGTGCCGGTCCAGTCGATCTCGGCGCGGTAGCTGCCCAGCGGCCGCAGCCGGCTGACCGCCGATGATACTTGCTCGATGCGCAGGGTCAGATGACCCTCGAGCGCGCCGTCGGCAAAGCGTCCGCGCATCGCCGTCCAGTCCAGCCGCATCTGCCCGTCGGGGCGCAGCGTATTGAACGGTGCGCCCACGCCCTCCAGCAGCGACGCGGGCAGGCGCATCGCGCCGGCCTGCGCGGTCCATCCGCGCGGCGTCACCGCCAGCGCGACGGGCGCGGCCAGCGAGTGGTCATGCGACACGACCACGCGCAGCGTGCCCGTGAGCAGCGGCCAGAACGGCACGGACCACGCCAGCCGCCCCGGCAATACGGTTGCGGTCTGGCTGCCCGCGCCGGCCGACAGCGCCAGCGTGGCGCTGCCGTGCCAGATCGTGCCGGCCGCGTCGGCCAGCAGCACGCGCTGCCCCGATCGTGCCGCCACGCTGTCCGCCAGCCAGGCGGCGGGCAACTGCGCGATCAGCGTGGCGATGACCACCATCACGCCCAGCAGCGCCCATCGCACGCGCCGCCAGACGTTCGACTCGCGCCGGCGCCGGCGCGGCAGCCGCAGGGACTCCAGCCGGGCCATCAGTTGCGCCCGCCGGCGCCAGGGCCTTGCAGTGTGGCGGTGACGTTGACCAGCGCGGTGGCGCCGACGTACTGGAACCGCGCATCCGTGACCTTGAGGCGCTGTTGCAGGCGTACGTCCTGCAGCCAGCTCGCCACCGATCCGAACGCCACCTTCTCCAACTGCACCTGCACCGCGTTGTCCCCGGTCGTTGCCAGCCGCGTGGCCTTGAGGCCGTGCTGGCCGAGGCTGTCCTGCAATGCCTGCGTCAGCGCATCGCCGCGCAGCGACGGCGCGGGGCTCGCGGACAGGCCGCGTGCTTCCTGCGCAAGCGTTTCCATTTCCGCGAGACTGGCGCGCAGGCCGGGCAGCGTTTTGGCCAGCGCCACGCGACCGGCGGCGGCAGGCTCCCACAGCACCGTGTAACCGACCACCAGCAGCAGGATCAGCGAGCCGCCGCCGAGAATCGCCTGTTCGCGCGGATTGCGGGCTTCCCAGAAGGCATCGAACCGTTCGTGCCAGCGCTCGGGAATGCGGGGACGCAGCCGCGCGAAGCGCGCCATCACGTTGGCCCCGCGCGGGCCCTTGCCGCGCGCGGCGGCTTTGCCCGTGTTCATCCCGGTATTTGTCTTGTCTTTCATGATCCGGGCTTCACCGTCCAGCGCGAGCCCGCGGGCCCGGGCGTGCCGGTGGCGCGCGTCATCGCGTCCGGCGGGTTCTTGTCTTCATCCATCTGCAGGCCCGACTGGCGCACGCTATTGCGCAGCGCGTTCGTGTCGGTGCCGGGTTTCAGCGTCACGTACAGCGTGTGGCCGCGATACTCGAGCGCCTGCAGCGCATCGGGCGCCAGGCTGCGCGCGGCGCTGGCGAAGCGGTCCGCGAGCGGCAGGAAATCGTCGGGCGTGCTGCGCCCGGAGGCCAGCCGCAGCTGCTCCACCTGCCGGCGCATCTGCAACGGCGGGTCGATCACGACCGGGATCTGCGGAAATGCCGTGCGCAGGGCCTGGGTTTGCGCGGCTTCCAGCTGATCGCGCTCCTTGCGCAGCATCAGCCAGTGCACGTTCATGCCGATCAGCTGCACGAGCAGCACGCCGCAGGCCAGCACCAGCGGCAGGCGCCACGCGCGCAGGTTCCAGCGGTCGATGCGGCCCTGCGCGAATTCGAACTGCGCGAGGTCGAGGTCGCGTTGCCGCAGGCAATCCTCGGCACCCTCGAGCCAGACGCGCCAGTCGTCCAGCGGCCGGGGCGCGCGGCCCGTATGCCGGCGTTCGTAGAGCGCGGGGACCGGCGCATGCGCGAGCGCGGCGCGGTCGCCGTGCCAGCGCCCGGCCGGCGCAAGGGCCTGCCACGCGGCCAGCGCGTCGTCGCCGAGCAGCAGGCCGTAGCCGTCATAGGCGCCCGTGCGCACCGTCACCTGCCAGAGCCGGCCATTGCCGATGCGGGTGGCGGGCGCGTTCTCGAGCAGCGACGCGGAGTCCGCGAGGGCCGCCGTGGCGCCCTCGACCACGAGCGTCGCCAGCTGTACGGGCGCGACCGCAGCCCCTCCGGCCGCGACCCCGGCACCGTTTGAAGCGCCGTCGATGGCGCGCTGGTCCGCGCCCTGGTCCTCGCTCTCGTCCTCGGGATCCGCCAGCGGATCGACCTCGGCATCCGCGCCCTCGGTCGCCGTCGCGAGCTTCGGCTCGTATTTGCGCAGGACCTGCGGCGACGCCAGCGGTGTCAGCGGAATACACAACTGGGCGGGCACCACATGGCGCCGGCGGTGCTTGTGATCGGCAAATGCGTCGAGTACCGCCCGCAGCCACGCCCGGTCGGCCACCATCAGCAGCCGCCGCCGTGCGCCGCGCGGCGGCGCGCCGGGCTCCAGACCCGGGCCGATCGCGATATGGCACGGCTGGGCATCGGTCGCGAGCGCATCCTCGACCAGATTCGGCAGCGCAAGCTTGAGGCGGGCCGGCGGCAGCGGCGGCACCATGGCCGTGGTCAGCAGCACGTCGCTCGCGGCGACGATCAGGACGAGACGATCCGCCGCCGGCAGTTCGGACACCGAAGCGTGGCCTTCGCGCAACAGATCGAGCGCGCTGGCGTCGCCGACGCGGCGGCTCTTGTCCCCCACGGGCGTGCGTACCAATGCAAAAGGCATCGCGCCGAGCTGCCACGGTTGCGGCTGGTCATGCGGCCGTTGCGGCAGGCGGACGTAGAGGGTGGTACTCAAAATATCCTTGAATTCAGGGAATACTTATGGACTTGCAGCGGGCTTGTATCGCGTCGGATCGCACGAAGACGCTTCCGGACGGCCGCCCCGAAGCGGTCTGGATAACCGGTGCGCCAGGCAGGCGCAGCAGCATACCTTGCCTGTGTGACTAACTGGCGTCAATAGCAGCCCGTCCGATTGTGCAGGCCCAGATTTAGCGCTAGTCAAATCCCCCGGCGGGCGGCACCCCGTCTAGCGCACCTCGGGCAGACGGTCGGCGTCGTGCACCCACACCACGCGTGTCGTATTGCCGCTACCGAGCACGTCCGCGCGGAACACCAGCGACACCTGCAGCCGGTTCGCGCGCTCGTGCCGGACCAGCCCGTAGATGAAGAAGTAATGCGTGCGCACGTCGAGCCGGCTCGTGGCGGTGCTCGCATTCACCTGCGGGGCAATCGCGGACAGCTGGTTGACGATGTCGTTGGTGTTGTTGAAATACGCGCGGTCGCGCTGGCGCACCAGTTCGCGCGCCTTGTCGATCGGCAGGTTGATGACCGCCGCGAGCACCTCGGGATCGGCAGTGTTGGCATTCACCTTCGTGGACTCGGGCAGCACGGCCACGAACGGCTCCAGCAGCGCGACCATGTCCGGCGTAAAGCCCGGCACCGCGAGCAGGTCGTCGGCACTTTCCGGCGGGCGCGGCGCGGGCTCGCCATTGCTGCTCGTGCCGCGGGCCGCGCGCACCATGTACTGCGCGGTGGGCTCCGCCAGCCCGGCATTGAGGCCGAGGGTCTGCAGCAGCCGCTGGAACGCGACCATCTGCGTGTTGTCGATGCTGTAGGCGCGGGTTTCGCCATCGGCGGTCCGCAGCACCAGGTTCGTCAGATTGAATCGCGCCTGCGCGTCCATGATGCGGCCGGACAGGAACGAGGTCTCGCCGGCCTGATCGGTTCGCAACCCGGCACCGAGGAAGTCCGACAGCTTGGTCTCCGCCACCGGCACCGACCACGGCTCGCCGATGTAGTCGACCTGCGAGCGGCGCTGGTCGTCACGCAGGATCAGCCGGGCCCAGTCCACGGCCGCGCGCTGAATCCAGGTGGCCTGTGCGAGCAGCCGCTGGTTCTCGATCGAGCGGATCTGCACCTGCTGCCGCCACAGCATGCCGGAGACGACCACCACGGCCAGCGTGACCATGAGCAGCGCCGTCACGACCGCAGCGCCACGCTGGGCGCGGCCGTGGAGACGCGCGGTCGGGGCAGGGCGGGCGGGGCGGGGTGGATGGATGTCGCGCACGGTCATAGCCCCGTCATGCAGACCTTCTGGAACTGCCGTGGCGAATCGCCGTCGCCCATGCGCGCGAAAATCGTCAGCTCCACCGCGCGAATCGCGGTCGCGGTGGCGACATTGCCGAAATTCGCCTCGGCATCGCTCGCGCCGGTCGCCCCGGCGATCGCCGCGTTCGCCGCCGCGGCGGCGCTGGCCGCGGCATTGCCCTGAATCAGCGCGCCGTAGATCCGTCCCGTGTCGGCCTGCCATCCGCCCGGCTCCACCCACGCGCGGGCGAACATGTTGTTGACGTCGCGCACGAGCGGCCGCACCTGCACGGCCTGTCCGGCGGCCTGCCGCATATTCAGCAGCGCGCCGCGCACTTCGTTGCGTGAGGCCAGGTAGGGGCTCGCGGCGCGTACCAGCGTATTGCCGTCGAGCCGGTAGGCGATGACCTGCCAAGCCGTCGGCTGGCCCGTGTCCCGGCGGTCGCGCACCATCAGCAGCTGTCCCGGCCCAAGTTCCAGCGGGCTCGCCTGCAGCAGCGACGCGGTGGCCAGATGCTCGCAATCGGACTGGAGCTGGCCGTACAGCACCTTGAGCGCGTCGAGCCGCAGGTCGTGGTCGGTCAGCCGTTCTCGGCTGCGCGTCAGCGAGTCGAGCGCGCGCCAGCCGATCACGGCCATCACGGCCAGCAGCGTGATCGCGACCAGCATCTCCAGCAGCGTGAAGCCGCGTGCGCGCGACCGGTCAGAGCATGTTGCGCGTTTCATTGGGGACGATGGTGACGAGCCACGCGAGGCGCACGGACTTGTTCGCGGCGGAAGGGTAGACCGCGATTTCCACGCGGCGGAAAGACGGGTTCGGCGTGCCGGAGACCGACTCCTCGCACCACAGCGGCGTGCCGCCCTGCGGGCAATCGTACCCGCGCGTGCCCGGTTCGGGCCATGTCTTGGACAGGCGCAGCGTGGCGAGGTGATTCTCGGCGCTCCATTCGGCCAGCATGCGCGTCTGCAGCGAGATGCCGGCTTCCACCATGGAGCCCATGGCGCGCATGGCCGCCGTCAGCGCGACCGCGAGGATGGTGAGCGCGACGAGGACCTCGATCAGGGTGAAGCCCCGCGCGGGGCGCTTGCGTTGGATCATGGCCGCGCCGTGGCGAGATACCGGCCGCTGCCGTCGCCAGTCACCTCGACGCGGATCGGGCCGCGCACGAGTACCAGCCGCTGCGGCCCATCGACGAGTTCGCGGCCGAAGACGAGCCGGAAGATACCGTTGCCGCCGGAGCGGCCGCCCTCGACGATCGCCACGCTGTCCATGGCCAGGCGCCAGCGGCCCGGCGCGAACACGTCGGTGCGCATCGGCTGCCAGCCCTGCGGCGTGGCTTCCAGAAAGCGCCATCCCGACGAGTTGCCTTCCCAGGCGATCGGGCGCGCGCCGAGCTGCGCTTCTTCCTGCGCGAGCTCGAACAGGCGGGCAATGCGCTGGCCGTCGTCGAGAATGCGCCCACGCTCGTTCGGCGAGGCATTGACGGCGACCAGCGAGATCACGATGCCGGCAATCACCATGACCACCAGCAGTTCCAGCAGCGTGAAGCCGCGGGTGGCAAGGGAATGTCGGCGCATCGGAGGCGGGTGGCTTAGTCCCAGTTACCGATGTCGGCGTCGTTGGCGGCACCGCCGGCCTGGCCGTCGGCACCGAAGCTGAAGACGTCGATCTCGCCGCGCACGCCGGGGTTCAGGTACTGGTACGGATGGCCCCAGGGATCCTTGGGCAGCTTCTCGAGGTAACCCTCGCCCTTCCAGTTGTTGGGCACGGGCTCGGTGGTCGGCTTGGAGACCAGCGCGGGCAGGCCCTGCTCGGTCGTCGGATAGCGGCCGTTGTCGAGGCGGTACAGCTTGAGCGCCTGCATGATCGACGAGATGTCCTGGCGCGCGGCCACGACCCGCGCCTCGTCCGGGCGGCTCATGATCTTGGGGACCACCAGCGCCGCCAGCACCCCGAGGATCACGATCACCACCATGATTTCGATCAGGGTGAAGCCGCGCGCGCGCCCGGCGCGGGCGAGTCGGGAACGTGAGGCGCGTGGGGCTTGAAGGAGGGAGGTGGCGAATCTTTGCATCGTGTCTGGCCTCGTGCCTGGTGTGCCGGGATCATCCCCGCCGGGCAGCGTCGGCGTGGCCGGAATGGCCAGCCAGTATAACGCCACGGGCATGACCGTTTGATGTGCGGGCGCATTCCGTTCCACATTTCGTCGATCCGCGCCCGGTTGGATCCCTCGTGTTGCAGGGCAACTAAATCTTGCATTTGAAATACATGTTATCTATCATTGCCCTCACGATGCAACTGACCCGATTCTCCGACTACGCGCTCCGGATGCTGATGTACGTATCCCGCGGCGACGGCAGCCGGCCGATCACCATCGCCGAGGTCGGCCAGCAGTTCGATATCTCGCACAACCACCTCGTCAAGGTGGCGGCGCGGCTGTCGAAGCTGGGCTGGCTGACCGCGACGCGTGGCCGGCACGGCGGGCTGCAGCTCGGCCCCGGCGCCGAGCGCCTGTCCGTTGGCACGATCCTGCGCGAACTGGAAGGGCACCGGTCGATCATCGACTGCGCGGATCCGCCCTGCGCGCTGAACGGCAACTGCCGGCTCAAGCGCGCGCTGGACGAGGCCGAAGAGTCCTTCTACCGCGCGCTCGACGGCATTACGCTGGGCGAGGTCTCCGGCAACGGCCGGACGGCCGAGTCGATCATCAGCCTGCATCGCGATTATCTGAGCCGGCGCACGGCCTGAGCGGAGGTTTGCCGCAATGCTTGTGCCGGCTTTATTGTGAGCGAAATCATGCATTTGCAATGCATGAATAAACCGGAGTTCTCCTGATGTTGTCCGCTGCTTCCCGCCCCTATATCGATGCAAGCATCCCCGTCCTGCGCCAGCACGGCGTGGCCATCACGACGCGCTTCTACGCGGACATGTTCGCGGCGCGCCCGGAGCTGACCCGCCTGTTCAATATGGGCAACCAGGCCAACGGGTCGCAGCAGCAGTCGCTCGCATCGGGCCTGTTCGCCTATGCGGCCAACATCGACAACGCCGGCGCGCTCGCGCCCGTCATCGAACGCATCGTCCACAAGCACGTCGCCGTGGGACTGACCCCCGCGCACTATCCCATCGTGGGCAAGTACCTGATCGGCGCGATCAAGATCGTGCTCGGGGATGCCGCGACGCCCGAACTCATTGCCGCGTGGGACGAGGCGTACTGGCTGCTGGCCGGCGAATTCATCGCCGCCGAGTCGCGCCTCTACGATCGCAGCGGCATGGCCGCGGGCCAGCTGCTGCCGGTGCGCGTGGTCGCGCGCGAGGAACAGAGCGAGACCGTGGCGTCGCTCACGCTGGCATCGCCGGACGGCAAGCCGCTGCGCGACTTCGAGCCCGGCCAGTACATCAGCGTGGAAGCCACGTTCCCGGACGGCCGTCGCCAGCTGCGCCAGTATTCGCTGTCGGCCGAACGCGGCCTGCCGACCTGGCGCATCTCGGTCAAGCGCGAAACCGGCAGCGCCGAGACGCCCGAAGGCGCGGTCTCCAACTGGCTGCACGACAACGTCCAGGTCGGCGCAACGCTCCACGTGAGCACGCCGTGGGGCGAGTTCACGCCGGAGATCGACGACCGTTCGCCGATCGCGCTGCTGTCCGCCGGCATCGGGATCACCCCGATGCTGTCGGTCCTGCGCACGCTCGCGGTCGAGCAGCCGGACCGTCCCGTGCTGTTCGCCCACGCCGCGCGCCACGGCGGCCACCACGCGCACCGGGCCGACCTCGGGTGGGCGCGGGAACGTCTCACGAAACTGCGTACCCACATCAGCTATGAAACGCCGACGGACGCCGACGTCGCGGGCCGCGACTACGACCATGCCGGGACCATGCCCATCCGCGCGTTGCTCGACCACCGCGACACCGCGGCGTTCGCCGATGGGCGCTTCTACCTGTGCGGACCGCTCGGCTTCATGCAGGCGCAGCGCCATGCGCTGATCTCCGCGGGCGTGCCCGTGCAGAACATCCATCGCGAGGTGTTCGGCCCGGACCTGCTCGACGATCTGCTCTGACTGCGTCGAAGGCGGCAATTGTCGGTCTTGTGTGACAGACAGTTGCCGCATGGCTCTGGTACGCTTGGCGCCTGATCTCATCCGACCCCGCGTACCCGTGCCTGCGATTTCCCGGCCTGCCTTCCGCTTCGACCCCTCCGCCGCCTGGCTGCCGAGGCTTGCAAGCCTCGTATGCTTCGTTGCCCTCTGCGCGCTCGCGACGCACTGGGTACTCACTTTCAGTGCGATGAAGACGATCGCGGTGCCCAACACCGCGCGCGTCGCGCAGACGGAGGCCGTCGAAACCGGCGCGATTGCCACGCTGTTCGGCGGCACCGTGCAGACGGGTGTCCGCGACGTGCAACTGATCGGTGTCGTCGCGAACGTCGATGGCTCCGGCCCCAGCGCGGCCATCCTGTCGCTCGACGGGGGCGCGCCGAAGGCCGTGCGCGTGGGCGCCGCGCTGTCGCCGCAGATCAAGGTCGTCGAAATCCGTGGCCGTGGCATCGTGATCGAACGAAACGGCGCGCGCCAGGAAATCGCGCTGCCGATCCAGAACAACGCGCTCGCGGGTCGCGCCTCGGGCCTCCCGGCCGTACCACCTTCGGGGGCCGCGGCGCCGCTGTCCACCCCGATGCCCACCCCGGCCGCACCGGCGCCCGCGCCAACCGTCAGCCAGCCGGCGACGATCCCGCAGCAGCCGTTCGTGCCGCAGCAGCAACCTTATCCTCAGCAGATCCCCTCGCAGTCGCAGCCCATTCCTGCGCCTCCGGGGTACACGCCGCAAGGCATCCCGGCCGACCAGACCATCCCCAAGGACTGATTTGGACGGCCAGCCGTAACGCATTGTTAGCGCAATATATGGCTTCGATTTCGTCCGATTACGGCGAAGTGCGACTTCTGTGAGCCCGGTAACATCGTATTAAAAGCGCCAACTTCGCGGGATCCGCTGCGTTCTAATCCGTACATGCACAACGCATGAAGAGGAGCACGGATATGCAACGCATGCAGAAGACCCGCACGATCAAGACCTTCCTGGCCACGTCGGCGCTGTTCCTGGCAGCAGGCGCCGCCTTCGCCCAGACCACCACCGCGCCCACGGCGCCTACCGCACCGCCGGCGACCTCCGCCCAGCCGGCACCGCCCGCAGGCGGCCCCGGCCAAATGCGCGGCGAACACCGGCACCACCATGGTGGCGGCATGTGGCTGAAGTCGGTGGACACCGACGGCGACGGCGCGATCTCGAAGGCCGAAGCCGATGCGGTCTTCAACAAGATCGACACGAACCACGACGGCAAGCTGGACAAGGCCGAACTGGCCGCGTATCACAAGGCGCAGTGGGAAGCCCGCCGTACCGAGATGAAGGCAAAGTTCGACGCCAGGTTCAAGGAAGCGGACAAGAACGGTGACGGCGCGCTGACCCGCGACGAGATGAAGGCCGCGTTCCCGCGCATGGCCGCGCATTTCGACCAGATCGACGTGAACAAGGACGGCAAGGTCACGCAGGACGAGATCCAGAAGGCCATGGCGAAGATGCATCGCGACGGCCCGAAGGACGGCCCGAAGCGCCGCGGCCCGCCCCCGGCCTCGGCGCCGGCAGCGAACTAAGCCGCCCGTAGTGCCAGCGAAAAGCGACCCCGCGGGGTCGCTTTTTTCATTCCCCGCGCCGGCTCAGGGTTGCCGGCGCAAGGCGTTGGCACCACTCTTGCCTGTCCATTACGGTAGCCCCGCGCTGGCGCGGGCTAGGGGAAAGTACGGGTCCCGCATCAAAAAAATTGCAGGCTTGTGCACGACTTGTTAAATTTGCGCAAAAAAATTGCCGACAAACATATTGCGGAGCAACAAACCGTGAGCAAGGTGGAGCTGGATAAGATCGATCGCAAGATCCTCGAGGTGCTGCAGACCAATGGACGGCTGACGAACCTCGAAGTGGCGGAGCGCGTGAATTTGTCGCCGAGCCCCTGCCTGCGCCGCATCCGGCGGCTCGAGGAAATCGGCGTGATTCGCCAGTATGCCGCGCTGCTCGAGCCCAACAAGATCGGGCTCGGCCTGCTGGCCTATATCAACGTCCGGCTGGAGAAGCAGGGCGGCACGCCCAAGGGCAAGGCCCCGCTGGACCTGTTCCGCGCGGCCATCGCCACGTGGCCGGAAGTGGCGGCCTGCCATGCGATGACCGGCGAGATGGATCTGCTGCTGAAGGTGTACGTCGAGGACATGGAGCACTTTGCGCGCTTCATGCAGGAACAGCTGCTCGCGCATCCGTCGGTGATCGACGTGCGCTCGAGCTTCGCGCTGGAATCGATCAAGGACACCACGGCGCTCCCCGTCGCCGGCGGCTGAGCGGACATCCTTCCGCGGACGTCCCTCGGCGGACGGCGCAAAAACAAACGGCGCACCGCGGTGGTGCGCCGTTGTCATTCGGGCGGGAGCGCTGCCTCAGACGGTGCGCTTCTGCGGCACCATCGAGCGCCAGAATCGCAGGCCAAAGCGGCGGACGTCGCGCAGGTTGCGGCGGACCACGTAGTCAAGATCGGCCATCTGCTCGTCGAGCGCTTCCGTCAGGCGGCTGACGGTATCGGCGGGCGGCAGTTCCAGATAGGCATCGGCCTCGCCGTAGGCGTACTGCACCTTCATGCCGGCCTTCTTCGCGATATGCATCATCGCGGCGTTGCGCGACAGGCAATGCATATACAGCGTGCGCACATGCGAGTTGCGGCCGTGCATCGCGGCGCGCTGGAACAGGGCGCTGCCGATGCCGCGCCCGCGCGCGCTCTTCGACACGGATACGCCGAACTCGGCCACGCGGCCCTGGGCGTTATCGCGCAGGTTCGCGAAGTGCCCCACGCCCACCAGTTCCAGATGCTCGTCGTAGACGCCGAACACGGTGTCGTGATCGAAGTCGATGCTCTCGACGTAGGCTTCGATGACGTGATTCCCGACGGCTTGGCCGAAACGGAGCAGGCGATCTTCCTCGCCGAGCGCGAGGAAATGCTTCACCAGCCGCGAGCGATGATGGGCGGCAAGCTCGCGCACCAGCACGCTCGGGCGCTGCGCGGCCTGGCTGGCCTTGGCGGCACGGCGAAGATCTTCGTCGGAGACTGCGCCGACGGCCTTGCTCAGTTCGAGCGGGTTCACTTTGAGGTCCTTACTGTTGAATGGTGTGCAACAACCAAGTTGCGGCAATCCGGGTATAACAACGCGAGATCAAAATTCTGATCGCGAGCACCTCGCGCACCCGTTATGCGGGCAAACACTAGGTTGCTGCAACGCGGAAAGTATTGTAGTGGATTTGTCAGTCTCGCGTAAGCTGTGCCCTGCGGCACCTGACCCATCCGTCGCGCCGTATCAAAAACTTCCATCGATTCATAGACTTATACGTGAGACGATTGCATCACGCCCGTTGGCGTTGTGGGTTTGCTGCAACGCCGCACTGCCCAGACCATCCGATTTGATGACCGAGCCCCCGATCGTAGTGATTTATGCGCATCCCGCGCCGCGCCGCTCGCGCGTCAACCATCCGCTCGCCGAAGCCCTGGCCGCACTGCCTCATGTCGAGGTCCGTGAACTCTACAAGCGCTATGTCGACTATGACATCGATGTCGTTGCCGAGCAGCGCGGGCTGTCCACGGCCGACACCATCGTCCTCCAGTTCCCGCTGCGCTGGTATAGCGTGCCGGCGCTGCTCAAGCTCTGGCTCGATGACGTCCTCGAGTACGGCTGGGCCTACGGCCCGGGTGGCACCGCGCTGCGCGGCAAGTCGATGCTGGCGGTGGTGAGCACGGGCGGCCAGGCCGACGCCTATGGCCCGGAGGGCATCCATGGCCGGCCCATCGAGGACTTCCTGCTGCCGCTGCGGCAGACCGCCACGCGCTGCGATATGGAATGGCTGCCGCCGATCGTCCTGCACGATGCCGACAACGCCGACGCCGACGCGCTGGCCCACCATATCGAACACGTGGCCCGCCATCTGTCGCCGTCGCTGCCGCTGCCGCCCGATATCGAGCCGGAGACCGAAGCCTCGCAGGAGATCGAGCCATCATGACCCAGCACGACTTTCTCATCGCCCTGCTGGTCTTCCTCGTCGCCGCCGTGGTCGCGGTGCCGCTCGCCCGCCGTTTCGGGCTGGGCGCGGTGCTCGGGTACCTGATCGCCGGCGCCGCCATCGGCCCGCATGCGCTGCGGCTCGTCACCAACGTCGAATCGATTCTCCATTTCTCGGAGTTCGGCGTCGTGATGATGCTGTTCGTGATCGGCCTCGAACTGGAGCCGAAGAAGCTGCGCATGCTCAAGCAGACCATCTTCCGCTACGGCTCCATGCAGCTCGTCGCGTGCGCGCTCGCGCTCGGCGGCATCGCTGCACTGCTCGGCGCGCCGTGGCAGGTGGCGCTCGTGGCCGGCCTCGGGCTTGCGCTGTCGTCCACGGCGATCGCCTTCGCCACGCTGGCCGAGCGCAATCTCATGAGTACGCCGGCCGGTGCCGCGAGCTTCGGCATCCTGCTCTTCCAGGACATCGCCGCGATCCCGATGATCGCGCTGCTGCCGCTGCTCGCGATCGATGCCTCGGACGCGCTCCATTCGGGCACGCCGCACTGGCAGACCGCCGCCAAGGCCGTGGCCGTGATGGGCGCGGTCGTCGTGGGCGGCCGCTATCTGGTCCGCCCCGTGCTGCGGTTCATCGCGCGGACCGACATGCGCGAGATGTTCACGGCGTTCGCGCTGCTGCTCGTCATCGGCATCGCGCTGATGATGGACGCGGTGGGCCTGTCGATGGCGCTGGGCACCTTCGTCGCGGGCGTGCTGCTCGCGGACTCGGAGTACCGCCACGCGCTGGAGGCCGATATCGAGCCGTTCAAGGGACTGCTGCTCGGGCTGTTCTTCATGGCCGTCGGCATGTCGATCGATTTCGGCATCTTTGCCCAGTCGCCCTGGCAGGTGACGGGCCTCGTGCTCGGCTTCGTGCTGGTCAAGACCGCGGTGTTGATGCTGCTGGCGCGCCGGTTCGCGATCGCGCGCGGCCAGCGCATGCTGTTCGCGCTGCTGATCTCGCAGGGCGGCGAGTTCGCGTTCGTGGTGTTCTCGGTGGCCGGCGGCGCGGGCCTGCTGCCCGAGCGGACCGAGGCGCTGCTCGTGCTGATGGTCGCGCTGTCGATGGTCGCCACGCCGCTGCTGCTACTGCTGTTCGATCGCTTCGTGGCGCCGGGCCTGAACGCCAGCGGCCGTCCGGACGACGTCATCCCGCCCCAGCACGACCCGGTCATCATCGCGGGCTTCGGTCGCTTCGGCCAGATCATCGGCCGTCTGCTCTATGCGCAGGGCATCGGCGTGACCGTGCTGGACCACGATCCCGACCAGATCGAATTCCTGCGCGAGTTCGGGTTCAATGTGTACTACGGCGATGCCACGCGGGTAGACCTGCTGGAGGCCGCCGGCGCGGGCCGCGCGAAGATTCTCGTGGTGGCCGTCGATGGCATGGAGGACAGCCTCGCGCTGATCGACCGCGTACGCGAACGCTGGCCGGACCTCCGGATCTACGCGCGGGCCCGGCACGTGTCGCATGTGTACCAGCTCAAGGACCGGGGCGTGGAAACGTTCGAGCGGGAACTGTTCGAAGGTTCGCTGATGATGGGCCGCCGCGTGCTGGAAGGCCTCGGCTTCGACCCGTCCGACGCGCGCAACGTGGCCCTGCGCTTCCGCCGCCACAACATCGCGGCCATCGACCGGTTCTATCCGCACTACACGGATCAGAAGAAACTGGTCTCGCTGGCCCGCCAGGCCCGCGACGAACTGGAAGAAATGTTCCGCCAGGACCGGGAACAGCGCCAGAAGAACCAGGACGCGGAGTGGTCGTGACCTCAGGGGGGCGGGGGTGAGGGCATCCCCTTCACCAGCCCGCCTTCGATCAGATCCACCACCATCTCCGCGAACGCCGCATACGACAGCTTGCCCCCGGGCTTCAGCCACGTGAACGTCCAGTTGATCATGCCGAACACGGTCATGGTCAGCGGTGTCTGGTTGTCAGGCGTGACCCGCTCCGGATAAGCCAGCCGCAGCTGCCGCCCGAACGCCGCCACGACATCGCGCTCGCGCTGCAGAATCCGGTCGCGCTGTTCGTCGGCAAGAAACTTCACGTCGTTGATCAGCGCGATATGCCGCGTCTGCGAGGTCTCGTACTCGGCCAGGAACGCGCGCAGCAAATCCGCAAACCGCTCCCGGGCCGTCCGCCCATGGCGTTCGCCCTCGGCCTCGACGCGCTTCACCACCGCCATGAGCCGCTGCGTGTACCGATCGAGCAGATCGAACAGAATCGCTTCCTTGCTCTCGTAATAGTGGTACAGCCGCGCCTTCGAAGTCCCGCATGCGGCCGCGAGGTCCGACATCGACGTGCTGGGATAGCTGCTCGCCGCGAACGCCGCGGCGGCAAGCTCGAGAATCTGTTCGCGCTGGGCCTCGAAATCGGGCGCCTTGGTTCTGGCCATGGAGGCGGGCTTCGTCCTGACGTTACTCGGCGCTCAGCGAGGGATTGCGGCGCAGCTCGCAGTTCTGCATGGCGTCGGCATTGCCGCGCAGCACGAGCTGCCCCGCGCCGATCAGCTCGCGGCACCGCCAGAATACGAACCAGTCGCTCGCGAGCAGGCCATCCACGGCGCCCATCACGCTGGCCACCACCTGTACGGCAGGCGTCCAGTCGTCGGGCGTGCGCTCGAGAATCACGTCGTCCACCGTGTGATAGGCCGCGGGCACGATCGTATTGCCCTTCCACAGCCGCACGTCGGCGTTCTCCTTCACGTTCTGCTGCCACTCGTAGCCCAGCCGGCCCAGACGCAGCACGGACACGGGGGCGATCGTCGAGAAACGCCTTGCCAGACGGGCCGCCGGATACATGCCGATGGCCGCGAGATTGCCCTGCGGCGGCGTTTCCAGCTCGCGCAGGTCCATCGACACCTCGTTGATCCGCTGCGGTGCCTGATAGAGATGCGACACCACCCGGCGCAGCATCAGCTGGTCGGCGGCACTCTGCCCGTGCCAGATCGCGACTTCCTTGTCGTCGCGGCGCAGCGCCTGCAACTGCTCGAGCGCGTGCCGCATTTCGGCCGCGAAATCGATGTCGGTCTTTGGCGCCACGCGCTGCCAGAACCCCGACCGGATCAGCCCGGTGCTATCGACGTCGGCGAGCGGCCCGACCGCGAGATCGTCGCGCAGCACCACGACTGGGTCGGGGCGGGAGGCTTGTGCCAGCGCCTGACGCAGCGTATTGCCCGCGGCATCGCCGTTGACGACGTGGATATATTGCATGGCCGTGATTGGTTGGGTGGAACGACGCCGCATCGAAGCATGGCGTCGCCGGAGCCGCCGCGGATGCCGGGAATGCGGGGCGCGAGTTTTCCGCCATTGTAATCACGGTGCGTGGCGCTGCGCGACTTCAGCGTTCGTCGTAGCTCACAACGACGCGCGGCGTGAGGGCGCGCGCCTGGCAGGTCAGCACGAACCCCTTTGCCATTTCCCATGCCTCGAGCGTGTAGTTCTTTTCCATCTCCACCTCGCCCTCGAGCACGCGCGCCCTGCACGTACAACAGACGCCGCCCTTGCACGCGTAGGGCAGGTCCAGTCCCGCCGCCAGCGCGGTGTCCAGCACTTTCGCATCGGGTCCCGGCAGCCGCATGCGATGCTGCTTGCCGTCGAGCACCACCACCAGATCGCTTCCGCCGGCTGCCGTCTCGGCGCGCTGCGCGCGCGGCGCGGGCACCGCTGCGGCGGGGGCGGGCACGCCAAACCGTTCCGCATGGATGCGGTGCGCATCGAGCCCCGCCTCGCGCAACGCCAGCTCGACCTCGTCGATCATCGACGCCGGCCCGCAGACAAACGCGGCATCGATATCGTCCACCGGCAGCAGCGTGGACAGAAACCGCCCCACGCGCGCGCGATCGAGCCGCCCGTGCAGCAAGTCCACCTCCTGCGGCTGCCGCGACAGCACGTGATAGAGCGTGAAGCGTGACAGGTAAGCGTTCTTGAGATCCTCGAGCGCCTCCGAAAAAATGATGCTGTCCACGCTTCGATTGCCGTAGACCAGCGTGAAACGGCTGTTCGGTTCATGCGCCAGCGTGGTGCGGATCAGCGAGAGCACGGGCGTGATGCCGCTACCGGCGGCAAATGCCACGTAGTGCCGCGCGGCCTCTGCATCGAGTGGAACGTGAAACCGGCCATCGGGCACCATCACGTCGAACGTGCGTCCCGGCGCCACGTTCTCGTGCAGCCAGGTGGAGAACACGCCGTCGTGCACGCGCTTGACCGCCACGCGCAACTCCCCGCGCGCGTCGTAGTCCTGCACGCCGCAGCAGATCGAGTACGAGCGCCGCAACTCCTGCCCATCGATGGGCACCTTCAGCGTCAGGAACTGGCCCTGCGTAAACCGGTACGCCTCGCGCAGGGCGGGCGGCACCTCGAAGGCAATGGACACCGTATCGGCGGTTTCGGATCGGACCTGCGCCACGCGCAGCGGATGGAACTGAGGTGTCATGGCGCCATCGGCCTCAATACGGTTTGAAATAATCGAACGGCTCGCGGCAGTCGAGGCACCGGTACAGCGCCTTGCACGCGGTGGAGGCAAACCGCGCGAGCTCCTCGGTGTGCGTGCTGCCGCAACGCGGGCAGGCGATGGCCGGGGGCCGGCCGGCTCGTGGAACGAAGCGCAGCGGCCTGACCACGCCATCGGCCTCGGCCACCGCGTGGGGCGGGGCGATTCCATACGCGCGCAGCCGGGCGTGGCCGGAGGCCGTGATCCAGTCGGTGGTCCATGCCGGCGCCAGCACCGTCCGCACGCGCCATGGCGCCAGTCCGGCCGCATCCAGCGCCCGTCCCACGTCCGCCTCGATCTGCGACATCGCCGGGCACCCCGAGTACGTCGGCGTGATCACCGCTTCGAGCGTCTCCCCGTCGTCGGCCATCCGCACGTCGCGCAGAATGCCCAGATCGCGGATCGACACGACAGGAATCTCCGGGTCCGGCACGGCCTCGAGCGCCTGCCATGCGCGCGCGACGCGCGCGCCGCGGTCAACGAGACTGGCGATATCGGTCATGGCATCACCACTGCGCACCGGGATGCGCGCGCGCTAGCCCCTGCATCTCGCCCAGCAGGTAGCTCATATGCTCCGAGTGCACGCCACGCTTGCCCGTGGAGACGAAGCCCGAACGCTCCGGCATGCGCAGCGTCGCCTCGGCGAACGTGTCACGCACGGTCGCCTCCCATGACGCGCGCAGGTCCGCGACCGCAACGCCGATTCCCTGCGAAGCCGCCTCGCGCTCGATGTCGTCGGCCTCGAAACACTCGTTCATATATGGCATCAGATGATCGGCCGCGCGCTGCATGCGCGCGTGCGATACGTCGGTGCCATCGCCCAGCCGCACCACCCAGCCGGCCGCGTGCTGCAGGTGGTAGCGCGCCTCCTTGAGGGACTTCGCCGCAATCGCCGCCAGTGCTTCGTCCTGGCTGCCTGACAGCCGCTCCCAGAGCTCCACCATCAGCGCGCTGAACAGGAAGTTGCGCACCGTCGTCACCGCATAGTCGCGCGCGGTACGCGCCGTCCCGGCAAGCGGTCCGTGGTGCGGCAGTTCGACCAGCGTCCAGTTGCGAAACTCGCGCTCGTCGCGCCAGTACGCGTAATCGTCCTCGCGCCGCGCGTGGCCGGTGACCGTCGCCTCGAGCGTGCCCGCGTGCGTGTAGAGCAGGCGGGCCTGCCCGATCAGGTCGAGGCTCAGGTTCGCGAGCGCGATGTCTTCCTCCAGCGCGGGCCCATGGCCGCACCACTCGGCATTGCGCTGCCCGAGGATCAGCGCGTTGTCGGCAAGGCGCAGCACGTATTGCGCCGCCGCGGGGAGCGCATCACATGTGATTGACTTCATCGGGCAGCTCGTAGAACGTCGGATGCCGGTAGATCTTGTCCGCCATCGGGTCGAACAGCGCCGCCTTCTCGTCGGGCGCGCTCGCGGTGATCGCCGACGACGGCACCACCCAGATCGACACGCCTTCCTGACGGCGCGTATAGACATCGCGCGCCATGTGCAGCGCCTGCCGGGCGTCGGCCGCATGCAGGCTGCCGCAATGCTTGTGCTCGAGGCCCTGCTTGCTGCGGACGAAGACTTCCCACAGGGGCCATGGATTAGCGTTCATTGCGTTCTCCGAGATCGTGGCCGTTGCGCCGCCGAGCATGTGCCATGGCGGCCTCGCGTACCCATTCGCCTTCCTCGTGCGCGCGCACCCGCGTCGCCAGCCGCTCGCGATTGCACGGACCGTCGCCATTGATCACGCGCCAGAACTCGTCCCAGTCGAGCGGGCTGAAATCGTAGTGGCCGCGCGCGGCGTTCCATTGCAGCCCCGGATCGGGCAATGTCACGCCGAGCACGCGCGCCTGCTCCACGGTGGCATCGACGAACTTCTGGCGCAGGTCGTCGTTGGAAATCCGCTTGATACCCCACGCCATGGTCTGCGTGCTGTTGGTGGAGGCGGCATCGGGCGGCCCGAACATCATCAGCACCGGATGCCACCAGCGATCGACGGCGTCCTGCACCATCGCGCGCTGCGCCGCGGTGCCGCCCATCATCGCGAGCAGCGCGTCGAAGCCCTGCCGCTGATGGAACGACTCCTCCTTGCAGATGCGGATCATCGCGCGGGCGTAAGGTCCATACGAGCAGCGGCACAGCGGCACCTGGTTCATGATCGCCGCGCCATCGACCAGCCAGCCGATCACGCCGACGTCCGCCCAGGTCAGGGTCGGGTAATTGAAGATGGACGAGTATTTGGCGCGCCCGGCATGCAGCGCGTCCACGAGGTCGTCGCGCGAGACGTCGAGCGTCTCGGCCGCGCTATAGAGATACAGCCCGTGGCCGCCTTCGTCCTGCACCTTGGCAAGCAGGATGGCCTTGCGCTTGAGCGATGGCGCCCGGCTGATCCAGTTGCCTTCGGGCTGCATGCCGATGATCTCCGAATGCGCATGCTGCGAGATCTGCCGCACGAGCGTCTTGCGGTAGGCATCGGGCATCCAGTCCTGCGGTTCGATCTTCGCGTCCGCGGCAATATGCGCATCGAACGCGGCCTGCCGTGCATCGAGATCCGTCTCCAGCCCGGTTTCCGAACCGCGCGGTCCCGGCAAGTCCAGACTCTGCGTGTACATGGCACCTCCTTGTGGCCATCGACGTGGGTACTATATATATATGCCGACCGGTCGGTCAATTTATTGGTGCCCCTTTTCTGGTGAATTAGGGGAACGCCGATTGATCTGGCGCAAGTTGTAGGAATTCAGCGCCGCATTTTCGGCATGGGGTTACTTCCGCTGCGCACGGCCGGAGTAGTATCAATAAGCATCCACACCTCCGGAGGACTGAAATGACCAATGCGGCATACAGCAGGATCGTGGTGGCGGTCGATGGCAGCGCGACCGCCGATCTCGCACTCGGCGAGGCCATTCGCGTGGCCAGCGGCGGCGGCGCGACGGTCCTGGCGCTTTTTATCGTCGATAGCGGCGTGCTGCTGTTCGACGCGGGCTACTACGACGTCGGCCAGATGGAAAAGGCCTACGTCGATAGCGGGAAGGAAGCGCTGGAAAAGGCGGCGGCCCGACTGTCCGCGGCCGGCGTCGCCTACGAGACGCGCCTCGTCACCGAGCCCGCGGTCGTGGGCGATATCGCGGCCTCGCTCAACGAAGCCGCGCGGGAATGGAACGGCGATCTGCTCGTCATCGGCACGCACGGGCGCCGCGGCGTGCGCCGCATCGTGCTCGGAAGCGTGGCGGAAGCCGTGATTCGCGAATCGACGATGCCCGTGCTGCTGGTACGCGGAAAGCCTGCGGAAAAATAATGCCGCGAGGCGCGTCAGCCGGCGAAGCGGAAATGCCCGCTGCGCAGCACGATCTCGCGCGCCTCCGTCAGCTGGAACAGGCTCTCGGCAAGCTGCTCGATGCGTGAACGGTTGCTCGTGAACGCATCGACGAGGTCTTCCTTGCGCGTCGATCTGGCCCCGAAATGTGACTCGAGTGCCTCGGCGGTAATCGAGTAGAGCGTGTCGTTGCCATCGACCATGGCCGGGCAGGAAAGGGTCAGGCTGGCGGCGCAGTAGGTGGGCGTGGCGTGCGGGAACGAGATGGACATGGCGGACCTCGGGCGGTGGCGCGACCGATTGTGTAAAGCGGGTGAGACGGTCGCAAAGGTTCCAGTCATTCTAGGATATGGCCGTCGTCCGTAAAGGCCGGTCGAGCGCCGCCGCCGCCTCGCGCACGCTGTGCATGGCCGCATGGCCCGCTTCCACGCAGTGCAGCACGAAACGCGTCTGCTCGAGCAGGAACGCGTCGGCATCGCTGGCGGCTTCGGGCGTATCGGACAGTCCGCTGCCCATCGCGTCCGCAGCATCGAACGTCCGCCCGCGCCCCGCGCTGCCCGGGCGTACGGCCAGCTCCGCGAGGCTCGCCTCGATACCCTCGAGCATCGCCTGCACCGCTTCCGACGGTGCCGCTTCCGTCGCACCGGCGCGCACCACACCCGCAAGCGCAGCCATGCGGCGCGCCGTGGCGTGGACCCGCCCATACGCCACCTTGAGGTCCGTACTCAGATCCTCCGCACTCTGCGCCAGCGTATCCTCGGCACGCGTGGAGGCCCGCCCGGCCGCCACCCGAAGCGCCTCGAGCCGCGTGTGCGCGGACGATCCAGTCCGTGCGGCGCCGATGGCCGCGCGCAGGTACACGGCATTGGCCGCCAGCGCATCCAGTCCGTGCCGGAACGCGCGCGACAGCTCCGCGCGCGGCGACAGCACGAAATAGCTGGCCAGCGCGATCAGGCACCCGATCGCGGTATCGACACCGCGCAACGCCGCCACGTGGCTGCTGCTCGCCGCGGGTTCGCCCGTCCAGGAGAACAGGATCACCGCCGGCGTCAGGCAGAACGCGAACAGCCCCGCATTGCCGGCGAGCCGGCCGGCATAGGCCGCGGCAAGGAACAGCGCGCTGATGCCGAGCGCCAGCACCGGCGTCGGATGCGCAAGGCTGATCAGGCAGGCCGCGAGCGCCCCGGCCAGCGAACCGGCAAAGCGCTTGAACGAGATCTGGCGCGTCGTCTGCAGGCGCGGGCTCAGGACCATGATCACGGTCACGGCCACCCAGTAACCGTGGTCGAGCCGCCAGATCTGCGACGGCAGCAGGCTCAGTCCGCCGGCCATGGCCAGCCGCAGCCCGTGGCGCGTCACCTGCGCATCGCGCGCGGCCACTTCCGCAAGCCAGTGACCGAGCCGATCGATCCCGTGATGCAGGCCGCGACGGGGCCACGCAAACGACTCCTTCCAGTCCGCGAACACTGGAAACCTTGCCAGCGCGGCCAAAGCCGACTGATAGGTCGGCGGCGCGGAGGCGTTGGCGCGCTGCGCCACGAGCCGCCGCAACTCCTGCGCGAGAATCGCGGACAGCGCCGGCAGGTCGGGCGCGTGCTGCGTCAGCGCTTCGCGCACCAGTTGCTCGACCTCCCCGAGGCATCGCGCCGCATAGGCCAGCGGCAGATGGTGGGGCGTCGCGTCGGTATGCCTGCCGCGCAGTTCCGCGGCGACGATCAGCAGCGCAAAGATGGCGTCCGCCACGGCCACCGTGTACGCATAACGCAACATCCCGAGCGGATCGCGCCATCCGCGCCGCGCGAGCACGGCCGTGCGCGCCGCCTCGATCCGGCGCCGGATGTCCTGCTTGTACGGCATGGTGTCGTCAGGAAAGACCTCGGCCGCGATCGCGTGGGCAAAGCGGCTCAGCGCCTCGTACACCGCGATGATCTCCGCGCGCGGCCGCGTATCGCGCTGCGAGGGCAGCAGCACCAGACAGGCAAGGCAGGCGAAGAGTCCACCGCGCAGATAATCGAGGCTTGCGGTTGCCGCATGGGCCAGCACGGGCACATCGCCCGCCATGGGTTGCAGGCACGCGGCGATCAGCACGACATAGAGCAGCTTGGCACTGAGCGCCGCCGCAGGGCCGCGAACCTCGGCCAGTCCCGCCGCGATGCCGCCGGCAACCACGATCGGCAGCGCCAGCCAGGGCGCCTGCGACACCGCGCTACCGATCGCGCAGGCCAGTCCACCGCCAATGCCCACGGCACCGAGCACGCGCATCCGCGCGGCAGCCGTGCCGGATCGATCGGCCAGGCAGGTCCAGATCGACGCCGTTGCAGACCACAGATATCCGTTGTCGCCGGTCAGCACGCTCAGGCTCGCAAGCGCGAGGAACGCCAGCGCATAGACCACTCCACGCCGCACGAAGGCGGCATCCGGCCAATATCGAAGAAGACGCAGCGCGGCCGGCATGGCAAACATTCAGAGGGCGATCGGACTTGGTGGAAACACGGAGAAATACGACGATTGCATCGATTTCACTGTAATCGAACGATTGTTGCGTCGCAACAAAATAAGCCTTTTCGATGGGTTTGCCTCGCCCTTGTGCGGGGTTGCACCAACTTGGGGATAGGATGCTACGGAGACGGGCAGAAATGGGGCCAGAACGGCCGGATGGGCGGCGCGGTGCAAAAAATGCCGAATGATCAGCCGCTTGCGCGAAAACGCGAGAAAAAATGGGCAAAAAAAACCCGCGCAGGTTTGTGCGCGGGCTGGAATCCACCGAGGTGGTGGAGGAGACAGACTTCACTATACATGACTTGCTGCGTCGCACCAAGCTTCTTTTCGCCGGATGACTACAGCACCGCACATTCGTTGTCATCGTACAACACGGTCGTTCAGAATTTAGCGAAACAGATAGGCAATCCACACGGCCGCGCCGAGTCCCACGACATCCGCGAACAGCGCGCAGGCGAGGGCATGGCGGGTGTTGCGCACATTCACGCTCCCGAAGTAGACCGCGAGGACATAGAAGGTCGTCTCGGTCGATCCCTGGATGATCGCGGCCAGCCTTCCCTGGAACGAGTCGACGCCGTACGCGGTCATCACGTCCACCATCAGCCCGCGGGCCCCGGCGCCAGACAGTATCTTCATGAGCCCGACAGGCAAGGCCGGCACGAAGTCCGTGTTCATCCCCACCCAGGCGAACAACGCGGTCAGGCCGCCCATGAGCACATCCATGCACCCGGTCACGCGAAAGAGGCCGATCGCGACCAATATGGCAACCAGATAGGGAATGATCTGCACCGCGACGCCGAACCCTTCCTTGGCGCCATCGATAAATGCGTCATAGACGTTGACGCGCCGAATCGCGCCGCACAGCAGGAAGATCATGATCAACGTCATGATGAACCCGGCGCCGGCCAGCGCGGTCACCTGGCTGACCCGATCGGGTGGCGCATGCCGCAGCCACAGAAAGAGCAGCCCGATGAACGCCGCCACCACGGCAAACGCTCCCAGCACGGCCGGCTTCCATAGATTGAGCCGCTGCACCCACGCTACCGCGAGAAAGCCGGCCAGGCAGGAGGCGCCCGTGGCGAGCAGTGTCGGCAGAAAGATATCCGCCGCATTGAATCCCACCAGCCCTTGCTTGACCGCAATCGCCTGGCGGATGGCGATCACCGAGGTCGGGATCAATGTCAGGCCCGCCGTATTGAGCACGATGAACATGATCTGCGCGTTGGTCGCCGTATCGGGCGTCCGATTCAACGTCTGCAGCTCGCGCATCGCGGTCAGCCCGAGCGGCGTCGCCGCGTTGTCCAGTCCAAGCAGGTTGGCGGACACGTTCATCATCATCGCGCCCTGCGCCGGGTGGCCCTGGGGCACGCCGGGGAAGAAGTGCCGCAGCAGCGGGTTCACCAGCCGCGCGAAGAGGTCGATCACGCCCGCGCGTTCGCCCACGCGCATGATCCCGATCCACAGGCTCATCACGCCGGCCAGCCCCAGGGAGATCTCGAACGCCGTGCGCGCGCTGTCGAACAGGCTGGCGAGCATCGCGGGGAAGACGGCCGTATCGCCGAGCGCCAGCTTCACGCAGGCGGCCAGAAAGGCGAGCAGGAAGAAACCGAGCCAGACCAGGTTCAGTGCCATGGAGAGTTCACGTGCCGGCAAAGCTTGGCATCTTAGCCTGCCGACGCGCCGCTCAGATCAGCTTCGCACCCCGCTCGGCCAGCAGCGCCCGAAGAATCGACCGATGGCAGTAGTGCTCCTCCTCGCAGTAGCACCCGAGAGAGAAGTTCGTCTGATGCGATAGCGCCGCCAGCAGATCGAGCGTGCGGCTGGTATCGGCGACGGCCATCTCCGCCCGAAATTTCCGGACGAAGACGCGCCACGCCTTGTCATCCCGGGCGTGCTGGGCCGCCAGCGCCTCCGCCACCAGCTCCGCGGTCGGCGCAAGCACCGGGTACCAGACATCGTAGTAGTCGCGACTGGCAAACTCGGCCCGCGGCACCCCGCGCGGCGGCCGCCGCACCGTACCAAGACGCAAGCCCTCCTCCGCAGCGCGCGGCGATCCGAGACGGACGATACGAATGGCCAACGGAGCCTCCTGAACAAGAAAAAAAGCGATCGTGAAAAAAGTCCTTGCCAACCTCGTTTGCCCAGCTTAATATTCGCCCCCTCGCAACACAAACCGAACGCAGCAGCAGGCGGAAACGCAGCAGCGGCGCGGGTTGCGGGGAGATGGGGAGTAGGTCAGCAAGCGAGTCGGTTGAAAAAATAAATCGACGAACTAGTTGACGCGAAGCAAGAAACGCTACATACTCTCGCTTCTTCGCTGCAACGAAATACGCAGCGACAAGGCAGCAAAAAACGCAGGCGACAAAGTCGAATGCGCAAGTTCTTTAACAAACAAACAACCGATAAGTGTGGGCGCTTGATGACGGCGCACCGAAAGATCTTTGGTCTCTCGGCAAGCTTCAAAAGTTATCAGTGCTCGCACAGTAAAACATGTTGGTTTCGTCTTCGGACGGAGCCAGTCAGTTTTCTGAGAGTGAGCGACCGCTCGAAAGAGCGAGGTGCTTCGGCACCACACAGGTATTGAACTGAAGAGTTTGATCCTGGCTCAGATTGAACGCTGGCGGCATGCCTTACACATGCAAGTCGAACGGCAGCGCGGACTTCGGTCTGGCGGCGAGTGGCGAACGGGTGAGTAATACATCGGAACGTGCCCTGTTGTGGGGGATAACTAGTCGAAAGATTAGCTAATACCGCATACGACCTGAGGGTGAAAGCGGGGGACCGTAAGGCCTCGCGCAATAGGAGCGGCCGATGTCTGATTAGCTAGTTGGTGGGGTAAAGGCCCACCAAGGCGACGATCAGTAGCTGGTCTGAGAGGACGATCAGCCACACTGGGACTGAGACACGGCCCAGACTCCTACGGGAGGCAGCAGTGGGGAATTTTGGACAATGGGGGCAACCCTGATCCAGCAATGCCGCGTGTGTGAAGAAGGCCTTCGGGTTGTAAAGCACTTTTGTCCGGAAAGAAATCGCGTTGGATAATACCTGACGTGGATGACGGTACCGGAAGAATAAGCACCGGCTAACTACGTGCCAGCAGCCGCGGTAATACGTAGGGTGCGAGCGTTAATCGGAATTACTGGGCGTAAAGCGTGCGCAGGCGGTTTTGTAAGACAGGCGTGAAATCCCCGGGCTCAACCTGGGAATTGCGCTTGTGACTGCAAGGCTAGAGTGCGTCAGAGGGGGGTAGAATTCCACGTGTAGCAGTGAAATGCGTAGAGATGTGGAGGAATACCGATGGCGAAGGCAGCCCCCTGGGACGTGACTGACGCTCATGCACGAAAGCGTGGGGAGCAAACAGGATTAGATACCCTGGTAGTCCACGCCCTAAACGATGTCAACTAGTTGTTGGGGATTCATTTCCTCAGTAACGTAGCTAACGCGTGAAGTTGACCGCCTGGGGAGTACGGTCGCAAGATTAAAACTCAAAGGAATTGACGGGGACCCGCACAAGCGGTGGATGATGTGGATTAATTCGATGCAACGCGAAAAACCTTACCTACCCTTGACATGCCACTAACGAAGCAGAGATGCATTAGGTGCCCGAAAGGGAAAGTGGACACAGGTGCTGCATGGCTGTCGTCAGCTCGTGTCGTGAGATGTTGGGTTAAGTCCCGCAACGAGCGCAACCCTTGTCTTTAGTTGCTACGCAAGAGCACTCTAGAGAGACTGCCGGTGACAAACCGGAGGAAGGTGGGGATGACGTCAAGTCCTCATGGCCCTTATGGGTAGGGCTTCACACGTCATACAATGGTGCATACAGAGGGTTGCCAACCCGCGAGGGGGAGCTAATCCCAGAAAATGCATCGTAGTCCGGATCGTAGTCTGCAACTCGACTACGTGAAGCTGGAATCGCTAGTAATCGCGGATCAGCATGCCGCGGTGAATACGTTCCCGGGTCTTGTACACACCGCCCGTCACACCATGGGAGTGGGTTTTGCCAGAAGTAGTTAGCCTAACCGCAAGGAGGGCGATTACCACGGCAGGGTTCATGACTGGGGTGAAGTCGTAACAAGGTAGCCGTATCGGAAGGTGCGGCTGGATCACCTCCTTTCCAGAGGCTGCGCGCCTTAAGTCAAGCGTTCACACTTATCGGTTTGTTTGCTGTTACAGCCAAGGGTCTGTAGCTCAGGTGGTTAGAGCACCGTCTTGATAAGGCGGGGGTCGTAGGTTCAAGTCCTACCAGACCCACCAAGTCACGATGGTGCGAGCGAAAGTTCTACGGTAATTCACAAGAACCAAGCGAGACGCGAAGCGAGGTTGCGCAGCATAGCGGAAGCTATGTAAGCAGCCGAGCGACAAAGTATCGCGCCGGTTATTGTGGATTAGCGACGGGGGATTAGCTCAGCTGGGAGAGCACCTGCTTTGCAAGCAGGGGGTCGTCGGTTCGATCCCGTCATCCTCCACCACTACCTTGGATTGGTCGCCAAATGAAAGCACTTAAGACTGAGTGCTTTCATTTGGCTTTGCCAAGATCGTTCAGACGAAGTCTGATCGGCTGTTCTTTAACAATATGGGATGTAGTAAAGGTGTCGCGAAGCGTTGATGAGACGCTGAATTACCCAACGCGATACCGGGTTGTGATTGTATCAACCAAATGTAATCCAGTGATCGAAAGATGACTTGGAATACGGCACAAACGCGAGAACTCAGAACCTATGGTGAGCAGTGTCCTTGAGACACACTCGTTATAGGGTCAAGCGAACAAGTGCATGTGGTGGATGCCTTGGCGATCACAGGCGATGAAGGACGCGGTAGCCTGCGAAAAGCTTCGGGGAGCTGGCAAACAAGCTTTGATCCGGAGATGTCCGAATGGGGAAACCCGGCCCGAATGGGTCATCCCTTGCTGAATACATAGGCAAGGGAAGCGAACGCGGCGAACTGAAACATCTAAGTAGCTGCAGGAACAGAAATCAACCGAGATTCCCAAAGTAGTGGCGAACGAAATGGGAAGAGCCTTGTACTCTTTAGCAGTGGTGTTAGCAGAACGGGATGGAAAGCCCGGCCATAGCAGGTGATAGCCCTGTATGCGAAAACACGATTGTGGAACTAGGTGTACGACAAGTAGGGCGGGACACGTGAAATCCTGTCTGAAGATGGGGGGACCATCCTCCAAGGCTAAATACTCGTGATCGACCGATAGTGAACCAGTACCGTGAGGGAAAGGCGAAAAGAACCCCGGGAGGGGAGTGAAATAGATCCTGAAACCGCATGCATACAAACAGTCGGAGCCTGGAAACGGGTGACGGCGTACCTTTTGTATAATGGGTCAGCGACTTACATTCAGTGGCAAGCTTAACCGATTAGGGAAGGCGTAGCGAAAGCGAGTCCGAACAGGGCGTTGAGTCGCTGGGTGTAGACCCGAAACCAGATGATCTATCCATGGCCAGGTTGAAGGTGCGGTAACACGTACTGGAGGACCGAACCCACTAATGTTGAAAAATTAGGGGATGAGCTGTGGATAGGGGTGAAAGGCTAAACAAATCTGGAAATAGCTGGTTCTCTCCGAAAACTATTTAGGTAGTGCCTCGTGTCTCACCTTCGGGGGTAGAGCACTGTCATGGTTGGGGGGTCTATTGCTGATTACCCCGCCATAGCAAACTCCGAATACCGAAGAGTGCAATCACGGGAGACAGACATCGGGTGCTAACGTCCGGTGTCAAGAGGGAAACAACCCAGACCGCCAGCTAAGGTCCCCAAGATTGGCTAAGTGGGAAACGAAGTGGGAAGGCTAAAACAGTCAGGAGGTTGGCTTAGAAGCAGCCACCCTTTAAAGAAAGCGTAATAGCTCACTGATCGAGTCGTCCTGCGCGGAAGATGTAACGGGGCTAAGCCAGTCACCGAAGCTGCGGACGCGCGCAAGCGCGTGGTAGGAGAGCGTTCTGTAAGCCTGTGAAGGTGTCTTGTAAAGGATGCTGGAGGTATCAGAAGTGCGAATGCTGACATGAGTAGCGATAAAGGGGGTGAAAGGCCCCCTCGCCGTAAGCCCAAGGTTTCCTACGCAACGTTCATCGGCGTAGGGTGAGTCGGCCCCTAAGGCGAGGCAGAGATGCGTAGCTGATGGGAAGCAGGTTAATATTCCTGCACCGTCGTATGATGCGATGGGGGGACGGATCGCGGAAGGTTGTCCGGGTGTTGGAAGTCCCGGTCCCTGCATTGGAGAAGGCGCTTAGGCAAATCCGGGCGCGGAATTCAAGAGTGTGGGGCGAGCGGCTTTATGCTGCGAAGCAATCGGAAGTGGTTCCAAGAAAAGCCTCTAAGCTTCAGTCATACGAGACCGTACCGCAAACCGACACAGGTGGGCGAGATGAGTATTCTAAGGCGCTTGAGAGAACTCGGGAGAAGGAACTCGGCAAATTGGTACCGTAACTTCGGGATAAGGTACGCCCTGGTAGCTTGACTGGCCTGCGCCAGAAGGGTGAAGGGGTTGCAATAAAATGGTGGCTGCGACTGTTTAATAAAAACACAGCACTCTGCAAACACGAAAGTGGACGTATAGGGTGTGACGCCTGCCCGGTGCCGGAAGATTAAATGATGGGGTGCAAGCTCTTGATTGAAGTCCCGGTAAACGGCGGCCGTAACTATAACGGTCCTAAGGTAGCGAAATTCCTTGTCGGGTAAGTTCCGACCTGCACGAATGGCGTAACGATGGCCACACTGTCTCCTCCCGAGACTCAGCGAAGTTGAAGTGTTTGTGATGATGCAATCTCCCCGCGGCTAGACGGAAAGACCCCATGAACCTTTACTGTAGCTTTGCATTGGACTTTGAACCGATCTGTGTAGGATAGGTGGGAGGCTTTGAAGCGTGGACGCTAGTTCACGTGGAGCCGTCCTTGAAATACCACCCTGGTTTGTTTGAGGTTCTAACCTTGGCCCGTGAATCCGGGTCGGGGACAGTGCATGGTAGGCAGTTTGACTGGGGCGGTCTCCTCCCAAAGTGTAACGGAGGAGTTCGAAGGTACGCTTGGTACGGTCGGACATCGTACCTAAAGTGCAATGGCAAAAGCGTGCTTAACTGCGAGACCGACAAGTCGAGCAGGTGCGAAAGCAGGACATAGTGATCCGGTGGTTCTGAATGGAAGGGCCATCGCTCAACGGATAAAAGGTACTCTGGGGATAACAGGCTGATACCGCCCAAGAGTTCATATCGACGGCGGTGTTTGGCACCTCGATGTCGGCTCATCTCATCCTGGGGCTGTAGCCGGTCCCAAGGGTATGGCTGTTCGCCATTTAAAGAGGTACGTGAGCTGGGTTTAAAACGTCGTGAGACAGTTTGGTCCCTATCTGCCGTGGGCGTTGGAATCTTGACGGGGGCTGCTCCTAGTACGAGAGGACCGGAGTGGACGTACCGCTGGTGTACCTGTTGTCTCGCCAGAGGCATCGCAGGGTAGCTATGTACGGAAGAGATAACCGCTGAAAGCATCTAAGCGGGAAACTCGCCTGAAGATGAGGATTCCCTGGAGGCTTGACCTCCTTGAAGGGTCGTTCGAGACCAGGACGTTGATAGGCTGGGTGTGGAAGCGCAGTAATGCGTTAAGCTAACCAGTACTAATTGCCCGTAAGGCTTGATCCTATAACCAGTGTGTCTTGCCTGGTGATAGCGTTCCGCTAATGTGCCGGCCATATACGACACAACCCCCTTTACTACACCCAGATTCGTCACGCTGACCTCCGGTCAGCGTGACAACCCCTTATGCCTGGTGACCATAGCGAGTTGGAACCACCCCTTCCCATCCCGAACAGGACCGTGAAACAACTCCGCGCCGATGATAGTGCGGATTACCCGTGTGAAAGTAGGTCATCGCCAGGCTCTTATGCTCAGAACCCCTCAGCGCACTCCGCTGAGGGGTTTTGTTTTTGGTGCGATCGACGGTGCGATCGTGCCGCGATGAGATCGTTACGCTGCTTTCAGCGCCCTGGCGGCGCCCCTATAGGGTGAGAGCGTGATGTTCATCGCGTCGGTTGTGGTTCGCTTCTGCGGCGTTTCTTGCCGCGGCAGGCAGTCTGACAAGACTTACCGCAAAGCCTCCGCCTGTAAGGTTTCAGGGCGAAGTGCTTGACAGTCTTGGCCAGATTCACCATAATCTCAAGTTCTCTGCGGAGAGGTGCCCGAGTGGCTAAAGGGGGCAGACTGTAAATCTGTTGGCTTACGCCTACGCTGGTTCGAATCCAGCCCTCTCCACCAGAATGCAAGACAGCAACCCGGCTTAGCCGGTGTGAAGCAGGAAGTAGCCCGGGCGGGTGTAGCTCAATGGTAGAGCAGAAGCCTTCCAAGCTTACGACGAGGGTTCGATTCCCTTCACCCGCTCCAGCGTCGCGGTTGCCGTCAGCGAAGTAGTTCCAAGTTTCGCCCATGTGGCTCAGTGGTAGAGCACTCCCTTGGTAAGGGAGAGGTCGGCAGTTCGATCCTGCCCATGGGCACCAAATACCCGCACTGGCAGTTGCTACCGAGACAGGAGTCGCGAAATGGCAAAGGAAAAGTTCGAACGGACCAAGCCGCACGTGAACGTTGGCACGATTGGTCACGTTGACCATGGCAAGACGACGCTGACGGCGGCAATCGCCACGGTGCTGGCTTCGAAGTTCGGCGGCTCGGCAAAGAAGTACGACGAAATCGACGCGGCGCCGGAAGAGAAGGCACGTGGTATCACGATCAACACGGCACACGTGGAGTACGAAACGGCGAACCGCCACTACGCCCACGTTGACTGCCCGGGCCACGCTGACTATGTGAAGAACATGATCACGGGTGCGGCGCAGATGGACGGCGCGATCCTGGTGTGCTCGGCCGCTGACGGCCCGATGCCGCAGACGCGCGAGCACATCCTGCTGGCGCGCCAGGTTGGTGTGCCGTACATCATCGTGTTCCTGAACAAGTGCGACATGGTGGACGACGCCGAGCTGCTCGAGCTGGTGGAAATGGAAGTGCGCGAGCTGCTGTCGAAGTACGACTTCCCGGGCGACGACACGCCGATCATCAAGGGTTCGGCCAAGCTGGCGCTGGAAGGCGACAAGGGCGAGCTGGGCGAAGTGGCGATCATGAACCTGGCCGACGCGCTGGACACGTACATCCCGACGCCGGAGCGCGCGGTTGACGGTACGTTCCTGATGCCGGTGGAAGACGTGTTCTCGATCTCGGGCCGCGGTACCGTGGTGACGGGTCGTATCGAGCGCGGCGTGGTGAAGGTCGGCGAAGAAATCGAAATCGTGGGTATCCGCCCGACGGTGAAGACGACCTGCACGGGCGTGGAAATGTTCCGCAAGCTGCTGGACCAGGGTCAGGCTGGCGACAACGTGGGTCTGCTGCTGCGCGGCACGAAGCGCGAAGACGTGGAGCGTGGTCAAGTTCTGTGCAAGCCGGGCTCGATCAAGCCGCACACGCACTTCACGGGTGAGGTCTACATTCTGTCGAAGGACGAAGGTGGCCGTCACACGCCGTTCTTCAACAACTACCGCCCGCAGTTCTACTTCCGTACGACCGACGTGACCGGCTCGATCGAGCTGCCGAAGGACAAGGAAATGGTCATGCCGGGTGACAACGTGTCGATCACGGTCAAGCTGATCGCCCCGATCGCCATGGAAGAAGGTCTGCGCTTCGCTATCCGCGAAGGTGGCCGTACCGTCGGCGCCGGCGTCGTGGCAAAGATCCTCGACTAAGCAGTATCACTGGCGAACGCGATACCAACCGGTCGCGTTCGTTTGCCAGAGGGGTTGGCCTGGTGCCGACCCCGCAGTTGTTTTAGGGGTATAGCTCAACTGGCAGAGCGTCGGTCTCCAAAACCGAAGGTTGGGGGTTCGATTCCCTCTGCCCCTGCCAATTCAATCAGCCGCGTCGCGAGGAGCAATCGCGACGCGGCTTAGTCTCGTTTGCGAAACATGGCCAATCCCAATGTCGAAACCGTAGGTGCCTCGAGCGGCAAGTGGCTGCTCGCGGTGGCGGTGCTGCTGGTGGTTGCCGGAGTCATCGGATTCTACGTGCTGGCGCAGCAGCCGGCCTACGTGCGTGGTGCTGCGCTGTTCGCCGGGCTCGCGCTCGGCGTCGTCGTCGCGCTGGTCTCCGCCCCCGGCAAGGACTTCGTTGGATTCGCCAAGGAATCGTATCGGGAAGTTCGCAAGGTCGTATGGCCGACGCGCAAGGAAGCAGGTCAGATGACGGGACTGGTGTTCGTCTTCGTCGTTGTCATGGCGCTGTTCCTGTGGTCGGCCGACAAGCTGATCGAATGGGTGATCTTCTCGCTCGTTCTTGGCTGGAAATAAGAGGTAGCACATGACGGATAACGCCCAGCAGGAAACCACCGCCGCGGAATCGCCTTCGTCGAAGAAGCGCTGGTATGTCGTGCATGCTTATTCCGGCATGGAAAAGAGCGTGCAGCGCGCGCTGCAGGAGCGCATCGATCGCGCCGAGATGCAGGACAAGTTTGGTCGCATCCTCGTGCCGTCGGAAGAAGTTGTCGAGATCAAAGGCGGTCACAAGTCGGTGACCGAGCGTCGTTTCTTCCCGGGCTACGTGCTCGTGGAAATGGAAATGACCGACGAGACGTGGCACCTCGTGAAGAACACGAGCAAGGTCACCGGTTTCGTGGGCGGGGCGCGTAATCGCCCGAGCCCGATTTCCCAGCGGGAAGTCGACAAGATCATGACCCAGATGCAGGAAGGGGTCGAGAAGCCGCGTCCCAAGACGCTGTTCGAAGTGGGCGAAATGGTGCGCGTCAAGGACGGCCCGTTCACCGACTTCAACGGCAACGTCGAGGAAGTGAACTACGAGAAGTCGCGTCTGCGCGTCTCGGTCACGATCTTCGGACGCGCGACGCCGGTCGAGCTCGAGTTCGGCCAGGTCGAGAAGGTGTAAGGAGCTTTGCCCGGCGCGACCCGAAAGGGAAGCGACGGGATGATCCGGCCACGTGCCGGATCCAAAGAGGAGCGTGAGGTCACGCCAGGCGTGGCGACAGCGCGTTATGACTCAACTGGATCGTTCCGTGAACGGAAGATCCGTATGGAGTAAAGATGGCCAAGAAGATCGTTGGCTTTATCAAGCTGCAAATTCCGGCTGGTAAGGCGAATCCCTCCCCGCCCGTTGGTCCCGCACTGGGTCAGCGTGGTCTGAACATCATGGAGTTCTGCAAGGCGTTCAACGCCCAGACCCAGGGCATGGAACCTGGTCTGCCGGTGCCGGTGGTGATTACCGCCTTCGCCGACAAGAGCTTCACGTTCGTGATGAAGTCGCCCCCCGCGACCGTGCTGATCAAGAAGGCAGCCGGCGTGACCAAGGGCTCGCCGAAGCCGCACACCGACAAGGTGGGCAAGATCACCCGCGCCCAGGCTGAAGAAATCGCCAAGGCCAAGAACGCCGATCTGACCGCTGCCGATCTGGACGCAGCCGTTCGCACGATCGCCGGCTCGGCACGTTCGATGGGCATCACCGTGGAGGGTCTGTAAATGGCTAAGGTTTCGAAGCGCGTCGCCGCCAACAAGGCGAAGATCGAGCGCACCAAGTTCTACGCGATCGACGAGGCTCTGGGCCTGGTGAAGGGTGCTGCCACCGCCAAGTTCGACGAGTCGATCGACGTGGCCGTGCAACTGGGCATCGATGCGAAGAAGTCGGACCAGGTGGTTCGCGGTTCCGTGGTGCTGCCGGCCGGTACCGGCAAGTCGGTGCGCGTGGCTGTGTTCGCCCAGGGCGACAAGGCACAAGCCGCCAAGGACGCTGGCGCCGACGTGGTCGGCATGGAAGACCTGGCCGAGCAAGTCAAGGCCGGTAACCTGAACTTCGACGTCGTGATCGCTTCGCCGGACACGATGCGTATCGTCGGTACGCTGGGCCAGATCCTCGGCCCGCGTGGCCTGATGCCGAACCCGAAGGTCGGCACGGTGACGCCGGACGTGGCCCAGGCTGTGAAGAACGCCAAGGCCGGTCAGGTGCAATTCCGTGTGGACAAGGCCGGTATCATCCACGCCACCATCGGTCGTCGTTCGTTCGAAGACACCGCGCTGAAGAGCAACCTCGCCGCGCTGCTGGACGCGCTGGTGAAGGCCAAGCCGGCCACGAGCAAGGGCGTGTACCTGCGCAAGATCGCCGTGTCGTCCACGATGGGCGTTGGCGTGCGCGTTGACCAGGCTTCGCTGGCAGCCTGATCGCTGCTGGCAGTCGCTGACCGGAACCCGATAACGCCGGTTGGACAGAAATGAGAGATCCCGCTTCGCGCGGGATCGGCCCCGGGCCCGGAAGGGCAGGGGGCAAGGCTTTGGGCAGTGGAGCTCGCTCCGCTGGTTATCAAAGACCGCTGGTGTCCGCGGGCGCAGGTTGGCCTCGTGGACTTAATCGGAAGGCTGGGCGTGAAACGCCCTGATCCGACCCGCCAGCGCAGATGGCGAACCCGAAGGAATTGAAGGATCCGGGCAACCGGGTGATTCGGTTCAATCGGACGCCGTTCGTTTGGACTGATGCGTGACGTTGGATCGTGGATTCGACACCGCATCGTTTTGGAGCTTAACCGTGCCACTCAATATTGAAGATAAGAAGGCCGTCGTTGCTGAGGTATCGGCGCAAGTCGCCGCCGCCCAGACCATCGTCGTCGCCGAATATCGCGGCATCACGGTTGGCGATCTGACCAAGCTGCGTGCTACCGCCCGCCAGCAAGGTGTGTACCTGCGCGTTCTGAAGAACACGCTGGCCCGCCGCGCTGTGGAAGGTACGCCGTTCGCTGGCCTCGCAGAGCAGATGACCGGTCCGCTGATCTACGGTATTTCCGCAGATGCAGTCGCTCCGGCCAAGGTTCTGAACGACTTTGCCAAGACCAACGACAAGCTGGTTCTGCGTGCAGGTTCGTTCGACGGCAAGGTCCTCGATGCTAACGCCGTCAAGGCGCTGGCTTCGATCCCGAGCCGCGACCAGCTGCTGGCTCAGCTGCTTGGCGTCATGCAGGCACCGGTGTCGGGCTTCGCCCGTCTGCTGGCTGCAGTGGCTGCCAAGAAGGCAGAAGGCGCACCTGCGGAGGCCGAAGCGGCTCCCGCGGACGCAGCCTGAGCTTCGCGTCGTCTCGCATAGACAGATCGCAATACCGATACCGAATCACATCTAGGAGTAATTCCAAATGGCAATCACCAAAGACGACATCCTCGAAGCCGTAGGCGCGATGTCCGTGATGGAACTGAACGACCTGGTCAAGGCGTTCGAAGAGAAGTTTGGCGTGTCCGCTGCTGCGATGGCTGTTGCCGCCGCTCCGGGCGCTGGTGGTGGCGCTGCCGCTGCTGAAGAAAAGACCGAGTTCAACGTTGTTCTGGCCGAAGTCGGCGCAAACAAGGTTGGCGTGATCAAGGCCGTTCGCGAAATCACCGGTCTGGGCCTGAAGGAAGCCAAGGACCTGGTCGATGGCGCACCGAAGCCCGTCAAGGAAGGCGTGGACAAGGCTGCTGCCGACGAGGCCAAGAAGAAGCTGGAAGACGCCGGCGCGAAGGTCGAAGTCAAGTAAGTGGTATGCGCGTGCCCTCAGGCACGCCATCAGGGCTGGCAAAGGGGAATCCCGGCGCCAGCCTTTTTGCGCTTCTGTGGGGTGTGTTTGATGCGGCACCCGAAACGTTCGTCGGAAGGCTTCGGCGGCGCGGAATGCGCAAGAATGTGATTTAACAGGTACTGCGACGGCGAAGATTCGATCTTGCCGCAGCAGAAGCCAAACATCAGTGGCACACTAGGTGGTTGCTGATGTTTGTCTTCTGAACCGACTGCAGAAGACAAGTTTGGTCGGGTGTCCCCCGGGCGAGTACAGGCATTGCGCCGATGCAATGACCACACCGCCCGCAGCGTGCGGACACCGTCAGCCAGAGGTTGGTAGCGGCCAACCGCCAAATCCCCTCCCAGTCGCTGAACACCTCAGGGTAGGACAGGTCCACCTGCCCTGCGATGATTCGGAGATCCCATGGCGTACAGCTTCACCGAAAAGAAGCGCATTCGCAAATCGTTTGCGAAGCGCGCGACGGTCCATCAGGTTCCATTCCTGCTTGCCACTCAGATTGAATCCTACACCCAGTTCCTGCAAGCGGATACCGCTGCCGCACGCCGCAAGAGCGAGGGGTTGCAGGCTGCTTTCAACGCGATCTTCCCCATTTCGTCCCATAACGGGCTTGCCCGTATGGAATTCGTTTCGTATCACCTGTCCAACCCGCCGTTCGACGTCAAGGAGTGCCAGCAGCGTGGCCTGACGTTCCACTCGGCGCTTCGTGCCAAGGTTCGCCTGATCATCAACGATCGCGAGAACCCGGGCAAGGTGAAGGAAGTGAAGGAGCAGGAAGTCTACATGGGCGAGATTCCGCTCATGACGTCGACCGGCTCGTTCGTGATCAACGGCACCGAGCGTGTCATCGTGTCCCAGCTGCACCGTTCGCCTGGCGTGTTCTTCGAGCACGACAAGGGCAAGACGCACAGCTCGGGCAAGCTGCTGTTCTCGGCACGGATCATCCCGTACCGCGGTTCGTGGCTCGACTTCGAATTCGATCCGAAGGACATCCTGTACTTCCGCGTCGACCGCCGCCGCAAGATGCCGGTGACGATCCTGCTGAAGTCGATCGGCCTCACGCCCGAACAGATCCTCGCGCACTTCTTCGTGTTCGACAACTTCACGCTGCAGTCGGAAGGCGCGCAGCTGGAGTTCGTGCCCGAGCGCCTGCGCGGTGAAGTCGCGCGCTTCGACATCGCCGACAAGAACGGTCGCGTGGTCGTCGAGAAGGACAAGCGTATCAACGCGAAGCACATTCGCGACCTGGACTCGGCTGGCACCAAGCTGATCAGCGTGCCGGAAGACTATCTGCTCGGCCGCGTGCTGGCGAAGAACATCGTCGATCCCGACACGGGTGAGGTGATTGCCAACGCCAACGACGAGCTGACGGAAACGCTGCTCGAGAACCTGCGCGAAGCCGGCGTCAAGGAAATCCAGACGCTGTACACGAACGACCTCGACCAGGGCCCGTACATGTCGCAGACGCTGCGCGTGGACGAGACCGTGGATCAGACCGCCGCGCGTATCGCGATCTATCGCATGATGCGCCCGGGCGAGCCGCCCACCGAGGAAGCCGTGGAAGCGCTGTTCCAGCGCCTGTTCTACAGCGAGGAATCGTACGACCTGTCGCGCGTTGGCCGCATGAAGGTCAACAGCCGTCTGTCGCGCCCGAGCGGCGAGGGCAGCATGGTGCTGCAGGACGAGGACATCCTCGAGACGATCAAGATCCTCGTGAACCTGCGTAACGGCAAGGGCGAGGTCGATGACATCGATCACCTGGGCAATCGTCGTGTGCGTTGCGTGGGCGAACTGGCCGAAAACCAGTTCCGCGCCGGTCTGTCGCGTGTGGAGCGCGCGGTCAAGGAACGTCTGGGCCAGGCCGAGACGGAAAACCTGATGCCGCACGATCTGATCAACTCGAAGCCGATCTCGTCGGCGATTCGCGAGTTCTTCGGTTCTTCGCAGCTGTCGCAGTTCATGGACCAGACCAACCCGCTGTCGGAAATCACGCACAAGCGTCGTGTCTCCGCACTGGGCCCGGGCGGTCTGACGCGCGAACGCGCGGGCTTTGAAGTCCGCGACGTGCACCCGACCCACTATGGCCGTGTGTGCCCGATCGAAACGCCGGAAGGTCCGAACATCGGTCTGATCAACTCGCTGGCACTGTATGCGCGCCTGAACGAGTACGGCTTCCTCGAGACGCCGTACCGCAAGGTCGTGGACAGCAAGCTGACTGACCAGGTGGATTACCTGTCGGCCATCGAGGAAGGCAAGTACGTGGTGGCCCAGGCCAACGCGACCGTGGATGCCGAAGGCAACCTGATCGACGAACTGGTTTCCGCGCGCGAAGGTTCCGAGCGCGAAACCCGTATGGTCACGCCGGACCGCGTGCAGTACATCGACGTGGCGCCGTCGCAGATCGTGTCGGCGGCTGCCTCGCTGGTGCCGTTCCTCGAGCACGACGATGCAAACCGTGCACTGATGGGCGCGAACATGCAGCGTCAGGCCGTGCCTTGCCTGCGTCCGGACAAGCCGCTGGTGGGTACCGGTATCGAACGTACCGTGGCCGTCGACTCGGGCACCGCCGTCCAGGCGATGCGCGGTGGCGTGGTCGACTACGTCGATGCGATGCGTATCGTGATCCGTGTGAACGACGACGAAGCCGTGGCCGGTGAAGTCGGCGTGGACATCTACAACCTGATCAAGTACACGCGCTCGAACCAGAACACGAACATCAACCAGCGTCCGATGGTCAAGGTGGGCGACATCGTGGCCCGCGGCGACGTGGTGGCCGACGGTGCGTCGACCGACCTCGGCGAACTGGCGCTCGGCCAGAACATGCTGGTGGCGTTCATGCCGTGGAACGGCTACAACTTCGAAGATTCGATTCTGATCTCCGAACGCGTGGTGGCCGAAGACCGCTACACCTCGATCCACATCGAGGAACTGTCGGTCGTCGCCCGTGACACGAAGCTGGGACCCGAGGAAATCACGCGCGACATCTCGAACCTCGCCGAAGCGCAACTCGCGCGTCTGGACGAGTCGGGCATCACGTACATCGGCGCCGAAGTGGAAGCCGGTGACGTGCTGGTCGGCAAGGTGACGCCGAAGGGCGAAACCCAGCTGACGCCGGAAGAGAAGCTGCTGCGCGCGATCTTCGGCGAGAAGGCATCGGACGTGAAGGACACCTCGCTGCGCGTGCCGTCGGGCATGAGCGGCATCGTGATCGACGTCCAGGTCTTCACGCGTGAAGGCGTGACGCGCGACAAGCGCGCCCAGTCGATCATCGACGACGAACTGAAGCGCTACCGCCTGGACCTGAACGACCAGCTGCGTATCGTGGAAGGCGATGCGTTCCAGCGTCTGGAGCGTCTGCTGCTCGACAAGACCGTCAACGGCGGTCCGAAGAAGCTGGCCAAGGGCGCCAAGCTGACGCGCGAGTACCTGGCCGATCTGGACAAGTACCACTGGTTCGACATCCGTCCGGCCGACGAGGAAGTGGCTGCCCAGCTGGAAGCCGTCAAGGAAGCCATCGAGCAGAAGCGCCACGAGTTCGACCTCGCGTTCGAAGAAAAGCGCAAGAAGCTCACGCAGGGCGACGAACTGCCGCCGGGCGTGATCAAGATGGTCAAGGTGTACCTGGCCGTCAAGCGCCGCCTGCAGCCTGGCGACAAGATGGCAGGCCGTCACGGTAACAAGGGTGTCGTGTCGAAGATCACGCCGATCGAAGACATGCCGTACATGGCGGACGGTACCCCGGCCGACATCGTGCTGAACCCGCTGGGCGTGCCGTCGCGGATGAACGTGGGCCAGATTCTGGAAACCCACCTCGGCTGGGCCGCGCGCGGTCTGGGCGAGCGCATCGGCAACATGCTGAAGGCGCAGGTGAAGGCCCAGGAACTGCGCAAGCTGCTTGCTCAGATCTACAACGAGAGCGGCAAGGCCGAAGACCTGGACAGCCTGTCCGACGCGGAAGTGCTCGAACTGGCCACGAACCTGAAGAAGGGCGTGCCGTTCGCGACGCCGGTGTTCGACGGTGCGCACGAAGACGAAATCCGCCGCATGCTGGATCTCGCCTATCCGGAAGACATCGCCAAGGAGAAGGGTCTGACCGCCTCCAAGCAGCAGGTCACGCTGCACGATGGCCGCACCGGCGAAGCGTTCGAGCGTCCGGTCACGCTGGGCGTGATGCACATGCTGAAGCTGCATCACCTGGTCGATGACAAGATGCACGCGCGCTCGACGGGTCCGTACTCGCTGGTGACGCAGCAACCGCTGGGCGGCAAGGCGCAGTTCGGTGGCCAGCGTTTCGGTGAGATGGAAGTGTGGGCACTGGAAGCCTACGGCGCGTCGTACGTGCTGCAGGAAATGCTGACGGTCAAGTCCGATGACGTGAACGGCCGTACCAAGGTGTACGAGAACATCGTCAAGGGCGAGCACTCGATCGATGCCGGCATGCCGGAGTCGTTCAACGTGCTGGTGAAGGAAATCCGCTCGCTGGGTATCGACATCGACCTCGATCGCTACTGATCGCGGCACCCCGGCTAAGCAGGATTTCTCACAGGATGAATGCCACCCCTTCGGACAATGTCCGGGAGGGTGGCGAAACAAGGAGTTGCAATGAAAGCATTGCTCGATCTCTTTAAGCAGGTACAGCAGGAAGAGCAGTTCGACGCGATCAAGATCGGTCTCGCCTCGCCCGAGAAGATCCGTTCGTGGTCGTACGGTGAAGTGAAGAAGCCGGAAACGATCAACTACCGCACGTTCAAGCCCGAGCGCGATGGTCTGTTCTGCGCCAAGATCTTTGGCCCGATCAAGGACTACGAGTGCCTGTGCGGCAAGTACAAGCGCCTGAAGCACCGCGGCGTGATCTGCGAGAAGTGCGGCGTGGAAGTAACGCTGGCCAAGGTTCGCCGCGAGCGCATGGGCCACATCGAACTGGCTGCGCCGACCGCGCACATCTGGTTCCTGAAGTCGCTGCCGTCGCGTCTGGGCATGGTCCTGGACATGACGCTGCGCGACATCGAGCGCGTGCTGTACTTCGAAGCGTTCGTGGTGCTCGAGCCCGGCATGACCCCGCTCAAGAAGAGCCAGATCATGTCCGAGGACGACTACATCGCGAAATGCGACGAGTACGGCGAGGGCGAGTTCGTGGCGATGATGGGTGCCGAGGGCATCCGTGAACTGCTGCGCGGCATCGACATCGAGAAGCAGATCGAACAGATCCGCGCCGAACTGCAGGCCACGGGTTCGGAAGCCAAGATCAAGAAGTTCGCCAAGCGCCTGAAGGTGCTCGAGGCCTTCCAGCGTTCGGGCATCAAGCCCGAGTGGATGATCCTCGAAGTGCTGCCGGTGCTGCCGCCCGAGCTGCGCCCGCTGGTGCCGCTGGATGGCGGCCGCTTCGCGACCTCGGACCTGAACGATCTGTACCGCCGCGTGATCAACCGTAACAACCGGTTGAAGCGTCTGCTCGAGCTGAAGGCGCCCGAGATCATCGTGCGCAACGAAAAGCGCATGCTGCAGGAAGCAGTGGACTCGCTGCTGGACAACGGCCGTCGCGGCAAGGCGATGACCGGCGCCAACAAGCGTCCGCTGAAGTCGCTCGCCGAAATGATCAAGGGTAAGGGCGGTCGTTTCCGTCAGAACCTGCTGGGCAAGCGCGTGGACTACTCGGGCCGTTCGGTCATCGTGGTGGGCCCGACGCTCAAGCTGCATCAGTGCGGCCTGCCCAAGCTGATGGCGCTCGAACTGTTCAAGCCTTTCATCTTCCACAAGCTGGAAACGATGGGCATCGCCACCACGATCAAGGCGGCGAAGAAGGAAGTGGAAAGCCAGACGCCGGTGGTGTGGGACATCCTCGAAGAGGTGATCCGCGAGCACCCGGTGATGCTGAACCGCGCGCCGACGCTGCACCGTCTGGGTATCCAGGCGTTCGAACCCGTGCTGATCGAAGGCAAGGCCATCCAGCTGCACCCGCTCGTCTGCGCGGCGTTCAACGCCGACTTCGACGGTGACCAGATGGCCGTTCACGTGCCGCTGTCGCTGGAAGCGCAGATGGAAGCGCGCACGCTGATGCTGGCGTCGAACAACGTGCTGTTCCCGGCCAACGGCGATCCGTCGATCGTGCCGTCGCAGGACGTGGTGCTGGGTCTGTACTACACGACCCGCGACAAGATCAACGGCAAGGGCGAAGGCATGACCTTTGCCGACGTGAGCGAAGTGCTGCGTGCGTACGAGAACAAGGAGGTCGAACTGGCTTCCCGCGTGAACGTGCGTATCGTCGAGTACGACCTCGTGGACAAGGACGCGCAGGGCGATGCCCGCTTTGCGCCGAAGATCACGCTGCAGGCCACGACGGTCGGCCGCGCGATCCTGTCCGAGATCCTGCCGAAGGGTCTGCCGTTCTCGGTGCTGAACAAGCCGCTGAAGAAGAAGGAAATCTCGCGCCTGATCAACACGGCATTCCGCAAGTGCGGTCTGCGCGAAACGGTGATCTTCGCGGACAAGCTGCTGCAGTCGGGCTTCCGTCTGGCTACGCGCGCCGGTATCTCGATCGCGATCGACGACATGCTGGTGCCGCCGCAAAAGGAGAAGATCATCTCCGAAGCGGCTGCCAAGGTGAAGGAATACGACAAGCAGTACATGTCGGGTCTGGTGACGGACCAGGAGCGTTACAACAACGTCGTGGACATCTGGGGCGCCGCCGGCGACCAGGTGGGCAAGGCGATGATGGAACAGCTCCAGCACGAAGACGTGGTTGACCGCGAGGGCAAGACCGTCAAGCAGGAATCGTTCAACTCGATCTACATGATGGCCGACTCGGGCGCGCGGGGTTCCGCGGCGCAGATTCGTCAGCTGGCCGGCATGCGGGGCCTGATGGCCAAGCCGGATGGCTCGATCATCGAAACGCCGATTACGGCGAACTTCCGTGAAGGCCTGAACGTTCTGCAGTACTTCATCTCGACCCACGGCGCGCGTAAGGGCCTGGCGGATACGGCACTGAAGACCGCGAACTCGGGTTACCTGACCCGTCGTCTGGTCGACGTGACGCAGGATCTGGTCGTGGTGGAAGACGATTGCGGTACGTCGAACGGCGTGGCCATGAAGGCGCTGGTCGAAGGCGGTGAAGTCATCGAAGCCCTGCGCGACCGTATCCTCGGCCGCGTGACCGTGGCCGACGTGGTGAACCCGGAAACGCAGGAAACCGCGATCGAGACGGGCACGCTGCTCGACGAAGATCTGGTGGACCTGATCGACAGCCTGGGCGTGGACGAAGTGAAGGTGCGCACGCCGCTGTCGTGCGACACGCGCTACGGTCTGTGCGCGAAGTGCTATGGCCGCGATCTGGGCCGTGGCGTGCTGGTGAACTCCGGCGAAGCGGTGGGCGTGATTGCCGCGCAGTCGATCGGTGAGCCGGGTACCCAGCTGACCATGCGTACGTTCCACATCGGTGGTGCGGCATCGCGTGCGGCAGTGGCCTCGAGCGTGGAAGCCAAGGCGACCGGTACGGTCCGCTTCACGGCGACCATGCGCTACGTGACCAACGCCAAGGGTGAACTGATCGTGATCTCGCGTTCGGGCGAGACGCTGATCACGGACGACCATGGCCGCGAGCGCGAGCGTCACAAGATCCCGTACGGCGCCACGCTGCTGGTGCAGGACGGTCAGTCGATCAAGGCCGGTACGCAGCTGGCCACGTGGGATGCACTGACGCGTCCGATCGTCTCGGAGTACTCGGGCACCATCAAGTTCGAGAACGTCGAGGAAGGCGTGACCGTTGCGAAGCAGATGGACGAAGTGACGGGCCTGTCGACGCTGGTCGTCATCGACGCCAAGCGCCGTACCGCCGCGACGAAGGGTCTGCGCCCGCAGGTGAAGCTGCTGGACGCGAACAACCAGGAAGTGAAGATCCCGGGCACGGACCACTCCGTGACCATCGGCTTCCAGGTTGGCGCACTGATCACCGTGAAGGACGGTCAGCAGGTGCACGTGGGTGAAGTGCTCGCGCGTATCCCGACCGAGTCGCAGAAGACCCGCGACATTACCGGTGGTCTGCCGCGTGTGGCCGAGCTGTTCGAAGCGCGTTCGCCGAAGGATGCCGCCGTGCTGGCGGAAGTCACCGGCACGACGTCGTTCGGCAAGGACACCAAGGGCAAGCAGCGTCTGGTCATCACGGATCTCGACGGCAATGCGCACGAGTTCCTGATCGCCAAGGAAAAGCAGGTGCTGGTGCACGATGGCCAGGTGGTGAACAAGGGCGAAATGATCGTGGAAGGTCCGGCGGACCCGCACGACATCCTGCGCCTGAAGGGCATCGAGGAACTCGCGCACTACATCGTCGACGAAGTGCAGGACGTGTACCGTCTGCAGGGCGTGAAGATCAACGACAAGCACATCGAAGTGATCGTGCGTCAGATGCTGCGCCGTGTTCAGATCGTGGACGTGGGCGACACCAAGTTCATCCCGGGTGAACAGGTGGAGCGTTCGGAACTGCTCGACGAGAACGATCGCGTGATTGCCGACGGCAAGCGTCCGGCCACGTACGAGAACCTGCTGCTCGGTATCACCAAGGCGTCGCTGTCCACGGACAGCTTCATCTCGGCGGCATCGTTCCAGGAAACGACGCGCGTGCTGACGGAAGCCGCGATCATGGGCAAGACCGACGACCTGCGTGGTCTGAAGGAAAACGTGATCGTGGGTCGTCTGATCCCCGCCGGTACCGGCCTGGCCTACCACCGTGCCCGCAAGGCGCGCGAGGCAGCCGAACGCGAACGCGCCCAGGCGATCTCGGACGAAGAGCAATCGCTCTTCATCGAGCCGCCGGTGGTGCAGGCGACCGAAGGCGACGGCGACGCAGTCTGAGCCCCGCATCTCGCCACCCCTGTGGTGGCGACGTGAAAAGCCCGGCCTTCTGGCCGGGTTTTTTTTTGCCTGCCGCGCGCGTGTTGCGCATATTTCGCGGGAATGCGATTTCCTGTTTTCTGGTGCATGCGGATGCTATGCGTGTCGATCGCACGCAAAGGAGGCGTCCGTGACCGTTGGCCCGCTGTTGCTCTGTCCCATGCCGCTGACCGTCGCCGCGCTGTGCGCCCTGGCGTTCCCGGGCGATGCGGGGCCGCAGGCCGCCTCCCGGCTGTCTCCCGGCGCGTCGGTGACGCAGGCCGCGCCGAAGGCATGGCTCGACCTCACGCCCGGCGCCGCGATGCTGAACCTCAATGATTTGCACACGCGCGAGCGCGTCGAGCGCGCCTGCGCAAGTGGCCGGCCCACGTCCCCCGACGATTGCGCGCAACTGGAGGCGCTGCGCCGGCACGAGGCCTCGCAACGCCCCGGCGCGCCCGACCGGGGCGGCGTGGCGCCGCCGCCCGAACAGCGCTGGCCCACGGATACGGGATTTCCGCCGCCGGGCGGGAGGGGGGATGCGATGCCGTATCCGTGCGCCCCGGCGAACCCATGTCAGCGCTGATTGCAAACATGCCGGCTTCAGGCACGGGGCTTAGTGGTAAGGTTACGGCCTTTACGGCTTTCCGCATTTCCGTTGTCTATGTCGCGCGCGCTGGCGATTCTCAAGGATGTCTTCGGCTACCACGCCTTTCGCGGCCGGCAGGCGGAGATCATCGACCATGTCGCCGACGGCGGCGACAGCCTCGTGCTCATGCCTACGGGCGGCGGCAAGTCGTTGTGCTATCAGATTCCCGCGCTGCTGCGGCAGCGAGCGGGCCATGGCACGGGCATCGTCGTGTCGCCGCTGATCGCGTTGATGCAGGATCAGGTGGCCGCGCTCACGGAAGCGGGTGTCCATGCGGCCGTGCTCAACTCCACGCTGACCAGCGCGGAGGCGTCCGCGGTCGAGCGTGACCTGCTCGCGGGCCGGCTCGAGATCCTCTACGTGGCGCCGGAGCGGCTGATGACCCCGCGCTTCCTCGATCTGCTCGAACGCACCCGCGTCGGCGTGTTCGCGATCGACGAGGCCCACTGCGTATCGCAGTGGGGCCACGATTTCCGCCCCGAGTACATCCAGCTGTCGGTACTGCACGAGCGGTTCCCGCGCGTGCCGCGCATCGCGCTGACCGCCACCGCCGATGCGGTCACGCGCAACGAGATCGTCGAACGGCTCGCGCTGGACGAAGCGCGCGTGTTTATCTCCAGCTTCGACCGGCCCAATATTCGCTATCGCATCGTCGAGAAGGACAACGCGCGCCAGCAGCTGCTGGCCTTTATCAAGGCCGAGCACATGGGGGCTGGCGGGTCGCACGACAGCGGCATCGTCTATTGCCTGTCGCGCAAGAAGGTCGAAGAGACCGCGAGCTGGCTCGCGAGCCATGGCATTCAGGCGCTCGGATACCACGCGGGCATGGATGCGCAGGTGCGCCAGCACCATCAGGCGCGTTTCCGCGAGGAAGAAGGCATCGTGATGGTCGCGACCATCGCGTTCGGCATGGGGATCGACAAGCCCGATGTCCGGTTCGTCGCCCATCTGGATCTGCCCAAGAGCATGGAGGGCTATTACCAGGAGACCGGCCGCGCCGGCCGCGACGGCCTGCCCGCCAATGCCTGGATGGCTTATGGCCTGGGGGACGTCGTGCAGCAGAAGCGCATGATCGACGAGTCCGAGGCAGACGAAGCGCACAAGCGCGTCTCCTCGTCGAAGCTCGATGCCCTGCTGGGTTTGTGCGAGACGCCGGGATGCCGGCGCGTACGGATTCTTGCGTACTTCGACGAGTCCGCCGAGCCCTGCGGCAACTGCGATACGTGCCTCGAGCCGCCCGCGACCTGGGACGGCACGCGCGAGGCGCAGATGGCGCTGTCCTGCGTCTACCGGACCGCCCAGGCCAGCCGCGTGCATTTCGGAGCGACGCACCTGATCGACGTGCTGCGCGGCAATGCCTCGGAAAAGGTGCGGCAGTGGGGGCACGACAAGGTGTCCACCTTCGGCATCGGCGCCGACCGCTCGGTGTCCGACTGGCATGCGATCTTCCGCCAGCTGATCGCGCACGGGCTGCTCGTCATCGACCACGGCGGCCACGGTGCGCTGCTGCTCGGCGATTCCGCGCGCGCAGTACTCAAGGGCGAGCAGTCGATCACGCTGCGGCGGCAGGTCAGCAAGCCCGGCCGGAGCACCGACCGGGCCGCACGGGGCAGCCGCACCGACCATACCGCGGACATGGACGAGGATGCGCTGGCCAACTGGGAAGCGCTGCGCCGCTGGCGCACGGAAACCGCGCGCGAGCACGGCGTACCGGCCTATGTCATCTTCCATGACGCCACGCTGGCAGAGCTCGCGCGCAGTGCGCCCGAAACCCACGATGCCCTCGCGGAAGTGCCCGGCATCGGTGCCTCGAAGCTCGAACGGTACGGCGACGACATCCTCGAAACACTGCGCGCGGTGCCGTAATCGGGCGCGCTCGGTATACCTGTCGCGGTATACCGCCGAGACGCTTGACCGTTGCCAGTCACCCCGCTATAGTGCCAGATTCGAGTTTTTGGCTTCGGATTTCGCGCGCCTGTGAAAATGTGAACGTCTGTTCGCTACAGGTTGTGTCGGCGGGATCCAGGCGAGCTCGCGCTCTTTGGCAAGTCTGTCACTTCACAGTCCCTTCCCTCGAGCGTTCGCTCAATCCTCTCGCCCAAAATTCGTAGTGCCCCTCCGGCCGGCTGATGCGGTGGAGGGGTGTTTTTGTAAAACCAAGCTGGATTGAACAATGCCAACTATCAACCAACTGGTTCGCAAGCCGCGCGTCTCTGAAGTCGTCAAGAGCAAGAGCCCCGCGCTTGAGAACTGCCCGCAGCGTCGCGGCGTGTGCACCCGCGTGTACACCACGACGCCGAAGAAGCCGAACTCGGCACTGCGTAAGGTCGCCAAGGTGCGCCTGACCAACGGTTTCGAGGTCATCTCGTACATCGGCGGTGAAGGCCACAACCTGCAGGAACACTCGGTCGTGCTGATCCGCGGCGGCCGTGTGAAGGATCTGCCGGGTGTGCGTTACCACATCGTCCGTGGCTCGCTCGACCTGCAAGGCGTGAAGGACCGCAAGCAGGCACGTTCGAAGTACGGCGCGAAGCGTCCGAAGGCTGCCTAACTGGCAACCTGGGCATAACGCCCGAAGCAACAAGCGATGGCCTGTGGCGCATGCGTCATGGAGCTGTCACCAGGCGGCGGTACAACGGAGTGTTTAGCGCCGTGCCGTCGAGTAAGTGGTCACCCGGCGAATTTGCCCGAAGCGAATACCGAGGCAAGCTAGTTGGTGGCCGGAGAGTGCGAATTGAAATCCGCTCTCAACTGAATCTAGAGGAAAGAAGATGCCACGTCGTCGTGAAGTCCCCAAGCGGGAAATTCTGCCTGATCCGAAGTTCGGTAACGTTGAAGTTGCCAAGTTCATGAACGTGCTGATGCTGGACGGCAAGAAGTCGGTTGCCGAGCGTATCGTGTACGGCGCGTTCGATCAGATCGAAAAGAAGGCAGGCAAGGCCCCGATCGAAGTGTTCTCCGTTGCCATCAACAACGTGAAGCCGGTGGTCGAAGTGAAGAGCCGCCGCGTTGGCGGTGCCAACTATCAGGTTCCGGTCGAAGTTCGTCCGTCGCGTCGTCTGGCATTGGCGATGCGTTGGCTGCGCGAGGCCGCGAAGAAACGCAGCGAGAAGTCGATGGCGCTGCGCCTGGCAGGTGAACTGCTCGAAGCATCGGAAGGCCGTGGCGGCGCGATGAAGAAGCGCGACGAAGTGCACCGCATGGCCGAAGCCAACAAGGCGTTCTCGCACTTCCGCTTCTAAAGCGCGCGATTACGCGGTTGGTTGCCGGGCGGGCTGTGTCGTTACACATCTCGCCCGTTTGTGTTAGGGGCGTAGACGAAGAGATGTCTGCGCCTCATGGACGAAATAGAGGATTAAAGTGGCTCGTAAGACTCCCATTGAGCGCTACCGTAACATCGGTATTTCGGCTCACATTGACGCGGGTAAAACCACCACGACCGAGCGGATCCTGTTCTACACCGGTGTGAACCACAAGATCGGTGAAGTGCACGACGGCGCGGCCACCATGGACTGGATGGAGCAGGAGCAGGAGCGTGGCATCACGATCACGTCCGCTGCGACCACCGCCTTCTGGAAGGGCATGGGCGGCAACTACCCCGAGCACCGCTTCAACATCATCGACACCCCGGGACACGTGGACTTCACCATCGAGGTGGAGCGTTCCATGCGCGTGCTGGATGGCGCCTGCATGGTGTACTGCGCGGTGGGTGGCGTGCAGCCGCAGTCGGAAACCGTCTGGCGTCAGGCCAACAAGTACGGCGTGCCGCGTCTGGCGTTCGTCAACAAGATGGACCGTACCGGCGCGAACTTCTTCAAGGTCTACGACCAGCTGAAGACCCGCCTGAAGGCCAACCCGGTGCCCGTCGTCGTGCCTATCGGCGCTGAAGACGGCTTCCAGGGCGTCGTCGATCTGCTGGAAATGAAGGCGATCATCTGGGACGAAGCCAGCCAGGGCGTGAAGTTCGAGTACCAGGACATCCCGGCCGAACTGAAGGCTACCGCTGACGAATGGCGCGAGAAGATGGTCGAGTCCGCCGCCGAAGCCAGCGAAGAGCTGATGGAAAAGTACCTGGGCGGCGAAGAGCTGACCCGTGCCGAGATCGTCAAGGCACTGCGCGACCGTACCATCGCCTGCGAAATCCAGCCGATGCTGTGCGGCACCGCGTTCAAGAACAAGGGCGTGCAGCGTATGCTCGACGCCGTGATCGACTTCCTGCCTTCGCCGGTCGATATCCCGCCGGTCAAGGGCGTGGACGAGAACGACGACGAGAAGAAGCTCGAGCGCAAGGCCGACGACGGCGAGAAGTTCTCGGCGCTGGCATTCAAGATCATGACGGACCCGTTCGTGGGCCAGCTGATCTTCTTCCGCGTCTACTCGGGCAAGATCAATTCGGGCGACACCGTGTACAACCCGGTGAAGCAGAAGAAGGAGCGTTTGGGCCGTATTCTGCAGATGCACGCCAACCAGCGCGAAGAAATCAAGGAAGTGCTGGCCGGCGACATCGCCGCGGCCGTCGGCCTGAAGGACGCGACCACCGGCGATACGCTGTGCGATCCGGCTGCACCGATCGTGCTCGAGCGCATGATCTTCCCGGAGCCCGTGATCTCGCAGGCCGTCGAGCCGAAGACCAAGGCCGACCAGGAAAAGATGGGTATCGCCCTGAACCGCCTGGCTGCCGAAGATCCTTCGTTCCGCGTGCGCACCGATGAAGAATCGGGCCAGACCATCATTTCGGGCATGGGCGAGCTCCACCTCGAAATTCTGGTCGACCGCATGAAGCGCGAATTCGGCGTGGAAGCCAACATCGGCGCGCCGCAGGTGGCTTACCGCGAAACCATCCGCAAGACCGCGGAAGGCGTCGAGGGCAAGTTCGTCAAGCAGTCGGGCGGCCGTGGCCAGTACGGTCACGCCGTGATCACGCTGGAACCGCAGGAGCAAGGCAAGGGCTTCGAGTTCATCGACGCGATCAAGGGCGGTGTGATTCCTCGCGAATACATCCCCGCGGTCGAAAAGGGTATCGTGGACACGCTGCCGTCCGGTATCCTCGCCGGCTTCCCGGTGGTGGACGTGAAGGTCACGCTGACGTTCGGTTCGTACCACGACGTGGACTCGAACGAAAACGCGTTCCGCATGGCCGGCTCGATGGCTTTCAAGGAAGCCATGCGCAAGGCCAGCCCGGTGCTGCTCGAGCCGATGATGGCCGTGGAAGTGGAAACGCCGGAAGACTACACGGGTACCGTGATGGGCGATCTGTCGTCCCGCCGCGGCATCGTGCAGGGCATGGACGACATGGTTGGCGGCGGCAAGATCATCAAGGCCGAAGTCCCCCTGTCGGAAATGTTCGGTTATTCCACGTCGCTGCGCTCGGCCACGCAAGGCCGCGCCACGTACACCATGGAATTCAAGCACTACGCTGAAGCACCGAAGAACATTGCCGAAGCCGTGATGTCGGCCAAGGCCAAGCAATAAAAGCTTCGCCGCCACGCGCGATCCGCGTGGCGGCGCAATGAATTGAATCAGACTGCATTCCATTAGGAGCTGAAAAATGGCAAAGGAAAAGTTCGAACGGACCAAGCCGCACGTGAACGTTGGCACGATTGGTCACGTTGACCATGGCAAGACGACGCTGACGGCGGCAATCGCCACGGTGCTGGCTTCGAAGTTCGGCGGCTCGGCAAAGAAGTACGACGAAATCGACGCGGCGCCGGAAGAGAAGGCACGTGGTATCACGATCAACACGGCGCACGTGGAGTACGAAACGGCGAACCGCCACTACGCCCACGTTGACTGCCCGGGCCACGCTGACTATGTGAAGAACATGATCACGGGTGCGGCGCAGATGGACGGCGCGATCCTGGTGTGCTCGGCCGCTGACGGCCCGATGCCGCAGACGCGCGAGCACATCCTGCTGGCGCGCCAGGTTGGTGTGCCGTACATCATCGTGTTCCTGAACAAGTGCGACATGGTGGACGACGCCGAGCTGCTCGAGCTGGTGGAAATGGAAGTGCGCGAGCTGCTGTCGAAGTACGACTTCCCGGGCGACGACACGCCGATCATCAAGGGTTCGGCCAAGCTGGCGCTGGAAGGCGACAAGGGCGAGCTGGGCGAAGTGGCGATCATGAACCTGGCCGACGCGCTGGACACGTACATCCCGACGCCGGAGCGCGCGGTTGACGGTACGTTCCTGATGCCGGTGGAAGACGTGTTCTCGATCTCGGGCCGCGGTACCGTGGTGACGGGTCGTATCGAGCGCGGCGTGGTGAAGGTCGGCGAAGAAATCGAAATCGTGGGTATCCGCCCGACGGTGAAGACGACCTGCACGGGCGTGGAAATGTTCCGCAAGCTGCTGGACCAGGGTCAGGCTGGCGACAACGTGGGTCTGCTGCTGCGCGGCACGAAGCGCGAAGACGTGGAGCGTGGTCAAGTTCTGTGCAAGCCGGGCTCGATCAAGCCGCACACGCACTTCACGGGTGAGGTCTACATTCTGTCGAAGGACGAAGGTGGCCGTCACACGCCGTTCTTCAACAACTACCGCCCGCAGTTCTACTTCCGTACGACCGACGTGACCGGCTCGATCGAGCTGCCGAAGGACAAGGAAATGGTCATGCCGGGTGACAACGTGTCGATCACGGTCAAGCTGATCGCCCCGATCGCCATGGAAGAAGGTCTGCGCTTCGCGATCCGCGAAGGCGGCCGTACCGTCGGCGCCGGCGTCGTGGCAAAGATCCTCGACTAAGCATCCTTTCGGGGCGTGCCTCCGGGCATGACCCCTTTATCCCGGGCCGCTGGCCCATCGCTCTTTAAGGAACAATCATGCAGAACCAGAAGATCCGTATCCGCCTGAAGGCTTTCGACTATCGCCTGATCGACCAGTCGGCCGCCGAAATCGTGGATACCGCCAAGCGCACCGGCGCGATCGTCAAGGGTCCCGTGCCCCTGCCGACCCGCATCCAGCGCTTCGACATCCTGCGTTCGCCGCACGTCAACAAGACCAGCCGCGATCAGTTCGAGATCCGCACGCACCAGCGTCTGATGGATATCGTCGATCCGACCGACAAGACCGTGGACGCGCTGATGAAGCTCGACCTGCCGGCTGGCGTGGACGTCGAAATCAAGGTGTAAGCATGAACCCAGGCGGCGCCAGCCGCCTGTGATCGGCTCGGAACGGCGGACTTCGGTCCGCCGTTTTGCTTTCGGAAGCGCTCAAAGTATCCCCCGCGCCGCAAACGTGTCGCATTCACGTCGTCTACGCGCACCGTACACACACGATCATCTAGAAATATGCGCGATGGTTGTTGTTCTTTCCAAAGTACTGAGATATAGTGTACGGCTACCCGTTTCTTCGGGTAGTGGGTGGCCATTTTGGCCGTGCGCAATCTTCTTCGCGCAACCCGCTCACACAGTTTTCGTGTATCAATCAGCCCCGGCCAATCGCAGCTGGGAATGGAGCAAACCATGAGCCTTGGCCTTGTAGGTCGCAAGGTTGGCATGACCCGTATTTTCACGGACGACGGTGATTCGATTCCCGTTACCGTGGTCGAGGTCGGCGACAACCGCGTGACGCAAATCAAGACGGACGAGACCGACGGTTATACCGCGGTTCAAGTCACCTTCGGCAGCCGACGCGCAAGCCGTGTCACCAAGCCGCTGGCGGGTCACCTCGCCAAAGCCGGTGTCGAAGCCGGTGAAGTCATCAAAGAGTTCCGTATCGATGCCGCAAAGGCTGCCGAGCTGCAAGCCGGCGCCGCGCTGTCGGTCGACCTCTTCGAAGTCGGTCAGAAGATCGACGTTCAAGGCGTGAGCATCGGTAAGGGCTACGCCGGTACCATCAAGCGCTACCACTTTGCGTCGGGTCGTGCCACCCACGGTAACTCGCGTTCGCACAACGTGCCGGGTTCCATCGGTATGGCGCAGGATCCGGGCCGTGTGTTCCCCGGCAAGCGCATGACGGGCCACCTGGGTGACGTCACCCGCACCGTCCAAAACCTCGAGATCGCCAAGATCGACGCAGAGCGCAAGCTGCTGCTGGTCAAGGGTGCCATCCCGGGTTCGAAGGGCGGCAAGGTCATCGTTACCCCGGCCGTCAAGGCCAAAGCCAAAGCTTAAGGAGCGCATCAATGGAACTCAAGCTCCTCCAGGACAATGGCCAGATCGGCGCCGGCGTGAACGCCTCGCCGGAAGTGTTCGGCCGTGACTACAACGAAGCCCTCGTTCACCAGATCGTGGTTGCTTACCAGGCTAACGCGCGTAGCGGTAACCGTAAGCAGAAGGATCGTGAAGAGGTCAAGCACACGACCAAGAAGCCGTGGCGCCAGAAGGGTACGGGCCGTGCTCGTGCCGGTATGTCTTCCTCGCCGCTGTGGCGCGGGGGCGGCCGTATCTTCCCGAATTCGCCGGAAGAGAACTTCAGCCAGAAGGTCAACAAGAAGATGTTCCGTGCCGGTATGCGCTCGATTTACTCGCAGCTCGCACGTGAAGGTCGTATCAACGTCGTGGACGGTTTCACGGTCGACGCGCCCAAGACCAAGCTCTTGGCCGACAAGTTCAAGGCCATGGGCCTGGACTCGGTGCTGATCATCACCGACAGCCTCGACGAAAACCTCTACCTGGCTTCGCGCAACCTGCCGCACGTGGCAGTTGTCGAGCCGCGCCAGGCAGATCCGCTCTCGCTCGTGCACTACAAGAAGGTGCTCGTGACCAAGGCGGCTGTCGCGCAGATCGAGGAGTTGCTCAAATGACGCAAGTAGCCAAGAACGATCATCGTTTGATGCAGGTGCTGCTCGCGCCGGTGGTTTCCGAAAAGGCAACCCTGGTCGCCGACAAGAATGAGCAGGTTGTGTTCGAAGTGGCCCGCGATGCTAACAAGCTCGAAGTGAAGGCCGCCGTCGAACTGCTGTTCAAGGTCGAGGTGCAGTCCGTTCAGATCCTGAACCAGAAGGGCAAGCAAAAGCGTTTCGGTCGCTTCATGGGTCGTCGTAACCACGTGAAGAAGGCCTACGTTTCGCTGAAGCCGGGTCAGGAAATCAATTTTGAAGCGGAGGCCAAGTAATCATGGCACTCGTCAAGACCAAGCCGACGTCGCCGGGTCGTCGCACCATGGTGAAGGTCGTCAACAAGGACCTTCACAAGGGCGCGCCGCACGCTCCGCTGCTGGAAAAGCAATTCCAGAAGTCGGGTCGTAACAACAACGGCCACATCACCACCCGTCACAAGGGCGGTGGTCACAAGCACCACTACCGTGTGGTCGACTTCAAGCGCAACGACAAGGACGGTATCCCCGCCAAGGTCGAGCGCCTGGAATACGATCCGAACCGCAGCGCGAACATCGCGCTGGTGCTGTTCGCCGACGGTGAGCGCCGCTACATCATCGCCACCAAGGGCATGGTTGCCGGTCAATCGCTGCTGAACGGTTCGGAAGCGCCGATCAAGGCCGGTAACAACCTGCCGATCCGCAACATTCCGGTCGGTACCACGATCAATAACGTCGAAATCCTGCCGGGCAAGGGTGCGCAAGTCGCACGCGCTGCTGGCGGTTCCGCCGTGCTGCTGGCCCGCGAAGGCGTGTACGCCCAGGTGCGTCTGCGCTCCGGTGAAGTGCGCCGCGTGCATATCGAATGCCGCGCCACCATCGGTGAAGTGGGCAACGAAGAGCACAGCCTGCGTGTTATCGGCAAGGCCGGTGCAACGCGCTGGCGCGGTATTCGCCCGACCGTCCGCGGTGTGGTGATGAACCCGGTCGACCACCCGCACGGTGGTGGTGAGGGTCGTACTGCCGCCGGTCGCGATCCGGTCTCGCCGTGGGGTACCCCGACCAAGGGCTACCGTACCCGCAGCAACAAGCGCACTGCCAGCATGATCGTGCAGAAGCGCCACAAGCGTTAATCGGTAGGTAGGAGCTAAAGATATGACTCGTTCCGCAAAAAAGGGTCCGTTCTGCGACGCCCACCTGCTGAAGAAGGTGGAAGCTGCAGTCAGCGGCAAGGACAAGAAGCCCATCAAGACATGGTCGCGCCGCTCGACCATCATGCCGGACTTCATCGGTCTGACGATCGCCGTGCACAACGGCCGTCAACACGTGCCGGTGTATGTCACGGAAAACATGGTTGGCCACAAGCTCGGCGAATTTGCGCTCACGCGTACGTTCAAGGGCCACGCGGCTGACAAGAAAGCGAAGAGGTAAGGTGCCATCATGGAAGTGAAAGCGATTCATCGCGGTGCCCGCATCTCCGCCCAGAAAACGCGTCTGGTCGCTGACCAGATCCGTGGTCTGCCGATCGAGCGCGCGCTCAACGTCCTGACGTTCAGCCCGAAGAAGGCCGCCGGTATTGTGAAGAAGGTGGTCGAATCGGCCATCGCCAACGCCGAGCACAACGAAGGCGCCGACATCGACGAGCTGAAGGTCAAATCGATCTTCGTCGACAAGGCCACCTCGCTCAAGCGTTTCACGGCACGGGCAAAGGGCCGCGGCAACCGCATCGAGAAACAAACCTGTCACATCACTGTGACGCTCGGCAACTAAGGAGTCACGATGGGACAGAAGATTCATCCGACTGGCTTCCGTCTGGCCGTCAGCCGTAACTGGGCTTCGCGTTGGTACGCCAACAACACGAAGTTCGCCGGCATGCTGAAAGAAGACATCGAAGTTCGTGACTTCCTGAAGAAGAAGCTCAAGAACGCATCGGTTGGCCGCGTCGTGATCGAGCGCCCCGCCCGCAATGCACGTCTCACCATTTACAGCTCGCGTCCGGGCGTGGTGATCGGCAAGAAGGGTGAGGACATCGAACTGCTCAAGGCCGAGCTGCAACGTCGCATGGGTGTGCCCGTGCACGTGAACATCGAAGAAATCCGCAAGCCGGAAACCGATGCGCAGCTGATCGCCGACTCGATCACCCAGCAGCTCGAGCGCCGTATCATGTTCCGTCGCGCCATGAAGCGCGCGATGCAGAACGCGATGCGCCTCGGTGCTCAAGGTATCAAGATCATGAGCTCGGGTCGTCTGAACGGCATCGAAATCGCCCGTACCGAGTGGTACCGCGAAGGTCGTGTGCCCCTGCACACCCTGCGTGCCGACATCGACTACGGCTTCTCCGAAGCAGAAACCACCTACGGCATCATCGGTGTCAAGGTGTGGGTCTACAAGGGGGATCACCTGGGCCGCAATGACGCGCCCGTGGTGGAAGAGCCGCAAGACGAACGTCGCCGTCGCCCGGCCCGTCCGGAAGGCCGTCGCCGCGAAGGCGAAGGTGGCCGTCCGTCGGGCAACCGTCGCGGTGGCGCCGGTGGTGGTGCCGGTCGCCGCGCTGCGCCGGGCGCAGATGCGAAGAGTGGAGAATAACGATGCTGCAACCCAAGCGCAGAAAGTATCGCAAGGAGCAGAAAGGCCGCAACACGGGTAAGGCTACCCGTGGTAACGCCGTGTCTTTCGGCGAATTCGGCCTGAAGGCCATGGGCCGTGGTCGTCTGACCGCGCGCCAGATCGAATCGGCCCGTCGTGCGATGACCCGTCACATCAAGCGTGGCGGCCGCATCTGGATCCGGATTTTCCCGGACAAGCCGATTTCGAAGAAGCCCGCTGAAGTCCGTATGGGTAACGGTAAGGGCAATCCGGAGTACTACGTGGCTGAGATTCAGCCGGGCAAGATGCTGTACGAAATGGATGGCGTGAGTGAAGAGCTGGCACGTGAGGCGTTCCGCCTTGCCGCCGCCAAGCTGCCGATCGCCACGAACTTCGTTGTGCGTCAGGTCGGGACGTAAGGAGAGCAGGGATGAAAGCATCCGAACTTCGCGGCAAGGACGCCGCCGGGCTGAACCAGGAGCTCTCCGAGCTGCTGAAGGCCCAATTTAGCCTGCGCATGCAAAAGGCCACCCAACAGCTGCAGAACACCAGCCAGCTGAAGAAGGTGCGCAAGGACATCGCGCGGGTGCAAACCGTGCTGAATGAGAAGGCAAGCTCGAAATGACTGAAACTGCAAAAACGGAATCGTCGCTTCGCCGCACGCTGGTTGGCCGGGTTGTGAGCGACAAGATGGACAAGACCGTAACGGTCCTGATCGAAAACCGCGTCAAGCATCCGCTGTATGGCAAGTACGTGCTGCGTTCGAAGAAGTACCACGCACACGACGAAGCCAACCAGTACAAGGAAGGCGACAAGGTCGAAATCCAGGAAACGCGTCCGCTCTCGCGGACCAAGTCCTGGGTGGTTTCCCGGCTGGTAGAAGCGGCGCGCGTCATCTAAGAACAACGTTCTCAAGTTGACTTGCAAGGTCCAGGGTTATGTTGCTATAATCCTGGACTTCCGCTTTATTGCGCCCGTCTTAGCAGTACCAACCGGACAGGCCTGTAAGGCGAACCCCGCCCAGATGATGTTGCCGTAGCAGTTCCGCGGCTCTCGTTGTCTGGTGACTACCGACTTCAAAGTTGATCAACCCAAGCGGTTCTGGCGCAAAGCCTTGGACCGACGGGACCAAGACTGACCGACAGGCTCGCCTGACGGATTAAGTTGGGAAGATAACACCATGATTCAGACAGAAAGCCGGCTCGAAGTGGCCGATAACACTGGTGCGCGCGAAGTGCTGTGCATCAAAGTGCTGGGTGGGTCCAAGCGCCGCTATGCGAGCGTGGGCGACATCATCAAGGTGACCGTGAAGGACGCAGCGCCGCGCGGTCGCGTGAAGAAGGGCGACATCTACAACGCCGTTGTCGTGCGCACCGCCAAGGGCGTGCGTCGCGCGGACGGTTCGCTCGTCAAGTTCGACGGCAACGCCGCCGTCCTGCTGAACAACAAGCTCGAGCCGATCGGCACCCGCATCTTCGGGCCGGTGACTCGTGAACTCCGTACCGAGCGCTTCATGAAGATCGTGTCGCTCGCGCCGGAAGTGCTGTAAGGAGCCGCCATGAACAAGATTCGCAAGGGCGATGAAGTCATCGTGCTGACTGGCAAGGACAAGGGCAAGCGCGGTACCGTGCAAGCCGTTCTCGGCGAGAAGATCGCCGTGGAAGGCGTGAACGTCGCGAAGAAGCACGCTCGCCCGAACCCGATGCTGGGCACCACTGGTGGCGTGGTCGACAAGGTCATGCCGCTGCATATTTCCAACGTTGCGCTCGTGGATGCCAATGGCAAGCCGTCGCGCGTCGGCTTCAAGGTGGAAGACGGTAAGCGCGTGCGCTTCCTGAAGACCACTGGCGCCGTCGTCGCCGCTTGATTCTGGGCACGGATAGGAGTTGAGCATGGCAGCACGTCTGCAAGAGTTTTACAAAGAGAAGGTTGTACCGAAGCTGATCGAGCAATTCGGCTACAAGTCGGTCATGGAAGTGCCGCGCATCACCAAGATCACCCTGAACATGGGTCTTGGCGAAGCCATCAATGACAAGAAGGTCATTGAACTGGCAGTCGGCGACCTGACGAAGATCGCTGGTCAGAAGCCCGTGGTGACGAAGGCCAAGAAGGCTATCGCCGGCTTCAAGATTCGCCAGGGCTACCCCATCGGTGCGATGGTGACCCTGCGCGGTGAGCGCATGTTCGAATTCCTCGATCGTTTCGTGACCGTGGCACTGCCGCGTGTGCGTGACTTCCGTGGTGTGTCGGGCCGTTCGTTCGACGGTCGTGGCAACTACAACATCGGTGTGAAAGAGCAGATCATTTTCCCCGAAATCGAGTACGACAAGATCGACGCACTGCGTGGTCTGAACATCAGCATCACGACGACGGCGAAGAACGACGAAGAAGCCAAGGCGCTTCTCGGTGCGTTCAAGTTCCCGTTCCGTAATTAAGGGGTAACCGTGGCTAAACTGGCTCTGATTGAACGTGAGAAGAAGCGCGCAAAGCTCGTGGCGAAGTTCGCCCCGAAGCGCGCTGCCCTCAAGGCCATCATCGACGACCAAGAAAAGTCGGAAGAAGAGCGTTATCTGGCGCGTCTCGAGCTGCAACAGCTCCCGCGCAACGCGAACCCGACCCGTCAGCGCAACCGTTGCGCGATCACCGGTCGTCCCCGCGGCACCTTCCGCAAGTTTGGCCTGGCGCGTAACAAGATCCGCGAAATCGCCTTCAAGGGCGAAATCCCGGGTCTGACGAAAGCCAGCTGGTAATTACGCACAGGCTACAGGAGAAACAGTATGAGCATGAGCGATCCGATCGCCGATATGCTGACGCGCATCCGCAACGCTCAAGGCGTGCAGAAGGCGTCCGTTGTCATGCCCTCGTCGAAGCTGAAAGCAGCGATCGCCAAGGTCCTGAAGGACGAAGGCTATATCGATGACTTCGCCGTCCAGGAAGATGGCGGCAAGGCACAACTGACCATCGGTCTCAAGTACTACGCCGGCCGTCCGGTTATCGAGCGCATCGAACGCGTGTCGAAGCCCGGTCTGCGCGTGTACAAGGGCCGTACCGACATTCCCCAGGTGATGAACGGCCTCGGCGTAGCGATCATCTCGACCCCCAAGGGTCTGATGACCGACCGCAAGGCACGTGCCACCGGCGTGGGCGGCGAAGTTCTTTGCTACGTCGCTTAAGGAGGAACCATGTCCCGTGTAGGTAAGGCTCCCATCGCGCTGCCGAAAGGCGCGGAAGTGAATGTGGCAGGCGGCGTGCTCTCCGTGAAGGGCCCGCTCGGTACGCTGTCGCAACCGATTCATGGCCTGGTGAAGGCCAATGTCGAAAACGACACGCTGACGTTTGCTCCGGCAGACGAGTCGCGTGAAGCTAACGCCCTGCAAGGCACCATGCGCGCCCTGGCGGCAAACATGGTCAAGGGCGTGACCACCGGTTTCGAGCGCAAGCTGACCCTGGTAGGCGTGGGCTATCGTGCCCAGCTCCAAGGCACCGCGCTGAAGCTCCAGCTTGGTTTCTCGCACGACGTGATCCATGAGATGCCGGCCGGCGTGAAGGCGGAAACGCCGACGCAGACCGAGATCATCATCAAGGGTGCGGACAAGCAGAAAGTCGGTCAGGTTGCCGCGGAAGTCCGCGCGTACCGTCCGCCTGAGCCCTACAAGGGCAAGGGTGTTCGCTACGCCGACGAGCGCGTCATCCTGAAGGAAACCAAGAAGAAGTAAGGGGTGCAATGATGAACAAGAAAGACGCTCGTTTGCGCCGTGCACGTCAGACCCGCGCCAAGATCGCGGAGATGAAAGTCAATCGTCTGACCGTGTTCCGTACGAATTCGCATATCTACGCTCAGGTCTACTCGCCGTGCGGCACCCAAGTGGTGGCGTCGGCTTCGACGGCCGAAGCAGAAGTGCGCAAGGAACTGACCGGCAGCGGTGCTACCGTCGCCGCCGCCACCGTGGTTGGCAAGCGCGTCGCCGAGAAGGCGAAGGCAGCTGGCGTGGAAGTCGTTGCGTTCGATCGCGGCGGTTTCCGTTTCCACGGCCGCGTGAAGGCCCTGGCTGACGCTGCCCGCGAAGCCGGCCTCAAGTTCTAAGCGAGAGAGAGATACGTCATGGCAAAGATGCAAGCAAAAGTCCAGCAGGACGAACGCGACGACGGCCTCCGCGAGAAGATGATCTCGGTCAACCGCGTCACCAAGGTGGTGAAGGGCGGCCGTATCCTCGGTTTCGCCGCGCTGACCGTGGTTGGTGATGGCGATGGCCGCATCGGCATGGGCAAGGGCAAGGCGAAGGAAGTGCCCGTGGCCGTGCAGAAGGCGATGGACGAAGCCCGTCGCAAGATGGTCAAGGTTTCGCTGAAGAACGGCACGCTCCAACACGAAGTGGTTGGCAAGCATGGCGCCGCCAAGGTGCTGATGATGCCCGCGAAGGAAGGTACCGGCGTGATCGCCGGCGGCCCGATGCGCGCCATCTTCGAAGTAATGGGCGTGACGAACGTCGTTACCAAGTCCCACGGCTCGACGAACCCGTACAACATGGTTCGCGCCACTCTCGACGGCCTGCAGAAGATGAGCACGCCGAGCGAGATCGCTGCGAAGCGTGGCAAGTCGGTCGAAGACATCCTCGGTTAAGGTGAACGACATGTCGCAGAAAACCGTAAAAGTGCAACTCGTGCGCAGCCTGATCGGCACGCGCGAGGATCATCGCGCCACCGTCCGTGGCCTGGGCCTGCGCCGAATCAACTCGGTGTCGGAACTGCAGGACACGCCCGCCGTGCGCGGCATGATCAACAAGGTCTCGTACCTGGTCAAGGTTCTGGCCTGATACCGGGAACTCGGAGAGCAACATGCAACTGAACAACCTGAAACCGGCCGCCGGTTCGAAGCACGCCAAGCGTCGCGTCGGCCGCGGTATCGGCTCCGGCCTGGGCAAGACCGCCGGTCGTGGTCACAAGGGTCAGAAGTCGCGTTCGGGCGGCTTCCACAAGGTGGGTTTCGAAGGCGGTCAAATGCCGCTGTATCGTCGTCTGCCGAAGCGTGGTTTCACCTCGCTGACGAAGGCGTTCACCGCCGAAGTGACCCTGCGCGACATCGAGCGCCTGGAAGCTGCTGAAGTGGACCTTCTGGTCCTGAAGCAGGCCGGCCTCGTTGGCGAACTGGTCAAGACCGCGAAGGTGATCAAGGCTGGTGAGCTGACCCGCAAGGTCACGATCAAGGGTCTGGGCGCCACCGCTGGTGCCAAGGCAGCGATCGAAGCCGCTGGCGGCCAGATCGCCGAGTAATTACCAGCAGCCATCGCAGCAGGACGCGAGTCATAGTCGGAGCATCGTTTGGCCACGGCGAAACCTAACGCAAGCACGCAAGCCAGGAACACTGCGAAGTACGGCGATCTAAAGCGCCGTCTGATGTTCCTGGTGCTGGCCCTGATCGTCTACCGCATCGGTGCGCATATTCCGGTGCCGGGAATCGATCCGGATCAGCTCGCGAAGCTTTTCCAGAGTCAGTCGGGTGGCATCCTCGGGATGTTCAACCTGTTCTCGGGCGGTGCGCTGTCGCGCTTCACCGTCTTCGCGCTCGGCATCATGCCGTACATCTCGGCGTCGATCATCATGCAGTTGCTGACGATCGTGCTGCCGCAGCTGGAGTCGTTGAAGAAGGAAGGGCAGGCGGGCCAGAGGAAGATCACGCAGTACACGCGCTACGGCACGGTGGTTCTGGCCACCTTCCAGGCGCTGTCGATCGCAGTCGCGCTGGAGTCGCAGCCGGGTCTGGTCATCGATCCGGGCCTGATGTTCCGGGCTACGGCGGTGATTACGCTGGTGACCGGCACGATGTTCCTGATGTGGCTCGGTGAGCAGATCACCGAACGCGGACTGGGCAACGGGATTTCGATCATCATCTTCGGTGGTATCGCCGCGGGCTTGCCCAACGCGATCGGCGGACTGTTCGAACTGGTCCGTACGGGTTCCATGAGCATCATCGCGGCGATCCTGATCGTGGCGATCATTGTGGGTGTGACCTTCGCCGTGGTGTTTGTCGAACGCGGTCAGCGCAAGATCCTCGTGAACTATGCCAAGCGTCAGGTCGGCAACAAGGTGTACGGCGGTCAGTCGTCGCACCTGCCGCTGAAGCTGAACATGGCCGGGGTGATTCCGCCGATCTTCGCGTCGTCGATCATTCTGTTCCCGGCGACGATCGCGGGGTGGTTCACGTCTGACTCGACAGGCTCGGTTGGCCGGTTCATCAAGGACCTCGCCGCCACGCTGTCGCCGGGTCAGCCGGTGTACATCCTGCTGTATGCGGCTGCGATTATTTTCTTCTGCTTCTTCTATACGGCCCTGGTGTACAACAGCCGGGAAGTTGCAGACAACCTGAAGAAAAGCGGTGCCTTCATTCCGGGTATTCGTCCGGGCGAGCAGACGACGCGCTACATCGACAAGATTCTGGTGCGATTGACGCTGGCTGGCGCGATCTACATCACGCTGGTCTGCCTGCTGCCTGAATTCCTGGTGCTGCGCTGGAACGTTCCGTTCTATTTCGGCGGAACCTCACTGCTGATCATCGTGGTCGTCACGATGGACTTCATGGCGCAAGTGCAGTCGTACGTCATGTCGCAGCAGTATGAGTCCCTGCTGAAGAAGGCGAATTTCAAGGGTAACCTGACCTTGCGATAAAGCGGGGTTGGACCAGGCTCTAGGTATGGCAAAAGACGACGTCATCCAGATGCAAGGGGAGGTCCTGGAAAATCTCCCCAACGCGACGTTCCGCGTCAAGCTCGAAAATGGCCACGTAGTGCTGGGCCACATCTCCGGCAAGATGCGAATGAACTACATCCGGATTCTTCCGGGTGACAAGGTGACCGTAGAATTGACGCCATATGATCTGTCACGCGCGCGCATCGTCTTCCGGACGAAGTGAAGCGAACAGGAATTGAAGGAAGAGGAAAATCATGAAAGTGCTGGCTTCTGTGAAGCGCATTTGCCGCAACTGCAAAATCATCAAGCGCAACGGTGTGGTGCGTGTGATCTGCTCGTCGGATCCGCGCCACAAGCAACGCCAAGGCTAATCGGAAAGAGGATTGACGAATGGCACGTATCGCAGGGGTTAACATCCCCAACCACAAGCATACCGAGATCGGTCTGACGGCCATTTTCGGTGTCGGTCGCTCGCGCGCTCGCAAGATTTGCGAGGCCACCGGTGTTCCGTTTGACAAGAAGGTCAAGGATCTGACCGACGCCGACCTGGAAAAGCTTCGTGACGAAGTGGGCAAGGTTACGGTTGAGGGTGACCTGCGCCGCGAAAACACGATGAACATCAAGCGTCTGATGGACCTTGGTTGCTATCGTGGCGTCCGCCACCGCAAGGGTCTGCCGCTCCGCGGCCAGCGTACCCGCACGAACGCCCGCACCCGCAAGGGTCCGCGTAAGGCCGGCGTGGCTCTGAAGAAGTAAAGCCGAAGGCATAGGAACAGACACATGGCAAAAGGTCCGAACAACGCCGCCCAGCGCGCGCGTAAGAAGGTCAAGAAGAACGTTGCCGACGGCATTGCGCACGTTCACGCTTCGTTCAACAACACCATCATCACGATCACCGACCGTCAGGGCAACGCCCTGTCGTGGGCGACTGCCGGTGGCCAGGGCTTCAAGGGTTCGCGCAAGTCGACCCCGTTCGCTGCCCAGGTTGCTGCCGAGAACGCCGGCCGCGTGGCGCAGGACCAGGGCATCAAGAACCTGGAAGTGCGCATCAAGGGCCCCGGTCCTGGCCGCGAATCGGCTGTCCGCGCGCTGAACGCGCTGGGCATCAAGATCGCCGTGATCGAAGACGTGACGCCGGTGCCGCACAACGGCTGCCGTCCGCCGAAGCGTCGTCGTATCTAAGCATCGACAGCAGACCTCGTCATCGTGCCGACATAAATGGCGCGATGCCGATGTTTCATTGATGTGGTAGTATCGCGCGTTGACCTGCTGCAACCTGTTGCGGCAGGTTTTCGTTTTGCGTCTCATGCTTTTGCGTTACTCCGTGGTGTTTCGGCGCCACGGATGCCAATAAGCCCACCGTCCGTCAGATTTGCTGACGGACTCGCGGCGTGCCCGGAGCGTACCGATTTGTCGGCGCTGACCGAGGCGGCGTCGCGATCGATCAAAGGAAGATAAAGTGGCACGTTATACCGGCCCGAAGGCCAAACTTTCCCGCCGCGAAGGCACCGATCTGTTCCTGAAGAGCGCCCGTCGCTCGCTGGCTGACAAGTGCAAGCTGGACAGCAAGCCCGGTCAACACGGCCGCACCTCGGGTGCCCGTACGTCGGACTACGGCAACCAGCTGCGCGAAAAGCAGAAGGTCAAGCGTATCTATGGCGTGCTCGAGCGTCAGTTCCGCCGCTACTTCGCTGAAGCCGACCGTATCAAGGGCAATACCGGCGAAAACCTGCTGCGTCTGCTGGAATCGCGTCTCGACAACGTCGTGTATCGCATGGGTTTCGGCTCGACCCGCGCTGAAGCGCGTCAGCTGGTTTCGCACAAGGCGATCCTGGTGAACGGCATTGCACTGAACGTGCCGTCGGCCCAGATCAAGTCGGGTGACGTGGTGACCGTGCGTGAGCAGTCGCGCAAGCAGGTTCGTATCGCCGAAGCGCTGTCGCTGGCCGAGCAGTCGGGTTTCCCGACCTGGGTGGCCGTCGATTCCAAGAAGTTTGAAGGCACCTTCAAGCAAGCCCCGGATCGCGCCGACATCTCCGGCGACATCAACGAGAGCCTGATCGTCGAATTGTATTCGCGTTAATCGAGCCAATCGATCCGCGAACGGTTCCCGCGCTTGCGTCTCCCGCAACGCCTCGTTATCAGCCCGACGCGCACTACGCGCGGTCGGGCTTATTGCCCATCATGCGATGGGTTTTTTCAGGTTCCAAACGTCAGCCTTATCGGTGTAACGAGCCGAGGGTATTGAAAAGGACAACCTAATGCAAACAGCACTCCTCAAGCCAAAAATCATCGCCGTCGAACCGCTTGGCGACCATCACGCCAAGGTCGTGATGGAGCCGTTCGAGCGCGGCTACGGCCATACGCTCGGTAACGCGCTGCGTCGCGTGCTGCTGTCGTCGATGGTCGGCTACGCGCCGACCGAGGTCACGATCGCTGGAGTGGTGCACGAGTATTCCACCATCGACGGTGTGCAGGAAGACGTGGTCAACCTGCTGCTGAACCTGAAGGGTGTCGTGTTCAAGCTGCACAACCGCGACGAAGTCACGGTGTCGCTGCGCAAGGATGGCGAAGGCGTGGTCACGGCTGCCGATATCGAGCTGCCGCACGACGTCGAGATCATCAACCCGAATCACGTGATCGCGCATCTGTCTGCCGGCGGCAAGCTGGACATGCAGATCAAGGTCGAGCAAGGCCGCGGCTACGTGCCGGGCAACGTGCGCAAGTTCGGCGACGAAGCGGGCAAGGTCATCGGCCGCATCGTGCTGGACGCATCGTTCTCGCCGGTCCGCCGCGTGTCGTACGCCGTGGAATCCGCCCGTGTGGAACAGCGTACCGACCTCGACAAGCTCGTGATGAACATCGAAACCGACGGCGTGATCTCGCCCGAGGAAGCGATTCGCCAGTCGGCTCGCATCCTGGTCGATCAGCTGTCCGTGTTCGCCGCGCTGGAAGGCACCGAGTCGGCCGCTGAAGCCGCTTCGAGCCGTACGCCGCAGATCGATCCGATCCTGCTGCGCCCGGTCGACGACCTCGAGCTGACGGTGCGCTCGGCCAACTGCCTGAAGGCCGAGAACATCTACTACATCGGCGACCTGATCCAGCGTACCGAGAACGAACTGCTCAAGACCCCGAACCTGGGTCGCAAGTCGCTCAACGAGATCAAGGAAGTCCTCGCCTCCCGTGGCCTGACGCTCGGCATGAAGCTCGAGAACTGGCCGCCCGCAGGCCTGGAGAAGTAATTGGCATGGCAGGGCCGCGGCAACGTGGCCCTGCCTGTCGAGTTGCCGCCAGCATGGTGCTGACGGCTCGGAAGCACTACCGGCCCGCGCCAATGTCCGTCGAATCGTTGACGGCGTGGCGATAGAAGAGCTGGTCAAACACTGTTATCGAAAGGAATCATCATGCGTCACCGTCATGGTTTGCGGAAGCTGAACCGCACCTCGTCGCACCGTCTCGCGATGCTGCGCAACATGTCCAACTCGCTGTTCCAACACGAGCTGATCAAGACCACCCTGCCGAAGGCCAAGGAACTGCGCAAGGTCGTCGAGCCCCTCATCACGCTGGCCAAGAAGGACACCGTGGCGAACCGTCGCCTGGCGTTTGCCCGCCTGCGCGATCGCGACATCGTGACCAAGCTGTTCACGGAACTGGGCCCGCGTTACAACGCACGTCCGGGCGGCTACACCCGCATCCTGAAGTTCGGTTTCCGTCAGGGCGACAACGCGCCGATGGCGCTGGTCGAACTGGTCGACCGTCCGGAAATCACCGAAGCCCCGGCTGAAGAAGCTGCGGAATAAGGTATCGGACCTGCGGCAGCCTGTCTCACGACGGGTTCGCACGCAACGCTTACAATCGAGCCAGGCTTTTGCCTGGCTCTTTTGTTTTCGGGCCCAACACAGAACAGGAATCGAAGGTATGCGGGTGCAGGCGGGATTCGGTTGGCGACAGTTTGCGGCGGCGTTGCTGCTCGTGCTGCTTGGCATGCTCGGGCTGCAGGGTGCCGCGCGGGCGGCGTCCGAGGACGACTTTCTGCCTCCCGAACAGGCGTTTCGATTTGCCGCGCGCCAGCTCGACGACCGGACCATCGAGGTGCGCTTCGACGTGGCCGATGGGTACTACCTCTACCGGGAGCGCTTCGCGTTCGCGGCGCAGCCCGCGTCGGTGAAGCTTGGTGCGCCGGAATTCCCGGCGGGCAAGGTCAAGTTCGACGAGACCTTCAACAAGGACATGGAGACCTACCGCGGCAGCGTAACGATTCGCGTGCCCGTGGAGGCCGGGCCGCCCGACGGCAAATGGGCGCTGACCGTGACATCGCAGGGCTGCGCGGACAAGGGGCTGTGCTATCCGCCGCAGGAGCATGTGTTCCGTGTGGGCGGGGCGCCGCTGGCGAACCTGTTTGGCGATCGCGCGCCCGCCGGCACATCGGGTGCCACCTCGGCGGGGGCGGCGGTGTCCTCCGCGCCCTCGCAGGCCGCTAATGCGGCGGTGGCCGAGGACGGCGACCGCATCGCGCGCGCGCTGGCCAGCCGCAACCTCGGCGTGATCGTCGCGCTGTTCTTCGGGCTCGGGCTGCTGCTGACCTTCACGCCCTGCGTGCTGCCAATGGTGCCGATCCTGTCGTCGATCGTGGTGGGCGAGCATGTCACGCGCGGCCGCGCGCTGACCGTGTCGCTGGCCTATGTGCTCGGCATGGCCGTCGTGTACACCGCGATCGGCGTGGCCGCGGGGATGATTGGCGAGGGGCTGGCCGCGGCGCTGCAGACGCCATGGGTGCTCGGTGCCTTCGCGGTGCTGATGATCGCGCTTGCACTGTCGATGTTCGGCCTCTATGAACTCCAGCTGCCGCAGCGCTGGCAGACGCGGCTGACCGAGTCGTCGAACAAGCGGCAGGGCGGGCAGATCGCCGGCGCCGCGGTCATGGGGGCGATCTCGGCGCTGATCGTCGGGCCGTGCGTCACGGCGCCGCTCGCGGGCGCGCTCGCGTATATCGCGCAGACCGGCGATGCGGTGACGGGCGGCAGCGCGCTGTTTGCCATGGCCATCGGCATGGGCGTGCCGCTCGTGCTGGTCGGGGTGGGGGCGGGCAATCTGCTGCCGCGCGCGGGCCGCTGGATGGAGGCGACCAAGCGCTTCTTCGGCTTTCTGCTGATCGGCGTGGCGATCTGGATGGTGACGCCGGTGCTGCCCGCATGGATCGTGATGGTCGCGTGGGCGGCGCTTCTGCTTGTGGGCGCCGTGTATCTGGGCGCGTTCGATGCGCTTGGCGCCGATGCACGCGGTCTGGCGCGGCTGGGCAAGGGGCTGGGCCTGCTGGCGGCACTGGCCGGCGCGATCGTGCTGGTGGGGCTCGCGTCCGGCGGGCGCGATCCGTTGCAGCCGCTGTCGCATCTGAGCTTCAATGGCGCGGCGGGCGGCGCCAGTGGCGCAGGGGAGAAGGAAGCGATGCGCTTCGAACGCATTCGCACCGTGGCGGACCTCGATGCGCGCGTGGCGGCCGCCGCGGCGGCGGGCCGGCCGGTCATGCTCGATTTCTACGCGGACTGGTGCGTGAGCTGCAAGGAGATGGAGAAGTTCACGTTCTCCGATGCGAAGGTCGGCGCGCGCATGGCGCAGCTGACCTTGCTGCAGGCCGACGTCACGGCCAACAATGCCGACGATCGCGCGCTGCTGAAGCGCTTTGGACTGTTCGGGCCGCCGGGGATCATCCTCTTCGGTGCCGACGGCAAGGAGCGGCCCGTGCGCGTGATCGGCTATCAGTCGGCCGATCGGTTCCTCGACAGCCTCGAGCGCGCGTTCGGGACGTCCAGCGTCGCGGCGCGCTAGCGGTCGAGCCAGCGGCCGAGTGCCCAGAGCGCGCCGATGGCGGCCACCACGCCGCCCATCAGGCCGATCGACCACCAGAATCCTTCGGGCGCATGCAGCCACGGCATGCGATCGAAGTTCATGCCGAAGATCCCCGTGATCAGCGTCAGCGGCATAAACAACGCCGTGAGGATCGTCAGCGTGCGCATCGTGCGGTTGGTCCGATGCGCGACGGCCGAGAAGTGAATCTGCACGGCCGACTCGATCGAGTCCTCGAGCCGCCTTGCATGGGCCAGCACGCGCTGGATATGCTCCATCAGATCGGTCAGCCGGACCAGCAGCACCTCGTCGCGGCTGGCCGCGGTCGGCCGCGGCGCACCGTCTTCCTCACTGCTGTAGCGATTGTCGAGCAGACTGTCGCGGAATTCCTGCAGCGCATCGCGCTGTTCCTCGCTCAGGTGTTCGAGCCGCCGCAGCTGGATGCGCGCGTCGAGCAGGCCCTCCCAGCTCGAGAAACTGCGTCGCGCGCTCAGCAGCGCGCGCTGCCAGCGGTCGAGCTGGCGCGTGAGCGGCGAGCGGAGTTCGAGGTAGCGATCCACCATCGCGTTGAGAAGCCGCAGCATCAGGTCCTCGGGGCGCGTGGGCGGACGGACGCCGTGTACGAGCGCGGCCTGCCCGTTCGTGCCGGAGGCGCCCGCAGGGCGTGGGGCCTGGCAGAGATCGAGCAGACGCTGGCGTACCTGATCCAGCGTGCGCGACGGGCCCGGCCGCACGGTGATGAGCACCGTGTCGAAGACGAAGAACGTGACCGGTTGCGTGTCGATGCGCGCGAGGGCGGGCAGGAATCCCGGCGGATACTTGCGCGCGGGCCTTTGCGCCGAGACGGGTACGCCTGACGGCGCCGGCGCGGATGCCGCGTGTGCCGCGTCCGCCTCCGCGAACAGGCGGCTCGTCTCGAACGTGAGCTTGCGGAAGATCACCATGTCGTACGCATTCGTCGTGTCGAAGAACGACGGATGCGAGGGATTGGTGGCATCCACCAGATGCAGGTCGAGGACGGGCGCGCCCGTCAGCGGCGTCAGGCTGTCGCGCCACGCGGACGGTGCGGGCGCGACCTCTTCGGTGTCGAAGTCCGCCCAGACGAAGCGCGCCGCGGCGTTGCCGGCGAGAAACTCGCGCGCCGCCTCGAGGGTGGCCAGCGGATGGACCTGGCTGGCCGAGAACCCGAGCAGTTGCATCGGCGGCGATCAGTCCCGCAGCAGACGCGCGGCGTCGCGCGCGAAGTACGTAAGGATGCCGTCGGCCCCCGCACGGCGGAAGGCGAGCAACGATTCCATCATGACCTTGTCGTGATCGAGCCAGCCGTTCTGTGCCGCGGCCTTGAGCATCGCGTACTCGCCGCTGACCTGATACACGTAGGTCGGAAAGCGGAACTCGTCCTTCACACGGCGCACGATATCGAGGTACGGCATGCCGGGCTTGACCATGACCATGTCCGCGCCTTCCATGATGTCCTGCGCTACTTCGCGCAGGGCCTCGTCGGTGTTGGCCGGATCCATCTGGTACGTCATCTTGTTGCTCTTGCCCAGATTCGCGGCCGAGCCCACGGCATCGCGGAACGGGCCGTAGAACGCGGACGCGTACTTGGCCGAGTACGCCATGATGCGCGTGTGGATGTGGCTGTTCTCTTCGAGCGCGGCACGGACCGCGCCGATCCGGCCATCCATCATGTCCGACGGGGCGACGATATCGACGCCCGCTTCGGCCTGCGCCAGCGCCTGTTTGACGAGGATCTCGACCGTGATGTCGTTGATCACGTAGCCGTTGTCATCGAGCACGCCGTCCTGGCCGTGGCTCGTGTACGGATCGAGCGCCACGTCGGTGAGGATGCCGAGTTCGGGGAAGCGGTCCTTGAGCGCGCGCACCGCGCGCGGCACGAGGCCTTCGGCCCGGGTGGCCTCGATGCCGTCGGGCGTCTTCAGCGACGGGTCGATCACCGGGAACAGCGCGATGACGGGAATGCCGAGCTTCACGCAGTCTTCGGCGATGGGCAGCAGCAGGTCTACCGAGACGCGCTCCACGCCAGGCATCGACGCGACGGTCTGACGCTGGTTCTGGCCTTCGAGAATAAAGACCGGGTAGATGAAGTTGTCGGGGGACAGGCGGTTTTCGCGCATCATGCGGCGCGAGAAATCGTCGCGGCGCATGCGGCGGGGACGATATTCGGGAAACGTGGACATGTGCAGTTCCGGGGGAGGCGGCGCGATCATGTTGACGCTGGAGGTGACGCAACTACTGCGCGGCACGCATCCCGTTGCAGTGCGTCAGATCGCGTTGAAAGAAAAACTAAACTTTTGTGCGTGCCCGCTATCATACTCGCGGACACTCTGTGTTGCTTCGTGCAGCGCGGTGTCCCCCGCTACTCCTCCCTGAGCGGGTACCCGCCCCAACCGGCGGGAAGTTGGTCCCCGTTGCCACGCAACGGGGCTTTTTTTGCGCGTGCTTCGGGCCTTCGGTCAAACCTTCGATTTGGCTTTCGATGGCTGGGCGATCTTCGGGCGCAGCGCTTTGGGGACGCGGTGCTTGGGGGCCTTTTTCGCAGGGGCCTTTGCGGGCGTTTTCGCGGGGTTTTTTGCAGCGGCCCTCGTGGCGGGCTCTGCGGCGACCGGTTCCGTCGCGACCGGCTCTGCGCCATCCGCTTCCGGCGAGCCATCCGATGTCGCCTCCGATGTGCCTTCCGACGCCGACGCTAGCGCTTCCGGCAACGCGAGCCAGCCCGCGATCACGCGTTGCGCTTCCTCGATGCCACGGCGCTTGATGCTCGAAAACAACTGCGCGGTCATCGGCACCGGCGTTTCGAGCTGTTCCGCATAACCGGCGAGCACCTTGCGCGTTTCGCGCAGCGCCAGCGCGTTCTCGCTGTTGGTCAGCTTGTCCGCCTTGGTCAGCAGGACGTGAATCGGCCGGCCCGTCGGCAGGAACCACTCCACCATCTGGCAATCGAGATCCGTGAACGGACGGCGCGCGTCCATCATCAGCACCAGGCCCGACAGCTGCGTGCGCGTCTGCACGTAGTCGCTGAGCAGACCCTGCCAGTGATACTTGGCCGTGCCCGAGACCTCCGCGTAGCCGTAGCCGGGGAGGTCGACGAGGAAGGCGAGCGGGTCCGGCGCCTTGACCGGGGCCACCGAGAAGAAGTTGATGTGCTGCGTGCGGCCCGGCGTGCGCGACGAGAAGGCGAGCCGCTTCTGGTTGCAGAGGATGTTGATGGCCGTCGATTTGCCGGCGTTGGAACGGCCGGCGAAGGCCACCTCGGGGACAGCCGTGGCGGGCAGGTCGCGCAGGTGGTTGACGGTAATGAAGAAGCGGGCCTGGTGTAGAAGCGACATGCGAAAGAGTGAAGGCGGGAGCGTCGGGTGACGGGGACTGACGAGCGGATCGTCAGGCAGGGTTGGGGGCACGTTGCGGCATCTCGTCACAGTGGCGTGCAGCCGTCAATCCGGAAAGCGATTTATTGTACAATACGCCGGTTTACGGTCTCCTGAGCGGGTGACGTGTGACATCCATTTGTCGCATCGAATGCTTGCACAGTCCGTTGCCCGAGGCGTTCCCACCGTCAGGGCTCCGGGTCGGCCGACCTTGCATTCGGTATTTATAACAATTCTGACAAGGTGTGCGAATGAACCGCATTGCGAAAATTCTGGCTGTCATGGCGCTCGCTGTCCCTGCGCTGACCATGACGGGAATGGCTACCGCCGCAGAACAGGCCCCCGCAAAGGCCGATCCTGCCAAGGGCGAAACGCTGTATTCGCAAGGCGCTCCCGATCGCAATGTTCCCGCGTGCCTGAGCTGCCACGGCGCGGCGGGCAACAGCGGCGCGGCCGCCAATCCCAAGCTCGCCGGCCAGCAGGCCGAGTACGTGCACAAGCAACTCGAAGACTTCAAGGCCAAGACGCGCAACAACGCGATCATGACGCCGTACGCCTCGGTGCTGACCGATCAGGAAATGCGTGATATCGGCGCCTACCTCGCCAAGCAGCAACTGAAGCCGGCCACGGCGAAGAGCAAGGATACGATCGAAGCCGGCCAGAAGATCTATCGTGCCGGGATCGCGGCGAAGGGCGTGCCGGCCTGCGCGGCCTGCCACGGACCGACGGGCGCGGGGATTCCGGCGCAGTATCCGCGTATCGGCGGCCAGTTTGCCGAGTATACGGAGGCACAGCTGATCGCATTCCGCCAGGGCACCCGCAAGAACAACTCGGTGATGAGCACCGTCGCCGCGCGCATGTCGGACGCCGAGATCAAGGCCGTTGCCGACTACGTGGCCGGCGTGCGCTGATTTCTCCATGCCGGACGCCGGTCGATGAAACCCGGCGTCCTGCCAGTAATCGAAGAGGGTGGCCTGCTTGCAAAGCAGGTCCACCCTCTTTTATTTTTTACCCCACGCAACAGCTGATTTGCCTCGGCGTTACCGTTCATGTCGACCGCTTCCACTTCGGGCCTGCACCTGAAGACCTCCCATCGCGTGCTGCGCGACACCGTCGAGCTGTTGTCCTCGATGCGCTTTGCGATCACGCTGCTGACGGTCATCGCCATCGCGAGTGTGATCGGTACCGTGCTCAAGCAGAACGAGCCGTACCCGAACTACGTGAACCAGTTCGGTCCGTTCTGGGCCGATCTGTTCCATGCGCTGTCGCTGCAGAAGGTATATAGCTCGTGGTGGTTCCTGCTGATCCTGGCGTTCCTCGTGGTGTCGACGTCGTTGTGCATTGCACGAAACGGCCCGCGCATGATTGCCGACATGCGGTCATGGAAGGACCACGTGCGGGAGCGCAGCCTGCGCGCGTTCCATCACCGCGGCGAGTTCGAGGGCGGCATGGCGCGCGCCGATGCGGTCGCCCGACTGGGCGCGCTGTTGCGGAACCGCGGTTACCGGATCAAGCCGGTGGAGCACGAGGGCGCCACGCTGCTGGCCGCCAAGGCGGGCGCATTCAACAAGCTCGGCTATATCCTCGCGCACACGGCGATCGTCGTGATCTGCATCGGCGGCCTGCTCGATGGCGACATGCTGATCCGCGCGCAGATGTGGTTTGGCGGCAAGACGCCGATCAGCGGGAATGCGGTGATCACCGACGTGCCGCCGCAACACCGGCTGTCGCCGAACAATCCGGGTTTCCGCGGCAACGCCTTCGTGCCCGAGGGCGCGACGGTATCGACCGCGATTCTCAATATCGCCGATGGCGCCCTGGTGCAGGACCTGCCGTTCACGCTGACGCTCAAGAAGTTCACGGTCGATTTCTACTCGACGGGCATGCCCAAGCTGTTTGCGTCGGACGTGGTCGTGACCGACCGCGCGACGGGCAAGCGGACCGAGGCGACGATCAAGGTGAACGAGCCGCTGATCGTCGATGGCATCGCGATCTATCAGTCGAGCTTCGAGGATGGCGGTTCGAAGCTCAAGTTCGTCGGCTATCCGATGAGCGGCACCTCGGGCTCGACGTTCGCGCTTTCCGGCGCCATCGGTGGCAGCGCCACGCTGACGGGCACCGGCACGGGCGCCGACGATGAGAGCCTGACGGTCGAGTTTAGCGACTTCCGCCTGATGAACGTGGAGAACGTGACCGACGCGTCGGGCAAGCCCGATGCGCGCGGCGTGGCGCGCAAGTCCATGGGCGCGACGCTGGAGAAGCACCTCGGCTCCGCGGCCAACCTGGACAAGGAAAAAGAGTTCCGCAACGTCGGTCCCTCCGTGCAGTACAAGCTGCGCGACCGTAACGGCCAGGCGCGCGAGTTCAACAACTACATGGTGCCCGTGGAACTGGACGGGCAGCTCGTGTTCCTGGCGGGCATGCGCGAGGCGCCGGACGAGCCGTTCCGCTACCTGCGTATTCCGGCGGACGACCAGCGTTCGGTGACGGACTGGATGCGACTGCGCGCCGCGCTGCAGGATCGCGCGATGCGTGGCGAGGCCGCGCGCCGGTTTGCCGCGATCTCCATGCCGGGCGAGGGCAAGGAGACGCTGCGCGCCCAACTGGCCGAGAGCTCGCTGCGTGCGATGGATCTGTTCGCAGGGGCTGCGCGCGCGCAGAAGGACGCGCCGCCCGGAGGCTTCACGGCGATTGCCGCGTTCCTCGAGAAGACCGTGCCCCCCGCCGAGCAGCAGAAGGCCGCCGATGTGCTGCTGCGCATTCTCAATGGCAGCATGTGGGAGCTGTGGCAGCTGTCGCGCGAGAAGGACAAGGCGCCGGCCGTGGCCAACGACGCGAAGAGCAGTGCGTTTCTGCAACAAGCGGTCAACTCGCTGTCGGACAGTTTTTTCTACGCCGCACCGGTTTTTCTGCAACTGGATGATTTCGAGCAAGTGCGCGCGAGCGTGTTCCAGATGACGCGTGCGCCGGGCAAAAACATCGTGTATCTTGGGTGCTTGCTGCTCGTACTTGGCGTTTTTGCGATGTTCTACATCCGTGAGCGCCGCGTATGGATCTGGGTCAAGGATAAGCACGAAGGTCACGGCAGCGAGGTACTGATGGCGATGTCCACACAACGCCGGACCCTCGATTTCGAGCGGGAGTTTGCCGCACTGCGCGACGACGTCGGCCGCGCGGCCGGCGCTGACCCGACGGAGGGCAAGTCGGGCCACGCGTGAGACGGGTATCCGCAACATCCACGCGCCATGATGTGGACGTGCCATTGTTATCGTAAAACGGCTTCGTACGTCGAATACGAAGCGACACGAACCACAAGAGCAGGAATGCCATGTCTTCCAATGTGAACCCCGCCACGCACGGACTGCGCGCACAAGCGCAGGCACCGTCGTCGCCTCCGGCCGCCCACGCCGACGAGGCGTATCTCGAACCTTCGTTTTTGCGCCGCCTGTCGTGGATCGACTGGGTCTACGCGCTGCTGCTGACCGTCGGTGCCGGCGTGGCGCTGATGGAGTACGGCCAGTGGATGAACGTCTACGACAAGGCGATCCTGATCGGCGCGGTGCCGACGTTCGCGCTGCTGGGCTGGCACTGGAAAGCCGTGCGGCCGCTGATGGCGGGGCTGGCCGTGCTGTCGATCGGCGCGATCCAGCTGTATCACGGCGACCTCGCGCGCGCCGAGCAGGCGTTCTTCCTCAAGTACTTCCTGTCGAGCCAGTCCGCGATCCTGTGGATGAGCGCGCTCGTGTTCCTGTCCACGCTGTTCTACTGGGTCGGGCTGGCCACGCGTGCCGAGACCGGCTACAGCATCGGCAGCAAGCTCTGCTGGGCCGCGGTGGTCCTGGGCTTCACGGGTCTGCTCGTGCGCTGGTACGAGTCCTATCTGATCGGCACCGATATCGGCCATATTCCGATCTCGAACCTGTACGAAGTGTTCGTGCTGTTCACGCTGATCACGTCGCTGTTCTACCTCTACTACGAACGCCGTTACGCGACGCGCGCGCTCGGGCCGTTCGTGATGCTCGTGGTGTCCGCCGCGGTCGGCTTCCTGCTCTGGTACACGGTGAGCCGCAATGCGCAGGAGATTCAGCCGCTGGTCCCCGCGCTGCAAAGCTGGTGGATGAAGATCCACGTGCCCGCGAACTTCATCGGCTACGGCACGTTCTCGCTCGCGGCGATGGTCGCGGTCGCCTATCTGCTCAAGCAACGCGGCATCCTCGCCGAACGCCTGCCGTCGCTCGAACTGCTCGACGACGTCATGTACAAGGCGATTGCCGTGGGTTTCGCGTTCTTCACGATCGCGACGATCCTCGGTGCGCTGTGGGCCGCGGAAGCCTGGGGCGGTTACTGGAGCTGGGATCCGAAGGAGACCTGGGCCCTGATCGTCTGGCTCAACTACGCGGCCTGGCTGCACATGCGCCTCATGAAGGGGCTGCGCGGCACGATGGCGGCCTGGTGGGCGCTGGTGGGCCTGCTGGTCACCACCTTCGCGTTCCTCGGCGTGAACATGTTCCTGTCGGGGCTGCATAGCTACGGTGAGCTTTGAGCCGCTTCGCACCCTGAAATATGAAGAGCCCGTCGCATTTCGTGACGGGTTTTTCATTTCAGGCGAAAAAAGTCGCACTCTGCCGGAATAAACGCGTCACATCCGTTGTTTACTGAGAGAACCGGGCGCCGACCCTCGGCGTCCCAAAACGAGAAGGAGAACTCACCATGGCATTGCACACCAAGTTCCGTCCGTTGTTCCGTCCGGCCACCATCGCGCTGGCATCCGCCTCGATTCTGCTCGGCGCCTGCTCGGGCATGGGCGGCATGGGTTCGGGCGGCAACATGCCGCCGACCGTCAAGGTGACCGACGGCGTTCTGACCGATCCGCAGGGGCTGACGCTGTACACGTTCGACCGCGATACCAATGGCAGCGGCAAGAGCGTCTGCAATGCCACGTGCGCCACCAACTGGCCGCCGCTGCTGGCCAGCCCGGGCACGAGCTCGACGGGCAGCTACTCGATCATCACGCGCGACGACGGCACGCGCCAGTGGGCCTACAAGGGCAGCCCGCTGTACCGCTTTGCCAAGGACGCCAAGCCCGGCGACAAGACCGGCGACAACCTGAACAACGTGTGGCACGTCGCCAAGCCGTAATCCGTCCCACTGGCGCCGTGCAGGACCCGACCGCGGGTCTTGCACGGACGCTTCTGTTTCGCATCCCCTCGGCATGACCGTTCAAGGCGGCGACGGCGACACAGTGGAATACAAAATTGTTGTCAGGATTGCCCGCACCAACCGACGAAGCGGAAAGTCCAACGCTGCAATGGGTACGCTCCGGCCTGCCCGTCATGGCCGAACCGAGGTGATTCTGAAATGCTGATTCCTTCCCCCAAATGGCTCCGTGGCGATGATGTCGCCGCATCGGAAATTACGCCGCGCGAAGTATTCGAATCGCGCCGCCGGTTGTTGATGCTGGCCGCTGCGGGAGCCGCTGGCGCCACGCTCTCGCCATGGGCGATGCGGCAGGCGCACGCCGCGCAGCCGCACGGTGCCAAACTCGCGGCGAAGCCGAACACCGCGTATGCGATCACCGAGAAGGTGACGCCCTACGACGACGCGACCACGTACAACAACTTCTACGAATTCGGGACGGACAAGTCTGATCCCGCGCGTTACGCGGGCACGCTGCGGCCGCGGCCCTGGCAGGTGTCGGTGGAAGGGCTCGTGAAGCAGCCCAAGGTGTATGACCTCGACGAGCTGCTCAAGCTCGCGCCGCTCGAGGAGCGTGTGTACCGCATGCGCTGCGTGGAAGGCTGGTCGATGGTGATTCCGTGGATCGGCTACTCGCTGTCGGAGCTGATCCGGCGCGTGGAACCGCAGCCCGGTGCCAAGTTCGTGCAGTTCATCACGCTGGCCGACAAGAAGCAGATGCCCGGCCTCGGCAGTCCGGTACTGGACTGGCCGTACAGCGAGGGACTGCGCATGGACGAGGCCATGCATCCGCTGGCCCTGCTGACGTTCGGTCTTTATGGCGAGGTGCTGCCGAATCAGAACGGCGCGCCGGTGCGCATGGTGCTGCCATGGAAGTACGGATTCAAGAGCGCGAAGTCGATCGTGAAGATCCGCTTCGTGGACAAGCAGCCGCCCACGAGCTGGAACCTGGCCGCGCCGAGCGAGTACGGGTTCTACTCGAACGTGAATCCCGATGTCGATCATCCGCGCTGGAGCCAGGCGACCGAACGCCGGATCGGCGAGGACAAGGGATCGGGCGGGTTTGCCGCGCTGTTCGCGCCCAAGCGCAAGACGCTGCCGTTCAATGGCTACGGCCAGCAGGTGGCGCCGTTGTACGCGGGCATGGACCTCAAGAAATTCTTCTGATGGCGCGGGAGCGGGACGTGATTGCAGACAATGCCGGCGCCCCGACGGGCGCACCCCCCCGGCGTGGGACAGCGGGTGGTAAAGCTTCGGGCGGCTCGCTGTCGATGCTTTCGCCCGGGCGGCTTCGCGCGGTCAAGGCCGTGGTGTGGCTCCTCGCGCTGCTGCCGTTTGCGCGGCTGATGTTCCTGGGAGCGACCGCGCAGTTCGGCGCCAATCCGCTCGAGTTCGTCACGCGCTCCACGGGCACGTGGACGCTGGTGCTGCTGTGCGTGACGCTGGCCGTGACGCCGCTGCGGCGGCTGACGGGCTGGAACTGGCTGATCCGCTTGCGCCGGCTGCTGGGGCTGTTCACGTTCTTCTACGGCCTCCAGCATTTCCTGTTGTGGCTCGCCGTCGATCGCGGTTTCGACGTGGCGTACATGATCGAGGACGTGGCCAAGCGCCCGTTTATCACGGTGGGATTTGCGGCGTTCGTGCTGATGATTCCGCTCGCGCTGACGTCGACGAACGCGATGGTGAAGCGCCTGGGAGGCAAGCGCTGGCAGGTGCTGCACAAAGCGATCTATGCGGTCGCCGTGCTGGCCATCCTGCACTACTGGTGGCACAAGGCCGGCAAGAACGACTTCAGCGAAGTATCGATCTACGCGGCCGTCGTGTTCGTGCTGCTGGGCCTGCGCGCCTGGTGGGCGGTGCGCAGGCGCACGGCGGTCGGCGCCTGATCAGCCCTTGAGCAGATGCTCGTTGCGGAACAGGTCTTCGGGGCGCTCGCGATCGCGGACCAGGTGCACGGCGTCGCCATCGACGAGCACTTCGGCCGCGCGGCCGCGCGTGTTGTAGTTCGAGCTCATTACGAACCCATAGGCACCCGCTGACATCACGGCGAGCAGGTCGCCGGGCTGCACGGCCAGCGCGCGGTCGCGGCCGAGCCAGTCACCCGATTCGCAGACCGGACCCACGATGTCGTAGGTCACGGCATGGTCGGTGCGCGGCGTGACGGCCTCGATGCGGTGGTACGCCTCGTACATGGCGGGGCGGGCCAGATCGTTCATCGCCGCGTCCACGATGCAGAAGTTCTTGCTCGCGCCCGGCTTCAGAAATTCGACCGTGGTCAGCAGCGCGCCCGCGTTGCCCACCAGCGAGCGGCCCGGTTCGAACAGGACTTCGCGATGGCCATGGCCGCGCGCGGCGACGCGCTCGAGCAGCGTGGTGGCGAAGCCCGTGATGTCCGGCGGGGTTTCGTCGTCGTACGTAATGCCGAGGCCGCCGCCCACATCGATGTGTTCGAGGTCGATGCCCTCGCGCGCAAGCGCTTCCACGACGTCCAGCACCTTGTCCAGCGCTTCCAGGTACGGGGAGACTTCCGTGATCTGCGAACCGATATGGCAGTCGATACCGGTCACGGCCAGATTCGGCAGCGCGGCCGCCGCGCGGTACGTCTGCATGACGTCCTCGAACGCGACGCCGAACTTGTTGCCCTTGAGGCCCGTGGAGATATACGGGTGCGTCTTGGCGTCCACGTCCGGGTTGATGCGCAGCGACACGCGCGCGCGCTTGCCCACGCGGCCGGCCACGGCGTTGAGGCGGTCCAGTTCGGGGATCGATTCGACGTTGAAGCCGCGCACGTCGTGCGACAGCGCCAGTTCCATTTCCGCTTCGGTCTTGCCGACGCCGGAGAACACGACCTTGCGCGGGTCGCCGCCGGCGGCCAGCACGCGCAGCAGTTCACCGCCCGACACGATGTCGAATCCCGCGCCGAGCTTCGCGAACACCTGCAGCACCGCGAGGTTCGAGTTGGCCTTCATCGCGTACTGCACATGCGCGCGGCGGCCCTTGCAGGCGGCGGCGTAGGCCTCGTAGGCGGTGGTCAGCGCGGCGCGCGAGTAGACGTAGGTCGGCGTACCAAATTCGGCGGCAATGCGGGCGAGCGGTACCTGCTCGACGGCGAGCGCGCCGTTCTGGCGATGGAAGAATGCGGTCATGTTCAGCGTGCGTTGGGGGCGGATGCCGGGCGGCTTGGCGTGCCGGCGGCGTTCTGGGCGGCCGTGTCGGCCGGCATCGACGTGGTTGCCGGCATGGGCGTGTTCGGGTTGCCGAGCCCGGTGTCGGGGGCCGTCGGCGCGGTGGGGGCGGGCGGAATCGTCGGCATATACAACGGCCCGCGAATGCCGCAGCCGGCGAGGGTCATCGCGAGGCCGGCTGCAAACGCCGATACAATCGCACGGCGCGGCATCGGAATCTGGCGCAGCATCGGAATGTCCTTCATGGTCTGGATGGCTAGGGGGAGGACGACCGGCTGCATGGCTGTGCCGCCATACCGTCGTGCCGCTGAACCGATGAACGGCGGCCCGCGGAATTCCGATCGTCGCACCCTGAAATCAATCGCGCCGGGCGCGTGCGTCCGGCGGCCTTGGAGTTTAGCATGCCCCCCCTGAGTGAAACCGAGTTCCTGACGCTGGCCACGGCCGAACTGGACCGTCTGGAGGCCGCGATCGAAGCCGCCGCCGATGCGGCCGACGCGGATGTCGAGATCAACCGTACCGGCAACGTGATGGAGCTGGAGTTCGAGGACGGCACCAAGATCATCGTCAACAGCCAGGCGCCGATGCAGGAGCTTTGGGTGGCCGCGCGGGCCGGTGGCTTCCACTTCCGGCACGACGGTGCCAGGTGGATGGATACGCGGGGCGGTGGGGAGCTGTATGCGGCGCTGTCCGGCTATATGAGCCAGCAGGCCGGTGCGGAGATCGTGCTGAAGGATTGAAGGGCTGAAGGGTGGAGGGGTTGAAGGGGCCTGTGCCCCTTCAACCTCGGTACCTTCCGGTATCCCCGGACGTCAGGCGCCGCCGAACATTTCCAGGATCTTGCGCTTCTCGGAATCGGCTTCCGGCGACGGTGCATGCTGGCCGCTGTCGTCGGGTTTGCCCGGCCACGGATCGCCCAGGCCGACCGATGCCACGCCGGCGCCGCCCGCGTTCTCTTCGAAGGTCCAGTCGCCCGCGACCATGACCACGCCTTCCGGCGGCTGGCGGTCCGGGGACTCGGGGACGCCCTTGAGCACCTTGCTCATGTAGCTGGTCCAGATCGGCAGCGCGAGGCCGCCACCGGTTTCGCGCGCGCCCAGGCTCTTGGGCTGGTCGTAGCCCATCCACGCAATGCCCACCAGCTTCGGCGTATAGCCCGCGAACCATGCATCGACCGAGTCGTTGGTCGTGCCGGTCTTCCCGGCGAGGTCGTTGCGGCCCAGACGCTGCTTGGCCGGATTCGCGGTGCCCGAGCGCACCACTTCACGCAGCATGCTGTCGGCGATAAACGCGGTACGGGCGTCGAGCACGCGCACGGCGTCCTGGCCCGCGCGCTGCGGCTGCGTCTCCGAGAGCACCTTGCCGCGCGAGTCGACGACACGCTGGATCAGGTACGGATTGACGCGGTAGCCGCCGTTGGCGAACACCGAGTAAGCGCCCGCCATCTGCAGCGGCGTCACGTTGCCGGCGCCGAGCGCCATCGGCAGGTAGGCCGGATGCTTGTCCGCCTCGAAGCCGAAGCGCGTGATGTAGTCCTGCGCGTACTGCGTGCCGATGGCGCGAAGAATGCGGACGGACACGAGGTTCTTGGACTTGGCGAGCGCGCGGCGCATCGTCATCGGGCCCTCGAACTTGCCGTCGTAATTCTTCGGCTCCCACACCTGGCCGCCCGTATCCGGACCGATCGTCAGCGGTGCGTCGTTGATCACGGTCGCTGGCGAGAACCCCTTCTCGAGCGCGGCCGAATAGATAAACGGCTTGAAGCTCGAACCCGGCTGCCGCCAGGCCTGCGTCACGTGGTTGAACTTGTTCCGGTTGAAGTCGAAGCCGCCGACCATCGCGCGGATCTGGCCATCTTCGGGGCTCATCGAGACGAACGCGGCCGAGACCTCGGGCAGCTGGGTCACCGCCCACGACTTGTCCTTCTCGTCCTGCGTCACGCGGATGATCGCGCCTGGCCGGATGCGGACCTTCGGCTGCGCGTTGCTCGCGAGGGACGGCGCGATAAAGCGCAGCGCCTGGCCTTCGATCGTGGCGACCTCGCCCGACAGCAGCGTGGCTTCCACGCGCTTGGCGGTCACGCTCGTCACCACGGCGGAGCGCATGTCGTCGCTGCCCGGGTGCTCGACCAGCGCGTCGTCGATGGCCTGCTCGCGCTCGGCCGCGCCCGACGGCAGATCGATGAATGCTTCCGGGCCGCGATAACCGTGGCGGCGCTCGTAGGCCATGATGTTCGCGCGCACGGCATCGTACGCGGCGTCCTGATCGGGCTTGGCCAGCGTGGTGTAGACCGTGAGGCCGCGCGTGTACGTTTCCTCGCGGTACTGCGCGTACATCAGCTGGCGCACGATTTCGGCCACGTATTCGGCGTGCGTCGAGAACTCGTTGCCTTCACTGCGCACCTTGAGGTCTTCCCGCACGGCCTGGTCGTACTGCTCGGGCGTGATGTAGCCCAGGTCGCGCATGCGCTGGAGGATGTATTCCTGGCGAACCTTGGCGCGGCGCGGGTTGACCACGGGGTTGTAGGCCGACGGCGCCTTGGGCAGGCCGGCCAGCATGGCGGCCTCGGCCGGCGAGACGTCCTTGATCGACTTGCCGAAGTACACGCGCGCGGCGCTCGCGAAACCGTAGGCGCGCTGACCCAGATAAATCTGGTTCATGTACACCTCGAGGATCTGGTCCTTCGTGAGGTTCGCCTCGATCTTGTAGGCGAGCAGCATCTCGTAGATCTTGCGCGTGTACGTCTTCTCGCTCGAGAGGAAGAAGTTGCGCGCCACCTGCATCGTGATGGTCGACGCGCCCTGCGACAGCCCGCCGCGCAGGTTGGCCAGGCCGGCCCGCAGCACGCCCACGAAGTCCACGCCGCCATGCTCGTAGAAACGATCGTCTTCGATCGCGAGCACGGCCTTCTTCATGACGTCCGGGATCTCGCCGATCGGCACGAAGTTGCGGCGCTCCTCGCCGAACTCCCCGATCAGCACGTTATCGGACGTGTAGATACGCAGCGGGATCTTCGGGCGGTAATCGGTGATGGTGTCGAGCGACGGAAGGTTCGGCTCGGCAACCAGCAGCGCATAGCCGACCAGCAGCGCGACCGTGACGATTCCCGCGACGAACAGTCCGACCAACCAGAACATCGCGCGCACCCAGAGTGGGCGGCGAACGGGAAGGGACGGCTTCTGTTGTGCTGTGGCCATGGAGGGTCTACTTGATCTGAGTGCCCGGATTATATCGTTGCGGATGGCTGCAATCCGCCAAGCGGTGCGGCAAAAGGCGCTATCGCGCTGTTACAAGATGTAATGCCGCTGAGATCTGCATGTAACGCGATTGATGTCACGTTGGGGGTGGACACTTGGCGTCACCACGATGGCGAGGGGAGGCTGGGGGAGCGTCGGATTTTGGCAACGCTTTCGCAGGCGCGTTCACAAAAAGAAAGCGTGTTGAAACGGCCACATTGCCACCGCCCCGGCTTTTTGTGAGAATCCAGCAACATAAAGAGAAACGTTTCATCCAAGAAACAGAATCGCACTATTAGAGCATTCATGCCGGGTGCGAGTTCAATGTCAGGGGGTCACCTTGCGACGGGGCATCTTGTCGGGTCTTCTGCGCCGGACTACGGTCGGCGTGGATATTGGGTCGTCCAGCGTCAAGGTTGTCGAGCTGTCCGTTGGTGCGGGCAGGAACGACTACCGGCTGGAAAAATGCGCCAGTGAATTGCTGGACCGCAATGCCGTTGCCGATGGCAACGTCATCAATATCGAGGCTGTCGGCATCGCGCTCAAGCGCGCGCTCGGCAAGGCCGGTATCCGTACCAAGGACGTGGTCCTCGGCGTGCCGTCCATGCTGACCGAATCGCAGACGGTCAGTCTTCCGGACAACCTGTCCGAGGACGAACTCTATTCGCAGGTCGAATCGGAGGCGCATCGCCTCTATCCGCCATCGCAGGCGGTCAATTTCGACTTCGCGGTCATCGGTCCGAACGAAACCGAGGGTGGCATCGGCGTCCGCGTGACGGCGGCCAACAGCGACCGCGTGCAGGAGCGTGTGACGGCCGCCGAGATGGCGGGCCTGAAGCCGCAGGTCATGGATGTCGAGGAGTACGCCGTACAGCGCTCCATCGTGCAGATGCTCGGCGTGTCCGAGACGCTGACCGAGGCCGATGCCAAGGACCTGCCCGTCATTGCCGTGGTGCACCTCGGCGGCAGCCGCTCCAAGGCCATCTTCTATCAGGGTTGGAAAGAGCTGTACGAGCAGCCGCTCAACAGCTACGGCGATCAGCTTACGCAGAGCGCGGCGCGCATGTTCACGCTCGACGCGCTCAAGGCGGAGATCAAGAAGCGCAAGAACACGCTGCCGGAAGCCTGGCGCGCCCAGTTGCTCAAGCCCTCGCTCGAGGCGCTGGCGATGGAGGTGCAGGGCGCCATCGGCAATTTCATCGCGAGTTCGAGCCTCGGCCGGGTCGACGAGATCCTGCTGTCGGGCGGCCATGCGTCGCTGTTCGGCGTGCAGGCCGCCATCCAGCAGCAAACGCAGATCACGACCACGCTGGCCAATCCTTTCGCCAACATGACGACCGCGGGCAAGGTCAACGAGCGCTATCTCCAGCGCGACCTGCCGGCCTATATCGTCAGCGCGGGACTGGCGTTGCGCGGGCTGCAATAACCCAACCGGGGGGCGAAGCATGTCCACGAACACGATCCCGTCGGTCAACCTGCTGCCGTATCACGAAGCACGCAAGGCGGCCCGGCGCAAGAAGGTCTACACGATGCTGGGCGGCGCGGCGGGTGCCGGCGCGCTCGTCGTGCTGATCGGCGGCCTGTATATCGACCATCGCATCGATGCCGAGGTGGCGCTCAACGAGCAGCTGAAGTCGGCCAACGCGAAGATGGATGTCCAGATCAGCGAGGTCAACACGCTGAAGAAGGATATCGAATCGCTGCTGGACCGCCAGCGCGCGATCGAGAGCCTGCAGGCCCAGCGCAATCTGCCCGTGCAGCTGCTCGAGGAACTCGTGCGCCAGGTGCCGGAGGGCGTCTACCTGTCCACGCTCAAGCAGACCGGCGACAGCTTCGTCATGACGGGCGTTGCCCAGTCGAACGAGCGCATCTCCGAGCTGCTTCGCAACCTGAGCCTCGTGGGCTGGCTCGACCGCGCCGAACTCGGCGAGTCGAAGGCCGTGACGATGACGAACAACCTGCGCGAGCAACGCCGGCTGTTCGACTTCTCCATGCGCTTCTCCTATCGCGCGCCCGAGGCGCCGGCGGACAAGAAGGGCGGGTCGGCAACCGGTGCCGGAGCGGCCGCGGGCGCGAAGGGCGGGAAGGTCTGATCATGGCATTCAATCCGAATCTGAATCTCTCGCTGACGGACCTCTCCACGCAGTTCCGCGGCCTGAACCTCAACGAACCCGAGACCTGGCCGACCGCGCCGCGTATCGTCTTCTCGATTCTCGCGGCGGTGCTGGTGCTCGCGCTCGGCTGGCAGTTCTACTGGAGCGACAAGTCCGACGAGCTCGAGCGCAAGCAGGCGGAGCAGCAGCAATTGCGCGATGCCTACAAGAGCAAGGTGGCACAGGTTGCAAACCTCGCCGCGCTGCGCGAGCAGAAGGTCGAGGTCGAGAAGCGCGTGGCGCTGGCGGAACGGCAGTTGCCGAACAAGACCGAGATGGACGCGCTGCTCGCCGACGTGAACCATGCGGGCGTGGCGCGTGGGCTGCAGTTCGAACTGTTCAAGCCGCAGGCGGCGACGGTCAAGCCGTACTACGCGGAGATTCCGGTCAACCTCAAGGTCACGGGCCGCTATCACGACATCGCGCAGTTCAACGCCGACGTCGCCGCCATGTCGCGGATCGTGTCGATGCGCGGGCTCAACCTCGCGATGGGCAAGGACGGCGTGCTCTCGATGGAAGCGATCGCGATGGCATATCGCGCGCTCGATCCGGACGAGCAGGCCGCGCAGCGACGCGCCGCCGCGGATGCCGCGGCCAAGAACAAGAAGGGCGGCAAGGCCGGAGGTGCCAAATGAGCGGGGCGATCGATCGCGAGGGTCCGGGCGGGCGCCGTGCGCTTGCGCTGGCCGTGCTTGCCACGATGACCGTTGTCGCGTTGGGAGGCTGCGGGGGCGGCCAGGAAGAGGAACTGCAGCACTGGATGGCAGAGACGCGTGCGGCGAAGGTGCCGCCGCCCGAGCCATTGCCCGACGTAACGCCGTACGTGCCGCGCGAGTACGGCGGCCGCAGTGCACCGGAGCCCTTCGCGCAGACGAAGATCGGTGAGCTGAACAAGACGATGTCCGAGTCGCCGGAGGCCGGCCGGCGACACGAGCCGCTTGAAGACTATCCGCTGGAGAACTTCAAGATGCTCGGCATGATGAGAAAGAACGGCGAGACCTACGGTGTCGTACGCGTAGATAACAAGATCCACCACGTCAAGGTGGGTCAGTATCTCGGCCAGAACTATGGCCGGGTGGTCCGCATCAGCGATCAGGAGATCGTGTTGCGCGAATTGGTTCGGGAAGGGGTCACAGATTGGAAAGAGAAAATGACCAGCCTGAAGCTGGAGGGGTCCGCATGAACACGTCACGTTGGTATCGTGCGCTCGCGGGCGCCGCAGCGATGGCGCTCGTGCTGGCCACCCCGGCCGCATGGGCTCAGACAAACCAGGTCAAGCAGGTGGACGCCAACGTGATTGGCGAACAGACCGTATTCACGGTGGACCTGCAGACGCCGCCGCGCGAGAAGCCGGCGGACTTCACGACGCAGAATCCCGCGCGTATCGCCATCGACCTGATGGACACCGGCTTTGCGCCGGGCCGCGCGCAGTATGACTACGCGGGCAAGGTGCTCAAGGGCGCCAACGTGATGCAGATCGGGAACCGTACCCGCGTGGTGCTGGATCTCGTGCGCACCGCGCCGTACCGCACCGAGATTCGCGGCAACCAGTTCGTGGTGCTGATCGAGAACGCGTCGCAGGCCACCAAGCCGGCGGCACCGACGTTCGCGCCGAGCGCCACGGCAGCCGCTGCCGCGGCATCGTCGCGGCCGAGCGTGCGCAACATCGACTTCCGCCGCGGTACCGACAATGCCGGCCGCGTGGTGGTGGATCTGTCGTCGCGCGATTCGGGCATCAATATCGCGCAGCAGGGCCAGAACCTCGTGGTGGACTTCCTCGGCACGACGCTGCCCGCGGATCTGCGCCGCCGCTTCGACGTGAGCGACTTCGGCTCGCCCGTGCAGTCGATGCGCGCGACCGATACGACCGGGAACGCGCGTCTGACGATCGAGCCGCGTGGCAACTGGGAATACAGTTCGTACCAGACCGACACGCAGTTCGTGGTCGAGGTGCGTCCGGTCAAGGAAGACCCCAACAAGCTGATCTCGGGGCAGGGCTTCCGGGGCGAGCGCATGTCGCTGAACTTCCAGAACATCGACATCCGTTCGCTGCTGCAGGTGTTCGCGGACTTCACGGGCCTCAACATCATCACGAGCGAATCGGTGCAGGGCAACCTGACGCTGCGCCTCAAGGATGTGCCGTGGGATCAGGCGCTGCAGATCGTGCTCGATGCCAAGGGCCTGGCTTCGCGCCGCAGTGGCAACGTGCTGTGGGTCGCCCCGAAGAACGAACTGGCCGAGAAGGAAAAGGCCGAGCTCGAGGCGCGCGCGCAGATCGTGGAACTGGAGCCGATTCGCAGCCAGGTGTTCCAGCTGAACTACCAGCGCGCCGACGACGTGCGCCGCATGCTGCTCGGTATCGCCCCGACGGGTGGTGCCGGTGGTGGCGCGGCACCGGCCGTGGGTGGCGTGGGCGGAGCGGCGGCAAACCGTATCCTGTCCAAGCGTGGCTCGCTCACCGCGGACCCGCGTACGAACCAGCTGTTCGTGTCGGACATCGGCAGCAAGCTCGAGGAAGTGCAGTCGTTCCTGCTGAAGATCGACATTCCGGTACGCCAGGTCATCATCGAGGCGCGGATCGTCGAGGCGTCGGACACGTTCAGCCGCAACCTCGGCGTGAAGCTCGGCTTTGCCTCGCAGCGCAGCGGCGCGGGCTACGGCAACTCGTACACCAACGTGGTGAGTCCGGTGACGCAGGACGCGACGTGGGATAACGGCCCGGCGGTGAGCCTGCCGGCGGCCGCGATCAACACGATCAACCCGGCGTCCGTGGCGGTGAGCCTGTTCAACGCGGGTGCGGGCCGGTTCCTGGCGCTGGAACTGTCCGCGCTGGAAGCGGACGGCAAGGGCAAGATCATCTCGAGCCCGCGCGTGGTCACGGCCAACAACGTGAAGGCGCTGATCGAGCAGGGTACCGAGTTCCCGTACCAGCAATCGACGTCGAGCGGCGCGACCGCGGTCAGCTTCAAGAAGGCCAACCTGAAGCTCGAGGTGACGCCGCAGATCACGCCGGAAGGCAACGTGATGCTGGAAGTGGACGTGAACAAGGACAGCCCGGGCATCCAGACGCCGGTCGGTTTCGCCATCGACACCAAGCACGTGCAGACGCAGGTGCTGGTCGAGAACGGCGGCACGGTGGTTATCGGGGGGATCTATCAGCAGACGCTGAAGAACAACTCGAACAAGGTGCCGCTGCTTGGCGACATTCCTGTGCTGGGCTACCTGTTCCGCGACAACTCGAAGCAGGACGATCGCACGGAACTGCTGGTGTTCCTGACCCCGCGTATCCTGAACGACAATGTGTCGCTGAAATGACGCCGCGGGTGCGCCGCACCCGTGGGATGCAGTAGACTGGCAGGCCGCGTCACATCGACGCGGCCTTTTTTATATGTGAGGCAAAGCTTACTTGCCTCCTCAAAGACAGTGACAGCAGCTCCGAACCTCTATTTTGTCGGCCTGATGGGCGCCGGCAAGACGACCGTCGGCCGCACCGTGGCCCGGCGCCTCGATTACCCGTTCTTCGATTCCGACCACGAACTCGAAGCGCGCTGCGGCGTGAAGATTCCGGTGATTTTCGAGTGCGAGGGAGAGGCGGGCTTCCGCGATCGCGAGGAACAGGCGATTGCCGAGCTGACGAGCCGGCAGGGCATCGTGCTGGCAACGGGCGGTGGCGCGGTGCTGCGCCCGGCCAACCGGGCCGCGCTGAAGGCCAACGGCACGGTGGTGTACCTGCGCGCGAGCCCGCACGACCTGTGGCTGCGTACGCGGCACGACCGCAACCGTCCGCTGCTCCAGACCGAGAATCCGAAGGCCCGGCTGGAGGCCCTGTTCGCCGAGCGCGACCCGCTCTACCGCGAGGTGGCGGACTTCATTATCGAAACCGGCAAGCCGTCCGTGGCGCAGCTTGCTAATATGGTTCTCATGCAACTTGAAATGGCCGGCTACGTGTTTCCGCGCGCGGCGATATCCGAGGACGCGGAGAACGAACCGGTGCAGGGTTCCCACACATGATTACGCTTGAAGTCGACCTCGGGGCGCGTAGTTACCCGATCCATATCGGCGGCGGCCTGCTTGGCCGTGCCGACCTGCTGGCGCCGCATATCCGCGGCCAGCACGCGGTCATCGTCACCAACGAGACGGTGGGCCCGCTCTACGCCGCGCGCGTGGAGGCCGCGCTGACGTCGCTCGGCAAGACCGTGCGCGTGGTGACGCTGCCCGATGGCGAGCGTTTCAAGCAGTGGGATACGCTGAATCTGATCTTCGACGCGCTGCTGCGCGCCGGGGCGGACCGCAAGACCACGCTGGTCGCGCTGGGCGGCGGTGTGGTGGGCGACATGACCGGGTTTGCCGCGGCCTCCTATATGCGCGGTGTGCCGTTCGTGCAGATGCCGACCACGCTGCTGGCGCAGGTGGATTCGTCGGTGGGCGGCAAGACGGGCATCAACCATCCGCTCGGCAAGAACATGATCGGCGCGTTCCATCAGCCGAACGCGGTCATTGCCGATATCGACGCGCTGCGCACGCTGCCGCCGCGCGAACTGGCGGCCGGCATGGCCGAGGTCATCAAGCACGGTGCGATCGCCGATGCCGAATACTTCGAATGGATCGCCACGCATATCGACGCGCTGAACGCGTGCGATACGGACCGCATGGCCGAGGCCGTGCGCCGCTCCTGCGAGATCAAGGCGTCCGTGGTGGCCCAGGACGAGCGCGAAGGCGGCCTGCGCGCGATTCTGAACTTCGGCCACACGTTCGGCCATGCGATCGAAGCGGGCATGGGCTACGGCGAGTGGCTGCACGGCGAGGCCGTCGGCTGCGGCATGGTGATGGCGGCCGATCTGTCGCACCGCCTAGGCTTTATCGACGTGGAAACGCTGGCGCGCATCCGCACGCTGACGCAGAAGGCGATGCTGCCCGTGGTGGCGCCGGACCTCGGCGTCGATCGCTATATCGAACTGATGAAGGTGGACAAGAAGGCCGAGGCCGGCAGCATCAAGTTCATCCTGCTGCGGAAGCTGGGCGAGGCGTTCATCACCACCGTGCCGGACCCGGACCTGCGCGACACGCTGCGTCACGCGGTGTTGAAACCCCCGACCGAGGCGCCGGTCGCCTGACCGAACGGCCATGCCTCGCAACCCAAACGCCGACCCCATGTTGGACTCACGGATTGCCGCATGACCGATTTCGAATCCCACCTCGCCCCCTACGCCGCCCGCTCCGCGCAGTCGCGCGGCCGGGTGCACGCGGAAGCCGCATCGTCGTCGCGCAGCGAGTTCCAGCGCGATCGCGACCGCGTGATCCACAGCACGGCGTTCCGGCGGCTCGAATACAAGACGCAGGTCTTCGTCAATCACGAGGGCGACCTGTTCCGCACGCGGCTCACGCATAGCCTCGAGGTGGCGCAGATCGCGCGCTCCATCGCCCGTAACCTGCGGCTCAACGAGGACCTCGTCGAGGGGATCTCGCTGGCCCACGACCTTGGCCACACCCCTTTCGGCCATGCGGGGCAGGACGCGCTCAATACCTGCATGAAGAACCATGGCGGCTTCGAGCACAACCTGCAGAGCCTGCTCGTCGTCGATGAACTGGAGGAGCGCTACGGCGGCTTCAACGGCCTGAACCTCACGTTCGAGACGCGCGAAGGCATTCTCAAGCATTGCTCGCGCGTCAACGCGGCGGCGCTCGGGGAACTGGGCCGCCGCTTCCTGGAGGGTGCGCAGCCCTCGCTCGAGGCGCAACTGGCCAACCTTGCCGACGAGATCGCGTACAACAACCACGATATCGACGATGGCCTGCGGTCGGGATTGCTGACGCTCGACCAGCTCGATGAAGTCCCGATGTGGGCGCGCCACCGCGCCGAGGTGGCCAAGGCCTTCCCCGGGATCAATGGCCGCCGCGCGATCAACGAGACGGTCCGGCGCATGATCAATACGCTGATCGTCGATCTGATCGAGACCACGACGCAGAACATCGCGGCCGCGAACGTGAAGTCGATCGACGCCGTGCGCGCGGCCGGCACGCTGGTCGCGTTCAGCCCGAAGGTCCACGAGGAAGCGGCCACGCTCAAGCGCTTCCTGTTCCGGCACCTGTACCGGCATTACCTCGTGATGCGGATGTCCGCGAAGGCGCAGCGCATCGTGTCGGACCTGTTCTCGGCATTCATGGCCGATGCGCGCCTGCTGCCGCCGCAGTACCAGGCCGGCCACGGCGGCGATCAGCCGCGGCTGATCGCGCACTACATCGCCGGCATGACGGACCGGTACGCGATTCGCGAGCACCGCCGTATCTTCGCGGTCAGCGAGAGCGACTAGCCGCCCACCGTTCCCAAAAAAATGGGGACGGATAAGCCGCGGGAACGGCTATCATGGCGGCATTCGCGATCCAATCCGCTGATGCCGCCCGATGGCCCGCTTACCCCGACTCTCCCCGACCGGTCTTCCCGCCCACGTGTTGCAGCGTGGCAACAACCGCCAGCCCATTTTCCAGGGGCCCGACGACTACGCCGAGTACCTCGACTGCCTGCGCATGGCCGCGCGCGAGCACGATCTGGCCGTGCACGCCTATGCCCTGCGCCCGAACCACGTCCATCTGGTCGCCACGCCGAAGGGGCCGGACGCGCTGAGCCTCGTGATGCAGGCCGTGGGCCGCCGCTATGCGCGGTACTTCAACCGCGTGGCGTCGCGGACCGGCACGCTGTGGGAAGGGCGCTTTCGCTCCGCGGTGCTCGACCCCGAGGCCTGGCTGCTCCCGGCCATGCTCTACGCGGAAAGCAACGCGGTCCGTGCCGGCGAGTGCGCATCGCCCGAACTCGACCGGTGGAGCAGCTACCGTCACCACGCGGGGATCGAGGCCAGTCCACTGGTGAGCGATCACTCTCTTTACTGGGCCTTAGGCAATACCCCGTTCGAACGCCAATCGAATTACCGCACGCTAACCGCGGAAGGCCTGTCCGGCAAGACCCTCGCGACGCTGCAGCAGCATGCCCATAGTGGATGGCCGTTGGGCGACGAGGCATTTCTGGCCCAGCTGGGGCGGCAGGGGACGCGCCGCGTGCACCCGCTGCCGAAGGGAAGGCCCAGGCGTGCTGTGGCGCAAGTCGGTGCAGAAGTGGATGCCGAGTAATATGTCCCCATTAAAATGACCGTAAAAAATGGTGCAGATTTAATTATGTTCTGACCCCATTTAATAAGTTTTGCGAGTCATTCGGGATTCTCATATAGTTGCTCCACCCACATTTCATTGTGCGGCGCGTCACGCTTGTGTACGCCGCAGCGGTACCGCTGTCCCGACATCTGCCCTGAAGAGCGATCTTCCCTGACAAGCGATGCGACAGCCGAGCCCTACGGTCCCCTGCTGATAGCGCGGCCTTCACCGGATTACTGCCCGTGGACCAAACGCAACACACCACCGACCTGCCCATCGAAGTCGAGTCCAGCGGGCTTCCGCAGGCACAGGGCCTCTATGACCCGACCAACGAAAAGGACGCCTGCGGCGTCGGCATGGTCGCGCATATCAAGGGCAAGAAGACCCACGAGATCGTCAGCCAGGGCCTGAAGATCCTCGAGAACCTCGACCACCGGGGCGCCGTCGGCGCGGACCCGCTGATGGGCGACGGCGCGGGCATCCTGATCCAGATTCCGGACCAGTTCTATCGCGAAGAGATGGCCAAGCAGGGCGTGACGCTGCCGCCCAACGGCGAATACGGCGTCGGCATGATCTTCCTGCCGAAGGAACACGCCTCCCGCCTGGCCTGCGAGCAGGAGCTCGAGCGCACGGTCCGCCTGGAAGGCCAGGTCGTGCTGGGCTGGCGCGATGTGCCGGTCGACTGCAACATGCCGATGTCGCCGACGGTCCGCAAGACGGAACCCGTGATCCGCCAGATCTTCATCGGTCGCGGCCGCGACATCATGACCACGGACGCGCTGGAACGTAAGCTGTACGTGATCCGCAAGACCGCGAGCCACGCGATCCAGGCGCTCAAGCTCAAGCACGGCAAGGAATACTTCGTGCCGTCGATGTCGGCGCGCACGGTGGTCTACAAGGGCCTGCTGCTGGCGAACCAGGTCGGCGAGTACTACCTGGACCTGCAGGACTCGCGCACTGTGTCGGCGCTGGCGCTCGTGCACCAGCGCTTCTCCACGAACACGTTCCCCGCATGGGAGCTGGCCCACCCTTACCGCATGGTCGCCCACAACGGCGAAATCAACACGGTGAAGGGCAACGTCAACTGGATCAACGCGCGTACCGGCGCGATCTCCTCGCCGGTGCTCGGCGACGATCTGCCGAAGCTGTGGCCGCTGATCTATCCGGGCCAGTCGGATACCGCATCGTTCGACAACTGCCTCGAGCTGCTGACGATGGCCGGCTATCCGCTCGTCCACGCGATGATGATGATGATTCCGGAAGCGTGGGAACAGCACACGCTGATGGACGACAACCGCCGCGCGTTCTACGAGTACCACGCCGCGATGATGGAGCCGTGGGACGGCCCCGCCGCCATCTGCTTCACCGACGGCCGCCAGATCGGCGCGACGCTCGACCGTAACGGCCTGCGTCCCGCGCGTTTCTACGTGACCGAGGACGATATCGTCGTGCTCGCGTCGGAAGCCGGCGTGCTGCCGTTCCCCGAGTCGCGCGTGGTGCAGAAGTGGCGCCTGCAGCCGGGCAAGATGTTCCTGATCGACATGGAACAGGGCCGCATCATCGACGACAAGGAACTGAAGGACAACCTCGCCAACGCCAAGCCGTACAAGAGCTGGATCGACGCCGTGCGGATCAAGCTCGACGAGATCGACGCGAAGGCCGAGGACGTGGCCGCCGAGAAGAAGCCGGTGGCGCGTCTGCTCGACCGCCAGCAGGCGTTCGGCTACACGCAGGAAGACGTCAAGTTCCTGATGGCGCCGATGGCCATCGCGGGCGAGGAAGCCACGGGCTCGATGGGCAACGACTCGCCCCTGGCCGTGCTGTCGTCGAAGAACAAGACGCTGTACCACTACTTCAAGCAGCTGTTCGCGCAGGTGACCAACCCGCCGATCGATCCGATCCGCGAAAACATGGTCATGTCGCTGGTGTCGTTCATCGGCCCGAAGCCGAACCTGCTCGAGCTGAACAACATCAACCCGCCGATGCGCCTCGAAGTGTCCCAGCCCGTGCTGGACTTCAAGGACATCGCGAAGATCCGCAACATCGAGCACTACACGGGCGGCAAGTTCCGTTCGTACGAGCTCAACATCTGCTATCCGGTCCAGTGGGGCAAGGAAGGCATCGAGGCGCGCCTCGCGTCGCTGTGCGCCGAGGCCGTGGATGCCGTGCGCTCGGGCTACAACATCCTGATCGTGACCGACCGCCGCGTCGATGACGGCCAGGTGGCGATTCCCGCGCTGCTGGCCACGTCGGCCGTCCACCACCATCTGGTGGAGAAGGGCCTGCGCACGTCGACGGGCCTGGTCGTCGAAACCGGTTCGGCCCGCGAAGTGCACCACTTCGCGCTGCTGGCCGGCTACGGCGCGGAAGCCGTGCACCCGTACCTCGCGATGGAAACGCTGGCCGACATGGCTTCGGGCCTGTCGGGCGACCTGTCCTCGGACAAGGCCGTGAAGAACTTCGTCAAGGCGATCGGCAAGGGCCTGTACAAGGTCATGTCGAAGATGGGCATCTCCACGTACATGTCGTACACGGGCGCCCAGATCTTCGAAGCCATCGGCCTGTCGCGCGAGCTCGTGCAGAAGTATTTCCACGGCACGCCGTCGAACGTGGAAGGCATCGGCATCTTCGAGGTGGCCGAGGAGGCGCTGCGTCTGCATCGCGACGCGTTCGGCAACAACCCCGTGCTCGAGAGCATGCTCGACACTGGCGGCGAATACGCCTATCGCGTCCGTGGCGAGGAGCATATGTGGACCCCGGATTCGGTGGCCAAGCTCCAGCACTCGGTGCGTGCCGACGACGGCAAGGGCGCGTACCAGACGTACAAGGAATACGCGAACATCATCAACGACCAGAGCCGTCGCCACATGACGCTGCGCGGCCTGTTCGAGTTCAAGGTGGACCCGGCGCGCGCGATTCCGCTCGAGGAAGTGGAGCCGGCCAAGGAGATCGTCAAGCGTTTTGCCACGGGCGCGATGTCGCTCGGCTCGATCTCGACCGAAGCCCACACCACGCTGGCCGTGGCGATGAACCGCATCGGCGGCAAGTCGAACACGGGCGAGGGCGGCGAGGACGAGAAGCGCTATCGCAACGAACTGCGCGGCATTCCCATCAAGCAGGGCGAGACGCTCAAGGGCCTGCTCGGCGACAACGTGATCGAACGCGACCTGCAACTGCAGGCCGGCGATTCGCTGCGCTCGAAGATCAAGCAGGTGGCGTCGGGCCGTTTCGGCGTGACCGCCGAATACCTGGCATCGGCCGACCAGATCCAGATCAAGATGGCGCAGGGCGCCAAGCCGGGCGAAGGCGGCCAGCTGCCGGGCCACAAGGTGTCCGACTACATCGGCAAGCTGCGTTGCTCGGTGCCGGGCGTGGGCCTGATCTCGCCGCCGCCGCACCATGACATCTACTCGATCGAGGATCTGGCACAGCTGATCCACGACCTGAAGAACGTCAACCCGGTGTCGGATATCTCGGTGAAGCTCGTGTCCGAAGTGGGCGTGGGTACGATTGCCGCGGGCGTTGCCAAGGCCAAGGCCGATCACGTCGTGATCGCCGGCCATGACGGCGGCACCGGCGCATCGCCGTGGTCGTCGATCAAGCATGCCGGTACGCCGTGGGAACTGGGCCTGGCCGAGACGCAGCAGACGCTGATGCTCAACGGTCTGCGCAACCGCATCCGCGTGCAGGCCGACGGCCAGATGAAGACGGGCCGCGACATCGTCATCGGCGCATTGCTTGGCGCGGACGAGTTCGGCTTTGCCACGGCACCGCTGGTCGCCGAGGGCTGCATCATGATGCGCAAGTGCCATCTGAACACCTGCCCGGTGGGCGTGGCCACGCAGGATCCGGCGCTGCGCAAGAAATTCCAGGGCAAGCCCGAGCATGTCGTCAACTTCTTCTTCTTCGTTGCGGAAGAAGCGCGCGAGATCATGGCGCAACTGGGCATTCGCACGTTCGACGAGCTGATCGGCCGCGCCGACCTGCTCGACACGCGTGCCGGCATCGAGCACTGGAAGGCGCGCGGCCTGGACTTCGGCCGCATCTTCTACCAGGCGCCGATCGCCGCCGACGTGCCGCGTTTCCATACGGACACGCAGGACCACGGCCTGTCGGTGGAAGCCGGCAAGGCGCTGGACCACGTGCTGATCGCCAAGGCCCGTCCCGCGATCGACAAGGGCGAACGCGTGTCGTTCATCCAGCCCGTCAAGAACGTGAACCGTACCGTCGGCGCGATGCTGTCGGGCGTGGTGGCCAAGCAGTACGGCCACGAAGGCCTGCCTGACGACACGATCCACATCCAGCTGCAGGGCACGGCGGGTCAGTCGTTCGGCGCGTTCCTCGCGCACGGCATCACGCTGGACCTGGTCGGCGACGGCAACGACTACGTGGGCAAGGGCCTGTCGGGCGGCCGCGTGATCGTGCGCACGCCGCACGAGTTCCGCGGCGACCCCACGCGCAACATCATCGTGGGCAACACGGTGCTGTACGGCGCGATTGCGGGCGAGGCGTTCTTCAACGGCGTGGCCGGCGAGCGTTTCGCCGTGCGTAACTCGGGCGCGGTGGCCGTCGTAGAAGGTACCGGCGATCACGGTTGCGAGTACATGACCGGCGGCACGATCGTCGTGCTGGGCGGCACGGGCCGTAACTTCGCGGCCGGCATGTCGGGCGGCGTCGCTTACGTCTACGACGAGGACGGCCTGTTCGACAAGCGCTGCAACACGTCGATGGTCGCGCTCGAGGCCGTGCTGGCCGGGGCCGATCAGGAGAAGGGCCAGCCGAAGGCGCAATGGCACAAGGTGGACGGCGAGCGCGTGCTGGACGAGACGATCCTGAAGAACCTGATCGAGCAGCATTTCCGCTACACCGGTTCCGAGCGCGCGAAGGCACTGCTCTCCGACTGGGCGACGGCACGCCGCAAGTTCGTCAAGGTCTTCCCGACCGAGTACAAGCGCGCGCTGGGCGAGATGTTCGAGAAGGAACAGGCCGCGCGCGACGCCGATCGCGAGCCCGTGGCAGCCTGACGCTTCGTCACAGGCCACACCAGAAACGCGCCGCGGCACCGTTCAGGGCCCGCGGCGCATACAAGATGACCTCACAGCGAGGCCGGTCCGCTAGCCGGCCTCGCGCAGCAAGACCAAGGACGCAACATGGGTAAGGCGACTGGCTTTCTCGAATTTCCGCGCCAGAACGAAGGCTACGAGACCGTAGTCAAGCGCGTGAAGCACTACAAGGAATTCGTGTTCGCGCTGTCGGACAGCGAAGCGAAGATCCAGGGTGCGCGCTGCATGGACTGCGGCATTCCGTTCTGCAACAACGGCTGCCCGGTCAACAACATCATTCCCGACTTCAACGACCTCGTGTATCGCCAGGACTGGAAGTCGGCGATCGAGGTGCTGCACCAGACGAACAACTTCCCCGAGTTCACGGGCCGCATCTGCCCGGCACCGTGCGAGGCCGCCTGCACGCTCGGCATCAACGAACTGCCGGTGGGCATCAAGTCGATCGAACACGCGATCATCGACAAGGCCTGGGAAGAAGGCTGGGTGGCGCCGCATGTGCCGAAGCACAAGACCGGCAAGACCGTCGCCGTGGTGGGTTCGGGCCCCGCGGGCCTGGCTGCCGCGCAGCAGCTGGCACGCGCCGGCCACGATGTGACCGTGTTCGAGAAGAACGACCGCATCGGCGGCCTGCTGCGTTACGGCATTCCCGACTTCAAGATGGAGAAGACGCTGATCGACCGCCGCATCGAGCAGATGCAGGCCGAAGGCGTGACCTTCCGTGCCGGCGTGATGGTGACCGACGGCGCGCTGCCGGCCGGCATCAAGAACTACGCCCGCGAGACGGTCAGCGCGCAGGCGCTGATGGACCAGTTCGACGCCGTGGTGCTGGCCGGCGGCTCCGAAGTGCCGCGCGATCTGCCGGCGCCGGGCCGCGAGCTGGATGGCGTGCACTATGCGCTGGAGTTCCTGATTCCGCAGAACAAGGAAGTCGCGGGCGATGGCCTGAACGACATCCGCGCCGAAGGCAAGCACGTGATCGTGATCGGTGGCGGCGATACGGGCTCCGACTGCGTGGGTACGTCGAACCGCCATGGCGCCGCGTCCGTGACGCAGTTCGAACTGCTGCCGCAGCCGCCGGAAGAAGAGAACAAGCCGCTGGTGTGGCCGTACTGGCCGATCAAGCTGCGCACGTCGTCGTCGCACGACGAAGGCTGCTCGCGCGACTGGTCCGTGGCCACGAAGGAATTCATCGGCGAGAACGGCAAGATCAAGGCCCTGAAGGCCTGCCGCGTCGAGTGGAAGGATGGCCGCATGCAGGAAGTGCCCGACAGCGAGTTCGTGCTGCCGGCCGACCTCGTGCTGCTGGCGATGGGCTTCACGAACCCCGTGGGTTCGGTGCTCGAAGCGTTCGGCGTCGATACCGATGCGCGCAAGAACGCCAAGGCCTCGACCGAAGGCGATCGCGCGTACTACACCAACGTGCCGAAGGTGTTCGCGGCCGGTGACGTGCGCCGTGGCCAGTCGCTCGTGGTGTGGGCGATCCGCGAAGGCCGCCAGGCCGCGCGCTCGGTGGACGCCTTCCTGATGGGCCACACCGAACTGCCGCGTTAATTCGCAGCCGTGGTATCGAAGCGCCTGTCGCCTTCGGGAGACAGGCGCTTTTCCATGAGTACCGCCGTATTGCCATATGCGGCCAGTTTGGCCGCGTACGACGCTTCCGCATCCACCGGCGCGTACCCAAGCCTGCGCCACCATGGCGCCGCCGACTGCACGGCGATCAGGCGCGACATCTCCAATCCCTGTTCCACCGCCGCCGCGCGCGCCGCGTCGTAGAGCCGCATCGCGACGCCCGTGCCGCGCCCCGTGGGGGCGACCGCCATGTCGTGGACGAACCAGACCAGTGGCGTCTGCGCGGTCCAGCCGCGCGCGAGCACGCCATCCCATGGCGGAAGCGAGGCCGCCGGCCACGGATGTGTGAGCAGGTAGCCGAGCCATTCGCCGTCGGCGCGTGCCGCCATCCAGCAGGTTTGTGGAGAGAGGGCGATGCGGCTGGCCAGCGCCGCTTCGGATTCGATCAGGCTGTCGCCATAGCATTGGGCCTGCACCGCGATCACGCCGGCCAGGTCGGCGCCAGTCATGCGCCGCAGTACGAGTTCGGACATGCGTGGATTATAGGGAGCCGCGCGCACGCGCCGTCCCCTGCGCCACCACGCGCGGCGCCACAGGGGCGCCACAGGAGCCATTGGGGTCCACCCGGCTATGGTTTACGTGGTCTGTGCCCGCCGGGGGCGAGTTCGTACAATTTTCCTGTACGGCTTCCATTCCTGTAACACCCAACGCGAAACCACCTCGCAATCCTTTCAGCCGACGGTATGCCGTGGCTCAGCCGCGGCGCGGAGGAAATTGATGCCCGAAGTGCGCACGTTGTCGCGGCTTTGGCGAGGTCGAGCGAAGTTGCCGGCGAGCCTTCGAAGGCGCCCGGCATTACTCGCGGCCATGGTGCTGGTGGCCAGCCTGACAGCCAGTCTGGCGGCACCCGCCCGCGCGCAGTCGTCTGACGCCATGGCGTCCCGGCCCATGTCGTATCCCGCGCGATCGATGCGACTGATCGTGCCGTTCCCCGCGGGCGGCGTGGCGGACGCGGTCGCGCGCCTGCTGGCCGAGCGCCTGTCCGCGCGGCTCGGCGTGGCCGTGGAGGTGGACAACCGCCCCGGCGCCGCGGGCACGACGGCCGGCGATGTGGTGGCCAAGGCCAGTTCCGACGGCCATACACTGCTGTTCCATCAGGCCAATATGCTCATCCAGCCCGGACTCGAGCCCGTCCCTTACGACGTGGTGCGCGACTTCACGCCGGTCGGGCGGGTGGCGACGATGCCGCTGTTTCTCGTGATCGACGGCCGCCTGCCGATGCAGACGCCGCAGCAGTGGAACACGGCCGTGCGGTCGAATCCTTCCGCGTACAGCTATGGCTATGGCCAGCCCGGCAGTCCCGCGCATCTGTATGCCGAATACGCCGTACGTGGCCTGGCCAACGGCGTGCCGCTGGTGGCGGCGAAGGGCGAGAACGCGGTCGTGCAGGAAATTCTGGCGGGCCGCATCAGTGCCTGTTTCTGCTCGTTTGCGGCGGTGCAGAGCCATCTGCGCAATGCCGGGCCCGGCGGCGGTCCGGCCGGCCTGAAGCTGCTCGCGGTGACGGGCATGACGCGCTCGCCGCTGGCGCCGCAGGTGCCGACGCTGCAGGAAGCGGGGCTCGAGGGCTATGCCGCCGCGGCCTGGTATGGGGTCATGGCGCCAGCCAAGACGCCGCGCGCGATCGTGGCGCGGCTGGCGTACGAACTGGACGGCGTCACGGGCGAGCGCGAGGTGCGCGCGCGGCTGATGGCGGCCGGCCTGACCCCCGTGCGCGACTCCCCCGAGGCGTTTGCAACGGCCATTCGATCGGAGTCCATCCAGTGGCAGGTGATCCTGCGCCAGGCCTCGCACGGCGGCGAACCGTGAAAGTTGCAGGCTATTTGCGACAAGTTCGCTGACCAAGCTGGCAATTTCTTCAAATGTAACGGCAGTCACACGGCATCCGGCACGTCTAGGTGGTAGCCCTTATAATGGCCGCCTGTCCAATCCGGTGTTAATGTGACCGCTACCACTCCCGACCTTTCCGACCCGTCCGCGTTCTCCACGGCTTCGACTGGCCGTGCGCAGGCAGCGGAAGACATCGTCGTGCTCGACGATGTCGACTTCGCGTACGCGGATGGCGACAAACCGATTCTCTCGGGCCTGACCATGCGCTTCCCGCGCGGCAAGGTGGTTGCCGTGATGGGCGGTTCCGGCTGCGGCAAGACCACCGTGTTGCGCCTGATCGGCGGACAGGTGCGGCCGCGGCGCGGACAAGTGACGTTCGCGGGCAAGAACATCGACGCCCTCGACCAGCGCGGCCTGTACGCCGTGCGACGGCAGATGGGCATGCTGTTCCAGTTTGGCGCCCTGTTCACTGATCTGTCGGTATTCGACAACGTCGCGTTTCCGCTCCGGGAGCACACCGATCTGCCCGACTCGATGATTCGGGACCTCGTGCTGATGAAGCTCAATGCGGTGGGCCTGCGCGGCGCGCGCGACCTCATGCCCGCGCAGATCTCTGGCGGCATGGCCCGTCGGGTGGCGCTGGCGCGCGCGATCGCGCTCGATCCGTCGCTGCTCATGTACGACGAACCGTTTGCGGGACTCGACCCCATCTCGCTGGGCCTGACGGCACGCCTGATCCGCAATCTCAACGATGCGCTCGGCGCGACCACGATCATCGTGTCGCATGATGTGCAGGAGACCTTCCAGATCGCGGACTACGTCTATTTCATCGCCAACGGCCGCATCGCCGCGGAGGGCGAGCCCGAAGCGCTGCGGGCCTCGACCGACCCGTTCGTGCATCAGTTCGTGCACGCCGAGGCCGACGGCCCGGTGCCGTTCCACTATGGCGGCCCGACGCTCGCCGAAGATTTTCTGGCGGGCAATGGCCGGTCGGGAGGTGGACGATGAACGCCGTCGTGTCGTTCTTCAGCGCCATCGGCGCATTCGTGCGGCTCGGCATCAGCGGCATCGGCAATGGCGCGCGGATGTTCGCCTCGATGGTGGCGCTGTCGCCCGCGCTGCTGCGCCGTCCGCGGCTCGTGACCGATCAGGTCTTCTTCGTCGGCAACCTGTCGCTGGTGATCATCGCCGTATCGGGGCTGTTCGTCGGCTTCGTGCTCGGTCTGCAGGGCTACTACACGCTGAACCGCTATGGCTCCGAACAGGCGCTGGGCCTGCTCGTGGCGCTGTCGCTCGTGCGCGAGCTCGGGCCCGTGGTGTCCGCGCTGCTGTTCGCGGGCCGGGCGGGCACGTCGCTGACCGCCGAGATCGGCCTGATGAAGGCGGGCGAGCAACTGACCGCGATGGAGATGATGGCCGTGAACCCGCTGCAGCGCGTGATCGCGCCGCGCTTCTGGGCCGGCGTGATTGCCATGCCGATTCTCGCGGCGATCTTCAGCGCGGTGGGCATTCTCGGCGGCTACCTCGTCGGCGTGCAGCTGATCGGCGTGGACTCGGGCGCGTTCTGGTCGCAGATGCAGGGCGGGGTGGATGTGCGCGCCGACGTGCTCAATGGCGTGATCAAGAGCTTTATTTTTGGCGTTGCGGTGACGTTTATCGCGTTGTACCAGGGCTTCGAGGCACGTCCGACGCCGGAGGGCGTGTCGCGCGCCACCACGCGGACCGTGGTGCTGGCCTCGCTGGCCGTGCTCGGGCTGGACTTCCTGCTGACTGCGCTGATGTTCAGCTGAGGCAGCACCGACAGAACAGAAAAACAGAATGGAAAAGACAATCGCATGAAGAAAAATTCCCTCGATTTCTGGGTGGGGCTGCTGGTGGTGGCGGGGTTTGCCGCGTTGCTGTTCCTCGCGCTGAAGGCCGGCAACCTGAGCTCGTTTTCGTTCGAGCAGACCTACCGCGTGCGGGCCGACTTCGACAATATCGGCGGCCTCAAGGCGCGCGCGCCGGTCAAGAGTGCCGGCGTGGTGGTGGGCCGCGTGGCCGAGATCCGCTTCGACGACCAGAGCTACCTCGCGACGGTGGAGCTGAACATCGACAAGCGCTACCAGTTCCCGAAGGACACGTCGGCCAAGATCCTGACCTCGGGTCTGCTCGGCGAGCAGTACATCGGGCTGGAAGCCGGCGGCGACACGAAGATGCTCGCCGATAACAGCAAGATCACGATGACGCAATCCGCGGTGGTGCTCGAGAACCTGATCGGCCAGTTCCTGTACAACAAGGCGGCCGACTCGGGCGCCGGCGGTGGCAGCACCGCGCCCGCGGCCCCGGCGGCATCGGGCGCCGCCGCGCTGCCGGCCGCGCCGGGCACGAACGGGGGTGCGAAATGAAACGCGCCGTCCGCTCCCGAAAACTGATCGCGACGGCAACCTTTGCCGCCGCTGCGTTACTGTCGGGCTGTGCAACCGGTCCCGACGCCAATCCGAAAGATCCGCTCGAACCGTTCAACCGCGGGGTGTCGCGCGTCAACGACGAGATCGACAAGTACGCGCTGAAGCCTGCGGCGCAGACCTATGCCGACTACGTGCCGTCGCCGATCCGCACGGCGATCGGCAACGTGTTCTCGAACGTCAGCGATGTCTACTCGGCGGTGAACAACCTGCTGCAGGGCAAGCCTTCGCGCGCGGCCGAGGACACGATGCGCGTGGCCATCAATACGATTCTCGGGATCGGCGGCCTGATCGACATCGCCACGCCGGGCGGCCTGCCCAAGTACAAGGAAGACTTCGGCCAGACGCTGGGCGTATGGGGCGTGCCGCCGGGCCCGTACCTCGTGCTCCCGCTGTTCGGCCCGAGCACCGTGCGCGATACGGGCGGGATGGTCGTGGACCGGCTCATGGATCCCACCTCGTATATCTATCCGGTCTGGGCACGCTATGCGGTGTCGGGCGTGCGCGTCGTGGACGGGCGTTCCCAGCTGCTGGCCGCGACCAGCCTGATCGATGCCGCCGCGCTGGACCGTTACGCGTTTCTGCGGGACTCGTACCTGCAGCGCCGTGAATACCTGATCTACGACGGCAACCCGCCGGGCGGTGACGACGAAGAAGGCGCGCCGGCCGATGGCGGCAAGCAAGGCGACCAGCAGGCGCTGCCTGCCTCGCCGGCCGGGCGCCTCGTGCCCGGCAACCCCGGTTTCCGCTTTGGCCGCTGACGCCCGCGGGCGTTAGGGTGCTCGATCGCCCCCCACCTGTGAAGGTGATGTGAGCGCGGAAACAAATTGTATGGAAGTGGCGTCCAAGCCCTTAGTGGTCCCGCTGTGGCAACGCACAGCGTGGATGCCTGTGTTTCAATGCGTGCGTTGGCCGGTTGTCCCCACGACCCGCACAAGATAGAAAGGAAAACGCTCATGCTGAAGCGACTGTTGGCCCCGTTCCTCACCGTTATCGCGCTGTCTGGTGTCGCATTCACCAGCGCCGCACAGGCCCAGGTTTCCGCCGATGCCGCCGCCACGCCCGATGGCCTGGTCAAGGCCGTCGTGACCGACGTCATGAACACCGTGAAGAGCGACAAGGACATGCAGGCCGGCAATATCGGCAAGATCACGCAGCTCGTCGAACAGAAGATCCTGCCGCATGCCAATTTCGAGAAGACCACGCAGATCGCGATGGGCCGTAACTGGTCGAAGGCTTCGCCGGAGCAGCAAAAGGTCATCACCGACCAGTTCAAGACGCTGCTGATCCGCACCTACGCGGGCGCCATCGCGCAGATTCGCGACCAGGCCGTGCAATACCGTCCGTATCGCGGCACTGCCGACGACACCGACGCGACCATCCGCACGCAGGTGATCAACAAGGGCGAGCCGATCCAGATGGATTACCGCCTGGAGAAGACGCCCGAGGGCTGGAAGGTCTACGACATCAACGTGCTGGGCGCGTGGCTGACCGAGGCCTACAAGGGCAGCTTCAACACGATCGTGACGCAGCAGGGCATCGATGGCGTCATCAAGACCCTGCAGGACCGCAACAAGCAGCTCGCGAACGCCAAGTAACAGCGACTTCGCGTACAATGGGCTTTCGTGCCCGAAACGCCCGTGGCCTGCCACGGGCGTTTTTACTTCTCCGTGTTGGCTTCCCAACTGCTGAATATCGATGCTTTCGCTCGGAACCTCGCTGACCAACCAGAACGCCGCCGCCGTGCTGCGTGACGGGCTGGCGCGCGTGGCGCAGGGCGATGTCGCGGTGGATTGCGCGGGCCTCACGCATGTCGATTCGTCGGCCGTCGCCGTGCTGCTCGGCTGGCAGCGCGCGGCCGCGGGCCGTGGCCAGACGCTCTCGATCGTCAACGTGCCGCCGCAGCTCGGCGAGCTGGCCGCGCTCTATGGCGTCGCGGGCCTGATCGGCCTGGCATCGGGCCTGCCCTCGGACGGCGCCCACCCCCAAGGCCACCACCGACATTGAACCGGCATCCCTTGGCTGCGCGACGTACCTGAAACAGCGGTGCGCCAGCCCAAGCGATGCCCCGGCGGTGGGTCCGGAGCGGGACCTATCCCTCATCCCCTATAATTCCGGGTTATTCGCCCCCACATGCCCCTGACATCGTTCCGCCAGGTGCTGCGCGGCAGACCCGGGGGCTCCAAACTCCAAGCCAGGCCGGTCCCGAAAGCGGACCCGTCACAAGACATTCGGCCATGAAAGCCATCGAAATCACCGACGTTCGCAAGCGCTACCGCAGTCTGCAAGCGCTCAAGGGCGTCAGTTTCACCGTCGAGCAAGGTGAGTTTTTTGGTCTGCTCGGCCCGAACGGCGCGGGCAAGACCACGTTGATCTCGATTCTCGCGGGCCTCAATCGCGCGGATTCGGGCCGTATCCAGGTGCTGGGCCACGATGTGGTGGGCGACTACCGCATGGCGCGCCGCATGCTCGGCGTGGTGCCGCAGGAACTCGTGTTCGACCCGTTCTTCACGGTCCGCGAGACGCTGCGGCTGCAGTCCGGTTACTTCGGCATGCGCAACAACGACGACTGGATCGACGAGATCATGGCCAACCTCGATCTCACGAACAAGGCCGACAGCAACATGCGCCAGCTCTCGGGCGGCATGAAGCGCCGCGTGCTCGTGGCGCAGGCGCTCGTGCACCGTCCGCCTGTGATCGTGCTCGACGAGCCGACCGCGGGCGTGGATGTGGAACTGCGCCAGACGCTGTGGAAGTTCATCTCGCGCCTGAACCGCGAGGGCCATACGATCATCCTGACCACGCATTACCTCGAGGAAGCCGAAGCGCTGTGCGATCGCATCGCGATGCTCAAGTTCGGCGAGGTGGTCGCGCTCGATCGCACGAGCAGCCTGCTCAATCAGTTCGCGGGCCTGCAGTTGGTACTCACCCTCTCGCGTGGCGTTCTGCCTGCTGCGCTCGAAGCCCTGCGCATGCCCGCCAACCCCGGAGAGCGCGCCCATCGGCTGCGCCTCTCGGGCTACGAGGCCGTGGAACCCATCCTGGCCGCGCTGCGCGAGGCCGGTTGCGAGATCGAAGACATGGAAGTGAGCAAGGCCGACCTCGAGGACGTGTTCGTCCAGATCATGCGCCGCGAGGGGCACATGCCCGGCTCGACGCCGGCCACCGCGATGGAGGCCGCAGCATGAAGACGCCGGCGGAAATCGAACTGGCCGAGAATGCGCGCCTGTCGGCCATGTCCGTGGGTGGATTCGTGGGCTTTCGCACGCTGCTCTACAAGGAGGTGTTGCGCTTCTGGAAGGTTGCCTTCCAGACTGTGGCGGCACCGGTGATGACGGCGGTGCTGTACCTGCTGATCTTCGGGCATGTGCTCGAAGGGCGCGTGGAGGTGTACGACCGCATCAGCTACACCGCGTTCCTCGTGCCCGGGCTCGTGATGATGAGCGTGTTGCAGAACGCGTTCGCGAACAGTTCGTCGTCACTGATCCAGTCGAAAATCACGGGCAACCTCGTGTTCATCATGCTGCCGCCGCTGTCGCACTGGGAGATGTTCGGCGCGTATGTCACCGCCTCGGTCATCCGCGGTATCAGCGTGGGGCTGGGCGTGCTGATCGTGACGGGCCTGCTTGCGCCGCTGCATCTGGCCAGTATCGGCTGGGTGCTCGTGTTCGCGGTCCTCGGTGCCGGCATTCTCGGCACGCTGGGGCTGATTGCCGGGATCTGGGCCGAGAAGTTCGACCAGCTCGCGGCGTTTCAGAATTTTCTGATCATGCCGGCCACCTTCCTGGCAGGCGTGTTCTATTCGATTCATAGCCTGCCGCCGTTCTGGCAGGCGGTGTCGCATGCCAACCCGTTCTTCTACATGATCGACGGGTTCCGCTACGGCTTCTTTGGCCAGTCGGACGTATCGCCGCTGTTCAGCCTGGCCGTGGTGAGCGTGGCGTTCGTGGTGCTCGCGGCGCTCGCGCTGCGGATGCTGCGCACCGGATACAAGCTGCGGCACTGAACGGGGCGATTGCCCGACGCACCGCACCACCGAATTTGGAAGTTTTACAAGAGACAGAGATGCTGCCCACACCGGAACAAGTCAGGGACTACATTGCCCAAGGATTGCCCTGCGACCATCTGGAGGTCGAGGGCGACGGCCAGCACTTCTTCGCGACGATCGTGAGCGCGGAGTTCGACGGCAAGCGCCTGATCCAGCGGCACCAGCGCGTGTACGCGGCGCTGGGCGACCGCATGCGCGCGGAGATCCACGCGCTGTCGATGAAGACGCTGACGCCCGCCGAATGGAGCGCGGGGCAGGCTGGCGCAGGCCAGCAGTAACCAGACATAACGATCGAACATGGACAAATTCCAGATTCAGGGCAATGGCCCGCTGTCCGGAGAGATCCGGGTCTCGGGCGCGAAGAATGCCGCGCTGCCGATCCTGTGCGCGGGTCTGCTGACCGCCGATGACGTGATCATCGACAACGTGCCCAATCTGCAGGACGTGCGCACGATGCTCAAGCTGCTGCGCCAGATGGGCATGCGCGCGGAGCTCGATGGCGCGCGCGCCACGCTCAACGGCGCGGACGTGAACCTGCCCGAGGCGTCGTACGACCTGGTCAAGACCATGCGTGCGTCGATTCTCGTGCTCGGCCCGCTGGTCGCGCGCTTCGGCGAGGCACGCGTGTCGCTGCCGGGCGGCTGCGGCATTGGCGCGCGTCCGGTCGATCAGCACATCAAGGGCCTGCAGGCGATGGGCGCCGAGATCTCGATCGAGCATGGCTTTATCCATGCCCGCGCGTCGCGCCTCAAGGGCACGCGCGTGGTGACGGACATGATTACCGTGACGGGCACCGAGAACCTGCTGATGGCCGCGACGCTGGCCGAAGGCGAAACGGTGCTCGAGAACGCCGCGCGCGAACCCGAAGTGACCGACCTCGCGAACCTGCTCGTCGCCATGGGCGCGCGCATCGAGGGGATCGGCACCGATCGCCTGGTCATCCAGGGCGTGGAGCGCCTGCATGGCGCCACGCATTCGGTCGTGGCCGATCGCATCGAGGCCGGCACATTCCTGTGCGCGGCCGCCGCGACGCTCGGCAATGTCGTGCTGCGCGACGTTCCGCCGCTGATCCTCGACGCCGTGCTCGCCAAGCTGCGCGAGACCGGTGCGCAGATCGAGACCGGCGACAACTGGATCAAGCTGGCCATGCCGACCCGTCCGCAGGCCGTGAGCTTCCGCACCTCCGAGTACCCGGCGTTCCCGACCGACATGCAGGCCCAGTTCATGGCGCTGAATGCGGTGGCGGAAGGCACGGCGCGGATCACCGAGACGATCTTCGAAAACCGCTTCATGCACGTGCAGGAGCTGAACCGGCTCGGCGCGAACATCACGGCCGAAGGCAATACCGCCGTGGTGACCGGCGTGCCGCGTCTCTCGGGTGCCACCGTGATGGCGACGGACCTGCGCGCATCGGCGAGCCTCGTGATCGCGGGCCTCGTGGCCGAAGGCGATACCGTCATCGATCGCATCTACCATCTCGACCGTGGCTACGATCGCATGGAAGACAAGCTGTCCGCGGTGGGCGCCAAGATCCGCCGTATCTCCTGACGCGCCCCACAGAACAAGATAGAGAAGAATTCGATGAGTCCCGCTGCTTTTGCCTCGCTCAATGCCACGTCCGGTCAGTTGACGCTGGCGCTGTCCAAGGGCCGTATCTTCACGGAGACCCTGCCGCTGCTCGAAGCCGCGGGTATCCACGTGACCGAAGATCCGGAGACCTCGCGCAAGCTGATCCTGCCGACGTCCGATCCGGCCGTGCGCGTGATCATCGTGCGCGCCTCGGACGTGCCGACGTACGTGCAGTACGGCGCCGCCGACTTCGGCGTGGCCGGCAAGGATGTGCTGCTCGAGCATGGCATGACGGGCCTGTATGCGCCGATCGATCTCAATATCGCGCGCTGCCGCATGTCCGTGGCGGTGCCGGCGGGATTCGACTACGCGAACGCGGTGCGCCAGGGGGCGCGTCTCGCGGTGGCAACCAAATACGTGCAGACCGCGCGCGAGCACTTTGCCAAGAAGGGCGTGCACGTGGATCTGATCAAGCTGTATGGATCGATGGAACTGGGCCCGCTCGTGGGCCTGTCCGACGCGATCGTCGACCTCGTGAGCACCGGCGGCACGCTGCGCGCGAACAATCTGGTCGAGGTCGAGGAGATCATGCAGATCTCGTCGCGGCTGGTCGTGAACCAGGCCGCGCTGAAACTCAAGCGCGAACGCCTTGCGCCGATTCTCGAAGCGTTCGAAGCGGCCTCGGCGGCGATGGCTTGAGGTTGCGAGGAAGGAAGTCATGAACGAAACCGATATGGACAACCTGTCGATCCGCCGGCTCGACTCCACCGAACCCGGCTTTGCCACGGCGCTGCGCCAGGTGCTGGCGTTCGAGGCGGGCGAGGACGAGGCCATCGATCGCGCCGCCGCGCAGATCCTGGCCGACGTGCGCGCGCGCGGCGACGACGCGGTGCTCGAATACACGGCCCGTTTCGACCGCGTGGAAGCGGCATCGCTGACCGCGCTGGAACTGTCGCAGGCCGAACTCGAAGCCGCGCTGGAAGAGCTCGAACCCAAGCGCCGCGCGGCGCTGGAAGCCGCCGCGGCACGCGTGCGCGCCTACCACGAGAAGCAGAAGATCGAATGCGGCAGCCATAGCTGGGAATACACCGAGGCCGACGGCACCATGCTGGGCCAGAAGGTGACCCCGCTGGACCGCGTGGGCCTGTACGTGCCCGGCGGCAAGGCCGCGTATCCGTCGTCCGTGCTGATGAACGCGATTCCCGCGCGCGTCGCCGGCGTAAAAGAAGTGATCATGGTCGTGCCCACGCCCGGCGGCGTGCGCAACGAACTAGTGCTGGCCGCCGCGCAGATCGCGGGCGTGGACCGCGTGTTCACGATCGGCGGCGCGCAGGCCGTGGGCGCGCTCGCGTTCGGTACCGCGACGATTCCGCAGGTGGACAAGATCGTCGGTCCCGGCAATGCCTATGTGGCCGCCGCCAAGCGCCGCGTGTTCGGCACGGTCGGCATCGACATGATCGCGGGTCCGTCGGAAATCCTCGTTATCTGCGACGGCACCACCGATCCGGACTGGGTCGCGATGGATCTGTTCTCGCAGGCCGAGCACGACGAACTTGCCCAGTCGATCCTGCTGTGCCCCGATGCCGCGTACCTCGACCGCGTGGAAGCCAGCATCCAGCGCCAGCTCGGTACCATGCCGCGCCGCCAGGTCATCGCCGCGTCGCTGTCCGGCCGCGGCGCGCTGATCAAGGTGCGCGACATGGAAGAAGCCTGCGAGATCGCCAACGCGATCGCGCCCGAGCACCTCGAGATCTCGGCCGAGAATCCGCGCCAGTGGAGCGAGAAGATCCGCCACGCGGGCGCGATCTTCCTGGGCCGCTACACGAGCGAGTCGCTCGGCGACTATTGCGCGGGTCCGAACCACGTGCTGCCCACCTCGCGCACCGCGCGTTTCTCGTCGCCGCTAGGCGTCTACGACTTCCAGAAGCGCTCGAGCCTGATCGAGGTCAGCGAGGGCGGCGCGCAGATGCTGGGCCAGATCGCCGCCGAGCTCGCCTATGGCGAAGGCCTGCAGGCGCATGCCCGCAGCGCCGAATACCGTTTCAAACGCTAAGTTTTTCCACCCATTACTGATCTACAGAGGATTTTCATGTCAGCCGCAGCGCCTTCCCTGATCGACCGAATCATCCGTGACGATGTACGCGCCATGGGCGCCTACCACGTGCCGGATTCGCACGGTCTGGTGAAGCTGGACGCGATGGAGAACCCGTACCGCCTGCCGCCCGAACTGCGCGAACAGCTCGGCAAGCGGCTGTCGGAGGTCGCGCTGAACCGCTACCCGGTGCCGACCAGCGAGGCCCTGCGTGCGAAGCTGAAGTCCGTGATGCAGGTGCCGGCCGGCATGGAGATCCTGCTCGGCAACGGTTCCGACGAACTGATCAGCATCATCGCGATGGCGGCCGCAAAGCCGGGCGCGAAGGTGATGGCGCCCGTGCCGGGCTTCGTGATGTACGCGATTTCCGCGCAGTTCGCGGGCCTCGAGTTTATCGGCGTGCCGCTGCGCGAGGATCTGACGCTCGACCGCGCGCGGATGCTGCGGAAGATGGCCGAGGAACAGCCGGCGATCATCTACCTCGCGTACCCGAACAATCCGACCGGGAACCTGTTCAACGCCGAGGACATGGAAGTGATCGTGCGCGCGGCCAATGGCGACGTGTGCAACAGCCTCGTGGTCGTGGACGAGGCCTACCAGCCGTTCGCGCAGGACAGCTGGATGCCGCGCCTCGCGGACTTCGGCAACCTGGTGGTCATGCGCACCGTGTCCAAGCTGGGTCTGGCCGGCATCCGCCTTGGCTACATGGCCGGCTCGCCGGCATGGATGGAGCAGTTCGACAAGGTGCGTCCGCCGTACAACATCAACGTGCTGACCGAAGCCACCGCGCTGTTCGCGCTGGAACATGTGGACGTGCTCGACGAACAGGCCGCCAGCCTGCGGGAGCAGCGCGCCATTCTGGCCGCGCAACTGGCCGCGCTGCCGGGCGTGACGGTGTTCCCGAGCGACGCCAACTTCCTGTTGATTCGCGTGCCGGATGCGGCACAGACGTTCGAACGTCTCGTTTCCCGCAAGGTACTGATCAAGAACGTGAGTAAAATGCACGCATTGCTGGCCAACTGTCTGCGCGTGACGGTCAGCACGCCCGAAGAAAACGCGCAGTTCATGGAAGCCTTTGTCGCTTCGTTGCAGGATTAACACCACCATGCGTGTTGCAGAGGTCACCCGCAATACCTCGGAAACGCAGATCCGCGTTTCGCTGAATCTCGACGGTTCCGGTCGCCAGAAACTGGCGTCCGGCGTACCGTTCCTCGACCACATGCTGGATCAGATCGCCCGCCATGGCATGTTCGACCTCGAGGTCGAAGCCACCGGCGACACCCATATCGACGACCATCACACGGTCGAGGATGTGGGCATTACCCTCGGGCAGGCCGTCGCCCGCGCGATCGGCGACAAGAAGGGCATCACCCGTTATGGGCACAGCTACGTGCCGCTGGACGAATGCCTGTCGCGCGTGGTCATCGACTTCTCGGGCCGTCCGGGCCTGGAATTCCACGTGCCGTTCACGCGCGCCCGTGTGGGCAGCTTCGACGTCGACCTGACCATCGAGTTCTTCCGCGGCTTCGTCAATCATGCCGGCGTGACGCTCCATATCGACAACCTGCGTGGCATCAATGCGCACCATCAATGCGAGACGGTGTTCAAGGCCTTTGGCCGTGCGCTGCGCATGGCGGTGGAGCTGGACCCGCGCGCGGCCAACACGATTCCTTCGACCAAGGGTACGCTCTAACGGGAAACTTCCCCAGGACACCTGTCTGGCGAGCCGGCTGGTTGCGGCGCTGCCGATCGTTCGCGACCGACCGCAACCATGGACACGCTCAAGTCATTTATCTCGCTGCTGGCGCTGATCAATCCGATCGGGGCGATCCCGTTCTTCATCAGCCTGACGAGTCAGCAGACCGAGGCCGAGAAGATGCGGACGATCAAGACCGCATCGGTCTCGGTGGCGATCGTCGTGGGGGTGTCGGCGCTGCTGGGGCAGCAGATCATCGAGTTCTTCAATATCTCGGTGGCCTCGCTGCAGGTGGGCGGTGGACTGATCATGATCATGATGGCCATGAACATGATCAACGCGCAGGCAGGCCGTACGCGCGCCACGCCCGAGGAAGAGGACGAGGCGGAAGCCAAGGCGAGCATTGCGGTGGTGCCACTGGCGCTGCCGCTGCTGACCGGGCCGGGATCGATCAGCACGGTCATCGTGTATGCGGGCAAGACGCAGCACTGGTACCAGTTGCTGATTCTCGTCGGCATCGGCATCGTGCTTGGCGGCGTGGTGTACATGACGTTTCGCGCGGCCGATCCGATCGCGCGGGTGATTGGCCGTACCGGCATCAATATCGGCACGCGCCTGATGGGGCTGATCCTGTCGGCGCTGGCCGTGGAATTCATCGTGGACGGGCTGAAGACCCTTTTGCCTGTTTTGAAATCATGACTACCATAGCTATTGTGGATTACGGCATGGGCAACCTGCGCTCGGTGGCGCAGGCGCTGCGCGCCGCGGCGCCGGAGGCGAATGTCCAGGTCGTGGACCGCCCCGAGCAGATTCGCGCGGCGGACCGTGTGGTCCTGCCGGGCCAGGGTGCCATGCCGGATTGCATGGGTGCGCTCGGCGCGTCGGGCCTGCAGGAAGCGGTGATCGAAGCGGCCGCCAACAAGCCGATGTTCGGTGTGTGCGTTGGCGAACAGATGCTGTTCGACCGCAGCACCGAAAGTCGTCCTGGCGACGCGGCCACGCCGTGCCTCGGACTGATGCCCGGTGAGGTCATCCGTTTCGAGTTGGAAGGCCAGTTGCAGGCGGACGGTTCGCGCTTCAAGGTGCCGCAGATGGGCTGGAACCGTGTGCGTCAGACGCGGGAGCACCCGATCTGGCAGGGCGTTCCGGACAACAGCTGGTTTTATTTCGTGCACAGCTACTACGTGCATGCGCAGGACCCGGCCGATACCGCCGGGGAGACCGAATACGGTGTCGTGTTTACCAGCGCGGTAGCACGCGATAATATTTTTGCCACGCAGTTCCACCCCGAGAAGAGCGCAGCGATGGGTTTGCAGCTATACCGGAACTTCGTGCACTGGAATCCCTGAAGTACTCCTGATCGAAGGCCGTCATTGCGGCGGCCCTGCTTTCATTTTTTCTTTTTTACACAACCTCGCTCGTCACGCATATGTTGCTCATTCCGGCCATCGACCTGAAGGACGGTCAGTGTGTACGCCTCAAACAAGGCGACATGGACCAGGCCACCGTCTTTTCCGAAGATCCCGCCGCCATGGCACGTCACTGGGTGGACCAGGGCGCGCGCCGCCTCCATCTCGTCGACCTCAATGGTGCCTTTGTGGGCAAGCCCCGCAACGAAGCCGCGATCAAGGCGATCATCGCCGAAGTCGGCGACGAGATTCCGGTGCAGCTCGGTGGTGGCATCCGTGACCTGAATACGATCGAGCGCTGGCTCGACGATGGCCTGTCGTACGTGATCATCGGCACCGCCGCGGTCAAGAATCCCGGTTTCCTCAAGGACGCGTGCTCCGCGTTCGGCGGCCACATCATCGTCGGGCTCGATGCCAAGGACGGCAAGGTGGCGACCGACGGCTGGAGCAAGCTGACCGGCCACGAGGTGGTGGATCTCGCGCGCAAGTACGAGGACTACGGCGTGGAAGCGATCATCTACACCGACATCGGCCGCGACGGCATGCTCCAGGGCATCAATATCGACGCGACGGTCAAGCTCGCGCAGTCGATGTCGATTCCGGTCATTGCCAGCGGCGGCCTCTCGAACCTCACCGATATCGAACGCCTGTGCCAGGTGGAGCGCGAAGGGGTGGAGGGCGTGATCTGCGGTCGCGCGATCTACTCGGGCGACCTCAATTTTGCCGACGCCCAGGCGCGCGCCGACGTCCTCGGCGCCGAGTAATTTTTATACGCACGCATGCTAGCCAAACGCATCATCCCCTGCCTGGACGTCACGAACGGGCGGGTGGTCAAGGGCGTCAACTTCCTAGAGTTGCGCGACGCTGGCGACCCGGTTGAAATCGCTCGCCGCTACGACGAGCAGGGCGCCGACGAAATCACTTTCCTCGACATCACCGCGACCAGCGACGGCCGCGACCTGATTCTGCACATCATCGAGGCCGTGGCTTCGCAGGTGTTCATTCCGCTGACGGTGGGCGGTGGCGTGCGCGCCGTCGAGGACGTGCGCCGCCTGCTCAATGCGGGCGCGGACAAGATCAGCGTCAACTCGTCGGCCATCGCGAATCCGCAGCTGGTGTCGGATGCCACGGGCAAGTACGGCTCGCAGTGCATCGTCGTGGCCATCGACGCCAAGCGCAGTTCCGCGCCGGGCGAGCCGCCGCGCTGGGAAGTGTTCACGCATGGCGGCCGCAAGGCCACCGGGCTCGACGTGGTGGCGTGGGCGCGCCAGATGGCCGAACGCGGCGCCGGCGAGCTGCTGCTCACGAGCATGGACCGCGACGGAACGAAGAGCGGCTTCGACCTCGAACTCACGCGCGCTGTCAGCGACGCGGTGTCGATTCCCGTTATTGCATCGGGGGGTGTCGGCGGCCTGCAGGATCTGGCCGATGGCATTACCGTGGGCCGCGCCGACGCGGTACTGGCGGCGAGCATTTTTCACTACGGCCAGCACACCGTCGGTGAAGCGAAGGAATTCATGGCCCGGCAGGGCATCCCGATGCGGACGTGATCATGGCAAAGAAGTGGCTGAATAAAGTGAAGTGGGACGACAACGGGCTGGTGCCCGTCATCGTCCAGGAAGTCGGCTCGAACGACGTGCTGATGTTCGCATTCATGAATCGCGACGCGCTGCAGCGGACCGTCGAGCTCGGCGAGGCCGTGTTCTGGTCGCGCTCGCGCAAGCGTCTGTGGCACAAGGGCGAGGAGTCCGGTCACGTGCAGAAGGTGCACGAGATTCGCCTGGACTGCGACGAGGACGTGGTGCTGCTGAAGGTCACGCAGGTGGACAGCATCGCCTGCCACACGGGCCGTCACTCGTGCTTCTTCCAGAAGTTCGAGGGCGATGTCGAGAGCGGGGACTGGCAGACCGTCGAGCCCGTGCTCAAGGATCCGTCCACCATCTACGCCAAGCCATGAGCGCCCCGCAACCCGATGCAGCGGGCCCGAACGCGGCGGACGTGCTTGCGCGCGTCGCCGCCACGCTGGAGTCCCGCAAGCCCGAGAACGGCGGCGACCCCGACAAGTCGTACGCCGCCAAGCTGTTCCACAAGGGCGACGACGCCATCCTGAAGAAGATTGGCGAGGAAGCGACCGAGACGGTCATGGCCGCCAAGGACGCGCGCGCGGCGGGCCTGACGGCCGAGGCCACGGGCAAGGTCGTCTACGAGGTGGCCGACCTGTGGTTCCACAGCATGGTCCTGCTCGCGAAGTTCGGCCTGACCCCGGCCGACGTGATCCACGAGCTGGCGCGCCGCGAGGGCATGTCCGGGCTCGAGGAGAAGGCCAGTCGCAAGGAGTGACGCCGGAGGAGTAAGGTAGAGGCTGTGAGGCCTTACCAGGCTACCAGGCAAGGAGGAGTGCGACGATGGCTAACGACTTTACCGGGCAGGTGACGACGACTCCCGATGGCGCGGAGCTGGACAGCCTGCGCAAGCTGACCCACATCCTGTACGCGCTGTACGCGATCTTCTGGATCACCGGTGGCGTGACGGCGCTGATCGCGATCGTCATCAACTACGTCAAGCGCGACGATACCCACGGCACGCTCTACGCCTCGCACTTCGCGTGGCAGATCCGGACGTTCTGGTGGTATCTGGGGTGGATGGCCCTCAGCGGGGTCTTTGCAATCACCGTTTTGCTGTTCCCGCTGGCGATTGCCATGTGGAGCGTATTGTCGTTGTGGATGCTTTACCGTATCGTCAAGGGTTGGTTGTATCTGAACGATAACAAGCCCATGTACCGGGGCCCCGCCGAGTACGCCGGCCGGTAGGGTTCGGTTTGGTTAACAAACCGTAATCCATCGGTCAGCGACAGGTCAGCGGCCGATTGGTAAATTGGCAATTGTGAAACGGATGCCCCGCGCGGCGGCAGCGTGACAGAACACACTGGTGTAATGTTCCATCAAGCCGCAACGAAACCTTCACGGAATCTCGGGATAATTGCGTTTTTTGCATGATCCCGAGGCGAAGGCAGGGCAAATCTGTGCAAATAAGGGGGCCGGGAAGTCGTTTCCCGGTCTGATGTCACGCCGGGAACCGTCGTCCGGCGCGATCTTCGAAGGACGGTAATTTCGGGGCGGAACGGCGCAATCGCCGTTCGAGGCTTCATCAGGAGCAAGAAATGGGTTCGTTTAGCATTTGGCACTGGCTGATCGTGCTGGTGATCGTCATGCTCGTGTTCGGTACCAAGAAGCTGCGCAATATCGGCCAGGATCTGGGCGGCGCGGTGAAGGGTTTCAAGGACGGCATGAAGGATGGCGAGAAGGAAGCGCAAGCCGACGCCCCGGCCAAGGAACTGCGCGACGCCACCACGATCGACGTCGAGGCCAAGGAAAAGTCGCGCCAGCAGTAAGCGGCCGGCAGCTTCCTTGCAATTCGCCTTGTCTTCCGCCTCCCCGGCGGCCACGCCCAGCGTGGCCCGCTTTTCTTGTGTCCCAGGTTCGACGCCCGCATGATCGATCTCGGCATTTCCAAGCTGGCACTGATCGGCGCCGTGGCGCTGATCGTGATCGGTCCCGAGCGCCTGCCCAAGGTGGCCCGCACCGTGGGCGCACTGGTCGGCCGTGCGCAGCGCTATATCAATGACGTCAAGGCGGAAGTCAGCCGCGAGGTCGAACTCGACGAACTGCGCAAGATGCGCACGGAGTTCGAGAGCGCGGCGCGCGACGTCGAGCAGACGATCCACAAGGAAGTGAACGACCTCAACCAGGAGGTCAAGGATCAGGCGCAGGCCGTCAGCGACGCGCTGAACGGCACCGCCACGGATGGCGCGGACAGCGGCAGCCCGTTCGGCAGCAGCGAGGGTCTCGGCTTCGTCCCGTCGTGGGACGCTGCCCACAAGTCGCACAATGGCCGCAAGAGCTGGCGCGTGAAGCAGGGCGCGCGGCCCATCTGGTTCAAGCGGCAGCAGAACACGCGCGTGTGGGTGCAGTCCGGCGCCGCGCGCGTCAAGCGACATCGCCCCGCCCGCGGCGCGGCGCGGTCCTTCTTCGAATAGGCATGCAGCTCGCCCACCGACCACAAGCATCCAGCCCGCGCGGCTGAGCGGTTTACGCCATGAGCGACACGCATTCCCCAGATCCCCAGAATCCTCAGGACGAAGCGCAGGAAACCTTCATCTCCCACCTGATCGAGCTGCGCGAGCGGCTCGTGAAGGCGGTGGCCGGGGTGCTCCTCGTATTCGTCAGCCTGGTCTATTGGGCGCCCCTGATCTTCAACCTGTTCGCGCGGCCGCTGATGGAATCGCTGCCGAAGGGCGGCAAGATGATCGTCACGGACGTCACGGGCTCGTTCTTCGTGCCGATGAAGGTCACGCTGCTGGTGGCGTTCCTGATCGCGCTGCCGTGGGTGCTGTACCAGATCTGGCAATTCGTCGCGCCCGGCCTGTACCAGCATGAGAAGAAGCTGATCATGCCGCTGGTCTCGAGCAGCTACCTGCTGTTCCTGTGCGGCGTGGCGTTTGCCTATTTCCTCGTCTTTCCGACGGTGTTCCACTTCATGGCGCACTACAACGCGCCGCTCGGGGCGGAGATGTCCACGGACATCGACAAGTACCTGAGTTTCGCGATGACGACGTTCCTGGCGTTCGGCATCACGTTCGAGGTGCCCGTCGTGGTGGTCGTGCTCGTGCGCTTTGGCGTGGTGGAGCTGGCCAAGCTCAAGCAGATTCGTCCTTATGTGATCGTGGGCGCGTTCATCATCGCCGCAGTGGTCACGCCGCCGGATGTGCTGTCGCAGCTGCTGCTGGCTGTGCCGCTTATCGCACTTTACGAGCTCGGGCTGATCCTCGCGCGCTTCATCACGCCCCCCGCAGTCGCCGAACCGGCGGCCAGCGAGACCCCGGCCGAGTGATATCGGTCCGCCGGACGCCTCGGTGTCCGGCGCGCGCGGTCTGCGCTGTATACCGTCCCTCCCGCCTTCTTCCGCACCGCCCCCGCGCAGCCACGGATTCGTCCGATACCTGCAGCTAAGTCATTGATTGGATGCGCTTCATGCGCTGCATCATTGCGCAGGTCACATGGCGGAAGATGCGGCGCGGAAGGCGCGGGGACGTGGAAATTTCCTGCAGACGCAAGGCCGGTGTGCACATCCGGGCTGTTGTTTCATGACAACAAAACGCGTCGGCATTCCGTGTTTACGGCGAAAAAGTCTTCTGGCGAGCGGGACCCCTGTCACATAATACGACGCAGACGTGAAGGTTAATGCGTCGCCCAAGCACTTGGGCAACCAAGATTTCCCAATCAGTTGACAAGGAAAGTGTCGATATGAAGATGAAACTGTTTGCAGCTGCCGTTGCCGCTCTGGCCGCCGGCGGTGCGTATGCCCAGTCGAGCGTGACCCTGTACGGCGTGGTTGACGCCGGTATCGAATACCAAAACCACCAGCCCAACGTTGCTGGCAGCCACGACGTGGTTCGCCTGACCTCGGGCAACATGTCCGGCAGCCGTTGGGGCCTGCGTGGCGTGGAAGACCTCGGCGGTGGCCTGAAGGGCGTCTTCGTGCTGGAAAGCGGTTTCAGCGTTGACACCGGTACGTCGGGCCAAGGCGGCCGTCTGTTCGGTCGTCAAGCGTTCGTCGGTGTGCAGAGCCAGTACGGCACCCTGACCCTGGGCCGTCACCAAACGCCGTTCTATGACTTCGGTCTGGCCTTCGACCCGATGGCCATTTCGACGAACTACTCGATCACCTCGCAAGGTACCGAGTTCCAGTCGCGTGCTGACAACTCCGTCAAGTACATCGGCACGTTCGGTGGCCTGACCACCCAGTTGCTGTACTCGACCGGTAGCAACACCGGCGCGACCGCTGGCACGATCTACCAAGGTAACGCCGGCGAACTGGCTGGTAACTACCACACCGGCCGTGAGTACAGCGCAAGCGTGGTGTACAACGCTGGCCCGTTCTCGCTGGGCGCGATCTATGACGAAACCAACGTTGGTATCGTCGGTACGCCTGACGCCAAGATCCGCCGCGCTTCGGCTGCTGGTACGTACTCCTTCGGCCCGGCCAAGGTGTTCGCTGGCTACCGTTACGCCAAGGCTTCGGACGGCGCACGTCTGCCGGGCGGCACGCTGGCTAACGGCGTAGTTGCTGCTGACCGCTCGAACCTGTACTGGGCTGGCCTGGGTTACCAGCTGACCCCGGCTCTGTCGCTGACGGGCGCGGCTTACTACCAAGACTTCCGCAACACCGGTGCTGATCCGTGGAGCTTCGTTGTGTCGACGGACTACGCTTTCTCGAAGCGTACCGACGCCTACCTGAACCTGGCATACGCCAAGAACAAGGATGGCTCGACGCTGGGTCTGTCGGGTTCGGGCGCAGCAGGTTCGGGCTTCGGCGCGACCAGCGGCTCGGCCAACCAGTTCGGCGCTGTGGTTGGTGTTCGCCACAAGTTCTAATTTGACGCAGGCGTAAGCCTGCATCGAATTGGGCTGAATCAAAACCCCGGCATCCGTGAGGATGTCGGGGTTTTGTTTTGTGGGATGCCAATGGGGAGGGTGGTGCGCAGGCTCGCACGACTGCCGAGCGGTCCCCGGTCCCTACTCCCGGCTCCCAGCTCCCGGCTCCCGGCTCCCGGCTCCCGGCTCCCAGCTCCCAGCTCCCGGCTCCCGGCTCCCGGCTCCCGGCTCCCGGCTCCCGGCTCCCGGCTCCCGGCTCCCGGCTCCCGGCTCCCGGCCCCGGGCCCCCGGTCCCCGGTCCCCGGTCCCGGTCCCGGTCCCCGGCTTCTCGGACCGCGGGTCATAGGTCCGGGTCACAGGATCGGGTCACGGGTCACGGGTCCGGGTCCGGGTCGTGGGCGTGGGCGTGGGCGTGGGGCGTGGGGCGTGGGTCGTGGGCGTGGAGCGGGAAGCGCGAAGCGGGAAGCGGGAAGCGGGAAGCGGGAAGCGGGAAGCGGGAAGCGGGAAGCGGGAAGCGGGAACCGCGTCGAGCCATCTCTCCGGCAACCACAGCCAAAAAAAAGCCAGGACACAGCGTCCTGGCTTTTCACATCCGCTACCGAAACACACCTCAATCCGGCTCATCCAGCGGCAGCGCACGCCGCGGCGGTGGCGGCCGCTTGCCGATCGTCACCGCCACATCCACCGGCTTGCTGCGCCGAATCACCTTCATCTTGATCTCCGCCCCCGGCTTCAACTGGGCAATGGAGTTCAGCAACGCCGTCGTATCGGTAATCGACTGGTTATCGACCGACACGAGCACATCGCCAGGTCTGACCCCGGCCTTGTCAGCCGGCCCGCCCTGAACCACCGCCGCAATCAGCGCCCCTTCCTTCGCATCGAGGCCGAACGACTCGGCAATCTCGGGTGTCATGTCCTGCGGCTCGACCCCGATCCATCCACGCGTCACGCTGCCGGTGGAGATGATCGACTCCATCACCTGCTTGGCCGTGGAGACCGGAATCGCAAAGCCAATCCCCAGCGAACCGCCCGAGCGCGAATAGATCGCGGTGTTGATGCCGAGCAGATTGCCCTGGGCATCCACCAGCGCGCCACCCGAGTTGCCCGGGTTGATCGCCGCATCGGTCTGGATGAAGTTCTCGAACGTATTGATACCGAGGTGGCTGCGGCCTAACGCGGAGACGATACCCATCGTCACGGTCTGCCCGACGCCGAACGGGTTGCCGATGGCCAGCACCACATCGCCGACCTTGACGTTCTCCAGCCGGCCGAGCGTAATGGCGGGCAGGTCCTTGAGCGTGACCTTGAGCACGGCCAGATCGGTCTCGGGATCCGAACCGACGACCTTCGCGTTGGCCTTGCGGCCATCGGTCAGCGCGATCTCGATCTCGTCCGCGCCATCCACGACGTGGTGGTTGGTTAGAATGTAGCCCTCCGCGCTGACGATCACGCCGGAACCCAGGCTCGAGACCGGCTCCTGCCGCTGTTCGGGCGGACGATCGCCGAAGAAGAAGCGGAACCACGGATCTTCCGCCTGCGGATTGCGGGAACGCTTGGAGCCGTTCTTGCTCGTGAAAATATTGACGACGGCCGGCATGGCCAGTCTTGCCGCATCGCTGTAAGACCCTTCGGCAGCGCTGCCGGCGACATTGGGCACGACTTCCTTCAGTGCCACGATCGGCGAGCCGGATTGCACGGCGACGCGCCCCCGCTGCAGCCACTCAGGTTTCAGTGTGGCGACGACGAACCACACGGCCAGCACGACGGTGACAGCCTGCGCGAAGAACAGCCAGAAGCGGCGCAACATATCGGAGATTGGACGAGGAATGGAAACAAAAGAGTTTGAATTGTACTTGAACGATCTGCTGGAAGTTCCCCGTTTCAAGGACTATTGCCCGAATGGACTGCAAGTGCAGGGTCGGCCCGAGATCACCCATATCGTCACGGGCGTGACGGCCAGCCTGGCGCTGCTCGATGCGGCGATCGAGGCAGGGGCGGATGCGATCCTCGTCCATCATGGCTACTTCTGGAAGAACGAAGATGCGCGCGTGATCGGGCAGAAGCATGCGCGGCTCAAGCGCCTGCTGACCGCGGATGTGAACTTGTTCGCCTATCACCTGCCGCTGGACAACCATCCCGAGCTCGGCAACAACGCGCAGCTCGCCGCGCAACTCGGCATTTCGCCGACGGGCCGGTTCTCCGACGATCAGCTCGGATGGACGGGCACGCTGCCGTGGCCGATGACGCTGCGCGAGTTTGCCGCGCACGTGGCGGGCGTGCTCCAACGCGAGCCGCTCGCACTCGGCGATCCGGAGAAGGTCGTGCGCAATGTGGGCTGGTGCACGGGCGGTGCACAGGGTTACTTCGATGCGGCAGTGGCCGCGGGCGTAGACGTGTACGTGAGCGGCGAGGTATCGGAGCAAACCACGCACCTGGCGCGGGAGAGCGGCGTGGCGTACCTCGCGGCGGGGCATCATGCCACCGAACGCTACGGTATTCGCGCGCTCGGCGAACATCTGGCGCAGCGGTTCGCGCTGCGCCATACCTTCATCGATATTCCGAACCCGGTCTGATTACGGACGCGCCTTCAGGCTGTCGCGAATCTCGCGCAGCAGCACGATATCTTCGGGCGGGGCGGCCGGTGCCGGCGCTTCTTCATGCTTGGCGCGCATCTTGTTGAAGGCGCGAACCATCATGAAGATGATAAAAGCCAGAATGATGAAGTTGACCGCAATGGTCAGGAAATTACCGTACGCGAAAACCGGGACACCCGCTTTTTTCAAAGCATCGAGGGTGTAAGGCGTATTGGGTGGCGGATCGGCGAGCACGATGAACATGTTCGAGAAGTCCAGCTTGCCGACCACTCTGCCGACAAGCGGCATGATCAGATCGTTGACCACCGAGTCCACGATCTTGCCGAAAGCCGCGCCAATGATGACACCGACGGCAAGATCGATCACGTTGCCGCGCATCGCGAAGGTTCTGAACTCTTGCATCATGCCCATGCGTTTTCTCCTTCTTTGTAGCTGCTGAGAGCTGGTGAGTTGGCGTTCCGAAGAGACCTCCGAAGTCTTCAAGACTGCCGGAGGACCTTCGCGGATGCAAGTACCGATCCACCTATCGCACGGCCATGACCGATAATCGACCAATAACCTATAGGTAGTTCGCCTATCGCCGTCAGATGTGCCTCGGGTATAATTTTTGGTTGACGCAAGATCAAATTGACATCCCCTGGGGTTTGGAATGAGTGACCAGCAGAACGTGAATAACGTGGACAAAGGTCGCCGCAATTGGTTGATCGCAACTTCGGTTGCGGGCGGCGTAGGAGGCGTGGCTGTAGCAGTTCCTTTCGTCAGTACCTTTGCACCCTCGGAGAAAGCCAAGGCCGCCGGCGCACCGGTGGAAGCTGACATTGGCGGACTCAAGCCTGGCGAGATGATGACCGTGGAATGGCGAGGCAAGCCGGTCTGGATTCTTCGCCGTACCCCGGAGATGCTGGCATCGCTCAAGAAGACCGATGCGGAAGTCGCCGATCCCAATTCCGACGTGCCCTTCACCATGAAGACGCCGGAATACTGCAAGAACGAAACGCGTTCCCGCGAAGACCACAAGGATCTGCTGGTCGTCGTCGGTATCTGCTCTCACCTCGGGTGCTCGCCTTCCGGCCCGTTCGCGGCCGGGTCCAATCCCCAGCTGGGCGCCGACCCGGGCTTCCTGTGCCCGTGCCACGGTTCCACCTTCGACCTCGCCGGCCGCGTGTTCAAGAACAAGCCGGCGCCGCAGAATCTTGACGTACCCCCGTACCAGTTCCTCACCGACACCAGGATCGTGATCGGCAAGGACGAGAAAGGAGAAGCGTGACCATGGCGGCCGAAAAAGAAGTCAAGACAACTGGCCTGCTGGGCTGGATCGACGCCCGCTTCCCCGCCACGCAACTCTGGGAAGATCATCTCTCCAAGTACTACGCCCCGAAGAACTTCAACTTCTGGTATTTCTTCGGTTCGCTCGCGCTGCTGGTGCTGGTCATCCAGATCGTCACCGGCATCTTCCTCGTGATGAACTACAAGCCGGACGGCACGCTGAACGCCGCGGGCATTCCGGTGGCGTTTGCCAGCGTGGAATTCATCATGCGCGAGGTCCCCTCGGGCTGGCTCATCCGCTATATGCACTCGACGGGCGCGTCCGCGTTCTTCGTCGTCGTGTACCTGCATATGTTCCGCGGGCTGCTGTACGGTTCGTACCGCAAGCCGCGCGAGCTGGTCTGGATCTTCGGCTGCCTGATCTTCCTGTGCCTGATGGCGGAAGCCTTCATGGGCTATCTGCTGCCGTGGGGCCAGATGTCGTACTGGGGCGCGCAGGTGATCGTGAACCTGTTCTCGGCGATTCCCGTGATCGGCCAGGACCTGTCGCTGTTTATCCGCGGTGACTACGTGGTGAGCGATGCCACGCTGAACCGGTTCTTCTCGTTCCACGTGATTGCGGTGCCGCTGGTGCTGCTGGGCCTGGTGGTGGCGCACATCATCGCGCTGCACGAAGTGGGCTCGAACAACCCGGACGGCGTGGAGATCAAGGCGAAGAAGGACGAGAACGGTGTGCCGCTCGATGGCATTCCGTTCCATCCGTACTACTCGGTGCACGACCTGATGGGCGTGGCCGGGTTCCTGATGATCTTCTCGGCGGTGATCTTCTTCTTCCCCGAGGTCGGTGGCTACTTCCTGGAAGCGAACAACTTCTTCCCGGCGGATCCGCTCAAGACGCCGCCGCACATCGCACCGGTGTGGTACTTCACGCCGTTCTACTCGATGCTGCGTGCGACGACATCGAACTTCCTGCCGATTCTGTGGCTGTTCTTCGCGGTGGTGCTGGGCATGGTGATCCTGCGCAGCAAGGACACGCGCGTGAAGATCGGCTCGGTACTGATCCTCGTGATTCTGGCGCTGGGTTTCTGGAAGATCGACGCGAAGTTCTGGGGCGTGCTGGTGATGGGCGGCTCGGTGATCGTGCTGTTCTTCATGCCGTGGCTCGACTGCTCGCCGGTCAAGTCGATCCGCTATCGTCCTTCGTTCCACAAGTCGATCCTGATCGTCTTCGTGGTGGTGTTCCTGGTCCTCGGCTACCTCGGCGTGCAACCGCCGTCGCCGGTCGGTGAGAAGGTGTCGCAGCTCGGTACGCTGCTGTACTTCGCCTTCTTCCTGACCATGCCGCTGTGGAGCCGCGCCGGTACGTTCAAGCCGGTGCCGGATCGTGTCACGTTCCACGCCCACTGAGCGTCGCGCGACATCCCGACAAGAGGACAAGGACACAAGATGAAAAAGCTGCTTTCGATTCTCGCACTGGTCGGCGCCTGTTTTGCGACCGCGCCCGCCATGGCGTCCGAGGGGGGGTATCCCCTCGAGCCGGCACCGCTCGACACCAGCGACATTTCGTCGCTGCAGCGTGGGGCCAAGCTGTTCGTCAATTACTGCCTGAACTGCCATAGCGCATCGATGATGCGCTACAACCGGCTGCGCGATCTGGGTCTTTCCGACGAGCAGATTCAGCAGAATCTGTTGTTTTCCGCGGACAAGGTGGGCGAGCTGATGACGATCTCGATGCCGCCGAAGGATGCCAAGGCGTTCTTTGGCGTGCAGCCGCCGGATCTGTCGGTGATCTCGCGCGCCCGCGGCAACGACTGGCTCTATACGTACCTGCGCACGTTCTACCGTGACGACTCGCGCGCCACGGGCTGGAACAACCTGGTGTTCCCGAACGTCGGCATGCCGCACGTCCTGTATGAACTGCAGGGCCAGCGCGGCGCGAAGTTCGCCGAGGTGGAGGAGCATGGCGAGAAGGTGCACAAGTTCGCCGGCTTCGAGCAACTGACGCCGGGCAAGCTGAACACGCAGGCCTACGATCAGGCCGTGGCCGACCTGGTCAATTACCTGAACTGGATGTCCGAGCCGGCGCAGAACCACCGCAAGCGCCTGGGCGTCTGGGTGCTGCTGTTCCTGGGCGTGCTGACCGTCTTCGCATGGCGCCTGAACGCGGCGTACTGGAAAGATATCAAGTAATTTGTAACAAAAAAGCCCGATGATGACGGGGGCCGGCGTCGGAGTTGCCAGGGGCAGCAACGCGTCGGCCCTTGTGCTGTGCGGCTTGCGGGGCGATTGGTGCCCCCGGCGGCACGTCGGCTATTTGTAACTTATTTGCTTTTCAATGGGCCGTTCTGACAGAATGTTTGCCCTGTCTGAACTAGCGCTGCCCGGTTCGCCGATTCGAAGCAAAAGCGTCTCTGCCGAGGCGCTTTTTTCGGTCGTCCGAACCCCCACCCAAGGAATCCAACCATGATGGTGTTGTATTCGGGAACGACTTGCCCGTTTTCCCAACGTTGCCGCCTTGTCCTGTTCGAGAAGGGCATGGATTTTGAAATCCGCGACGTGGATCTGTTCAACAAGCCCGAAGACATCTCGGTGATGAACCCGTACGGTCAGGTCCCCATCCTGGTCGAACGCGATCTCATCCTGTACGAATCGAACATCATCAACGAGTACATCGACGAGCGCTTCCCGCACCCGCAGCTGATGCCGGCCGACCCGGTCCAGCGCGCGCGCGCCCGCCTGTTCCTCTTCAACTTCGAGAAGGAACTGTTCACGCATGTGTACGTGCTCGAGAACGAGAAGGGCAAGGCTGCCGAGAAGAACCACGAGCGCGCCCGCGCCGCGATCCGCGACCGCCTGACGCAACTCGCGCCGATCTTCGTCAAGAACAAGTACATGCTCGGCGAAGAGTTCTCGATGCTGGACGTGGCCATCGCGCCGCTGCTCTGGCGCCTGGACCACTACGGCATCGAACTGTCGAAGAACGCCGCGCCGCTGCTGAAGTACGCGGAACGCATCTTCAGCCGCCCGGCCTATATCGAAGCACTGACCCCGTCCGAGAAGGTGATGCGTCGTTAAGACGCGGAGCCCGCGGAAACGCACAAAGGATGGACGCCACCAAGCGAATCAATGTCTGAAACTTCCACCAAGCCCTACCTGATCCGCGCCATCTACGAATGGTGCACCGATAACGGCTTTACGCCGTATATCGCGGTCTTTGTCGACGCCAACACCAGCGTGCCGCGCGAGTTCGTGAAGAACAACGAGATCGTGCTGAACGTGAGCTTCGACGCGACCAGCGGCCTGGATATGGGCAACGAGTGGATTACGTTCAGCGCACGCTTCGGTGGCGTATCGCGCAAGATCGATGTGCCGGTGGAAAACGTACTGGCCATCTACGCGCGCGAGAACGGCCAGGGCATGGCGTTCCCGGTAGAGCGCAGCGTCCCCGAGACGCAGGCGCTGACGGAACGCGAAACCAATCCGCCGCCGAAGCTGGCATCGGTGGAGTCGACCACTGACGAGGCGGCTCCGGTTTCGGCTTCCGAGAACCCTGCATCGTCGGATTCTGAAGACGACCCGACACCGCCGCCGGTGCCCCGCATCGGTGGAAAGAAGCCGTCGCTGAAGGTAGTCAAATAAGGCTTCATCGTTGAGACCGCATGCGATAGAATCGCGGTCTCCACACATGCCGGCTTAGCTCATCAGGTAGAGCAGTTGATTTGTAATCATCAGGTGGCGGGTTCGAGTCCTGCAGCCGGCACCAAGGTTTGAGAAGCGGCCTCCCAACTGGGAGGCCGTTTTGTTTGGTACTGCCGAACGAGCGTGGCCAGGGGCGCTTTCAAGAAATGCCGATAGCGGCTACTGGCCCTCAGCGATATGTTCGTCGCCTGAAGCAACCACGTGAAGGTTGCAGTCATGGGGTCGAACAGAATGCAATCGCCACCTGCACCTCCACCTCCACCCACTGAACTGCGTGATTACCTGCAGGCCCAGGGTTGGTCGTTGCTGGATGAAGCTTTGGCAGACGGCTTATACATCGTCGAGAACGCCAACTTCCCGAGGCGTCAGCTCGCTTTCCCGATGGACGCCGCGGCCGCGGATTATGAGGAGTCGGTCGATACCGTCATCGCCAAGCTCGCCGAGATGACGGGGCAGGCGCCGGCGTCGTTGATGTTCAAGGTGCGCGCGCTGAAGGATGACGTCCTGCGCCTGAGAGTGCTCTGTAATGGAAACGACAGCACATTGCCGTTGAGCTTCGCATCGACGCTGATCTCCAACACCGAGAAGCTGCTCAGAGCTGCCGCATGCACGGTGCTGCAACCGCGCACGCACCATGGTCGCCTCGATCTCCGCGAAGCCGCTCAGTTTGTAGACGCTGCTCGCTTCGGTCAAATGGAAGAGGGAAGCTTTGTACTGAAGGTCGCGTGTCCGATTCGTGCGATGCAGGTTCAGAGCGGTCTCGAGCCAGGTAACAGCGACGAGCCCTTCGTACGACAGGTAACACCTGACGCTGCATCGAGCGCTGTCGCAGCTGATTTCCGCGATCGAACGAGATGAACTGGAGCGCTTGGTCGACGACCTGAAACAATCGCCTAGGCCTCTCGTGTCATCGAACCTTTGTGAAGCCCTATCGGCGATGTACGAGGAGAGGGCAGACAACTCCTTGGATATCGCCGTCGATTGGTCAGTGCTTCGAGCCGTCACCGACAGCGCCGCAATTCGTACCATTCGCATTCAGCGCGACCACTTCTCTCGCATCGAAGCGGTGCGACGGGAGTTGAGGCCTGTAGAGCTCCATGGAGAGGACACGTTCATCGGCACTGTCGAGCGCCTCGAGGGAGAGAGGGGGCCAGACGGCCGCAGGGCCGGCGACGTAGTCCTATCGCTGTTCTTGCCCGATGCGGGAGAGACGGTGCGGGCAACGGTGACGCTTTCCGCGGATGAGTACGAGCAGGCCGATCGCGCGCATATGCGTAAGGGTGCTTACGTCCGCGTAATGGGACGAATCGGACCTGGCCACCAACCTCGGCAATTGACCCACGTGCTGCGGTTCGAGTTGCTAGGTGAGAAATAGAAAACCCGACCGCGCTTGCGCAGAGGGTCGGGCCGTATTGGTCGGTAGTGTATGTCGCAACGTCGGCGTGCAATGGTCTATTGCGGTGACGCTTGACTCCGATCAAGTGCACCTAGCCTTAGCCTCTTGGGCAACGCGCCTTACCGATCCGGTAATCCTGGATAGCCAACCATGCCTGAGATCAACCCTTCTCGAATTACCTTTGCCCGAGTCAGGAGATGTCTCACAACGGAGCAACTGGCCAAGGCGCTGGGCATCACGAGCCGTAGCATCCAAGACTACGAATCAGGAAGCGCCACTCCCGATTCGGCGACCGTGGTCGAAATGGCGCTACTGCTGAACTTCCCTAAACAGTTCTTCTACCTTGAAGAAGCAATGCCCGTCATCGGAGAGCATGCAGTCAGCTTTCGCTCGCTCTCCAAGACGAACGAGGTGATGAGGAATTGCGCGCTCAGCCTAGGCGCCATTGCGTTCACCCTCAACGATTGGATCGAGGAGCGATTCAACCTGCCCCAAGCTGACTTGCCTGATCTCAGCGATCTCCCGCCAGAAGAGGCCGCGGCCACTTTGCGCAGAATGTGGGGCCTCGGCAACGCGCCCATCTCCAACACGATTCACCTGCTTGAGTCCAAGGGCATTCGTGTTTTCTCGCTAGCGGAAGAAGTCCGCGAGGTGGACACGTTCTGCACCTGGCATGACGGCAAGCCGTTCGTGTTTCTCAACACGATGAAGTCGGCGGAGCGTAGCCGGTTTGACGCGGCCCATGAGCTCGGTCATTTCGTGCGCGATGTCTACAGCATGCGGCACGGTGAGGCGCGCGGGATTGAGATGGAGCGTGAGGCGAACGCCTTCGCCGCAGCTTTCCTGATGCCGAGGGAAAGCGTGGTTGCCAACAAGCCTCCAGCGTTCACGATCAAGTATTTGCTCAAGCTTAAGCACCATTGGGGCGTGTCCCTCTCAGCGATTGTCAATCGCTTCAACGCATTGAGATTGGTCAAAGAGTGGGCGTATCGCAATCTATGTATCGAGATTGCTAGGAGTGGCTTTCGCACTGATGAACCGGAGCCGATGGAGCAGGAAGCCTCGCAGCTGCTGCGAAAGATTCTGAGTGTGCTGCAGGCGCAGAGGGTAGGGCGATCGGAGATTGCCAGATGTCTATGCGTTAGAGCTGATGAGATTAATTCATTGACCTTTGAGTTGGCACGATCGCCGGTTGCTTCGGAAGGCGCATCAGTGAGCGTTGGCTCCAAACGGCTAGCTGACCTGAGATGGCTTAGGCCAGAGCACGACGTAAGCCTGTAGGGTTGAGTCAGCTGCGCGAGGTATGTGATCTTTGTGTCAACCGCCACCGGGCTCTGTGGGGGTGCGGCAAGATTTCCTGGACTATTTGGCGGTAGTCCAAGTACCCAAACAGTGGGCGGATGTGTTCGCCGACCATCAGACCTTGACCGCCGCCATGCTGGATCGCCTGCTGCATCACGCGCACATCGTTCAGATCATGGGCGAGAGCTCCCCTCTTAAGGACAGACGTGAGGCAGGTCAGACCAGCAGGAGAGCCGCGCTGACGTAACAAATGAGGCCAAGCGAGAGTCCGGCCAGTGGCCCAAGTGGGTCAGTTTCATTTCGGCGAACAGAGCCACCGCTCCGAATTAGAAGTGGCTCACCGACATGACAAAGTTTCAGATCGTGGCCGGCAAGGTGTATCTGTCCTCGTGACCGACTGCTTTGATGGCCTAGTCGTCAGTTAGTTGATCGGCACGCAGCCCGACGCCGGACAGGTGAACACGATGCTGGATGCCGCGATTGGGGCCATGAACGATGGCAGTGCTAGGCCCATCATCCACTCCGACCGAGGCGCACGTTACCGCTGGCCGGGATGGCTCTCACGGGTACGAGATGCCAAGTTGATTCGATCGATGTCACGCAAAGGATGTTCACCGGATAAAGCGGCCCGCGAAGGCTTCTTTGGGCGTTTGAAGACGGAGTTGTTCTATCCGCGTGACTGGCGGACCACGACCATTGAGCGGTTCATTGAGATCCTAGACTCCTACGTGCGCTGGTACAACGAGAAGCGGATTAGATCTCACTTGGCTCACGCAGTCCTGTCGAATACCGAAGAAGTCTAGGATTGTCAGCATAAATCGAGTCCAAGCACTCTGCCGCACCCCCATTCATGCAACATTCGATTGGCGTTGACACCGAGTCCTGTCGACTGATTGCACCACGCTCTGAACGGGCTTTGGGATACACGACCGGGCACTGGGATACCTTTCAGCGCGTTGTGCAGAGCGTCCCTAACTGTATAGGCCCAGAATCGCCTCCGCGACGCGTCCGGCACCTGCGACGGGGTTGCCCAAGCGGATCGTTGCGGGAAGTTCCACGCGGAAGGTGACCGACTGGGCATCCACATGCTGGTGGGTGATGACGTCATCGCGCCGCAGGACCTCGACGGCCGGGTCTGCCATGTCATACCCACGGACGAAGGTCACGGTAAACGGAGCGGTAAACGGTGCCTCGTTGACCATCGTGGCATGCTCGTATCCGATGCCCGACTCTGAGCCGTACGAGGACACCCGCGTGAGGAACTCATCGACCAAGCCGCTAGCCCCGGTGGCGGTGAGTCGCTCAACAATACTCTCCACCAAGGAAGGGATCGACAAAGCAGGCGCATTGGGATCCGCCTGGCGCAGACCGATGCTTACGAGGAGCAGGCGCGCTTCCCCGGGGGCGTCATCACTGGTAGGAGTGGGCTCGATTTGGTGGATGCCATGGATGGCGTGACTTGAGGTGGCGCGAGTAGTGGTCTTTATCTCTACGCCTGTGCCCTCCCATGTGAAGTCCCTTGCAGAGCGGCGCCAGCCATCCCAAGCCTGGACGACTGGTCCGACCTGGGGATCGGCCGCGCGGCGGCACAGAGCTTCGAGAAGGAGCAGTTCCCCAACGAGTCCGAGGATGGCGCTCTCGGAGATCTCCAGGCGCTTAATGGCGAGTTCGATCAGCGGCTCGGTGACGGCAAAGGCGCGCTCCAAATCGGCGTCAGCTTTCTCGCGCAGCAATTCAGCGGCGATGAATGCACCGACCTGGTCGAAATGCCCCAGCGCGGGCAAGCAAATGCGGTTTGCGCTCAGCGGAGGCAGGGTGTCACGGTGCCAGGAGTGGTAGTGCATCGCAGACTTCACTGTGCCGGTCCGGGGCCTCAACTCGCCGCCTGCAAGGAACAGTTCCAAGTGACCGCGACTATTCCGAGCGATCCCAACCACCATCGCATCGGTCAACCAGGTAATGGCTCGGTCATCTCCGGTGGTGCCCGCCGGAACGACGTTGATCTGGTTTAGAACTGCTTCGTAGCTGATCATGGGAGTCCCCTCGTAACGATGGTCACCCCAGCACGGGTGGCTGAGAACTGCTCCGGACCTCCCGCAGGGAGGCAGACTCCAACTGCGACCGTGGGGTGCTGGTCGTCCGGATGTTGATTGACGTAGAAGAGGATTTGACCGTCGGAGCCGCTGGGTCGCCATCCCGTGTTGTTGCTCGACGGCACGTCAGCGTAACGGTGGTAGTAGTCGAAGTAGACGTCGCCGCGATACTGGCTCGGGCCGGCGTTGGGGTCGCTCGCACCCCAAGTCGTCTTGAGTTCGCCTCCGATCACTCTCTTTGTGGTGGCGCGTATTTTAAATGGGAGCAGTGCCAGCGGACCCTTGGACACGGTGACACCATCTCCGTAACGAATGCCGATCCAGAACCGCGGTCGCTCAGCGTTCTTGCGCCTTAGGTCGGCGTAGGACCATAGATCCCCGGGGTGGCCGGTGACAAAAAGGCCCGTGATCGGGCGAGTGAGACTGGCCGACCAGAGTCGAAGGTAGGCGGCGATGGCATAGGGGCAGGCACGCCGAGTCTGGTCTCCCCTACCCCTCACTGGCGGGCGATAGAAAGGTGAATCCGGCAGCGGGGCAACTGCGTTTGCTCGGGCTTCGATACCGTTCCAGAAGTCCGCGTGGAACCCCTCGCTCCCGGGCCGATAGTCGGCGAAAGTGAGGCGATCCAAGAGTCCGGCGGCCTCGGTAAGTTCGAGTGGAACGTCTAGGATTCGGCCCCGCAGCACATTGGCGACAGTGAGGTCGCTGGATGGCCGGATGAAGAGTCCAGCCACGACGTCTGCATTTGGATCCGCCAGCCGGCTGTCATTAATGACTGTAACGAAGGGGCGAGCCCCTGGTGATAGGGGATGGTTGCCCACGCCCGCGATCTTGCCGGTGGCCTCGAAATTGAGCCCCTGCAGAACGGTGGGTTCGGGCGCGCCGCTCACCATGCGCTCGGTGATGGCAGTGCGAACCGCTTCGTCGACATCGTGATACGCACGGAAGAGGGAGAGTTGGTCGGTGGAGGCGAAGATGCGGCACAACTCAATATATGACCCGCGGTAGCCGAACCAGCGCTGCATCTGCATCTGGGTGTCGGCCAGCGGGTTGGCCGATGAACGCTGGAACAATGCCGTGGTCATCCCTTCCAGCGTCAGTCCCCGGGCCATGACATTCCCTGAGACGAAGATCGTGCAGAGGTCGCGGGCGGCGTTCCATTTGCCGGTGTCTGGGTCCTGTCTCGGTGCGTAGGCAGGGCGATCGTCAGCGTTGGGGTCGCTGTTGACCACGGCGATCCTAGTTCCAGGGATCACTTCCCTAATTAGTAGGGTTTCGACGGTATGCCAGTCCGGGAAAACCGTCAGTGGCAGGACGTCGAACTCGTCCTCGATTGCTCTGGCGGAGGCTCGATACTTTTCGAGCCATTGCGCCCATGGGGCGGGGTCCGCCTGCAGTTGGTCCACCAACGCGTGGGGAAGCCTGGCATCTCCCGCGTCGAGCATATCTCGAGCCGTCGCTCGATCCTGAATTCCCGCCCAGAGCAGGACGTCCTCAGCACCCCGGAAGTGGTCCTGGATTGCGGCAGAAGGGTGATACAGCATCGAGTGCGGCGAAGCCGCGCTGTCAAGGGCTTCCTCCTTGGTGTCGAACTGCTGTGTGATCGCGGACGCTGGGCCCAGCCTGCCAGAGCGGTGCAGGCGAATAGCGCCCGCCACCAAGAAGGCTCGGACGGCGTCGGCGAGGTCCTGCTGGACGGAGTTGGTGGTGGGCACGCAGAGTTTGGCTGCCTCCGCGCGGCGGTAGAAGACCTCACCGCCGGTGTAGTAGGAACGGATCCCTGCCGCCTCGGGGTAGGTCGATGAGCGAGGGGCGTTGAGATTGCCAGGGTCGGTTGTGTCTACTGGCTGGCCGATGTCGAGCGGCGTGCGAAGAGAGATCACGAAGTCTCGCGGCGCCAGGGGGTTGTGGTCCTCCTGAAGGAGATTGGCCTGAGGTGTCGCCGTGTAGGCGATGTAGGTCGAGAACAGATTTTCAGGCGAACCCTGGGGCGGATCCCAGAGGTTGGCGATCGCACGCGGGATCTGCTTCAATCTGCCGTAAATGGGGTCCTGCGAGGACTCAACGATGGCATCGAGAATCGAGCCATCGTCGGCCTCGTCGTCAAGCACGAGCATGTGGACGGTGCGATCAAGCTCCTTGACTGCGCTAAAGACATTGGCGCGGAGGCTTGCTGCCAAGGCATGCAGATGGTCAGTCTGCTTCATCGCCACGATGATCAGTGGCCTGCCCTGACTCAACCGTTGTCGAACCTGAGCCGGCGGCAGCCGGTAGGTGGCTGACAGTGGGTGCGTCTGCTCTGACAGTACGATGCCAGGCGGTGGGCACAGCAGGCGGCGCTTAATCTTCTGTGCGTTCTCCTCTCCCGAGTCCAACTGCTGCACCAGCCTCTCATAGGTCTGGCGCCACAAGGAGAGACGGGTCCCGGCGAGTACGACGATGATGTCGAGGCCCTTGTCGATGGCCAAGGCTGAGACACCCAGCATGGAAGCGGTCTTGCCGGACTGGACCGAACCCATGACGAGTCCCGTGCGCGATCGGCGGGATGACCACTCTTCGGTTTTCGCGGTGTCGGCTGCCAAGATTCCGCGCTGGAGAATGTAGCGGGAGTCTGCTTCAACTGAGTGACGCGCTGTGTCGGTCAAGCCGGTGAGCTGAGCCTTGTAGCGGGCCCACCACGAGTCCGCCTCCTGGGGAGCGGGTGGATTGAAGTAGACGTGCTCGACGAGGGGGGAGCTTCCTGGCACCGCTCTCAACCCTTCGGTTTGATGAGCATCCGTTGCAACGACGCGTACCCGCAGGACCCGAACTGCTGACGTACGGCCTCAGCCGCTTGATCAGGGTCGATGTGCAATAGTTCGAGTAGACTTTTGCTGATCCTGGCTATGTAGTCCCACTGGGTTTTGGTCTGCGTTTTGTTGGGGCGTTCCCAGTCCTTGGATTCTGCGCTCGCCGTTCGGATAGCATCGCCATTAGCCTCGATGCGGTCCTCGATGTCGTCTGGCGAGGCCGCTAAGGCCATTGTAATGCCCACGAGGGAACCTACGAGTTGGAGTTCCTGCCACTTGGCACCCTTACCGCCATCCTTGAATTGATCGGACCACAACTCATCGTGCGATGAGTGGAGCTCGACAGCTTTTAGCAGCAGCGAGAACAGCTTCGTCAACGTCGAGGAATGGGCTAGCGGGTGTGACTTGCTCTTCTGAATCGCGATCAGCAACTGGTCGATGTTGCGACTAGTCGATGCCAGGTCTTTGCCAGCGGTGTCATGCACCAGGACCGAGATGACCCAAGCGAGAACCTTGGTGCGCTTGTAGCGTGTGTCCCCAAAACCGTAGTTCTTCAACGCCTCACCGAGGCGGCCAAGATCGGGGACACCGGCCAGCGATTCAGCAATTTTGGCGGCATCAGTGTTCGGGTCGGCGTCGCCGGCGGCGGCAAGAGTCGCGCGGGTGAGTTCTACCTCGTGGTAGACCGCGTTACGGATCTCTTCCGCGTTCAGGTGCACGCCCTGCTTGTTGTAGAGGCGAAAGACCTCATGAATCTGGGCTTGGCTCGCCTGTGTGTACTCGATGACGGGAATGGTGTATTCCACGACGTCCTCGAACAAAGCATCGACGGTGAGTTGCTGACCAGCGACGTTGATTTCCCGGGTTTTGATCTGCGTGTAATACTTGCCACGGAGAGGCTCAAGGTTGGAACCAACAAGTCCGCCGTCTCCAGTCGTGCGCAGCTTGAACGGGAAGTAGTAGTCGTTCTCCTGTGCGGAATTGAGTGCGTAACCCTCCAACGCTTTCCACGCACGGCGGAAGGCCGGGTAGTCGTCGTTGAACAGATCTGTCAAGTTCCTGCGACCGCTATCGTCGAGGCGTCCTTGTTCGTTGAACTTTTTTCCACTGTGCCGGGCGGTGACCTCAGCAACCTTCTGCTTGGCAACGGGGTGCTTTCCCACGAACCGGAGGATGGCCGTGAGCCGCTGCTTGCCGTCGACGACCTCATGCGGGGTCGAAGATCCGGTTCTCAACAGTATGATGGACGGCAGGGGGACGCCCCGGAGGATGGACTCCATCAGGGACTGCCGGTCGCCATTGCCCCAAACATCACCTCGTTGGTACGACGGCGTTAGGTTAGGCGCCTTCTTGGTGAGTTGGAAGATCGGCCAAACTGCGGCCTTTGCCGTGACTGGTTCCGGGCTCACCGCTTCCTCGCTCGCGTCGATCTCGGCCCACGCGTCAGCCCAGGACTGGGTGGCCGTCGCACGGCTAGTGCCCTTCGCCTCAAGTTCTTCAAGAAAATTAACCTGGAGCCGAGCGGCGGCTTCCACACGCTCGTTCAGACGTTCAAGCGCGCGAAGGCTCAGCGGCGGGTAGGCGTTTCCGGAAGCAAGGAGGTCGGTGGGTTCAAGTTTGAGTTCAGCGATGAGCGCCTGAAGGAAGGGTTCACCGCCTGTGAGTGGGAGGTCTTCGCTGAGGCTCAGCCAGCCTTGGATCTCCGCCAGTTTGTTCATCCATGCGTCTGAGGCAAAGTCGACGTCATCGCTGCTGAACATTGAAGATACTGGGGGAACGCCGTCGGGCGTGTCTGAAGCCTCCGAGAGAGTCGCCAACCCATCGGCGAGGCTCTCCAGCAACAGGACCCGCGGGTCCTCCTCGTCGAAGTCGTCTTCGTGTTCGATGTGGTCAGTCACGCAGCAGTTCTCAACGGTTCGAGGTCAGAGGTGATGCTCAAGGTGGGCCGGATGAGCCCGCACAACAATCGTTCGGCGATCGCTTTGACGACGCGGGCATTCACTGCGTTACCCAAAGCTTTATACGCGTCGAGGTCGGACGCGGGCAACTGGATGCCGCCGAGGCACTGAAGTTCAGCGCACTCGGCTGGGGTCATGTAACGACGTTCGCCGGTCAGGTTCGCACCGAGGATGGGCACTTGGGTCTGCGTGAAGGCGATGAGACTTGGGGAGGTCGTGGGCCGCTTCACCCGCAGTCCAGACGCACGCACCTGTAGCACGAAGTTGTCGATGTCACGGTCTTCACCTTGCGCGTTCCATTCCATCTTCTGGAAGCTAGAGTGGAAGCCTTGTGGGTTCCATTGTGCGATCCAGGGATCGATCCAGGAGCGGTTGGCTTGGTAGAACTCGCGGTTCTGCCTGATAAAAGTCCGCTTCCACTGTGGGAAACTCAAGTCGCCTGGGCGGTTGGCGTGGCTCGGTATCCTCGTAAATTGTTCGTCGAGCGAGCACTCGAGGGATTGGCCGAAGCTGCCCTTGAAGCCCATCTGACGAAGACCCCACACAGGTCTGCGAACCCAAACCGCTGCCGGAGTCTCGTCCTCGTAGGGATATGTTGCCCCAAACTCCATTGCCCAGATCGGGAAGGAAGGCAGCTTCAGCGCAGCCGGCGAGCGGCGCAGGAAGTCGCCCCACATGTCGATGGCTCGCAGCGTCTGGTCCGGGATGGCGCGCCTGGAATGCCCTTCGTGGCGGAGTACCCAGTGGATTTCCGTGGGATTCTTGTGCTTCGTGGGCCACTCGAAATGATCGAGACCCTCGAGTGAACCTACGAAGTAGGCGCGGTCTCGCACCTGTGGAATGCCGAACTCGTGGGGCGAGAAGTGCTCTACGTCGACGGAGTAGCCAAGCTTCTCCAACATGCGGATGATCCTGGTCTTGGTGCGACCGCCGTCGTGCTTGAGGATGTTGGGCACGTTCTCCAAGATGAAGTGTCGTGGCCGCTTGACGCGCAGGATGTCGTGCACCTTGAAGAAGAGATTGCCCTGACTGGTGTCCTTGAAGCCCAGTTGGTCTCCTGCTTTCGAGAACGGCTGACACGGAAAACCCGCAGTAAGGACGTGGTGATCGGGTACGTTACAGGCGATGATCTCGTCGCTGCTGAGATCGTTAAGGTCGCCCCAAGCGTCTATGCCGAAGTTGACCTTGTAAAGGGCCTTCAGCGTGGGCTCCCACTCTGCCGCGAACACGCCGCGTCCCTCCAACTCATCAAGGGCGACGTGGAAACCGCCCAGCCCGGCGAAGAGGTCGACGAAACGGAAGGCCTCGCTGCTAGTTCCCATCACTTCGGTCCCGTCCTTCCCCGTCTGATCGGGCGAGATTTCTCATGGTTTGTTCAATGCGCGCATTATGTCACGTCTTGCTGTACGCGGAAACGGGGCAGGTCAGGGCACCGGACCAGATCATCGATTGGCGGGTAAGGCCAGCCGCGATACGTTGCGACAACGGTCCGGAGTATCTGAGCGAGGCGATCACGTAATGGGCGATGGCGCAGGGAATCGCGTTGAACTACATCCAGCCGGGGAAGCCCTAACAGAATGCCTACGTGGAGCGATTTAACCGGACTGTGCGATATGAATGGCTGTCCCAGTACTACTGGGATGACCTGGCACACGTGCGGGACTTCGGGAAGCACTGGATGTGGCAATACAATCATGAGCGCCCGAACATGGACTTTGGTGGCATGACGCCAAAACAGCGGCTCCTGGCCGCAGCATAGTCTCTACTTCCGCCTCGCGTTAAAAGCGGGGGGATTACCAACTATTTCACGGCACTAAATTCGACGGCAGAGCCACAGGGCTAGGAGCCGACAGCTTTGAGCCTTGCTCGGTAGTCCATCGGTTCAAGGTCCAACTGGTCCTTCAGTCCCCCACGCAATACAAACAGCTTTGGCTCGGTGGCGAAGTCGAAGACTCGATATAGATAAAAAGCATCTCCTTTCTCTTCGGAAAACTCCACCTCGTTCTGACTAACCATGAATGGCGTCTGAGAGACGCCAGTCGTAGTCTTGACCTCGATGAACATCTCTTCCCCATTCGCCGCGTAGGACAGGATGTCGTAGCCGGCTCCATCGCCTAAGCTCTCGGATACCCAGTCAATTTTCTCGGCCAAATCGGGCCTGTGCTCGTCAACCAAACGAGCGCGTTCCACGTCCACGACCCAGCTTTCCCCGTTCCGGCCCAACGTACGATTGCGCTCGTCGCGAGCGGCGTAGTCGATCTTTCGCGGTAGTCGGGCGCGTCGCACGCGGTGCTTGATAGGCTCGATGACCGGTGGGGCGACGAATACACCCTTGAGTTTTAGTTTCCCGGGAGCGGTTTGATCCTCGAAGTTGTCGACGATCTCTGCCATCTCCTTTTGGTGAGTCAGGACATATTCCCTCACTACCTCCCGCAGCAGACCTTGAGAGTTTGAGAGCGGTTTGTAGCCAGTGATGTAACGCAATCCAAGTTGATCAAGGATGGAGGAGATGTTTTGGTGCTTCTGTTCGACCGCTCGATGGCTTCTCGTTGTGAGGATCGTACGAAGATCGGCATTGCGCTGGGTCTTGATGAACGGAACGTTCCGCGACTCTAATAAAAGCATCTGAAAATAGTCGTTCACCGTGAGTTCGACTTCGAAGCGAGTCCAATCTTCGCCTCGGAGGCCAATTTTATTGCTGTCGTCGTCAGCCGATTCTAAAGCTTTCGGATTGATAGTCATTGGGGCGCAGGGGGCGGTAACGCCGAATATAGGCGTCCAAATCCTAAGACATTTCCCACCCTTTGTGACGCCCCCCTGTCACATTGATGTAGCCCATCAATCACGCCCCTGTCACAACCCCTCCCTAAACTCCACCCCGCCTCACATGTCCTTTCCGTGAAACATTCCAACGCGATTGGCCTGATCAATCGCCTGACACCATGTTTGCCCGTCCTTCTCTCAAAACATTGCTCGCCTCGTTGCTGGTGACCGCCGCGCTGGCCGCTTGCGGTGGCGATGATGCGCCGTCTACCCCGGCGAATCCGAATCAGCCGGCCAATCCGCCGGCGGCTGGTCAGCCGAATCCGACGCCGCCTACCAAGAGCTGCGCGCCGGACTGAGCGGCCGGCTGGATATCGGCAAACGCCTTGAAAAGCGTACCCACCGCTGCGCTCCGCGCCATCTCCCCGCAATCTCTCGCACAAGATCGAGCAATGAATTCACGTCGTAACTTCCTGAAGGCGGCCGCTGGTACTGGCTTGTCCGCCGCCGCGCTGGCCGCGTTTCCGCCGAGCATTCGCAAGGCGCTGGCCATTCCCGCCAACAACGCCACGGGCACCATCAAGGATGTGGAGCACGTCGTTATCCTGATGCAGGAGAACCGCTCCTTCGATCAGTACTTCGGCACGCTGCGTGGCGTCCGCGGTTTTGGGGATCGGATGACGATTCCGATGGTCAATGGGCGCAAGGTCTGGCAGCAGGCGCGCGCCAACGGCACGCTCATTACGCCTTATTACCTCGACAGCACGGCCAATAACGCGCAGCGCGTTTCCGGGACGCCGCACTCGTGGGCGGATTCGCAGAATGCGTGGGATGCGGGGCGCATGGGCAACTGGCCCCAGTACAAGACGGACGCCTCCATGGGGTACTTCAAGGAAAAGGAGATTCCGTTCCACTTCGCGCTGGCGAATGCCTTTACCTTGTGCGATTCGTACCACTGCTCGATGCATACCGGCACCGACGCCAACCGGTCGTTCCATTTGACCGGCACCAACGGTCCGACCGCGCAGAACGTGGCGTATGTCGTCAACGAGTGGGACTACATCGATGGGCTGCCTGCTTCGGCCAACGTCGGGTACACGTGGAAGACCTATGCCGAGCGTCTGGAAGACGCCGGCGTGAACTGGATCTGCTATCAGAACATGCCGGACGAGTGGGGCGACAACATGCTCGGCGCGTTCCAGCAGTTTCGTCGGGCCAATCTGGCGTCCGGCTATCCCGTGGCCAGTGGCGGGTCGCCGAATGCGCCTTATGCCAACACGGGGCAGGCTTTGCCTTACAAGGCGTATGACGCCGCCACCGACAATCCCGGTAATCCGCTGTACAAGGGCATTGCCAATACGCTGCCGGGGACCACGCCGGACACGTATCTCGATGCGTTCAAGCGCGATATCGCGGCTGGCAAGCTGCCGCAGGTGAGCTGGGTCAGCGCGCCGTCCATCTATTGCGAGCACCCGGGGCCGTCCAGCCCCGTGCAGGGCGGCTGGTTCATTCAGGAAATTCTCGATGCGCTGACCGCGAACCCCGAGGTCTGGAGCAAGACCGTTCTGCTCGTCAACTACGACGAGAACGATGGCTACTTCGACCACGTGCCGTCGCCGTCGCCGCCTTCGCGCAACCCGGACAACACGCTCGCCGGCAAGACGACGCTGTCCGATGACGACATGAAGTACGAGTACTACACCTTCAACCCGCCCGCTGGCAGCACGAACCAGCCGGCGCGCGATGGCAAGGTGTTCGGCCCGGGACCGCGTGTGCCGATGTTCGTGATCTCGCCCTGGAGCCGCGGTGGCTGGGTGAACTCGCAGGTGTTCGATCACACCTCGGTGCTGCGTTTCCTCGAGGCGCGCTTTGGGGTGCAGGAGCCGAATATCTCGCCGTTCCGTCGTGCGGTCTGCGGCGATCTGACCAGCGCCTTCAACTTCGCGACCCCGAATGCCGAGGCACTGGCTTCGCTCGGCGGGCGTAGTACGCGCACCACCGCGGATGCACTGCGCGCTGCGCAGGCAGCGCTGCCCGCCGTGCCGGTGCCGGTCGATATGAAGCTGCCGCTGCAGGAAAGCGGTACACGTCCGTCACGCGCGCTCCCTTACGAGCTCCATACGACGGCGCATGCCAATGCGTCGGGCACGGTCGAGCTCGTGTTCGCGAACTCGGGCAAGCAGGGCGCCGTGTTCCATGTCTACGACCGTCTGAACCTCGGCCGGCTGCCGCGTCGCTATACCGTCGAGGCGGGCAAGACGTTGAGCGATACGTGGAATGCGCGGATCGATAACCTCGGCATGTACGACCTGTGGGTGCTGGGTCCCAATGGCTATCACCGTCATTTCAAGGGCGATCTGAATCGCATCTCGGCGTCCGCCGTTGCGCCGGAGATTCGGGTTTGCTACGACACGAATGGCGATGTGTATGTCGATCTGAAGAACGGTGGCAAGGCCGCTGGCAACTTCACGATTACGCCGCTGGCTTATCGGAAGGATGCGCCCGTGCAGGTGGCCGTGGCTGCCGGCGCAGTGGTCACGCGCCAGTGGTCGCTGGCCGATAGCGGGCACTGGTATGACTTTGCTGTGACCTGCGACAGCGATTCGGCCTTTTATCGTCGGTTTGCTGGCCGGGTGGAGAATGGTCAGCACTCGGTGAGTGATCCGGCGATGGGGACTGTGTTGGGTTGATCGGGAGCGGGGGAACAACGGCCGAGCGAGCCTATCGTTCCAACGCCCGGCACAACGCCGTCAAGTCCGACACGATCAGGTGCGGCGCCGGCGTGGTCCGGTCCCACTTCACCGGGACCGGCGCCTCGCCCACCTCGCCGCGCACGACCCATGCGGCATGCATGCCCGCGCTCATCGCCCCCACCACATCGAGATCCGCATCGTCGCCAACGTGCAGGATGCGTTCGGGCGCCACGCCCACGGCCTCCGCCGCCGCATGGAAGATCGCGGCTTCGGGTTTGCCGCTGCCGAACGTCTGCGCGCTGAATGCCGCCTTGAAATACTCGTGGCCGCCCGTGACCTGCAGGTTGGCATTGCCGTTCGATACGGCCACCAGCGGGTACCGCGCGCTCAGCCATTGCAGCGCGGGCAGCGCGTCCTCGTAGAACGCCACGCGCTGCCGCGCCGCGAAGAACACGTCGTAGGCGGCTTCGGCCAGTGCGACATCTTCTTCGGCGTGTTCGAGTGCCCAGCGGATCGACCCCAGCCGCAATGCGCGCATGTCATGGCTCAGGTCCGGACGTTCTTCCTGAAACCGGATGCGCAGTTCGCGCAACGACTGCGGCGTGGTCAGCGTGCGGGATGTGCCCGGCGCGTTCGCGATCAGCCAGTCGTGCAGCGCCTGTTCGGCACCGAGCACCGCGGGCAGAAAGGGCCACAGCGTGTCGTCGAGGTCGAGGGAAATGGCGGCGATGTGTTTCAGAGGCATGGGCAGTCGGCGCGCGTGATGTGGCGCCGTGGCAGGAAGCGGAAAAGCATCGACAGTGTAAACGTTTAAGCATTAGCCGATGGAAAGCCCGCGCAGGCTCCCTAGAGTGGGAAGTTTTGCGAGGACGGCCGGCGTGCCGTGTGGGTGTCATGTTCGGCAAGCTTCCGCTGTTGTTGCTAATTGCGTCGGCGTCGTTCGTCGCCACTTCCGTGTTCAGCAGGGACTACTGGAAGTACCTGTTGCGCGCGATGGCGAGTTATCGCGCGTCCTGCGCATGGGCGCGCTTTGTTCTCTCCGATGCGCGCATGCGCGAGATGGCGCGGCACGATCGGTCGCTGATGTTTCGGCTGCAGCGGCCTTATCTGCGGACCGCGTTATCCACCGCGCAAAAGCTCTGTTATCTGCTCGATCACTATCGCTGGATGCGTGACGCCTTGTCGCCGGCAGTGACGAGTGCCCTGTTGCATGACGGGCGTGTCGTGCTCGCGCGGCTCTCCGCGACCTATCGCATTGAGCTGATGACGGCCGGACGCAATGGCAAGGAAGGCGAACTGGCGATGGCGCTGATGATGGACGATGCGCCGCTGATGCTCGCGGCGTTTGCGGTGCATCGCTTTGGCGACGGTCTCGCGCTCGATATCGGTTGCATGCAGGGGCTCCGCAATGACGATGCGCTCGCGTTGCAGCGCCAGGCCACGCGCGATCTGCATGGACTGCGACCGAAGCAGGCGCTGCTCGTTGCCCTGTACGCGTTTGCCGCGCACTCGGGCATTCGCCAGCTGCTCGGCGTTCCCAACGACGCGCATATCTATCAGGACAACGCGCGCACACGCGGTCGCGTGCGGGCGGACTTCGACGATTTCTGGGAGGAGATGGGCGCGACCCGAGTGGGCGCCGATTACCGGTTACCGGCGAGCCTTCCGCGCAAGCCGATCGAGGCCGTGCCGTCGCACAAGCGCGCGCAGTATCGGCGCCGCTATGCGCTCGAGCAAGCGCTGGAAATATCGCTTCAGGAAGTGCTCGTTACGTCTGGTTACATTGATCGGACGCACGTTGTTGCATTCTCGCCTCATTGCGCCGCGGCTTAAGTTCGGCAGCGCACATTCCGTAAGACCCCCAATAGATAATCGATCCCCAAATACATCGACGACCCGCCCCGCGATCCCATCCGGACGACAGGACGGGCACTCACTATTCGGGGCTGTTACTGAAGGGGCGTTATGTTTGGCAAATTCACAAGCCAGGCCTTCGTGTGCCTGCTGACCGCATGCGCGAGCGGTGCGCTCACCGCATGCGGCGGTGGCGGGGATGATTCGGGCGGTTCGACCGTGCGCGTGAGCGATAGCTCTGGTACCAATACGACCTCCGGGACGACCTCCGGAACGGCATCCGGTGGATCGAACGGCAGCGGAAATACCGGCACGGGGAATACCGGCAGCGGGAATGCCGGCAGCGGGAATACCGGCAATACCAACGCCGGCACGCAACCCACGACCTCGCGCTGGGTGCCGCAGCTTGGCGATACCTGGCAGCTGCAATTGCAGGGCACGGCCAATATCGGCTACAACGCGGCCGTGTACGACATCGACATGTACGACACGCCGCAGGCGACCATCAATCTGCTGAAGTCGCAGGGCAAGCGCGTGGTCTGCTATTTCTCCGCGGGCAGCAGCGAGAACTGGCGCGCGGACTTCGGGCAGTTCCAGGCCAGCGACATGGGCAACGGTCTCTCGGGCTGGCCCGGCGAACGCTGGCTCGATACGCGTTCGGCCAACGTGCGCGCGATCATGGCGGCGCGCATGGATATGGCCAAGGCCAAGGGTTGCGACGGCATCGACACCGACAACGTCGATGGCTATACCAACAACACGGGCCTGCCGCTCACGGCCGCCACGCAGCTCGACTACAACCGCTATCTGGCCGCGCAGGCGCATGCGCGCGGGCTGGCCATCGGGCTCAAGAACGACGTGGATCAGGTGGCGCAGCTTGCCTCGGACTTCGACTTCGCCGTCAACGAGCAGTGCTTCCAGTACAACGAGTGCGGGGTGTACTCCGCGTTCACCACGCAGGGCAAGCCGGTGTTTCAGGTGGAGTACGACACGAAGTACAAGGTTGATGCCACGCGCGCGCCGTTGTGCGCCTCGGCGCGGGCGTTGAATCTGCGAACGTTGGTGCTGCCGCTGAGCCTCAACGACGGATACCGCTACAGCTGCGATTGAGCCGGCGCCTTGCCCTGCGCCGCATCGAGTTCGCGCCACGCCAGATACAGGCGGGTGTCGAACTCGAGCTGATGGTAGTGCGGCTCCATATGTTCGCAGAGCCGGTAGAACGCCTTGTTGTGATCGCTCTCCTTCAGGTGAGCGAGTTCATGCACGACGATCATGCGCAGGAATTCCGGCGGCGCGTCCTTGAACAGCGACGCCACGCGGATTTCCTTCTTGGCTTTCAGCTTGCCGCCCTGCACGCGGGAGATCGCGGTATGCAGGCCGAGCGCATGCTGCGCGGTATCGAGCCGCGCGTCATAGCCCACCTTGTGCAGCGGCGGCGCGCTGCGCAGGTATTCCTGCTTCAGCTCGGTGGTGTAGTCGTAGAGCGCGCGGTCCGTCTGCACGGTATGCCGCTGCGGATACCGCCGCGCAATATGCTCGCCGAGCTTGCCGGCAGCCATCATCGCGCGCACCTGGTCGAGCACGTTCGCCGGGTATCCCCCCAGAAAACGCATCGGATCTTTCGCGGTCAGGCGCCAGCTTTCCATGACGTACGGCTACCGTTCAGTGGTGGTGATGATGGTGGTGCATCCAGCTGTTGTCGAACGAGTTCACGAACGACTCGACGGCATCCTTGTCGCCGGTGGCGTGGCGCATCAGCTCGCCGCACTTGCAGAAGCCCTGATAGGGCGTGATATGCGAGCAGGCGGAGGTTTTTTGCAGGTACAGCGTGACGGGCTTCGTGCACTTCTTGCACTTGAACTTCAGGGTCAGGGCGGGCTTCATCGGGCGTGTGGTGGCAATGCGGATCGGAATCCGAGGGCCGTATTGTAATGGGGGCGGGCGATCGCCGATGCAAGGGCGCTTCACGGTCCGCCTGCTACACTTCGCCCATCGCAATTCCACCCAATACCGCTGCCATGGCTCAGTACGTTTTCACCATGAATCGCGTGGGCAAGATCGTTCCGCCCAAGCGTCACATTCTCAAGGACATCTCGCTGTCGTTCTTTCCGGGCGCCAAGATCGGCGTGCTGGGCCTGAACGGCTCGGGCAAGTCCACGCTGCTGAAGATCATGGCGGGCCTCGATCAGGAGATCGAGGGCGAAGCCACGCCGATGCCGAACCTCAATATCGGCTATCTGTCGCAGGAGCCCGAGCTCGATCCCGAGCAGACCGTGCGCGAGTCCGTGGAAGCGGCGCTCGGCGGCGTGTTCGAGGCACGCAAGAAGCTCGACGAGATCTACGCCGCGTATGCCGAGCCCGATGCGGACTTCGACGCGTTGGCCGCCGAGCAGGCCAAGTACGAGGCGATCCTGTCGGCCAGCGACGGCAACAATGCCGAACTGCAGCTCGATATCGCGGCCGATGCGCTGCGCCTGCCGGCGTGGGATGCCAAGGTCGGCAACCTGTCCGGCGGTGAAAAGCGCCGTGTCGCGCTGTGCCGCTTGCTGCTGTCGCGCCCCGACATGCTGCTGCTCGACGAACCGACCAACCACCTGGATGCGGAATCGGTCGATTGGCTCGAGCAGTTCCTTACGCGCTTCCCGGGTACCGTGGTGGCCGTGACCCACGATCGCTACTTCCTCGACAACGCGGCCGAGTGGATTCTCGAACTCGACCGTGGCCATGGCATTCCCTGGAAGGGCAACTACAGCTCGTGGCTGGACCAGAAGGAAAATCGCCTGAAGCAGGAAGAGGCAAGCGAGTCCGCGCGCCAGAAGGCACTGCAGAAGGAACTGGAGTGGGTGCGCCAGAACCCGAAGGGCCGTCAGGCCAAGTCGAAGGCGCGTCTCGCGCGGTTCGACGAACTGAACAGCCAGGAATACCAGAAGCGCAACGAGACGCAGGAAATCTTTATCCCGGTGGGCGAGCGCCTGGGTAACGAGGTCATCGAGTTCGACGGCGTGAGCAAGGCCTATGGCGACCGCCTGCTGATCGACAACCTGAGCTTCAAGGTGCCGCCGGGCGCCATCGTCGGCATCATCGGCCCGAACGGCGCCGGCAAGTCGACGTTCTTCCGCATGATCACGGGCAAGGAAACGCCGGATAGCGGCGAGATCAAGATCGGGCCGACCGTGAAGCTCGCGTACGTGGACCAGAGCCGCGATGCGCTCGATGGCACCAAGACCGTGTTCGAGGAAATCTCGGGCGGCGCGGACGTGCTGACCGTGGGCCGCTACGAAACGCCGTCGCGCGCCTATATCGGCCGCTTCAACTTCAAGGGCGGCGACCAGCAGAAGCAGGTGGGCACGCTGTCGGGCGGCGAGCGCGGCCGTCTGCATATGGCCAAGACGCTGATCGCGGGCGGCAACGTGCTGCTGCTGGATGAACCGTCGAACGACCTCGACGTGGAAACGCTGCGCGCGCTGGAAGATGCGCTGCTCGAGTTCGCGGGCTGCGTGATGGTCATCTCCCACGATCGCTGGTTCCTCGATCGTATCGCCACGCACATCCTCGCGTTCGAAGGCGATTCGCACGTGGAGTTCTTCGCGGGCAACTATCAGGAGTACGAGGCGGACAAGAAGCGCCGCCTTGGCGAAGAGGCCGCGAAGCCGAAGCGTATCCGCTACAAGCCCATCACGCGTTGAAGCGGGTGATCGCTGCGGGCAGCGGCTCGGGCCATTTCATTTGGCCGCAACGAGCCGCACCCGGGTGATCTCCGATGGGGCGCCGAACCGTTTCGGCGGGCCCCAGTATCCGGTGCCGCGGCTGACGTAGATCCACATCCGCTCATGCCGCCGCAGCCCGTGCACATACGGCTGCTGCATCGGGACGAACAGGTTCCATGGCCAGAACTGGCCGCCATGCGTGTGTCCCGACAACTGCAAGTCGAATCCGGCCGCCGCCGCGGCGGGCGCGCTGCGCGGTTGATGGGCCAGCAGCACGCGTACGGCCGCATCGGCCGGCGCCCCGGTGAGCGCCTGCACAGGGTCGCTCCGATGGCTCGGGATGAACTGGCCAGCGGTGAAATCCGTCACGCCCCCCAGCACCAGCGACGCGCCGTCGCGCTCCACCACCACATGTTCGTTGAGCAGGACGCGCAGGCCGATGCGCCGAAGCTCGTCGATCCACGCTTCCGCGCCCGCGTAATACTCATGGTTGCCCGTCACCACGAAGGTGCCGTGACGCGAGGCGAGCCGTCCCAGCGGCGCCGTATGCCGCGACAGGTCGCGCACGCTGCCATCGACGAGGTCCCCGGTAATGGCCACCGCATCGGCATCGAGGCCGTTCACGCGATCGACGATGCGGTCGATATACGGGCCCTTGATCGTCGGCCCCACGTGAATATCGCTGATCTGCGCGATGGTGAACCCCTGGAGCGCGGCCGGCAGCCCCGCCACGGGTACATCGACCTCGACCACCTTCGCGACGCCGCGCGCGTTGAAGAAACCGATCGCGCTGACAACGAGGGCGAGGACGGGGGGCACTACCGCGCTGGTTTCCAGCAAGGCAGGTGTATGCCATCCAGCCAATAGCGAAACCAGCAGGAAGATGTCGCGCAGGAACGTGAGGACCAGTAGCGACGAGAACAGCCCCATCGCCAGCATGCCGATCCAGCTGATACGGTCCGCCCAGGGCGGCTCGTAGCGTCGCGCGCGCATGCCCGCGGGCACCAGCAGCGCGGAGATCGCGAGGAAGATCGCAAACGCGACCTTGATGGCCATGGGGCCCGGCAGGTCCGGCACGAGCCGGAAGCCGATATAGGAATGCAGCAGGATCGGGGTCAGCGCGGAGAACAGAATCGCGCGGCGCGGACGCATGGAGCTCATGGTGTTTCCACGAGAGGAGACATCTGGCTGAAATGAGGCCGGATGCGCGCGGCTTCAAGGGCGCGATGCGAAGTCGCCCGCCACGCACCCGTCATGCACTGGTTTGGCGCGGATCGCGACCTCCGCGCGCCGATATGCAGGAATTCCGGCGCGTTCTGAAGTTTTTTGTGTCCGATTGTTCCGGAATACGCGCTAATTTAGATTGAGGCACCGATCATGGAGCGCGAACCCGTATGCCACGCATCCGTTACGACTTAGGTCTCGATTTCCGCGCCGCCGCCTGTCTGGTCGCGGCACTGTGGTGGCTGACGCCGCCGCCCGCCGTGGCGGCGCCGACCGCGTCCAAAGCCGCCGCCGCGCGTGCCTCGCTGCAGTGGCCGCGGCAGTTCGACGCGGCGGGCCAGCATATCGAGGTCTATCAGCCGCAGATCGAGCGCTGGGAGGGCAATCAGCTTGGCGGCCGCGCGGCGGTCGCGGTGGGACCGAAGGACGGCGCGCCCACCTATGGCGTGGCCCGGTTCTCGGCCACCGCCGATATCGACAAGCCATCGGGCCTCGTCCAGCTGTCGCAGCTGCGCATCGACAGCGTGGACGTGCCCACGCGGCCCGATGCCGCCGAGCAGGTGCGGCAGGCGCTGATCGCGCAACTGCCGCCGCAGGGGCTGACCGTGCCGCTCGAGCAGCTGCAGGCGAGCTATGCCGTGGCGCAGCAGATCGCGCAGGGCCAGCGCGTGGCGGTTCGCAACGATGTGCCGCAGATATTGTTCGCGACCACGCCGACGGTGCTCGTGCTCGTCGATGGCGATCCGGCCTGGCGCAGGATGGCGGGGAGCCATTACGAGCGCGCGCTCAACAGCCGCGCGCTGCTGCTGCGCGACGAGTCGGGCGAACTCTTTCTGCAAGCCGCGGGGTACTGGTACCGCTCCGAGTCCGCGGGCGGGGCATGGGAGCCGATGCCGACGCCGCCGGCGTCGCTGCTCGCCGCGGCCAGCAAGGCCGAGGCACCGAAGCCGGACCCGATGCTGCCCGCCGATGGCCGCAAGCCGCCGTCGGCGCCCGCCGTGCTGCTTGCCACGCGTCCGGCAGAACTGATCGTGACGAACGGCGCGCCGCAGATGGCGCCCGTGAACGGCGTGGGACTGCTGACCGTGGCCAATGCCGACCACGCGGTGTTCGTCGACCCGACGTCGAATCAGTCGTACCTGCTGCTGTCGGGCCGATGGTTTCGCGCGCCGATGCTGACCGGGCCATGGGAGTATGTTCCCGGCGATCAGCTGCCGGCCGACTTTGCGAAGATCTCGCCGAACGATCCGAAGGCCAACGTGCTGGTGTCGGTGCCGGGCACCCCGCAGGCACGCGAGGCGGAGATCGCCGCGAACATTCCGCAGACCGCGTCGGTATCGCGCGCGAAGGCGTCGCTGACCGTGGCGTACGACGGCGCGCCGCGCTTCGAGGCGATCGATGGCACGTCGCTGCAATACGCCGCCAATACCGGCACGCCGGTAATCGATGTGGGCGGGCGTTTCTTCGCGGTGGCCAACGGCATCTGGTTTGCCGCGCCGTCGCCCACGGGACCGTGGAGCGTGGCCACCGAGGTACCGGCCGCGATCTACGCGATGCCCCCTAGCTCGCCGCTGTACTACGTGACGTACGTGCGCATCTACTCGGTGACGCCCGATGTCGTCGTGGTCGGCTATACGCCGGGCTATATGGGCGTGGTGGTCGGGCCAGCAGGCACCGTGGTCTATGGCACCGGTTATGTGTACCCGCCCTATGTGGGCACCGTGTACTACGGCTATCCCCTGACCTATGGCTACGGCGCGGGGTTCGGTATCGGCATGGCCGAAGGGTTTGCGTTCGGGTTTGCGGCCGGTGCGATCTGGGGCGCGGCCACGCCTTACTGGGGACCTTATTGGGGCGGCGCGTACGGATGGAACTACGTGAACGTGAACCAGGCCAACGTCTATGGCCGATGGGGGCAGGGCACGGTCACGCACGCGCAGGGCTGGAACGCGTGGACGGGCACGCAGTGGCGCGGCGCGGCGGCATCGGGCTACAACCCCGCGACGGGCGCGCAGTTTCAGGGGAGCCGTGGGGCCGCGTTCAATCCGTACTCGGGCAACTACGCGGCGGGGCGGCAGGGCTCATTCTCGAATCCGTCCACGGGCAGCGCGGGCGCGGGGCGCGGGGGCGTCGTCGGCAATGCGGCGACGGGCGACTATGCGGCCGGCCGTCAGGTGGCGGGCTACAACGCGCAGACCGGACGTATCGGCGCGGCGGAGGCCGGCGTCACGGGCAACACGCAGACGGGCGCGCAGACGGCGGGCAGTCGCGGCGTGGTCGCGAATCCGAGCAAGGACAACGCGGTGGCCTGGAACAACGGTAACGTGTATGCGGGCCACGATGGCAACGTCTATCAACGGACCGACGATGGATGGCAGAAGCACACGTCGAATGGCTGGGAGCCTGTGCAGTCGAATAATGCCAACGCCGAATCGACAAGACAGGTCACCAGCGGGCTCGATAGCCAGCAGCATGCGCGGCAGCTCGGCGACCAGCGCACGGCCGGCGCGGCGCAGCAATGGCAGGGGCGCTTTGGCGGCGCGGGTGCGGGCGGTGGCGGACGCTTTGCAGGGGGCGGCGGCGGTGGACGATTCGGTGGCGGCGGGTTTCACGGCTTTCGCCGCTAGCTTCGAATCCGCTTAACTCGTCGCCGAAAACTTTGAATGGTCGCGTGGGCGGTGCGGACGTAACCTCGGACAGTGGCGTGGGCAGGGCCGGCGATGACCGGATGCCGCGCCGGCAAACGAGGGAGCGGCCAGATGACGCAGCGGGCAACGATGGGGCGAGTCCGATCGACGCCGATGATTGGGCCCAGGCGCGCCAGCGCGCTGCTCGGCTGCATGGCGTTGTGGATGACCGCCTGCGGCAAGCAGGAACCGCCTCCGGCCGCCGCGCAGGCCGTCCCCGTACAGGTGTTTCAGACACGCGCGCAGGATCTTCCCGTGACGTTCGAGTTCGTCGGCCAGACGCAGAGCGACCAGGCCGTGGATGTGCGCGCGCGCGTGTCCGGCTTCCTGATCAAGCGCAACTACGTGGAAGGCGCGATGGTCAGGGAGAACCAGGTCCTGTTCGAGATCGACCACAAGCCGTTTCAGACCCAGCTCGATGCCGCGCAGGCCCAGCTGTCGCAGCAGAAGGCACGGCTCGACGTCGCGCGCTCGAACCTCGCGCGCGTAAAGCCGCTCGCGGAGCGCAACGCGCTGTCGCAGAAGGATCTCGACGATGCCACGGGGCAGTTTCATTCCGCCGCGGCGGGCGTGGAGCAGGCCACGGCCGAGGTCGAGACGCAGAAGCTCAATCTCTCCTATACCTATGTGCGCTCGCCCGTCGATGGCGTGTCGAGCTTCGGCGTGCTGCCGGTCGGCGCCTACGTGAGTCCGACCAACAGCCTGCTGACGACGGTGTCCACGCTGACGCCGATGCGGATCAATTTCAGTATCTCCGAGCCGCAGACACTGGAGTTCCGCGCGCAACAGCAGAACAGGCAGCTGGTGGTGCCGCCGGACCGGCACTACGCGGTGTCGATCGTGCTGGCCGATGGCACCGAGTATCCGCACAAGGGCCGCATCACGTTTGCCGACGCCACCTACAACCAGCAGACGGGCACGTTCCTCGTGCGCGCGGAGATGCCCAATCCGAACAACGAATTGCAGCCCGGGCAGTTCGTGCGCGTGCTGGTCGGCGGGGCCTCGCGGCCCAATGCCATCGTCGTGCCCCAGCGGGCGGTCATGCATGGGCCGAAGGGCGACCTCGTGTTTATCGTCGACAAGGAGGGCAAGGCTCAGCCACGGCCGGTGACGGTCGGCGAGTTGTCGGGGCCGATGTGGCGCATTGCGCAGGGGCTCGACGCGGGGGAGACCGTCGTAGTCGATGGGGCGGGCAAGCTCACGGCCGGTGCGCCGGTGCAGGTCACCGGCGAGGCGCCGCTGGCGGCGGTGGGCGCGGGAAGCGCGCCCGTCGGTGCGGCCTCCGGCGCCATGGCCCCGGCATCGGCGGCACCAGCGTCGGCCGCGCAACCCACGCCATCTCGCTGAGCCCGGACCGCCATGATCTCCGCCTTCTGCGTCCGGCGTCCGATCTTCGCGATCGTGCTGTCGCTGGTCATCGTCATCGGTGGCGGCGTCGCGATGTTCGCGCTGCCCATCGCACAGTATCCCGATATCACGCCGCCCCAGGTCACCGTCACCGCGACCTACGCGGGCGCGGACTCCGATACCGTGGCCCAGACCGTCGCCGCGCCGATCGAGACACAGGTCAATGGCGCCGACAACATGATCTACATGCAGTCGACATCGTCGCCCACGGGCTCGATGACGCTGAACGTGTTCTTCGATATCGGCACCGATCCCGATACCGCGCAGGTGCAGGTGCAGAACCGCGTGAACCTCGCGCTGCCGCAGCTGCCGGACACCGTGCAGAAGACCGGCATCAACGTGCAGAAGCGCTCGTCGAGCTTTCTGCTGCTGATTGCCGTGCACTCGCCCGACGGTCGCTTCGACCAGCAGTACATCAACAACTATGCGAACCTGTACGTGCTCGATGCCATCAAGCGCATCAACGGCGCGAACCAGGCGCAGATCATGGGCTCGGCCGACCTCGCCATGCGCATCTGGCTCAAGCCCGATCGCATGGCCGCGCTCAATATCACCGCGCAGGACGTGCAGCGCGCGGTGCAGAGCCAGAACGAGCAGTTCGGCGCGGGTAGCGTGGGGCAGGCGCCGAACGCGCGGCCCGTGGAGTTGTCGTTTCCGCTCGTCACGCCGGGGCGCCTGACGTCGCCCGAGCAGTTCGACAACATCATCCTGCGCGCGGACAACGAGGGGGCCGCCATCGTGCGGCTGCGCGACGTCGGCCGCGCGGAGGTGGGCCAGCAGCTCTACACGCTGCGCTCGTCGCTGAACGGCAAGCCCGCGACGATCATCGCGGTCTACCAGCAGCCGGGCTCCAACGCGATTCAGGTGGCGAAGGACGTGCGCCGCGCGCTCGACGATATGTCGAAGACGTTCCCGCCGGGCATCGCGTACAAGGTGTCGCTCGATACCACCGAGTTCGTGAGCGCGTCCATCGAGGAGGTGGTGCACACGCTGGCGGAAGCCGTGGTGCTGGTCGTGCTCGTGGTGTTCATCTTCCTGCAGAACGTGCGGGCAACGGTGATCCCCGTTCTCGCCGTGTTCGTGTCGATCATCGGGACCTTCGCGGGGCTGCTTGCACTCGGATTCTCGATCAACCTGCTGACGCTGTTCGCGCTGGTGCTCGCCATCGGGATCGTCGTCGACGATGCCATCGTCGTGGTGGAAAACGTCGAGCGCAATATGGCCGAGTTCCATCTGTCGCCGCGCGAGGCCACGCTACGCGCGATGGAGGAGGTGACGGGCCCGGTCATCGCCATCGTGCTCGTGCTGTCGGCCGTGTTTATTCCCGTGGCGTTCGTCTCGGGCACCACGGGGCAGTTGTACCGGCAGTTCGCGCTGACGATCGTCGTCTCGGTCGTCATCTCGGGCTTCTGCGCGCTGACGCTGTCGCCGGCGCTCGCGGCCATGATCCTCAAGTCCGGCCACCACACACCATGGCGCGGCTTCGTCTGGTTCAACGACAAGTTCGACCGGCTCGTGCACCACTACGGCAACTGGGTGCGCGGCTTTATGCGGCGCGCGGTGCTCGCATTGCTGATGTTCGCCATCATGCTGCTCGCCGTATGGCAACTGTTCGCGCGCATTCCCACGGCATTCGTGCCGCCCGAAGATCAGGGCTATCTGCTGGTCGCGGTGATGATGCCGGACTCGGCCAGTCTCGACCGCACCGACAAGGTCACCCAGCAGGTGGCGGCGATGTTCCGCGAGCATCCGGCGGTGGAAGATGCGTCGGCGCTGTCGGGCTACAGCTTTATCGACAGCCAGTACAAGACCAATGCGGGCACCGTGTTCGTCGGCCTCAAGAGTTTCAAGCAGCGGGGCACGCGCGATCTGTCCGTGCGCGCGGTCATCGTCTCGCTGATCGGCAAGCTGCGCGCGATTCCGGAGGCCATCATCATTCCGGTCAATCCGCCGTCGATACCTGGCCTCGGGTCGCAGGGCGGCTTCGAGTTCTGGATCCAGAATCGCGGCACGGGCAATGCGGCCGAACTCGAAGGTGTGACGCGCAATTTCATCAAGGCCGCGGCGGCGCATCCGGAGCTTGGGCGATTGACGAGCACGATTCAGGCCGCGTCTCGGCAGATGCGCGTAGAGGTGGACAAGGAGAAGGCGGAGACGATGGGCGTGCCGATCGCCGATGTCTACGGCACGCTGCAGACGCAGTTCGGTTCGCTGTATGTAAGCCAGTTCTCGCAGTACAGCCGCGTGTGGCAGGTGATCCTGCAAGCCGAACCGCAATACCGCGCGAACCCCGACGATCTGCAGTTCCTCTATGTGCGGCAGCAGAGCGGCAAGATGGTGCCCGTCACCGGGCTGCTGAAGACGCGTTACGCGAGCGGGCCCGATCTGCTCTCGCGCTTCAACAACTTCCCGGCAGCAAAGATCACCGGCGATGCGGCGGCGGGCTACAGCTCGGGACAGGCCCTGGCCGCGATGGAGGCCGTCGCGCGCGAGTCGCTGCCCGCAAGCTACAGCTTCGCGTGGAGCGGCGAGGCGTTCGAGCAGAAGAAGTCCGGCAATACGACGACGATCGTGTTCGTGTTCGGCATCGTGATGGTGTTCCTGATCCTCGCCGCGCAGTACGAGTCGTGGTCGCTGCCCATATCGATCCTGAGCGCGGTGCCGTTCGGCATTTTCGGGGCGCTGCTGGCGATCCTGTTGCGCGGGCTGTCCAACGACGTGTACTTCCAGATCGGCATGGTGACCCTGATCGGGCTCGCGGCCAAGAACGCCATCCTGATCGTCGAGTTCGCGGTGCTCAAGCAGAAGGAGGGCATGTCGCATGCGGACGCGGCCGTGGAAGCGGCCAAGCTGCGGCTGCGGCCGATCGTCATGACGTCCCTCGCATTCATTCTTGGCGCGGTGCCGCTGTTTATCGCGGCGGGCGCGGGCGCGAACTCGCGGCATTCCATCGGCACCGGCATCATCGGCGGCATGCTCGCGGCGACCACGCTCGCGCTGCTGTTCGTGCCGCTGTTTTCGTGGCTGATCGGCACGGGTGTGGACAAATGGCGCGCGCGCGGCGGCAAGGCGGCGCCGGCTGCGAATAGCACACCCGGGACGCCGCCGGCCGGAGAGGCGCCATGATCGCGCGGCGGCTCGCGCTCGCGACCGCGGCGCTCGGGGCTTTTGCCGCCGGCTGCGCGATCGGCCCCGACTACCAGCCTCCGGAGGTCGCGTCGCCCCCGTACTACCGGCTCGATACGGGCGCGCTGACCATCGAGGCGGACAGCGCATGGTGGAACACGTTCGACGATCCCGTGCTGACCGCGCTCGTGGAGACCGCGCTGCGCAATAGCTACGATGTGCGCATCGCCACGGCACGCATCGACGAGTTCCGCGGGCAACTGATGATCGCGCGGTCGGCGTTCTTTCCGCAGATCGGCGCAATGGCATCGGCCGCGCGGCAGCGCAGCGGCACGTTCAACACGCTGATCGGCACGCCGCTCGAAGCGTTCAGCGGGCCGCGCAACAGCTACCAGCTCGTGGCCAATGCCAGCTGGGAACTCGATGTCTGGGGCCGCATCCGCCGACAGGCAGAGGGCGCGGAAGCCGATCTCTGGAATGCCGAGTACACGCGGCGCGGCACCGTGCTCGCGCTCGCGGCCTCGGTGGTGCAGGGTTATGCGACGCTGCGAGGATTCGACGCGCAGCTCGAGATCGCCCGGCAGACGCTCGACGTCCGCGCGAAGGCGGTGGATATCTTCCGGCAGCGCTTCGAAGGCGGCGTGGTGTCGCAGGTGGAACTGGTACAGGCGGAGAACGACTACTACGCGGCGGAGTCTTCGATACCGCCGATCCGCACATCGATCGCGCAGACCGAAAATGCGCTGTCGGTGCTGCTGGGCCGCGAGCCCGGACCGATCGAACGCGGCAAGCCGTTCGATGCGCTGCAGGCGCCCGCTGTCGGCCCCGACATGCCCGCGATGCTGCTGTCGCGCCGTCCCGATGTGTTGCAGGCCGAGCAGGCCGCCGTGGCCGCGAATGCGCGGCTCGGCGCGGCGGAGGCGCTCTATCTGCCGACCGTCGATCTGTCGGCCATGTTCGGCGCGATTGCCGCCACGCCCGGGGCGCTGTGGCATAGCGCGTCGCGCGTATGGGGCGTGGGGGCGGGCATCACGCAGCCGATCTTCCAGGGCGGCGCGATTCGCGGGCAGGTGCAGAGCGCGGGATCCGTGCGCGATCAGGCCATGCTCGCGTATCAGGCGAGCGTGCTCAATGCGCTGGCGGATGTGAACAATGCGCTCGCGGCCAATATGGAATCGCGTGTCCGGCTCGCGAGCCTGCGGCGGCAGGAGCAGGCGCTCGTGATCTATGCCGATCAGGCCAATGCCCGTTACGAGGGCGGCTACACCAGCTATCTGGAGGTCACCGACGCGCGGGAGAAACTGTATTCGGTACAGCTGGCGGCGGTGCAGGGGCAGGTCGATGTGCTGACGGGCGTGGCCGCACTGTACAAGTCGCTCGGCGGCGGATGGCCCGCGGTGCCGGGCGAGGTGCGTGATGCGGGGATGATCGGCGATGCGCGGCAATTGCCGCCGCCGGCCGACCGGCAGTCGTCACGCTGATCTCATGCCTCGTCGTCGGCCATGGCCGCGACAGGCAGCATCGCGTTGAACCGCTCGAGCTCCGAGCGAAACGCCTGCGCGCCGGGACCCGGCACGATCTCCACGTCGCCGATGGTGATCTCGGTGCCGTCATCGCGCAGCAGTCGCGGTGGCCTGATCTCCGCGCCGTCGCGTCCGTCCTTCAGGATCGTCAGCGGCCCATGCTCGGTCGCGCGCCAGCGATCGGCCCATCCCTTCAGCGAGACGAACACCGGGAAGAACTCGCGGCCCGATTCGGTCAGCGTGTAGACATGCCGCGCGCCGCCGCCGGGCGTATGCGTTTTCTCGAGCAGGCCATGTTCGACGAGTGCCTTGAGGCGGTTGCTGAGAATGTTCGGCGCGATGCCGAGCCGGCGTTCGAACTCGTCGAAGCGCGTGCTGCCGTAGAACGCCTCGCGCATGATCAGCATGGCCCAGCGTTCGCCCAGCACACTCAGCGCGCGGGCAATCGGGCAGGGCATGGCCGAGAAATCTGTGGATGCCATGACATCGTCACTTTGATGGTACAAGTCTGTATCATCATAGCTTGCATCATGAAAGTATGAAACCCTCGTTTTTGCATGGGGGCATGATCGCGCGAACAATCGACCGATGCGCGCGGCTCCGCACGGATTTTGTCGGGAGCACGGCATGCGCGCGTATAGTGGCAGGGTCTTATCGTCCCCACGCGCGGGCTGCCAGCCGTCGCGCGATCGTTGCTGCCGCTGCGTCATGACCGACCCCACCGATCCCTCCTCCTCCGAACCCGCATCCGGCGAGGACGCCGCGTCGCGCGGTATCCGTCATCGCGCCCGGCATGCGATCGCGCGCAAGTCCCGTCAGGCCGGCCGCATCTCGCGCACGACGATGCGCTACGCCGTGTTCATGTGCGGCGCGGCCGGCGTCGCGCTGTTCTCGCTGGTCTTCGCATGGATCGCCGAAACCGCGCTGCGCTGGAACGCCCATCTGACCGCCGCCACGCCGTGGCTCGCATTCGTGATGCTGCCATTCGGCCTGGCCGCGCTGCGCTGGCTGACTATCCGCTATGCGGCGCAGGCGCGGGGCAGCGGCATTCCGCAGGTGCTGGCCGCGATCTCGCTGCCGCCCGACAGCGCCGCGCAGCGCGTGCTCGTGTCGTTCCGGCAGGCGATGTGGAAGGTGGTGCTGACCGCCGCCGCGCTGCTGGCGGGCGCGTCCGTCGGACGCGAGGGACCGTCGGTGCAGGTCGGTGCCGCGGCCATGCTGTCGTGGGGCCGATGGTGCGAGCAGAAGCTGCGCTTCCGCACCGGCTTCCATCCGAATGCGCTGATCGCCGCGGGCGCGGCGGGCGGGCTGGCCTCGGCCTTCAATACGCCGCTGGCCGGCGTGGTGTTCGCGATCGAAGAGCTCGGGCGCGGTGCCGCGATGCGCTGGGACCGCGTCGTGCTGTCGGGCGTGCTGACCGCGGGTTTCCTCACGCTCTCGCTGCTCGGCAACAATCCGTACTTCAGCATCAAGGTGCCGATTCTCGCGCTGCACGACGCATGGGGGCCCGTGCTGCTCTGCGCGGTCGTCAACGGCGTGCTCGGCGGGCTGTTCGCCAAGCTGCTGATCGGCGGCGTGCCGGGGCTGCTGCCGGCGCGCTGGCGCCAGTGGCCGCAGGCGCATCCGATCTGGGTGGCGTTCGGCTGCGGCCTGATCGTCGCCGCGATCGGCTTCGGCACGGCGGGCGCGACGTTCGGCACGGGCTATGAACAGGCGTCGGCGCTGATCAACGGCCATGGCGAGCGCTCGCCGTGGTTCGGCGTCGGCAAGTTCTTCGCGACCGTGCTGTCGTACTTCGCAGGCGTTCCGGGCGGGATCTTCACGCCGGCGCTGGCCATCGGCGCGGGCATCGGCGACAACGTCGCGCACATCCTCGGCTTTATGCCGGAGCCGCGCATGCTCGCGCTGATCTCGATGGCCGCGTTCCTCGCGGCCGCCACGCAGGCACCGATCACCGCGAGCGTGATCGTGATGGAGATGACGCGCACGCAGGACCTCACGGTGTTCCTGCTCGCGTCGTCGCTGCTGGCATCGTTCCTCGCGCGGCAGTTCTGCCCGCATCCGTTCTATCACCACATGGGCCACGCATTCCGTCGCGAAGCGGTTAACGTGACGCGGCGGCCATCGTCGGCAGAGTGAGCGCTCAGGGCATATGTGCGCGCGGCCGAGGGCCCGCTCGAATCGTGCGGTCACGCATGGATTTCCGTAACGCTTTGCCCTACCATGTGCCGCGCACGTACCCGTGGCGGCAGATCCGGGACGCGCGTGTGTTCCGGCGGCACACTCCACGCGCCGGCATGCCTTTCGATGCACTCGGGGGAGCGCAAGATGGCCACGCAACGACCTGTTGGCAGGGGACAGTCCCAGCAGAAACCGCAGCAACCCGGTGCGAACCGGCCCAGCGAGATCGACCTCGGTGCCGACAGCATGTGGCATACGCGAGGCTTGCAGAGCAATACGCGCATGCGTGTGCCGCTCGCGCGCCGCACACCGCCGCGCCAGTTACCGCCAAGCCGCCTGCCGCGCCTGCTGTTGTGGGCCGTGCTGCTCGCGGTGGGCGGCATGCTCGCGAATGCGGTCATGCATATGCTGCGTTAGCCACAACGGAGATTCGTAACGAACTCCGACATCGGGGCACGGAACGTCTGGTATCAGGCAAACTCCAACCCGAGCTATTTCCAGGAGTTCCGTTTTGAAATTCTCAGTTGCCGCGGTCGCGGCCGCCGGCCTGTTCGCCACGTTTGGCTCGCTTGTTTCATCGCCAGCATTCGCGGCCGGCACCCCCGCGGACGCCATGGCGCAGGCCCCGGGCCAGGGGGACGCGCTCACGTCCATGTTGTCCACGCTCGAGATCGGCAGCCCGCTGCCGGAGATGCCCGATTGCGCCGATCACCGCACGCCCAATGGCCGCGACGTGACCGCGCTGTGCGTGGAATTGCGCGGCGACGGCACGATGCGCCAGATCGGCGTGCCGCGCGACAAGCGCCCCGTGTTCATGGATGGTCCGCATCTGCTCGGCTTCGTCGATGGCAACGCGCTCGTCGGCGTGATCATCCCGACCGATGGCATCCGCTCGCAGGATGCCGCGATGCAGAGCCTGAGCGCGCGCTACGGCAAGCCGTTCCGTCAGGAGCAGGAAGACCTGCGCGACAAGGCCGGCAAGACCGTCAAGGCGACGCACGCGGGCTGGATGCGCAAACCGCTGACGGTCGAGTTCTATGCGATTCCGGACGATCCGTCCGAGGGAACGATCGAACTGCTGCTGCCGCGCGCGCGGGCCTTGATGGCCAATCGCGATGCGGAGGTGGCGAAGTCGCTGGCACCGGCGTCGGGCCCCGCGGCCAAGGGTGGGAAGGCGGCGGACAAGCCCGCCGAGAAGGCTGCCGACAAGTCCGCGGACAAGAAGGCGCCCGTGAAGCCCGTCGATCCGGGTAAATGGTGATGGCGTGGCGGTCGCGCTAGTCCGCCGCGCGCCGCCGATCGATCTTCCGGGCGAGCACGATCGACGTGGTCGTGTGATTGACCCCATCGAGCATGCCGATCTCGTCCAGCAGCTTGTCGAGCCGCGCATGCGTATCGCAGCGAATCACGGCCATGTAGTCGACGGGCCCGCTGACCGAGTTCAGTTCCTCCACTTCGGGTAGCCGCTGCAGCGCGCGGACCACGGTCGGCGCGGCCTTCGGCTGCACCGACAGCCCGCAGAACGCGAGAATCGCGCTGTCCTCCATCTGCCGTCCCAGCCGGACCCCATAGCCGGCGATCACTCCCGTCTTCTCCAGCCGCGCGATGCGGGCCACCACGGTCGTGCGCGCAATGCCCAGAGCGCGCGCCAGGTTCGCGGCAGACTCGCGCGCGTTGCCCTGCAGCAGCGACAGCAGATGACGATCGATGGGATCGAGTTCAGTCATAGCGTCAGAAAGGTTCGTCGATTCGGCGGATTATGCCGGGCATTCGTCAATCTTGTCTCTACATTTCGTCGGCGGCGCTCGCCATACTGAAGGTAACGACAACGCACACGGAGCCGCCATGCCTACCTCGATCTCTCGTCCCTTTCCCGTGGTTGTGCTCGGCGCCGGCAATATCGGCCGCACGATCGCGACGATGCTGCACGACACCGGCGACTATCGCGTGACCCTCGTCGATCGCGATGCCCGCCGGCTGGGCGGCGTCACTGACGCTATCGCCGACGCTATCCCCGACGGTCTCGCCGTGCGCACCGCCGATCCGACCGACCCCGCCACCTGCGCGGCGCTGCTCGCCGGCGCCGGCGCGGTACTCAACGCGCTGCCGTTCCACGCCGCCATCGGCGTCGCCACCGTGGCCGCGCGGCTCGGCGTGCATTACTTCGATCTGACCGAGGACGTGGCGGCCACGCATGCGATCGGCGCGCTCGCCGAGGGCGCGCGCGCGGTGCTGATGCCGCAGTGCGGCCTGGCTCCCGGCTTTATCGGCGTGGTCGGCCACGACCTCGCGCGGCGGTTCCTCGATGGCGGAGAACTGCTCGACCTCCGCATGCGCGTGGGCGCGCTCCCGCGCTATCCCGACAACGCGCTCAAGTACAACCTCACCTGGAGCACCGAAGGGCTGATCAACGAGTATTGCAATCCTTGCGAGGCGATCGTCGATGGGCGCCGCGTGGAACTGCCCGCGCTCGAGGGGCTCGAGAGCTTTGCGGTAGACGGCATCGAATACGAGGCGTTTAATACCTCGGGAGGACTCGGCACGCTGCCCGAAACGCTGGCCGGCCGCGCGCGCCACGTCGATTACAAGTCCATCCGCTATCCCGGACACTGCGCCCAGATGAAACTGCTGCTCAACGACCTGCGCCTGCGCGAGCAGCGCGACTGGCTGCGAGAGATCTTCGAACGCGCGATTCCGGTGACGGAGCAGGACGTCGTGATCGTGTTCGCGAGCGCCACGGGCTATCGGGGGGGCGGTGGTGGCGGGGGATCGGCGAAGGGCCCGCTGACGCAGGCCTCGTTCTCGGCGCGGATCGGCGGCATGGATACGCCGCACGGCCATGTCAACGCCATCCAGCTGACCACGGCGGCGGCCATCTGCACGGCGCTCGATCTCGTGGTCGCGGGCGAACTGCCGCAATCTGGCTTCGTGCGGCAGGAGGCAATGCCGCTGGATCGCTTCCTCGCGAACCGATTCGGCCAGCATTACGCACACCATCCACTGCGGGAAACCATCGCATGAAAGCACAAGACTTTGCGGCCTGCTGGCAGGCCATGGGGCTGCCACCGGCATGGGAGGCGACCACGGACGACTCCGCAACGGGCCGGCGCGCGGGCATGCTGCCGCTGCGCTCGCCGATCGACGGCGAAGTGTTTGGCCATCTCCGCGAGTGCGACGTGGCGGAAGCCGACGGACGCATCGCGCGCGCACACGAGGCGCTGAGCACCTGGGCGCTTGCGCCGGCGCCCGCGCGCGGCGAGCTCGTGCGCCGTTTCGGCGAGACGCTGCGGCAGTACAAGGCGCCGCTGGGCCGGCTGGTCTCGCTCGAGTCCGGCAAGATCCTGCAGGAGGGCCTGGGCGAGGTGCAGGAGATGATCGATATCTGCGACTTCGCCGTGGGGCTGTCGCGGCAGCTGCATGGTCTGACCATCGCTTCCGAACGGCCGCGCCATGCGATGCGCGAGACGTGGCATCCGTACGGGCTTTGCGGCGTGATTTCCGCGTTCAACTTTCCGGTGGCCGTGTGGGCGTGGAATGCCGCGCTGGCGCTCGTCTGCGGCAACGGCGTCGTGTGGAAACCGTCGGAGAAGACGCCGCTCTGCGCGCTGGCCGCGCAGGGCCTGCTCGATCGCGTGATCGCGGCCGAGGCTCCGCAGTACACGGGCATTGCCACGGTGCTGCCCGGGGGCCGCGCGGTGGGGCATCACCTCGTGCAGCATCCCGCGGTGCGGCTGATCAGCGCGACCGGTTCCACGCGCATGGGGCGTGAGGTCGGCACGGTCTGCGCGGGCCTGTTCAAGCGGACGATTCTCGAACTCGGCGGCAACAACGCGGCCATCGTCGCGCCGTCGGCCGACCTCGAGCTGGCGATTCGCGGCATGACGTTCGCGGCGGCGGGCACCGCGGGGCAGCGCTGCACCACGCTGCGTCGCGCGTTCGTGCATGTGGACCTCGTCGAGACCGTCGTCGATCGGCTGCGCCAGGTCTATGCGCGGCTGCCCGTGGGCGATCCGCTGCAGGACGGCACCCTGGTCGGACCGCTGATCGATGCCGCGGCCGGCGACGCCATGGCCAACGCGCTCGCAAGCTGCCGCGCGCAGGGCAACGTCGTGCATGGTGGCGAACGGCTGCTGGGCGATCGGCTGCCCCACGCCTGCTATGTCCGCCCCGCGCTCGTGCTCACGGACACGCAGCACGACACGATGCTGACCGAAACTTTCGCGCCGATTCTCTATGTGATGCCATACACGTCGCTCGATGAGGCCATCGCGCTGAACAATGCATCGGCGCATGGCTTGTCGTCATGCATCTTTACCGAGTCGATGCGAGAGGCGGAGTATTTCCTGTCGTCGGCCGGCAGCGATTGCGGCATCGCCAACGTCAATATCGGTACGAGCGGCGCCGAGATCGGCGGCGCGTTCGGCGGAGAGAAGGCGACGGGCGGCGGGCGCGAGTCCGGCTCCGATTCCTGGAAGGCCTACATGCGGCGCGCCACCAATACGATCAACTACGGCGATGCGCTGCCGCTTGCCCAGGGCATCCGCTTCGATATGTAGCGAACGGTAACAAGGGTTACAGCGCCTTGACCCTGTATTACCAAACGTGGCCGTATAACGTTCTTGAAGGCGAGGGCATCACAACAAGCCCGCCTGCCCCCAAGGACGAAAACATGAAAGCGATACTGACTGGATTGGCTGTGACTGGCGCCGCGCTGCTGATGACGGGATGCGCGGTCTATCCCACGCCCGGTGGCCCGGTCGTGCAACCCGCGGTGGCCGTGGCACCGGCACCGGTCTACTACGGCCCGCCGGCGGCGGTCGTGGTGGCACCGCGGCCGTATTACTACGGCGGCTATGGTCATGGCTACTACGGGCGCCGTTACTACCGCGGCTGGTAAGCGCGGCTGTCGCGCAGCGCTCAGGCGTCGCCGGACGTCGCCGGGTTGAGGCCGCCCCAGCCCGGCGCGAGCGTCTCGCCGACGTGATGCAGATCGACGAGGTCGAGCACGCGGCCCACCGTGTGGTCGACCATCTCGTCGAGCGTGCGCGGCTTCTGGTAGAAGCCCGGCACCGGCGGGAAGACGATGCCTCCCATTTCCGTGACCGCGGTCATATTGCGCAGGTGCGCGAGATTGAGCGGGGTTTCCCGAACCATCAGCACGAGCTTGCGCCGCTCCTTGAGCGTGACATCGGCAGCGCGCGTGATCAGGTTGTCGGACAGGCCATGCGCCACGGCAGCGAGCGTGCGCATCGAGCAGGGGGCCACGACCATGGCATGCGCGCGGAACGAACCGCTCGCGATGGTCGCGCCAATGTCGCGCACGTTGTGCACGACGTCGGCCAGCGCTTCCACTTCCGCGCGGCCGATCTCGAGTTCGTGCTGCAGGTTCATGACGCCCGCGGGCGAGATCAGCAGATGCGTTTCCACATCCGCCACATCCTTCAGAACCTGTAGCAGCCGGACGCCGTAGATGGCGCCGGTGGCGCCCGTGATGGCGACGATCAGACGTTGCGGCACGGGCATGCGCGCATCAACCCTTGAGCAGGGTCTGCATTTCGCCGTTCTGGTACATCTCCATCATGATGTCCGAGCCGCCGATGAACTCGCCGTTCACGTAGAGCTGCGGGATGGTGGGCCAGTTCGAGTAGGTCTTGATGCCCTGGCGGATGCCGTCGTCCTCGAGCACGTTGACCGTGGTCGGGGCATCGACGCCGCAGGCCTTCAGGATCTGGATGGCGCGGCCGGAGAAACCGCACATCGGAAATTGCGCGGTGCCCTTCATGAACAGCACGACGGGGCTGCCCTTTACGATCTGGTCGATCTGTTGCTGTACGTCACTCATGATTTTGCCCGGAGGAATTGTCAAACTGCGATGAAGCGGATTTTACCGGAATCGCGGCTTTACTTCAGGCGGCGAGCCTGCCGCCCGTGCAGCGCTCGTGGCCACCGAGGTCGCGTGCGCTGAACACCTCGGCAAATCCGGCCCGTTCGAGCAGCGCGCGCGTGGCCGCGGCCTGATCGTAACCATGCTCCATGAGCAGCCAGCCGCCTGGCGCCAGCCGCGCGGCCGCGCCCGCGACGATGGCCGCGAGGTCGGACAGGCCGTCGCCATGGTCGGTCAGGGCGTCGATGGGTTCGAAGCGCAGGTCGCCCTCGGCAAGGTGCGGGTCGCCCGCCGCGATATAGGGCGGATTGCTGACGATCAGGTCGAATCGCAGTGCCGGGTCGGTGCCGTCCGGCAGCGCGGCGTACCAGTCCGAAATCCGGAAATGCATGTTCGTGGCGCCCAGCGCCTGCGCGTTCCGCTGCGCCACCGCGAGCGCGCCTTCGGAAATATCGGTCGCCCAGACCTCGGCATCGGGCCGTTCGCAGGCGATGGTCACGGCCAGCGCGCCCGAGCCGGTGCCCAGGTCGAGCACACGCGGCGATTCCAGCGGCTCCAGCCGCGCAAGCACGGCTTCCACGGCAATTTCGGTATCGGGGCGGGGAATGAGGACATCGGGGGTGACGTGGAACGTCCGCCCGTAGAATTCGCGCTCGCCGAGCAGATAGGCCATCGGCTCGCCGGCGAGCCGCCGCGCCAGCAGCGTGGACAGTGCCTCGTGCTGGGCGGCGGTCAGGTGGTCACTGTCGCGCGTGATCAACTGCGTGCGCGACAGCCCCGTCACGTGCGTCAACAGCATGCGCGCCTCGAGCGTCGGCAGGCCGGCCATGGCGGCTAGCGTCTGCGCTTCTCGCAAGGTCGGCGGGCATGCGGTCATTACTTGTTGACGGCGTCCTTCGCCTTGTCGGCGGTGGTGTTCACCGCGTCGCGCGCGGCATCCTTGGCGTTGGCCATCGCGGAACCCGCGTCGACTTTGGCCTTCTCGGCCGCGGCGGAAACGTCCGATGCGACGCCGCTGGCAGCGGCCTTCGCGGCGTCGGCGGCGTTGGCGGCGGCAGCCGCCGCATCGCTGGCCGCGGCCTTGGCGGACTCGGCAGCGTTCTGCATGGCCGTGTCCGCACTCGTGTTGGCGGCTTCGTCCTTCTTGCCGCAGGCGGCGAGGGCGGTCGTGATCATCAGCAGCGCGAGCAGTTTCTTCATGATTTCATCCTTGTGTCTGATTTTCGGAGTCGACATCTGCCGGGCCATGCGTACGCCTCACCATGTCTCCGATCGTCCGGTATCTGACCATTCAGAATATGTGACGAGGAGGCGGCCCGGTCGAAAACGATTATAGACACCGCGTTTTACGCAACCAGTGCTGTTTCAAGCATTTACAAGAGATACAAAGATTACGCGTCGTCGCCCAGGGCGGCCAATTGGTCGGCCTGATGCTCGGCCGAGAGGGCCGCGATCAGCTCCTCCATGTCGCCGTCCATGATCATGTCGATCTTGTAGAGCGTGAGGTTGATCCGATGGTCCGTCACGCGGCCCTGCGGAAAGTTGTACGTGCGGATGCGGTCGCTGCGATCGCCGGAGCCGATCAGGTTGCGGCGCGTGTTCGCTTCCTTGGCCTGCGCGGCGCGCAGTTGCATGTCCTTGATCCGCGCGGCCAGGACCTTCATCGCCTTTTCCTTGTTGCGATGCTGGCTACGGTCGTCCTGGCACTCGACGACGATGCCGGTCGGCAGGTGGGTCAGGCGCACCGCGGAATCGGTCTTGTTGATGTGCTGGCCGCCCGCGCCCGAGGCGCGGAACGTGTCCACGCGCAGGTCGGACGGATTGATCTCGACCTCGCCCACCTCGTCGGCTTCCGGCATCACGGCGACCGTGCACGCCGACGTATGGATGCGGCCCTGCGCTTCCGTCGCCGGCACGCGCTGGACGCGATGGCCGCCGGACTCGAACTTGAGCCGCGAGAACGCGGCCGCGCCCGCGATGCGGACGATGACTTCCTTGTAGCCGCCGAGATCCGAGGGCGACTCGCTCATCACTTCCACCTGCCAGCGCTGGCGTTCGGCAAAGCGCGTGTACATGCGCAGGAGGTCGGCCGCGAACAGCGCGCTTTCCTCGCCGCCGGTACCCGCGCGGATTTCCAGCAGCAGGTTGCGGTCGTCGTTGGGATCCTTCGGCAGCAGCAGCGTCTGCAGGCTCTTCTCGAGCGCCTCCAGCCGGTCTCGCGCGGCGCCGATCTCGTCGGCTGCGAAGTCCTTCATCTCGGGGTCGGACAGCAGCGCCTGCGCCGTCGCCAGATCGTCCTGCGCCTGCCGGTACTGCCCGTATTGCTCGGCCACCGGCGACAGCTCCGCATGCTCGCGCGAGAGCTTGCGGTACTGGTCGATATTGGCGGTGGCATCCTCGCGCGCGAGCAGTGCGTTGACTTCGTCGAGCCGCTCGGCCAGTTGGTCGAGCTTGTTGAGCATGCTGGGTTTCATGGGCGGGGCCTATCGGAATCGCGGTAGCGTCGCGGCGTGGCGAGGCGAAGCGGATATGTTCTGGGGGCGTTGCCGTCAAAGTCTGGCGGTCGCGACTGGCTTGGGCTCGCTGGGGCGAGGGCGGCCGGCATGCGGCGGCCGATGGGAGCAGCGGGGCTACCGCTCGGAGTGGCTGCTGTGGCGGAACAGACCGGGTACGAGGCGCAGCAGCGCTTCGCGGTCATCGCCCTGGGTGTGGTTGAGCGCGTGCGTCGGGCCGTGCAGGAACTTGCGCGTGAGCGCGCCGGAAAGCGCCTCGAGCACGGCCTCGGGATCGTCGCCGCGCGCGAGCATCTTGCGCGCGCGTTCGAGCTCGGCCTGGCGCATCGATTCGCCCTGGGCCTGGATCTCGCGAATCACCGGCACGACGCTGCGCGTCTCCAGCCAGTGCATGAAGTTCTGCACGCGCGTCTCGATGATCGCCTCGGCCTGCGCCACGGCGGCCTGCCGCATGGCATTGCCTTCGCGAACGATCGCGCCGAGGTCGTCGACGGTGTACAGGAACACGTCGTTCAGGCGCGCGACTTCGGGTTCCACGTCGCGCGGCACGGCCAGATCGACCATCATGATCGGGCGATGCTTGCGTCGCTTGACCGCGCGTTCCACGGCGCCAAGGCCGATGATCGGCAGCGAGCTCGCCGTGCAGGACACGACGATATCGAATTCATGGAGGCGGTCGCCGAGTTCCGACAGGCGAATCGCCTGCGTCGTCAGGCCCTGCTCGGCCAGTTGTTCGGCCAGCTTCTCGCCGCGTTCGACGGTACGGTTGGCCACGACGATCTGGCGCGGCATCTGCGCGGCAAAGTGCGTCGCGCACAATTCGATCATCTCGCCCGCGCCGATGAACAGCACGCGCTGCGTGGACACCGATTCGAAAATCCGCTGGGCAAGACGGACCGCCGCGGCGGCCATCGATACCGAATGCGCGCCGATCTCGGTCTGGCCACGGACTTCCTTGGCCACCGCGAACGTGCGCTGGAATAGCTGATTCAGGTACGTGCCGAGCGCGCCGGCTTCCCCCGCCGTCCGCACCGCATCCTTGAGCTGGCCAAGGATCTGCGTCTCGCCGAGCACCATCGAATCCAGGCCGCTGGCCACGCGGAACGCATGGCGCACGGCTTCCGACTGCGGCAGCGCGTACAGATGCGGCGCCAGATCGCCAGCGGGCACGTTGTGATGCTGGGCCAGCCAGCGCAGCGTGTGCTCGAAACCTTCCGCGCCGGGCTTCAGGACGTCCGTGGCGCAGTAGATTTCCGTGCGGTTGCAGGTGGAAAGGATGGCGGCTTCGGTACCGCTGCGGCCCGCGAGATGCGTGCGCAGCGCCCCGAGGGCGGGTTTGATCTGCTCGAGCGGAAACGCCACCCGTTCTCTGAGCGAGACAGGTGCCGTCGTGTGATTGATGCCGATCGCGAGCAGTTGCATTTGTGGGGAAAGTCGTGCTTGCCGGGACGTGGCCGGAGCGCTGGTCATTATACGCCCCGGCGCAAGTCTTGCAGGGCTCAGCTGCAATCCGCGATATATGCAGTATCGTATGGGCACGGCACAGGTTGTGGCGTTTTAGACACAGTTGGACGCGGGAGGCGCGATGTTTGGCATGTTGGTGGTGGGCGCACTGGTGGGATTCGTGGCCCGGATGACACATCCGGCGGGCCGGGTGGTCAGCCTGATCGCCGCGCCCGTACTGGGCGCCGCCGGCGCGCTGCTGGCGTTCTATGGCGGCCGCGCGCTCCATCTCTTTACCGACGGGCAACTGATGGGGTGGGGGGCCGCCATCCTCGGCGCGGCGCTGGTGGTGGCGCTGTGGGGGCTCGTTCGCCCGCGCACGGCCACCAGGCGCGCGCGGTAATGAGCGTTAAGGCGCGTGAAGGCGCGGTAATGAGCGTTAAGGCGCGCTAACGGGCCCTAAGGCACGCTGATCGGTGGCGGACAGGCCTGCAGCGCCACCTCCAGCGTCGCCTTGACCGCTTCCAGCCAGCCCGCCGCCTCCGGCGTGGCCGAAGTCAGCGACAGATGCAGGCTGCCATCGACCGTCGCGGCGCCGAGCATATGGTCGCCAACGTCCCCGGTCTGCACGAACGGACCCCATAGCGCCGTCATCCGGTAGGGGCCGATACGCGCGCCAAACCTCAGCGGACCCAGATTCGACACGATCAGGTCGCGCGAATATGCGTTTGAATGTGCGCCTGAATGTGCGCCTGAATGTGCGCCTGAATGTGCGATGCGGCGTGCCTGGAGGGCGCCCGCCGCGTCGAGTCCATCGGCGAGCTGGCCCCGCAGATCGCGTGTCTCCAGCCTGACCGAGGCGCGCGTGCCGGGCACGTCGGTCATGTGCAGGATATGGCGGGCCATGTCCCAGAACCCGTGCCGCGCATGGGCATCGACGAGCGCGCGGCCCACCGTCACGTACACCGCGCAATCCTCGTCGGTCCCGACCTGGCGCCGCAGATCGATCGGCGAGACCACCTTGACCGCCGCGTCCTGCCACGCGCGCATATACGCCCGGCCTGTCAGCAGCATCGCCGCGCACAGCGCGCCGTGCACCGTTGCGTGGGCCGCGCGCGCGCGGATGCGCAGCACCCCGGTGAGCGTGCGCGACAGCCGCAGGCGATGGACGACCGGTGTGGCGGCGTGAGGCGGCGCAGGGACTTCGGGCGAGATGGCGCGCGCTGGGGGCCGCACGGGCGGGTGGGCCGGTGGGTGGGTCGGCGGGCGGCCCACGGCGACGCCGAGCAACTGGTTGAGCGAAGGCGGCACGGGCAGCGGCGCGAGCGTCTGACCAGCGAGCGCGCGCAGCACGTCGCGGATGCAGCCGGCCAGGCCGATGCCGTCGAAGATCGCGTGGCTGCCGGCGACGATCAGCAGCGAACGCGTGCCGTCGCTCCCGACGATCGCGCGCATCAGCGGCGCCCGGTCATGGTCGACCGGTTCGATCAGTTCCCGCGCGATTTCGCGATCGAGCCACTCGGCGTCGATGCCGTCTTCGTGCCATGGCGCGTCATCGGTGACATGGACGGGAATGGGCCGATCCTCGATCGAATCGAAATATGGAAAGGCGTACGGAAAGCCGTCCGGCATGGCGGGAATGCGTACCCGAAGCAGCGGATGACGGTGCTGCAACGCGTCGAACGCGGCGCGCCACGCCTGCGGCGACGCGATGCCGTCGATCTCCGCGGCATAGACGATATGGTTGTTCGTACTGCGGCCCAGCAGCCAGTAGCAGTGCTCGTGGGTTCCAAGCGGACGGGGCATGGCCTGCAATATCCATCGTGGTAGACGGCGCCCAGCGTGCCATTGCCCGGCGTCGCCGCTGTTCACGAAGCCATGGTCTTGTCCGAATCACCGACGCGGATGCCCGCGGAGCCGTGCCCGTCGTCGCGGGCAGGCAACGAATTCTCTCCGGCGCTTGAGAAAGGCGTGCGGATCTCGCGCGAGCGTTTAATTCCGCGCCGGCTGCCGCGCGCGCAGAAAGCGCTCGAGCGCACCGGCCGAATAGTGGCTCGCCACGTCCTTGAGGAATGCCGGGAAGTCGATATGCGCGCTGTCGTCGGCGCGGTCCGAGACCGTGCGCATGACCGCGTAGGGCACGCCGAACTCGTGGCACACCTGTGCCAGCGCGGCGCCCTCCATCTCCACGGCCTGCAGCGCGGGCAGGCGTGAGCGCAACTCGCCCACGGCCGCCGGCGCGTTGATGAACTGGTCGCCGCTCGCGATCATGCCCACGTGCAGGCGCGGCTCGCTGACGCCGAAGCGCGCGCGCACTTCCTGCGGCACGGCGGTGGGCAGGTCTTCGCGCAGAAAGTCTTCCACGGCACGGCAAAGCTGCGCGGTCAGCGCGGCGTCGGCCGGGAACTCGGCGCGGTCCAGCAGCGGGACTTCGTGGCGCGCGAAGAACGGGCGCGCGTCGAGGTCGTGCTGGATCGTGCGGTCGGCCACGACGACATCGCCCACGCGCGTATCCGTACCGACACCGCCGGCGAGGCCCGTAAAGACGATCTCGTCCACCTTGAACTCGCGGATCAGTGTGACCGTCGTCGCGGCGGCCGCCACCTTGCCCATGCGCGCGAGCACGAGCACGACCGGATGGCCGTGCAGATGGCCGACGTGATAGTCGCGCATGCCGATCGTATGCACGGTGGCGCGGGCGTCCTCGTGCCGCATGGCGGCGATCAGGGCATCGACTTCGTCGTGGATGGCGGCGAGAATTCCAAGAGTCATGGCGGCGTGAAGGCGGGGGATCTGGCGCGAAGCATAACCGTACCGATGCTTCGCGGATACCGATTTTGACCTATCCGCACGGCCTGCTACATTGCGGCCATGCCGACACATGTCAGGACAACGGAGATTGCCGGTTGGAAACCTTCTCGCATCGTCGCAACCTACAGCAGGCACTGGCAGACTGGCGCGCGCAAGGCCGGCTCGCCCCGCAGGACGTGGAGACGGTCTGGCGCACGTCCCTGCCCACACGCGCCGACTGGCATGACTGGCTCGACCGCGCGCTGCTGATTCTGGGCGCCGCGCTGATTTGCGCTGGGGTCGTCGTGTTCTTCGCGTTCAACTGGGCCGCGCTCCACAAATTCGTGCGGTTCGGCCTGCTCGCGGCCGCGCTCACCGCGCTGGCGGGGTTTGCGATGTTTCGGCCCGCCGGCGATCTGCCAGGCCGCGCCGCGCTCGGCGCCGCGCAGATCCTGTCCGGCGTGCTGATGGCCGTCATCGGCCAGACCTACCAGACCGGCGCCGATGCGTGGCAACTGTTCGCATGGTGGGCGGCGCTCGCGGTGCCGTGGGCGCTGGCCGCGCGCGCCGCGCCGCACTGGTGGATCGTGCTCGTCGTCGGCAACGTAGCGCTGCTGCGGTATTGCAGCGTCAACCTCGGCGTGGGCGGCATGCTCGAGCTGCTGTTCTCGGCCGATCGCGCGGGCGGCACCATGCGCATCCTGCTGGCCGCCGCGGTGGCGCAACTCGCGCTCTGGTATCTGCTGGCCGCGCGCGCGGCGGGCTTTGGGTTCCGGGGCATGACGGGGCCGCGGCTGCTGGGGCTGCTGATTTGCGGCTATGCCGGATGGATCGGCCTGCTCGCGCTGATCGGCACCCGCCTCGATGAACTTGAACCGTTGATGAACCTGCTGCTCGCGGGCGCCGCGCTGGCAGCATTGATCGGCTGGTTCCGCTGGCGCGACTTCGATATCGTCGTCCTCAGCTTCGCGTGCCTGACGGCGATCGGCGTGATCGTGACGGCAGTGGGGCGCTGGCTGATGGCGGTGACGAACGATATTGGCGGCTTTCTGCTGCTGACGCTGATCGTGGTGGGACTGGCTGCCTTCGCGGGCAGCTGGCTGATGTGCGCATGGCGCAGCCATGTCGCGGGCACCGACGCCGTGGTGGAGGGGGCCGCATGAGCGCCGACCGCATCGAGCGCGCGCTCTGGTCCGATCTCGCCGCGCGCGGGGCCGTCCAGGGCGAATACACGCCAACGATCCGCACGCCGTGGCCCATCCGTCTGCTGATGGGCGCCGCGGGCTGGCTCGGGGCGATCTTCTGCCAGCTGTTCGTCTTCGGCTTTGTCTTCGCCTTCACGCGCAACAATGGCGCGGCGATGTTCGTGCTCGGACTGGTCATGGTGGCGCTCGCTACCGTCTTCTATCGCTCGTCTCGCGCCCAGACCGGCATCGCCGCCGGGCAGTTCGCGCTCGCGCTGAGCCTGAGCGGGCAGGGAATGATGCTTGCGGGGCTGAGCCTCGTCATGGGCAGCGGCATCGCGATCCGCGACAGCGCGTTCTGGCTGATCGTCGCCGCGATCGAGGCGGCGTTGTTCGTCGTCGTGCCGAACCGGCTCCATCGCTTCCTCGCCGCGCTGGCCACATGGTCCGCGCTGACCGTGGGGCTGTCGCTGCTCGGCGGCCACCTGATCGGCCAGCGGCTGATGATGCTGCCGGTGACCGTGGGCGTACCCGGTGCAGCGGCCATGGCCATCGTCATGTTGTTTGTCTGCAAGGAATCGAAGCTCGCCACGTCGGGCCGGCATGGCATGTGGATGCCCGCCGTCGATGCGACGCTGATCTTCGGACTCGGCGCCGCGTTGTTCGTGACCGGCGCGGCCAACCCCGCCGCGCTGCTGTTCGGCACTGGCAACCCATGGCCCGTGCCGGGCGCCTGGGCATGCGGCGCGCTGCTCGGCCTGATCCTGATCGCCTTTGCGGCCACCGAATGCCAGCGGCTGGCCGTGCCCGCGCGCACGCAGGCCGGCGTGCTCGGCGTGGCGCTCGTGTTCAGCGGGCTGATGCTGTTTGCGCCGGCCGTCACGGCGGGCCTGCTCGGCCTCGCACTGGCCCTGCGCCGCGGGTCGCTGCCGTGGCTCGGTTTGGCGATCGCCACGATCCTGCTCGGCTTTGTCTGGTACTACAGCACGCTGCAATGGACGCTGCTGGCCAAGTCGATCACGCTGGCCGCGGCCGGCGTACTGCTGCTGGCCGCGCGTGCCGCGCTGGCGCGCACGAGGAGCGCATCATGAAACGCTGGATCGTCGTGGCGTGGCTACTGACCCTTGCCGTGGCCACCGTCGGCATCGCCGCCAACGAACGCGTCCTCCGCGACGGCGAGGTCCTCTACCTGCGGCTGGCCCCGGTAGACCCGCGCTCGCTGATGCAGGGCGACTATATGGCCCTCAACTTCACGGCCGGCATCGAAATCGCCGCCGCGCAGGGCGCCCAGCACAAGACCGACCGCCGCGACGTGACAGTAGTCATCCGCCGCGACGCGAACCATATCGGCCAGTTCGTCCGCCTGCACGACGGCACCCCGCTGGCCGACGGCGAACAACTGCTGCGCGTGCAGAACGTCCCCACCCGCTGGGGCGGCAACGGCGTGCAGGTCTCAACGAACGCGTGGTTCTTCGAAGAAGGTCAGGCCAAACGCTACGAACGCGCCCAATACGGCGAGTTCCGCGTGGACAGGAACGGGCATGCGCTGCTGGTGGGGATGCGAGGGGAGGGGCTCTCGGCGCTCTAGCGCCGAGGCCAAAAAAAAAGCCCGGCAGCTGCCGGGCTTTTTCATGACGCTACGACGTCAGACGTTGAACAGGAAGTTCATCACGTCGCCGTCGTGCACCACGTATTCCTTGCCTTCTGCGCGCATCTTGCCGTTTTCCTTCGCGCCTTGTTCGCCCTTGAACGCGATGTAATCGTCGTAGGCAATCGTCTGCGCGCGGATAAACCCGCGTTCGAAGTCGGTGTGGATCACGCCGGCCGCCTTCGGGGCGGTGTCGCCCACGTGGATGGTCCAGGCGCGGACTTCCTTCACACCGGCGGTGAAATAGGTCTGCAGGCCCAGCAGCTTGAAGCCGGCGCGGATCACGCGGTCGAGGCCCGGCTCTTCCATGCCGAGGTCGGCCAGGAATTCGGCCTTGTCGGCATCGTCGAGGTCGGCGATCTCGGCTTCGATGGCGGCGCACACGGCCACTACCGGGGAGCCCGTGGTCTTCGCGTACTCGCGCACGGCGTCGAGGTGGGGGTTGTTCTCGAAGCCGTCTTCGCGCACGTTGGCCACGTACATCGTCGGCTTGGCGGTGATCAGGCAGAACGGACGCAGCGCTTCCCACTCTTCCGGGGCGAGGTCCAGCGTGCGGACGGCCTTGGCCTGGTCGAGCACGGCCTGGGCCTTCTCGAGCACGGCCACCAGGCGGATCGCTTCCTTGTCGCCGGCGCGGGCCGGCTTGACGTAGCGCGCGAGCGCCTTCTCGACCGTGGCCAGGTCGGCCAGCGCGAGTTCGGTGTTGATGACCTCGATATCGGACAGCGGATCGACGCGGCCCGCTACGTGAATCACGTTCTCGTCCTCGAAGCAGCGCACGACGTGCGTGATGGCGTCGGTTTCGCGGATATTGGCGAGGAACTGGTTACCCAGGCCTTCCCCCTTGGACGCGCCCGCCACGAGGCCGGCGATATCGACGAATTCGACCGTCGCCGGGAGCACGCGCTCCGGCTTGACGATCTCGGCCAGCTTCGCGAGCCTCGGATCCGGCACTTCCACGACGCCCACATTGGGCTCGATGGTGCAGAACGGATAGTTTTCGGCGGCGATGCCGGCTTTCGTCAGGGCATTGAACAGCGTGGACTTGCCGACGTTGGGCAGGCCGACGATGCCGCATTTGAGGCTCATGGTGTCAGGCGGAAAATAGCAAAGGCTGTATTCTAGCGGATGGCCGCCCTCCGGCCTCCCTCTGTCTGCCCCCGGCCGCGCCGCCTGCCTCACAGCCCCCCCGCTATAATCCCCGTCATGATCAGTCCGCCACGCGGGCGAGCCGTGCGGATTCCCGCCGCGCGGACGCCGCTGGCCCCCAATCCATGTCGTCGACGTCCTCTTCTCGTTTCCAGATCGCCGTGGTCGGTGGCGGCATCGTCGGCAAGGCCTGTGCCTTGCTGCTCGCGCAACAGGGCATGCAGGTGGCGCTGATCGCGCCGCGCCCCGCCAGCGATACCGCGCGGACCGGGGAGGACGACTGGGACAGCCGGATCTATGCGTTCTCGTCCAGTTCCCAGGCGTTGCTCGAGCGCCTGCGCGTCTGGGAAGCGCTGGACCCCGCCCGCATGCAACCCGTGCGCGATATGCGCGTGTTCGGCGACCAGAGCGCGGGCGAGACCGACCCCACGCCGCATGGCGACCTCCATTTCTCGTCGTACGCCGCCGCCGTGCCGCAGCTGGCATGGATCATCGAGTCCGGACACGTCGAACGCACGCTCGACACCGCGCTGCGTTTCCAGCACCAGGTGCAGTGGTTCGACGATACCGGCGAGGTGTTCGAGCGCGATTGCGATGGCGTGACCCTGACGCTGGCCCGCGGCGCCCGCGTGCGCGCGGCCTGCGTGGTCGGTGCCGACGGCGCGCGCTCGTGGGTTCGCCAGCAAAGCCATATCTGCACGACCACGCGCCGCTACCGCCAGCTGGGCGTCGTGGCGAATTTCCGATGCGAATTGCCGCATCAGGATACGGCCTGGCAATGGTTTCTCGGTTCCCCCCAGAAGCTCATGGCCGACGAGGAAGCCGAGAACGGCGAGATCCTCGCGATGCTGCCGCTGCCCGGCAACCGCGTGTCGATGGTCTGGTCCGCCGAGGAAGCCCATGCGCGCGATCTGGTCGCCCTGTCGCCCGAGGCGCTGGCCGCCACGGTCATGCAGGCGGCCGCGGGCGCCGTGGGCGCCCGTTTCGGCACGCTGCGCTGCATCACTCCGGCACAAGGCTTCCCGCTCGTGCTGCAACGCGCGGAGCAGTTCGTGCAGCCGCATGTGGCGCTGGTCGGCGATGCCGCCCACGTCATCCACCCGCTGGCCGGACAGGGCATGAACCTCGGGTTACGCGACGTTACGGAACTTGGGCGCGTGATGGCCGACAAAGAAGCGTTTCGTGCCGAAGGCGATCTGCGCCTGCTGCGCCGCTACGAGCGCGCGCGTGCGACCGATCTGCTCTCCCTGACCGCGGCGACGGACGGCCTGCATCGCCTGTTCTCGCTGCCCGGCAGCCCGGCGCGCGTGATGCGCAACCTCGGCATCCGCGCGGTGGGCCGGCAGTCGATGCTCAAGCAGTTTCTGATCGGCCGCGCACTGGGCTAGCGCGCCCCGGCATACGAATATCCCATCAATAGCAATCGGACGGGCATGCGGCCCGCCGACCTCTGGAGTCAGCATGTTGCAAATGTTCCGCCGCAAATCGCTCCGCGCGACCGCGGCCGTCACCCTGGTGGGCGGTCTGGCCGCCGCCGGCTACGCGCTGCACGCTCTGGCCGCCGACGAGCCCAGCACCGCGAGCATCAAGGCGACCATCGAGAAAATGGTGGGCGGCCGCGCGGAAGTGCGCAGCGTGACCAAGACACCGGTGCCGGGCCTGTATGAAGTGAGCCTGGGCAGCCAGGTGGTGTACACCGATGCCACCGGCCGTTACATCCTCAACGGCGAGCTCATCGACACCAAGACCAGCACGAACCTGACCGAGGAACGCGTCGCGGAACTGAACCGCATCAAGTGGTCGGACCTGCCGCTGTCGCGCGCCGTGAAATGGTCGAAGGGCGACGGCAGCCGGACCATCGCCGTGTTCTCCGATCCGAACTGCCCGTACTGCAAGCGCATCGAGCAGACCTTCCAGCAGATGGACAACATTACCGTGTACACCTTCCTGTACCCGGTGTTGTCGCCGGACTCGACGCAGAAGTCCAAGCAGATCTGGTGCGCGAGCGACCGTTCGAAGGCGTGGCGCGACTGGATGCTGAACCACGTGGCCGTGACGGGCAAGTCGGACTGCAAGAACCCGATCGACGACAACCTCAAGCTCGGCCAGAGCATGAACGTGACGGGTACGCCGGCGGTGTTCTTTACCGACGGCTCGCGTATTCCGGGCGCGGCAGACGTGGCCACGCTGGAGCGCAAGTTCGCCAGCCTCAAGAAGTAAGCAGAACAAGAAGCAAGCAGCACAACAACGAGGAGACATCATGACGTTCAACGCCCTGTTGCTCACGCAGGCCGACGGCAAGACCCAGGCCGCCGTGACCGCGCTCGAGGAGAGCCAGCTGCCCGATGACGGCGATGTGGTCGTTGCCATCGATTACTCAACGATCAACTACAAGGACGGCCTCGCCATCACCGGCCGCGCGCCCGTCGTGCGCAAATGGCCGATGGTGGCCGGCATCGACGGCGCGGGCACGGTGGTGTCGTCGAGCCATCCGAAGTGGAAGGCGGGCGACAAGGTCGTGCTCAACGGCTTTGGTGTCGGCGAGACGCACTGGGGCTGCCTGTCGCAGCGCGCGAAGCTCAAGGGCGACTGGCTCGTGAAATTGCCCGACGCGTTCACCGCGAAGCAGGCCATGGCGATCGGCACGGCCGGTTACACGGCGATGCTGTCGGTGCTCGCGCTGGAACGTGGCGGCGTGAATGGCCCGGTGCGTCCCGGCGACGGCGACATTCTCGTGACGGGTGCATCGGGCGGTGTCGGCTCGGTGGCCATCGCGGTGCTGTCGAAGCTCGGCTATCGCGTGACGGCGTCCACGGGCAAGACCGCCGAAGCGGACTTCCTGCGCGCGCTGGGCGCGGCGGACGTGATCGACCGTACCGAGCTCGGCACGCCGGGCAAGCCGCTGCAGAAGGAACGCTGGGCCGCGGTGATCGACTCGGTGGGCTCGCACACGCTCGTCAATGCCTGCGCGCAGGTGCGCTACGGCGGCGTCGTCACCGCCTGCGGCCTCGCGCAGGGCATGGACTTTCCCGCATCGATGGCGCCGTTCATCCTGCGCGGCGTGACGCTGGCCGGTATCGACAGCGTGATGGCCGCGATGCCGCTGCGCGAGCGCGCATGGGAACGGCTCGCGCAGGATCTGGCGCCGGACCGGCTGCAGGCGATCACGCGCGAAGTCAGGCTGGCGGAGGCCGTCGAGGCGGGGCACCGGATCGTCGAAGGTGGCATGCGCGGCCGCGTGGTCGTGAACGTGAACGGGTGAGGCGGACGGGGCGCTACAATCGTGGCCATGACGCCGATCCGCTACGCCATTGCTCCCCTCCATCCGGAAGCGCATCTGTTCGCCGTGACCGTCACGGTGGACACTCCGGATCCCGAAGGCCAGACCTTCTCGCTGCCTGCCTGGATTCCGGGCAGCTACATGATTCGCGAGTTCGCGCGCAATATCGTCCGCATCCGTGCCGACGATGCGCGCGGCCAGGTCGCGCTGACCAAGGTCGACAAGCAGACCTGGGTGGCCGCGCCCTGCAACGGTCCGATCGCATTGCGCTACGAGGTCTACGCCTGGGACTTGTCGGTCCGCAGCGCGCACCTCGACACCACGCACGGTTTCTTCAACGGTAGCTCGGTGTTCCTGCGCGTCGATGGACAGCAGGAACGGCCGTGCCTCGTCGAGATCGCGGCACCCGCGGGCGAGGCTTACGCCAACTGGCGCGTTGCCACCTCGATGCCCGAGGCGCGCGGCCGCGACGGCGCGAAGCGCTACGGCTTTGGCCGCTATCAGGTGTCGGACTACGACGAGCTCGTCGATCATCCCGTGGAAATGGGCGAGTTCGCGCTGGCCAGCTTCAAGGCATGCGGCGCGCAGCACGACGTGGTGTTCACGGGCCGCGTGCCCGGCCTGGACCTGCAGCGCATCTGCCGCGACCTGAAACAGATCTGCGAAGCGCAGATCCGCCTGTTCGAGCCGCGCTCGGCACGCGCGCCGTTCCTCGACAGTAACCGCCGCTACGTGTTCATGACGATGGTCACGACCGATGGCTACGGCGGCCTCGAGCATCGCGCGAGCACGGCGCTGATGTGCGCGCGCGCCGATCTGCCCGTACGTGGCAACAGCGAGACCAGCGAAGGCTACCGGACCTTCCTCGGCCTGTGCAGCCACGAGTATTTCCATACGTGGAACGTCAAGCGCATCAAGCCGGCGGCGTTCGTGCCGTACCGGCTGGATGAAGAAAGCTACACGCCGTTGCTGTGGCTGTTCGAAGGGTTCACGAGCTACTACGACGACCTGATTCTCGTGCGCACGGGGCTGATCGACGACAAGCAGTACGTCGAGATGATCACCAAGACCTGGAACGGCGTGCTGCGCGGCAACGGCCGCACCAAGCAGAGCGTGGCGGCCAGCTCGTTCGACGCGTGGACCAAGTACTACCGTCAGGACGAGAACGCGCCGAATGCGATCGTCAGCTATTACACCAAGGGCTCGCTGGTCGCGCTCGCGCTGGATCTGACCATTCGCGAGAAGACGGGCGGCCGCCGCTCGCTCGACGACGTCATGCGCGCGCTGTGGCAGCGCTATGGCCGCGAGTTCTACGCGCCGGGCCATGTCCAGCGCGGCGTGACGGAGGCCGAGGTGTATGCGCTGTTCGACGAGGTCACGGGCCTGCGGCTCGGCACGCTGCTGCGCGCGCTGACCGAGGGCACGGGCGAGATCGGACTGGTGCCGCTGCTGCGCGCGTTCGGCATCAAGGCCGAGACGCAGAAGCCCGCCACCGCGATCAACACGGCGGCGCTCGGCATCAAGACGCGCGTCGAGGACGGCTGGGTGCGCGTGACGCAGGTGCTCGACGATGGCGCGGCGCAGGCTGCCGGCATCTCGTCGGGCGATCTGCTCGTGGCCATCGACGGCCTGCGCGTGACCGGCGGCCAGCTCGACAAGCTGCTGGCGCGCTATCGCGCCGGCGATCGCACCGAGGTGCACGTGTTCCGCCGCGACGAGCTCCAGGTGCTGCCCGTCAAGCTGGGCCGCGAACCCGCCACGCAATATCGCGTCACGGTCGAGGAGGGCCGCCACGCCTTGCGCGCACGCTGGCTCGGTCAATAACCCACCGGGGGGCGGCCGTCATCGCGCGCCGCCGCCCGAACGCCTCGCCCCATGGAATACGCGCACGATCCCCGCACGTTCCTGTTTTCCCACTATATCTACCGTGGCCTGCGCTCGGCCACGGGCGTCATCGGCATTACGCTGCTCGCGATGCAGGTCATGGACCTGCCGAGCGCGATGGTGGTCTCCATCGGCGCGCTCTGCACGAGCCTGATGGACCTGCCGAGCCCGCTGAACCACAAGTTCAACGAGATGCTGGCCAGCGTGCTGCTCTGTACGGCCGTGGCGCTGATCGTTGCGCTGGCGGTACCGTTCCCGCGCGTGATGCCGTTCGTTCTCGTGGCCGTCACGTTCTTCGCGGGCATGCTCACGGTGTACGGCAACAAGACGATGTCGCTGCAGTTCTCGGCGCTGTTCGTCATGACGCTGACCGTCAACGAGGAATTCGTCGTGCGCAAGGCCTTCGCGCACGCGGGTCTTTTCGGCGCCGGCGCCATGGCGTACATGATCTACGCAATGGCCGTGAGCTGGATCACCGAGCAACGCACGCGGCAGCAGATTCTGGCCGAGGCGCTCTATGAACTCTCGCGCTACCTCGAGATCAAGTCCGCGTTCTATGACGCGGGCAACGACTTCGACGAGCAGTTCAACCAGCTCGTGCGGCAGCAGATGGTGGTCGCGGAGCGCCAGCAGGCCGCGCGCGATCTGGTCCTGCGCGGCAACAAGACCATGCACGACGGGCTGCTCGTGCAGGTGCATCTGCGGATGCTCGATCTCTACGAGTACGTGCTGTCGACGAACACCGACTACCAGATGCTGCGGCAGGTCTTCGGCGGCACGCCGGTGCTCGACCATCTGCGCGACCTTGTGCGCAAGATGTCGCAGGACGTGGAGGAAGTCGCGTTCGACGTGACGCGCGGGCGGCCCTCGTATGCCACGGTCGATTACGCGCCGACCATCCGCCGCGTGGAAGAGGAGATCGCGCAGCTGCGCCATCACCATATTCCGGCCTCGGCGATGACGGCGCTGTCGGACACGCTCGAGATGATCAAGGGCGCGATCACGCTGATCGGCCAGCTGCACGAGGCCTCGCGGACGCCGGTGGAACCGGCCAAGGTCCTGCCGGGTTCGGACATGACGCCGTTTCTCACGCGCCAGAAGTACGAGTTCGGCGTCATCCGCGACAACCTGAACTGGCGTTCGCCGGCGTTCCGGTTCTCGCTGCGGATCACGATGGCGGTGGCCGTGGGCCTGTGGATCGGCGACCATCTGCCGTACGCCTCGCATGGCTACTGGATTCTGCTGACGATCGTCGTGATCCTCAAGCCGAACTTCAGCACGACCAAGCAGCGCTACAACGATCGTCTCATCGGCACGCTGATCGGCTGCATCATCAGTGTCGTGGTGCTGCGTTTCATTCACGATCCGCTGGCGCTGCTCGCGGTGCTGTTTCTGGCGCTCGTGGCCAGCGCGACATTCGTCACCATCAAGTATCGCTACACGGCCATCGCGGCCTGCGTGCAGGTGCTCATTCAGATCAACCTGCTGGCGCCGGGCAGCCAGACCGTGGTGGGCGAGCGGCTGATCGATACCGTGATCGGCGGCGTGGTGGCGTCGATCTTCAGCTTTGTGCTGCCCAGCTGGGAGTATCGCGCCATTCCGAAGCTCGTCGAAAGCGTGTTGCAGGCCAACCGCCGCTATATCGCGGCGACGCGCGACCTGCTGCTGCGCAAGAGCAGCGACGACTTTGCGTATCGCGTGCAGCGCAAGCAGTTCATGGACAGCCTGTCCGCGCTGATCTCGTCGTTCCAGCGCATGCTCGACGAGCCGCGCAGCCGGCACCGGGCCGTGGACAACCTGAATCGCTTCATTCTGCAGAACTACCTCGTGGCCGCGCATATCGCGGCGGCGCGGATCCAGGTGCGGCAGCACTACGCGGAGCTGGACCTGCCGGCGGCGGAAGCGGCGGTGGCGCAGGCGACCGATGCCGCGACGCGCAGCCTCGAGCTGGCGAGCGAGCGGCTGCAGGGCGAGGAGATCCACGGCGCGCGCGGTGTGGGCTTTATCCGCACGCCCGCGGAAGTCGCGGTGGCGGGCCTGGCGGCAACCGAGGCCGGTGCGGCCGATGTCCTGATGGCGACGTCGGAAGCGCCGGCAGCCGCGCGGGACGAGGCGCAACCGGTGGCCGAGCCCGAGGCGCAGGCCGAGGCCCTCGCGGAAGCGGATCAGAAGGAAGCCGAAGCCGACGCCGCCAGCGAACGCCGCGCGCGCCTCGCGGATTCGGCGGACCGGCGCAAGGCGGAAGTACTGGTGCAGGCCGCGACTTCGGGCGAACTCGGCGCCAGCGAGATCACGCAGTTCGCGCCCGACGGCGCCTCCACGGCGAGCTCCACGGGCCGCGCGGCCAATGCGTTGCTCGAACGGCGCCTGCGCGCGCTGCGCGAGGACACGGCCAAGATCGCGCTACGGACAGGCGCGATCGGGCGGGCGATGCGGAAGGAAGACTGAATCGGCGTCGCGCGCTCGCGCATTCATTCATCGTCCGGCGCCGGCAACGTCAACATCCCGCTGTTGTACTGGTAAGCGTAGATCTCCCCGTACCGTCCCCAGGCGATGACCACCGCCAGCACCCGCTCGGCCTCCTCGGGCTTGAGGAACGCCTCGAGCTCGCGCAACACCTGCTCCTCGCCGACTTCCCCATCCTCCGCGGCCTCGAGCTCGCGGCGGATATGGGCGGCCAGCGCCACGTGCCGCAGCAACTGCCGCCCGAACAGCACCTTGCGCTCCGCGGGCTCCGCGGCATAGTAGGCACGCCCGAGCGCGGTCGCCGTGATATCGCCGCGTTCGAGCGTGGCAAGCTGCAGCAGTTGCAGCGCCTCGCACGCGGGCAGCAGTTCGTCATCGGTGAGGCCGGCCTCGCTGGCCAGATGCGGCAGATCCGCGCGCCCGAGAAAGGGCGCCTCGAGCAGCAGATCGAGAATCCCTTCCATCCGGCTGATATCGGCATTGGGCAGACGGAAGCCGATCTGCTGGGCGGCCGCCATCGTCGCCATGCGCGGCCCCATCGCCGCGGGCGAGGTCATCAGCGCATACACTTCGTCGATCAACGCGCGCACCTGCGCATCGTCGCGATTGCGCGGCCGCGGGAACGGCACCTTCACTTCCGCCCGCACGCGCCCCGGATCGCTCGACAGAATCACGATGCGGTCGGCCATCATCACCGCTTCTTCGATATTGTGCGAAACGATCAGGATGCTGCGAATATTCGCGCGCCCCGACTCCCACAGATCGATCATCTCGTCGCGCAGCGTCTCGCCGGTCAGTACATCGAGCGCGGAGAACGCTTCGTCCATCAGCAGCAGATCGGGTTCGGTCACCAGCGCGCGCGCAATGCCCACCCGCTGCCGCATGCCGCCCGACAACTCGCGCGGCAATGCGCTGTTGAAGCCGGACAGGCCGATCAGATCGATCGCCGCCTCGGCGCGCCGCGCGCGTTCGGCCTTGGGCACGCCCTGCGCCTCGAGCCCGAGCTCCACGTTCTGCTGCACGGACAGCCACGGAAACAGCGCGAACGACTGGAATACCATCGCGATGCCCTCGGCCGCGCCGGCCAGCGGCTGCCCGCGAAACCGTACCTCGCCGTGATCGCTCGCCACGAGCCCCGCCATGATCCGCAGCAGGGTGGACTTGCCCGAGCCCGAGCGGCCGAGCATGGCCACGATCTCGCCCTCGCGCAGGGTCAGGTTCACCCCCTCGAGCACCGAGCGATCGGCATGGTCGGCCGTGCGAAATACCTTGCCCACGTTGTGCAACGCAATCACGGGAGGTTTCGCTGCCGCGTTGTCCGCCACCCCTGCGACGATCTTGTCCTGATCCGCCATCATCCAATCCTCACCGAGGCCTAGAGTCGATTGCGCGACTGCGCAATGTCATACAGCCGGTTCCACAGCAGCCGGTTGAACCCGACCACGAACAGCGCCATGACGCCGATGCCGAGCGCGATGCGCGGAAAGTCGCCCTTCGCGGTCATTTCGGCAATGTAGCTGCCGAGCCCGGTCGCGACGAGCGTGCGATCGCCCCACGTCACGTACTCGGACACGATGCTCGCGTTCCACGACCCGCCGGCCGCCGTCACGAGTCCGGTCAGCAGGCTCGGGAACACGGCCGGCAACAGAAAGCGGCGCCACACGAGCCAGCCCCGCAGCCCGAAGTTGCGCGCGGCCAGCCGCAGCTCGGTCGGAATGCCCGACGCCCCGGCCACCACATTGAACAGGATGTACCACTGCGTGCCGAAGATCATCAGCGGACTGAGCCAGATCTCGGGGTTCAGGCCGAGCTTTACGATTGCCATCACCGCGATCGGAAACATCAGGTTGGCCGGGAATGCCGCGAGGAACTGCGCGATCGGCTGGGCAATGCGCGCCAGCGACGGATTCAGGCCGATGCGGATGCCGATCGGCACCCAGATCACCGCGGCGATGGCGATGAGCACGATCACGCGCGTCATCGTCAGCACGCCAAGCCACAGCACATGCGCCGCCTCGGCCCAGCCCACCTCGCCATGCACGAACCACAGCACGCGCCCGAGCGCGATCAGCGCGACGAGCAGGATCGCGCCATCGCGCGCGCGGTCCTTCCACCCCGCGCGCACGGGCACCGGGGCGGGGCGCCCGACCAGGCGATGCCGCGCGCTCCACGCCAGCGAGCGTCCCGCCAGCGCGGCGGTGGCCTTCAGCAGCGTATGCACCCATGCCGACCGCCGCAGCAGGTTCAGCACCCACGACTGCGGCGCATCGTCCTGCGACAGCGTCTCGAAGCGGAAACGATCGGCCCATGCGACCAGCGGCCGGAACAGCAGCTGGTCGTACAGCACGATGCCGACCAGCATCGCGACGATCGCCCAGCCGATCGCGGCCAGGTTCTGCTGCTGGATCGCGAGCGCGATATACGAGCCGATGCCTGGCAGGCGGATGTCGTGCCCCGATACCGAGATGGCTTCCGACGCGACGACGAAGAACCAGCCGCCCGACATCGACATCATCATGTTCCACAGCAGGCCCGGCATCGCGTAGGGGACCTCGAGGCGCCAGAAGCGCTGCCATGCGGACAGGCGCAGCATCGTCGCCGCTTCGAGCAGATCGCCGGGAATCGTGCGGAACGACTGATGGAGGCTGAACGCCATGTTCCACGCCTGCGACGTGAAGATCGCGAAGATCGCCGCGCATTCCACGCCGGCGAGGCTGCCCGGAAACAGCGCGATAAAGCCGGTGACCGTGATCGACAGAAAGCCGAGCACGGGAATCGACTGCAGGATATCGAGCGCCGGCACGAGGATCTTCTCCGCCGTGCGGTTCTTCGAGGCGAGCGCCGCGAACGCGAACGAGAACAGCAGCGACGCGCCGAGCGCGGCCAGCATGCGGATGCTCGTGCGCATCAGGTAGTAGGGCAGGTAGGCGACGTCGAGCCGCACGTCCAGCGCCTCGCCGGGCTGGTAGGGCACGTTCATCTGCTGCGCGGTGTACGCGACGATGACGATCACGGCGAGAATGATCGGCAGCAGCGCGAAGTCGAAGCGATTTGGCGGCGCGGTCAGCAGCTGCCCGTCGTAGCCGGGCGCGGCGGTACGGTCGTGGTTCGTTGGCATGGGCGGGCCCCGGTGGAAAGCAGCGTCCGGAGCACACGGAGCGCGCGTTGTCATTCCCCTAACGCGCGAACGGGCTAGGTAGTTTACCTAGGGCGATGGACGTATGCTGCTGGCTATCCGATCGATTTTCGACAACCCACCGACATCCCGATGACACAAGACATCTGGCATCTGACCGCCCACGGCGTGGTCCAGGGCGTGGGCTACCGCGCCGCCTGCCTCGAGCGCGCAACGGCGCTCGGCCTGACGGGCTGGGTCCGCAACCGGACCGATGGTACGGTCGAGGTCATGGCCGCCGGTCCAATCGAACGGCTCGAGGCATTGCGGGAATGGATGCAGAAGGGCCCGCCCGCCGCGCGCGTCTCGCGGGTCGATGCCAAAACGGGGGAGGGTCCTTTCGACCGGTTCGACCGTTTCGACTGGTTGCCGACGGCCTGACGTTACAGCTGGCTCGGCTGGCTCAGCTAGCCAGCCAGTCGATACCCGGCCGCCCATGCCGGGCCAGGAAATCGTTGGCCGCGCGGAAATGCCCGCAGCCCAGAAAACCGCGATGCGCCGAGAGCGGCGACGGGTGCGGAGCCTCGAGCACGCAATGATCGTCACCCGCGAGCAGCGCGCGCTTGGCCTGCGCATGGCTGCCCCACAGCATGAATACGAGATGCGGCCGCGCGGCCGCGAGCGCGTGGATCAGGCAATCGGTCACCGCCTCCCACCCGCGCTTCGCATGGCTGGCCGCCTGGCCCTGCTCGACCGTGAGCACGGTGTTCAGCAGCAGCACGCCCTGACGCGCCCAGCCTTCGAGGTTGCCCGAGCCGCGTACGCCGTCCACGCCGTACTCGGCCCCGATCTCCTTGAAGATATTTCGCAGGCTCGGCGGCACCTTGACGCCCGCGGGCACCGAGAACGCCAGCCCATGCGCCTGCGGCACCTCTGCGCCACCGACCGTGCCCGTGCCGTGATACGGGTCCTGCCCGAGGATCACGACCTGTACCGCTTCGGGCGGCGTCAGATGCAGCGCGTGGAATACCGCATGCGGAAACACCGGCTTGCCGGCCGCGCGTTCACCATCGACAAAGCGGCACAGGTCGTCCCATGCGCTGCCCGTCAGGCACGGCGCCAGCAAGGCGCGCCATGCGGCGGGCAGGGCATCGACCTGCGTCTGCACGCTATCGACGATGGCGGGCTTGGACGCGGGCGTGGCGGGTGTGGCGGGCGTGGCGAACAGATCGGCTTGCATGCGGTAGAAAAGGGGCGGGATAGGGAGGGCTGACAGTCGAGGGCTGAGAGTCGAGGTGACAGTCGGCAGCCGTTACGCGACGGGCGCGGAGGAGGACGCGGGCGGTTCCGTCAGACGATAACCGCGCGCGGCCTTGCTGAGATCGGACGGCGTCAGCGGGGCCACCGCACGCAACCGTTCGCCCAGCGCGCGCAACGCCGTCTCGGCGTTTGCTTCGTCGCCGGACAGCCATTCGAGCTCGAGCTCCTGAATCGGGTCGATGGCCGCCACACCCGCCGCGCTGATCGTGCCCGTATCGAGCGCGGCCTCGATGCGCGCGCCATCCTGCTCGACGATCCACGTCCGGCGCACGAAGTCGGTACGGAACGCGGGCGCAAGCTGCGTCATCAGCGGCGCCAGCACCTTGCGCGCCGCGTCGGGAAAGCGATGCAGCTCGATCGCCTCGCCGGCCACCGGCGTTTCCCACTCGTTGCGCGATGTCATGCCGCCCACGCTCTGGCCGACGGTCTTCAGCGTCTGCAGCCACTGCGTGTCTTTTCGTCGCAGCCGTAGCGCGGCACGCGCCCGCGCCAGATCGCGCGCGGGCGTGTCGAGGTACACATTGAGCATGGTCACCTCGCCACACGCCTCGCCATGCTGGTCCAGCCAGCCCGACACCACGGCCAGTGCGTCGTCCGGCACGGACAGCTTCAGCTCGATCTCGCGACCCATGAATGCAACTCGCCTTACGCGAACAGTCGCGCGAGTTCCACGCCGGGCTCGGGCGCGCGCATAAAGGCCTCGCCCACGAGGAACGCGTGCACGTTCGCCTCGCGCATGCGCTTGACGTCGTCCGGACCGAGAATGCCGGACTCGGTCACCACCAGCCGTTCAACGGGCATGCGCGGCAGCAGGTCCAGCGTGTTGTCCAGCGACACCTCGAACGTGCGCAGGTTGCGGTTGTTCACGCCGAGCAGCGGCGTCTTGAGCCGCAGCGCGCGATCGAGCTCGTCCGGGCCGTGCACTTCCACGAGCACGTCCATACCGAGCTCGTGCGCGCAGGCTTCGAGCTCCGCCATCAGGCCCGGATCGAGCGCGTCCACGATCAGCAGGATGCAGTCGGCCCCCCACGTGCGCGCTTCATAGACCTGATAGAGGTCGATCATGAAGTCCTTGCGCAGCGCCGGCAGCGGGCACGCGCCGCGCGCGCGCTTGAGGAAGTCCGCATGGCCCTGGAAGAAATTCACGTCGGTCAGCACCGACAGGCAGGCCGCGCCGTGCGTGGCGTAGCTCTCGGCAATGGCCTCCGGCACGAAGTGCTCGCGCAGCACGCCCTTGGACGGCGACGCCTTCTTGACCTCGGCGATCACGCCCGCATGGCCGGCCGCGATCTTCTCGCGAATGGCCCGCTCGAACCCGCGCGGCGCGAGGCCTGCCTCGGTGCGCAGGCTCTCGGCCTCGGCGCGCAGGCTGGGCAGGTCGCGCACCTTGCGCGCGGCGTTCACTTCATCGGCCTTCACGGCCAGGATTTTCTGCAGGATGTCTGACATGGCGATACTTTTCGATGTGTGCCAACCGGGTTGGTAAGCGCACGGGGCGCCGGGGTTCCCGCAGACTGTTGCGGGAGCAACCGGTCTTATCGGAACTGCTGGGTGGCGCGCACGAACTGGTCGAGCTTCTCGCGCGCGGCGCCGCTTGCAATCGCTTCGCGCGCGCGGCCGATGCCGTCCTCGATCGACGACGCCACGTTGGCCGCGTACAGCGCGGTGCCCGCGTTCAGCGTCACGATCTCGCGCGGGGTGCCGGTCACATTGGTCAGCGCCTCGAGCACCATCTCCTTCGACTCGGCCGCGTCCGCCACCTTGAGGCCGCGGTTGGAGATCATCGACAGGCCGAAGTCCTCGGGGTGGATCTCGTACTCGCGCACTTCGCCATCCTTGAGCTCGCCGACCATCGTGGCCGCGCCGAGCGATACCTCGTCCATGCCATCCTTGCCGTAGACGACGATCGCATGCTTCGCGCCCAGGCGCTCCATCACGCGCACCTGAATGCCGACGAGGTCGGGATGGAACACGCCCATCAGGATATTCGGGGCATCGGCGGGATTGGTCAGCGGCCCGAGGATATTGAAGATCGTGCGCACGCCCATTTCCTTGCGGATCGGCGCCACGTTCTTCATGGCCGGATGATGGGTCGGCGCGAACATGAAGCCGATGCCGGTCTGCGCGATGCACTCGCCCACCTGCTCGGGCGTCAGCATGATATTGACGCCGAGCGCCTCCAGCACGTCCGCGCTGCCCGACTTCGAGCTCACGCCTCGATTGCCGTGCTTCGCGATCCTGGCGCCAGCCGCCGCCGCGACGAACATCGACGCCGTGGAGATATTGAACGTATGCGAACCGTCGCCGCCGGTCCCGACGATATCGACGAAGTTCTCGCGGTCCGCCACCGGCACCTTGTTCGCGAACTCGCGCATCACCTGCGCGGCCGCCGAGATCTCGCCGATCGTTTCCTTCTTCACGCGCAGGCCGGTCAGGATGGCCGCGGCCATCACGGGCGAGATCTGGCCCTGCATGATCTGCCGCATCAGGTGCAGCATCTCGTCATGAAAGATCTCGCGGTGTTCGATGCAGCGGGTGAGCGCTTCCTGTGGCGTGATGGACATGGCGGTGTTCGGTTGGCTAGGGTCGGTGGCGGTGAGTCCGGGCGTATCGAGCCGCCTCACTTCGCGGGCTCCGCAGGATGCCGCGGCGTCTTCAGGAAGTTGGCCAGCAGCGCATGCCCGTGTTCCGACAGGATGGACTCCGGATGGAACTGCACGCCCTCGACGGCCAGCGTCTTGTGCCGCACGCCCATGATCTCGCCATCGGGCGTCCATGCGGTGACCTCGAGGCAGTCCGGCAGCGTCTCGCGTTCGATGGCCAGCGAATGATAGCGCGTCACGTCGAAGTGTCTGGGCAGGCCGGCGAACACGCCGTCCTGCGTGGTCTCGATCGTGCTGACCTTGCCGTGCATCACCTGCTTGGCGCGAATCACCTTGCCGCCGAACGCGTCGCCGATGGCCTGATGGCCCAGGCACACGCCCAGCAGCGGTACCTTGCCCGCGAAATGTTTCAGCACGTCGATGGAGATACCGGCTTCGCGCGGGCTGCACGGTCCCGGCGACACGACGATATGGTCGGGCTTCAGTGCCTCGATCTCCGCGATCGTGATCTCGTCGTTGCGATAGGTGCGCACGTCTTCGCCGAGCTCGCCGAAGTACTGCACCAGGTTGTAGGTGAACGAATCGTAGTTGTCGATCATCAGCAGCATGGCAATTCTCCTGTCCGGTTCAGAGCTCGGTGTCCAGGCCGTCCTGGACTTGTTCGGCAGCGCGGATCACGGCGCGCGCCTTCGCCTCGGTCTCTTTCCATTCGGATTCGGGGTCCGAATCGGCAACGATGCCCGCTGCCGCCTGCACATAGAGATTGCCGTCCTTGATGATGCCCGTGCGGATCGCGATCGCGAGGTCCATCTCGCCGCCGAACGACAGATAGCCCACCGCGCCGCCATAGATGCCGCGCTTGCGCGGTTCCAGTTCGTCGATGATCTCCATCGCGCGCACCTTGGGCGCGCCCGACAGCGTGCCCGCCGGGAACGTCGCGCGCAGCACGTCGAGGTTGGTCATGCCGTCGCGCAGCGTGCCTTCCACCGAGCTCACGATATGCTGCACGTGCGAATACTTTTCGATGACCATCTTGTCGGTCACCTTGACCGAGCCGATCTCGGCGATGCGGCCGATATCGTTGCGCGCGAGGTCGATCAGCATCACATGCTCGGCAATCTCCTTCGGATCGTTGAGCAGTTCCGTGGCCAGCTGGGCATCGCGCTCGGGCGTGTTGCCGCGCGGACGCGTGCCGGCCAGCGGGCGAATCGTGATCACGCGCGAGGTATCGTTCTCGACCTTGCGCGTCTCCTGCCGCACCAGAATTTCCGGCGAAGCCCCCACCACCTGGAAGTCGCCGAAGTTGTAGAAGTACATGTACGGCGACGGGTTCAGCGAACGCAGCGCGCGGTACAGCGACAGCGGCGCGTCGCGATACGGCTTCATCAGGCGCTGGCCGATCTGCACCTGCATCATGTCGCCGGCCATGATGTATTCCTTGGCCTTGTGCACGGCGGACAGATAGTCCGCCTTCGCGAACTCGCGGTACACCTCGGTCTGCACCGACGGGCTGGTCACCGGCACGTCCACGGGTTGACGCAGCTTCATGCGCAGTTCTCGCAGACGCTGGCGCGCGCGGGAATAGGCTTCCGGCGTGGTCGGGTCGGCGTAGACGATCAGGTAGAGCTTGCCCGACAGGTTGTCGATGACGGCCAGTTCCTCGCACAGCAGCAGCTGGATATCGGGGAGGTTCAGGTCGTCCGGCTTCTGCGTGCCGGCCAGCGTCTTCTCGATATAGCGGACCGCGTCGTAGCCGAAGTAACCGGCAAGACCGCCGCAGAACCGTGGCAGGCCCGGGCGCAGCGCCACCTTGAAGCGGCTCTCGAACGTCGCGATGAAATCGAGCGCGTTGCCTTCGTGCGTCTCCACGACCTTGCCGTCGGTGACCACTTCCACGCGCTCGCCATAGGCGCGCAGCAGCGTGCGGGCGTGCAGGCCGATGAACGAATAGCGGCCGAAGCGCTCGCCGCCGACCACCGACTCCAGCAGGAAGGTGTTCACGCCGCGCGTCTGCGACTGCGCCAGCTTGAGGTACAGCGAGAGCGGGGTTTCCAGATCGGCCAGCGCCTCCGCGATCAGCGGAATGCGGTTGTAGCCCTGATCGGCCAGCGATTTGAATTCGAGTTCTGTCATGTCGATCCTCTGCTTGCGGCACCCGTCATGGACAGGTGGGGACGCGGCACCGCGATGTCGGCAAGAGGCGGATGCATGCATGCACGGATCCGCCCCCGGGGTATGGACCGTGTGACGATGGCTTGCGGACAAGGGCGCACACGGCTCGGGGTGGCGTGCGGCGCGTTCGTGGAGCTAACCGTAGCACAGGCGCCCGTCATGGGCGGCCCTGCATTACGGTGCGGCAGGATGGGATCTGCTGGGAACTGTCAGGAGACTCGCGAACGCACCTTACGCCTGGATGGAGGCGTGCCAGCGACGCCAGGGCCAAGCCTGCCGATCACTGCCAGAAGAGATGCGTTTGCGGTTGACGAACATTGACGTTCAGGTGATTGACTTGCGATGAATTGACGCTGTGACTAACGCTGCTATTGACGCTGTGACTAACGCCGTGCGGCCAGAAGGGCAGCAACGCGCGCAATGTCGGCGACTATACCATCGGCGTCGACGCCTTGTACAGGGTTCCCATGGTTGTAGCCATATGGCATCAGCAGCACACCGATGCCGGCCGCGCGCGCGGCGCGGGCGTCGTTCTCGGAGTCGCCGATGGCCAGCATGGCCGACGGCTGCAGCCGGAAGGCCTGCGCCACCTGCAGCAGCGGGTACGGATCCGGCTTGCGCAGCGCGAACGCGTCGCCGCCGTAGACGAGCTCGAAATACTGGTCCAGACCGGTGCGCGCGAGCAGCGGCGTGGTGAAGTTCTCCGGCTTGTTCGTCACGCAGGCCAGCCGCAGACCGGCCGCCTTGAGCGCCGCCAGACCTTCCCGCACGTTGGGGTAGACCGACGAGAACTGGCCGTTGATGCGCACGTATTCGCGGTCGTAGAGGTCGTAGGCCTCGTCGAACAGCGCGGTGGCCTGCTGCGGCAGGCGCGTCTCGAGCACGCGCCGGATCAGGTTCTCGGAGCCCTTGCCGACGAAACTGACGATCGCCTGCGCGGACATCGGCTCCACGGGGCCGAGCTCCGGATGGGCGTGCGCCAGCGCCAGCAGCATCGCGTTGATGGCGGCGTGGAAGTCACCGGCCGTATCGACCATCGTGCCGTCGAGGTCGACGATCACGCCTTGAATGCCGCTCCAGTCGGTGCGGCGCAGGATTTCGACGGTCATTGGCCAACCTTCGCCAGCTGTTCGCGCAGCGCGCCGATGATGCCCTTGTAGCCGCCATCGGCATCGGGCTTGCCAAATACCGCGGAGCCCGCCACGAACGTATCGGCGCCGGCCGCCGCGATCTCGGCAATGTTGTCCACCTTTACGCCGCCGTCCACTTCCAGCAGGATCTTCCGGCCCGTGCGTTCGGCGTAGGCGTCGATGCGGGCACGCACCGCGCGCAGCTTGTTCAGCGTCTCGGGAATGAACGACTGGCCGCCAAAGCCCGGGTTCACCGACATCAGCAGGATCACGTCCAGCCGATCCATCACGTGGTCCAGGTGATGCAGCGGCGTGGCCGGGTTGAACACGAGGCCGGCCTGGCAGCCGTTGTCGCGGATCAGCGCGAGCGACCGATCGACGTGCTCGCTGGCTTCCGGGTGGAACGTGATGATATTGGCGCCGGCCTTGGCAAAGTCCGGGATGATCCGATCGACCGGGCGGACCATCAGGTGCACGTCGATGGGAGCGGTCACATGCGGGCGGATGGCCTCGCAGACCAGCGGTCCCACGGTCAGGTTGGGCACGTAATGGTTGTCCATCACGTCGAAGTGGATCCAGTCCGCGCCGGCCTCGGTCACACGGCGGACTTCCTCGCCCAGGCGGGCAAAGTCGGCGGAGAGGATGGAGGGGGCGATGCGATAGGTGGTCATGACAATGTGGGGGGCGGTGCGCTGGGGCTGAGACGAGCCGGTATTCTACGCTTGTCGGGCCGCTTGCCGCTGCCGGGGCCTTGCCGCACAATGCGGTCACCTCGAGCCAACAAGCCCTGCCGACAATGAGCGAGTACGCATTTTCCGTGACGGTACGTACCCAGTACCTGTCCGACCAGTCGGACCCCGAGCGCGGGCGCTACGCCTTCGCCTACACGATCAATATCCGCAATACCGGCGAAGTGGCCGCGCAGCTGATCTCGCGCCACTGGGTCATCACCGACAGCGACAATGCCTCGCAGGAAGTGTCGGGCCTGGGCGTGGTGGGCCACCAGCCGCTGCTCAAGCCGGGCGAGCACTTCGAATACACGAGCTGGGCCACCATTTCGACCCCGGTCGGTTCGATGAAGGGCGAATACTTCTGCGTGGCCGAGGACGGCCACCGCTTCGAAGTCCCCATTCCCGAATTCGCGCTCGTGCTCCCGCGCATGTTGCACTGACCCGGGGGTCAGGACTCGCGCGAGCCCGTTTCCGCCTGCTCCTGCGCTGGCTTCGCGCCACCGTTGCGGGAGGGATGATCGTCGGGCGCGCGCGTGGGGCGCGGATTCTTCTTTGCGGTGCCCATGGTCCAGACGACGATGAACACGAGCAGGAACAGGGCCGCGCCCGCCTCCAGCGCAAACACGAGCATCGGATGGTCTGACAGAAACTGGCTCATCGGGAACTCATTCGGAATGGAATCGTCAGGGATAGCGGTGCGATGCAAATGACGATTGTATGAGATACGGCTTCGATCACAGATGAGATATCAAGCAATGACGAACTGGCGCCGCCTCGGCTGGACCGCGATGGCCAGCGTGGCGATCTGGCTCGCCGGCTGCTCGAGCGGCCCGCCCCCACGTGTACAGGGCCCCGGCGGCCCCACGGCCACCACGCCGGGCACGGGTACCGCGCCACCCCCGGCTTCGACCGCGGCCGGCCGCCTGCAGGCCGTCAGCTGGAACGAGGTCGGCGGCTGGAGCGCGGACGACGTACGCGCGGCCTGGCCCGCGCTGCTGGCCAGCTGCCAGGCGCTCAAGAAGCGTCCCGACTGGAACCGTGTCTGCTCGGTCGGCATCATGGTCGATGCGGGCGACCTGCCCGCGATGCGCGAGTATTTCGAGACCAACTTCCAGCCGTACCGCGTGGTCAATGGCGACGGCACGGACAGCGGGCTGATCACGGGCTACTACGAACCGATCCTGCATGGCTCGCGCACGCGCCAGGGCCCGTACCAGGTGCCGCTGTACCGGCGCCCGCCCACGATGGGCAAGGGCCCGCTGCCCGCGCGCGGCGAACTCATGCAGAACCCGGCCATGCGCGGCAACGAGCTGGTCTGGGTCGATGACGCCGTGGAAGCGGCCTTCCTCCAGATCCAGGGCTCGGGCCGTATCCGGCTTCCGGACGGCACGATGATGCGCGTCGGGTTTGGCGGGACCAACGACCAGCCGTTCCGCTCGATCGGCAAATGGCTGCTGGACCGCGGCGAGATCACCCCCGTGCAGGCCACGATGCAGGGCATCAAGGCCTGGGCGCGCGCCAATCCGGCCCGCGTCGAGGAGATGCTCAACGTCAATCCGCGCTTCGTGTTCTTCCGCGAACTGCCCCCGACCAATGAGGGCCCGGTGGGCGCGCTCGGCGTGCCGCTGACCGCCGAACGCTCGATCGCGGTGGATCCGGCCACGATTCCGCTTGGGGTGCCTGTGTTCCTGTCCACGACCCGGCCGCTCTCGACGGAGCCGATCCAGCGCCTGATGTTCGCGCAGGACACGGGCTCGGCCATCCGCGGCGGCGTGCGCGCGGACTTCTTCTGGGGCGCGGGCGACGCGGCCGGCGAGACCGCGGGCCGCATGAAGCAGGGCGGCCGCATGTGGGTGCTGATGCCCCGGAGCTGAGGCAGGCGTCGGCTCAGCGCGGGCGTTGGTCGACGCGTTGGTCGACAATCCGCCGCGCCTTGCCGACCGAGCGCTCGATCCCGCCCACGGGCAGCACGTCGATCGCCGCGCTCACGCCGATATAGGCCTTGATATCGTGCGCGAGCGTCGTCCGCGCGCCGGCCGCATCGGCCGGACTCGCCCCGTGTGCGCACTCCACGCGCACGGTCAGCGTGTCCAGCGGGCCCTCCTTGCCGAGCACGCACTGATAGTGCGGCGCCAGTTCCGCATGCCGCAGGATCAGTTCCTCGATCTGCGACGGAAACACATTGACCCCGCGCACGATCATCATGTCGTCCGCGCGGCCCGTCACCTTCTCCATGCGGCGGAAGGCGGGCCGCGCCGTCCCGGGCAGCAGCCGCGTGAGGTCGCGCGTGCGATAGCGGACCACGGGCATCGCCTCCTTGGTCAGCGACGTGAACACGAGTTCGCCGAATGCGCCGTCGGGCAGCACCTCGCCGGTATCGGGGTCGATGATCTCGGGGTAGAAATGGTCCTCCCAGATCGTCGGGCCATCCTTGGTCTCCGCGCACTCGTTGGCCACGCCGGGCCCCATGACCTCGGAGAGCCCGTAGATATCGACGGCCGAGATGCCGAGCCGTTTCTCGATCGCCAGCCGCATCTCGGGCGTCCACGGTTCGGCGCCGAAGATGCCGAGGCGCAGCGAGGTCGAGGCCGGATCCACGCCCTGGCGCTCGAGCTCGTCGGCAATCGCCAGCATATAGCTCGGCGTGACCATGATGATGTCGGGACGGAAGTCGAGGATCAGCTGCACCTGCCGCTCGGTCTGGCCGCCGCCGAACGGAATCGCCGTGAGCCCGCAGCGCTCCACGCCGTAGTGGGCGCCAAGCCCGCCCGTGAACAGCCCGTAGCCGTAGCTCACATGCACCTTGTCCCCGCGCCGCGCCCCGGACGCGCGGATCGAACGCGCCATCACGGTCGCCCACGTATCGATGTCGCGCAGCGTATAGCCGACCACGGTCGGCTTGCCCGTGGTCCCGGACGACGCATGGATCCGCGCCACGCGATCCTGCGGTACCGCGAACATCCCGAACGGATAGTGGTCGCGCAGGTCCTGCTTGGTCGTGAACGGAAACCGCGCGAGATCGGCCAGCGACCGCAGCTGGTCCGGATGCACGCCGGCCTCGTCGAACTTGCGGCGATAGACCGGCGAGTTGTCGTACGCATGGCGCAGCGACCATTTGAGCCGTTCGATCTGCAGGTCCTGGAGTGCCTCGCGGCTGGCGGTCTCGATCGGCTCGAGCGGCAGGTCGGTCTGGAACGCGCTGGGGGCAGGGCGCATGGGAGTCTCCTGTCGGTCGTCTCAGGTACCCGGAAGCGGCTCGACCACATGCCCCCGGATCTGCGCGGACTTGCCGCGAAACATCGCCACGGGCTCTCCGGCCCGGTTCGTCACGCGCACATCGTAGATGCCATGGCGCCCGGAGAGGACCTGCTCGACGGCCTCCGCCGTCAGCGTGTCCCCGCCCAGCACGGGCCGCAGGAACTCGACGCTGCAGCCGGCCGCCACGGTATTCACGTTGTGGCTGTTGCAGGCGAACGCGAAGGCCGAATCGGCAAGCGTGAACATCAGCCCGCCATGGCAGGTGCCGTGGCCATTGAGGAATTCGGGGCGGATCGGCATCGACAGCCGCGCGTAGCCGGGCCGCACGGCTTCCACGACCATGCCGAGCCAGCGGCTGCATGCGTCGGCGTCGTACATTGCCGTCGCCGCGGCTTCGGCCAGTGCCTGCGCGTCGCGGTTCACGGGGTCATTCACCGGTGAAGCGGGGCGCGCGCTTCTCGAGGAATGCATTCACCCCCTCGGTATAGTCGTGCGAGCGGCCGAGGTCGCGCTGCAGGTCGCGTTCGAGGTCGAGCTGCGCGTCGAGCGTATGGGTCAGCCCCGCCCGCATCGACTGCTTGATCGCGGCCAGCGCGCGCGTGGGCTGCGCCGCCAGTTGCGTGGCCAGCGCCAGCGCCTGCTCGTGCAGCAGCGGATCGTCGAGCGTCTCCCAGATCAGCCCCCAATTTTCCGCCTCCTCGGCAGACAGCTTGTTGCCGGTCATGGCCAGCCCCATGGCCCGTGCCATCCCCACGCGCTGCGGCAGGAACCACGTGCCGCCGGAGTCGGGCACGAGCCCGATCTTCACGAACGCCTGGATAAAGCTCGCGGACCGCGCGGCAATCACGATGTCGCACGCGAGCGCCAGATTGGCGCCCGCACCGGCCGCCGTGCCGTTGACGGCCGCGATCACGGGCAGCGGCATCGCCTGCAGCCGCCGCACCAGCGGATTGAAGTGGTCGTCGATCAGCGTGCCGAGGTCGGTCGCGCTGCCGGGTGTGAAATCGAGGTCGGCCAGGTCCTGCCCCGCGCAGAAGCCGCGTCCCGCGCCGGTCAGCAGCAGCGCCCGCGCGCCGCCCGCTTCCACGCGGTCCAGCGCGCCGCGCAGCGCCTCGTGCATGGCGCGCGTGAAACTATTGAGCTTGTCGGGCCGATTGAGCGTGACCATGGCGACATCGCCTTGCCACTGCAGCAGGATCGGGCCGGTATCGAGCGACGAACGCATGACGGTCTCCCCGGGGCATCATGTGGAAATTAACCGACCACGCGGTCGGTAAATATCGGCAATATCCCTGATGGCCCGCGATCAGGCGAACCTGTCGTGCATGACCTCGGCCACGAGTTCGCGGCCGCGCCAGTACATGTGGTGGATACGTTCGGAGAATTTGTGGAGCGTCTCGGCGTCGACGTCGTCGTAGGTCAGCACCACGGCGGGACGCGTGCCGTCGCCTTCCAGGCGCTCGAGGATGTTGGAATCGGGCAGACCGTACTTGCGGAGAAAAGCGTGGACGTCGTCATCGGACGCATCGGGATCGATGTTCGTCAGCATGAGGCGTGACATGATGTGCTCCTCGATGTGCGCAAGCCTGAGTCTATGCCCCCAGGTCGCGAAAAGACAGGCAGCACTCGTTACACTAGCCAGCAGTCATAACAAGGAGCAGACATGTCGTACGAGAACATCCTCGTGGAAACACGCGGCCGCGTCGGAATCGTGACCCTGAACCGCCCCAAGGCACTCAACGCGCTCAATGACGCGCTGATGGACGACCTCGGCGCGGCGCTGACGGCGTTCGATGAAGACGAGGCGGTCGGCTGCATCGTCATTACGGGCAGCGAGCGCGCCTTCGCGGCCGGCGCGGACATCGGCATGATGGCCAAGTACTCGTTCATGGACGTCTACAAGGGCGACTACATCACCCGCAACTGGGAAACCATCCGCCGTATCCGCAAGCCCGTCATCGCCGCGGTGGGCGGCTACGCGCTGGGCGGGGGCTGCGAGCTCGCGATGATGTGCGACATCATCATTGCCGCGGACACGGCAAAGTTCGGCCAGCCGGAGGTGAAGCTCGGCACGATGCCGGGCGCCGGCGGCACCCAGCGCCTGCCGCGCGCGGTGTCCAAGGCCAAGGCCATGGACCTGTGCCTGACCGCGCGCATGATGGACGCGGCCGAAGCCGAACGCGCCGGCCTGGTCTCCCGCGTCGTGGCGGCGGACAAGCTGCTCGAGGAAGCCGTGGGCGCGGCCGAGACGATCGCCGGCTACTCGCTGCCCGTGGTCATGATGATCAAGGAGTCGGTCAACGCCGCCTACGAGACGTCGCTGGCCGAAGGCGTGCACTTCGAGCGCCGCCTGTTCCATGCGACGTTCGCCACCGAAGACCAGAAGGAAGGCATGGCCGCCTTCGTCGAAAAACGCCCGGCCAACTTCAA